>CAWGNL010000100.1:0-18691 GCA_963823885.1 uncultured bacterium
AGCAAGGTTTTGGGAGCGACGGTTTCCCCGGCCAGCGGCGAGGCGTTGGTTTGCGGCCTTGTGCGCGACCAGCCCAATTGGTACCGCGAGCAGAACCTCGAAGAGATGCGCGCTGTCTGCGACGGGTGCTTGGCTCAGCGAGTCCCGTGCACGCTGCTGCTGGACCCGCTGTGGATGGACAGGTACGTCGGCTGCCAAGACGGATGGCCGGTGCAGGACCCGAACTACCCGTACGCCAACGACCCCGGAATGAGCGGCCTCCGACGTCTGACCATTGGCGGCTGGCTGGTGCAGCCCTACCGGTACTTCTTTTACGGGTCGCACGGCTTTTGGTACCCGCCGTACGGACCGTACACGTGGTCGGGTTCGCCACTGCGGGTGGCGGGCCCGTATATATCCATGGGAGCAACCTGTTCCTAGACCCGCAGGTACAGGTGGCAGAATCCGGCTTTTAACGACGTGGGGATCAACCCCGGGCGGTACAGGATTGTGCAGATCAATTCGTGCTGGTCCGGCGGCAGCTGATCGGACGGGGAGTACAGACCGACATACCCAACGCTTTCGGGGTCTGTAGCGCTACAGACAGCGGGCAGACATACGTCGGCTGGTCTGCGGCGTACTGGGGGCCTTCGGGCTCCATCCTTGGCGTAAACATGCCGGTTCTCGATGGCGTATGCGGCTGCGGCACTATTTGGACGGAAAACTTCTGGTGGTACCTGGGAGAGGGATGCACTGTGACCCAGGCAGAAGACAATACGGACTGGTACAGCGACTACTGGGGCTGGATGAACGAGTTCCTGTACAACTACGGCGGCCCCGATGCGACTTGGCTGTACCGTTAAAGGAGGTTCGCTATGAGCAGGGGGCTCAAAGCCGCTGCGGTTTTCGTCTCGGCCCTCGCCGGTCTGTGGCTGATAAGATGTGCCTACTTAGAGGTGGTGTGGCCGCGGAACGATTGGATGATCCAGGACGCGCGCGTCGAAGTGCGTTGCCTGCGGCACGTGGCGAGCGTAGATCGGGCGGTGATAACCCTCGATCTCTACGGAAGCCACTGTACGGACCGCATTCAGGAGGCTGAACTGAGGCGCCCATGGGATAGGCGGCGCATCGGGGAACTGCTGGACAGCGTGAAGCGCGTGAGGGTGAGCGACAGGGACTACCGCTACCTCGGCCCGGGGCGGGACGTGATTATCCTGTGGGGCGCATCCCGGAATGGGACGCCGACAAGCCAACGGGTCGAAGGCGACTTTTACCCCGACCGCGCACCAGTAATATCGGCAACCCTGCGGTCCGACGACCTGGCGAAGGTGGTCTACTCGATACTCAGGGCTAAGGGGATAAAGCCGCGGTCAGGCCGGGCCTCCGTGATGTACAAGCAAACCTGGCTCCCCCCGAAGGTGAAGGGGCGGCCCTGAACCCCCTAAGGCAGACTTGGTCAGCGCGGGGCTGCTGCGTTGCATCGCCCCGGCTGGCTGCCGTAGGTCTCGTTCACCCATGGCGGCCCGGCCAGTTATGTGTGGACGGCTCGCCGGAGGGCGCTATCAGCGTGGTTGACCCGGATACGGGTTGCATCGTCGACACGGCGGGCGTAGAGACGGAGAGACCGACGAACGGTCAGCACGTGTTAAGGGCAACGTGCCTTAATCCCGACGGTGACACGGTATCGTCTCAGAACGTATATATCAACGTCAGCAACCCAATTTGCAGCCTCACGCCGACCTGCCTGGAAATCTTCACAGACGATGCCAGCCCAAACGTTATATCGCTTAACGCTCGGTGTTTCGGGATTTGAGGAGCGGGCACGGCGTGGTGATGAGGAAGCGCATTTACCGTCCGCTCCGGAAATCCCGAAACGAGGCGACGTACCGCAGAGGGAACACCAGACCGAGGCGAGTCTACGACATACGATGAAATGGAAGAACGTCGGACATGGGGCCGGGATATTATTACATCTCGGCGGTTCTATGAGCGCGGGAATCGGATGGACTAGACCTGGAACATTTGATGCTGTAGCGAAAGGCCGCTTGGTTTCGGGATTTCCGAAGCGACTGAGACGTTTGCGCCCTGTTCGAACGATTGTGCTCGCTTCTCAAATCCCGAAACACCGAACTGTCACTCCAGTTCCCGAGCCTTCCTGCCTCGCCACAATCCTCGCCGGATTGGCCGGGATGGCGTCGCCCTGGAAGCGGGGTTAGGTTAGGCCTAGCTGACCGTGGCTCCGGTCCCCGAGCCCTCCTCGCTCCTGGCTCTCGCCGGCGGAATGGTGGGCATGGCGGGCTTTGGGCTGAGGCAGAGGACGCGATAGCGGATATCGAACTCGTCCGGCGTCTGTGTGGACACGTCGGGGGAAGCGATAAGCCCCACCGCCCTCTCCGTGTCGCAGTGCCGGCTGGCAACCGTCAACCGACAACTGACGGACCCATCGGGCGCTACGCCACTTTTTCCACGACTTCCTCTTCAAGAGGCAGAGGCAGGGGTATGTCCGGCTGGCTTGCCGACTTTGTGTTGGATATTACGACGCTGATGTTCTTGCTGCGCCTGCCTGGTCTGCAGTCGAAGACGTGCCTGTCGCCGACGTAGAACTCTATCTCGGAGTCGGCTCGCCGGTTGGTCCGCAGGACATCGCCCACTTCGAGGTTGCTCAGATCGTCAAGCGCGATAGTCGCATCGCCCAGCAGCACGCGACACGTCAGCGCGACGGGGTTGAGGGCCTTGCTGGTCGCGAGCGACGAGAGGTCGTGTTTCACCGCCGCTGAGGTTGTCTGAGCATTGGCGGGCATCATGGCGTCGATGCAGCGAGCGGGTATGCATATAGTCATCATGCCCACGGACGATCCCGCCTGCACTTCAAGGCTGCACACAAGCACGGTTTCCGAAGCGCCGATTTGGATTTCTCCGGAAAACTCACTGTCGGTTACTTTTTGAACCTCCGCCGTGGCCTGCACCGAGCCCGACCAACAACCCGTGTAAATCTGCGCGCTGTACTGGAGCACATTCTTAGCCACGGCGATGTCGATGGGCGTGAGCTCGCTGGGCGCTGCGGGCAAATTCGGACTTCCCCCGCACAGATAGTCGACCCACGCTCCCACCACGCTGGAGCTGACTCCAAGCAGGATATTCAGGTTCATGGGGTGAATCGTTACCTCCGCCAGAAGCGTCCTGGAAGGTATGACTCCACGAAACTGTTTATAAACGGCCTGGTCGATGCTGATAAGCTCCACGCGAGTCGGAACGCCGTAAAGGGATGAGAGCTCGCCGGAGAGTTCGTTTGCATAGCTTTCGTGGATGGTCTGAAGCCCGCGAAGGTGCTCTTTGGAAAAGCGATCGGGTCTGGCGAAGTCGTACAGCCGGACTTCCATCTCCGGTTTGCATCTTGCTCCCTGCTTCGCCTGATGCTGCGCGTCGGCGGACTCATACGCCGAGAGAAGCGCGTTTATCTCCTCCTGCGAAAGCACCGATTACCGTTGGGCGGACCGCCGGTCGGCGACCTTCTCCTGGAGGCCGCTTGGCGATTGTTGCTGCGTTTGCTCTTGTTTCTTGGGCTTGCCAGCCATTATCAGTTAGGTGATGGGTGATGGATGATGGGCGTTGGAGGGGCACATACCTTCCAATACCCAACACCTGACACCTAACACCCGGTCTCCTTTTGGTAAAAGATAATGGGTGTTGGAGGGACACATCCCTTCCAATACCCAACACCTGACACCCGATCTCTATCCATCACGCCGCCTTGGCGGACTCCGCTTCGCTGAGGGCCGCGCCTATCTCAAGCCGGCCGAACATCGTAACCATCGGCACAACCAGCGCGGGGCCGGCTCCTTTTTCGACGTTCAGGCCTTTTATCACACCCGAGGGTTTGACGGTGCACTCGCAACCAGCCTCCGTGAGTAGTTCGGAGGCCTTCTGTGTGATGGTGTCCGCAAGTTCGGAGATCGCGTTCCAAGCCGCGTCATCCATTGCCATCGCTGCGCGGTCGGTCAAGATGGAAGCAATCTTGTGAGCGGTGTTAAGCGACATGCCATAGAGGACCGTTCCGGAAACCCGGCCTTGCACGTCGAGGACGATGGTGACCTGCTGAGTGGTGGACAGCGTCCTGCGCATCGCCAGCGCCCCGCGCACGGGCTTGCTGCGCAGAACGGTCTCGATAACGATAAACCCTGCCCGCGCGAACGGTTCCACGAAATCGACTCTCATCTCTCAGACAAACTCCTCTTCGTCGGGTCGCGTGCTTATTGTTCCCGATTCTTCCAGTCGCCGGACAACGGACATGATGTTGCGCTGGGCTGCTTCGACATCGCGCACTCTCACGCGCCCCATCATCTCGATGTCTTCCTTCATCGCGTCGGCGGCTCGTTCGGACATATTCCTGTAGAACGTCTGACGCACGGACTCCGTCGCGCTCTTCAAGGCCATTCGCAGGTCTTCCTGGGCGGCTTCCTGGATTATCATCCGCATCGAGTGGTCGTCGAGCTTGGCTATGTCATCGAAGACGAAGAGCATCTCCCTTACGCTCTGCGCGATGCTCCCCTCGGTTTTTTCGAGATAATCCAGAATTTCCGTTTTCGGTCGATCTGTCGGCGTTGTTCAAAATGGCCACCAGGGAGTTGATGCCGCCGATAGCTCTGAAGTCCATTGTAACCTTCCTGGACAGCTTACTGCTCATCACGTCTTCGACCGTCTTCGCCACTTCGGGCGAGACGGACTGCATATTGCTCAGCCTGTGGGCGAGGTCGCCCTGAATATGCTCGGGCAGCTCGGCTATGATGTCGGCCGCGCGGGAAGGAGCAAGGTGCGCGAGCACCAGAGCGGTAACTTCCGGCCGCTCGTTATGCAAACAGGAAGCCAGTTTCTGGGGATCCACACTCTTGAGCCAGCCGAACGGCGTGTCGCGCTGGTCGCTTGCGATCTCCGCGACCACGTCCTTGGCCTTCGACGCCCCCAGCACCTGCTCGAGGATTTGTTTGGCGTAGTCCGCGCCGGAAACTGAAGACCCTTCGCTGTGGCGCCGAGTAAACTCTTCGAAGACGATTTCTCTAATCTTAGGGTCCACGGTCTTGAGCTGGGCAATCTGGCTTCCGAGCGCTTTGATGTCGTCGGGTTGCAGACACTGCATCACGGCGCTGGCGCTGTCGGCGCCAAGTGCCATGAGTAGTAAAGATGCTTTCTGGACTCCGCTCAGCCCTGGTCGGGCGACCGGATTCGGATCTTCCTGTTGGGCCATAAGTGCGGCCTCGTCGTGCATGCTCCAACCCCGCTCGTCTTCTCGGCGTTTTAATTATCGGCAGGGTATGCATTCAAGGTTAGACTTTCATCCGGTCATCCGGGAGGAATACGGGCCTCGCGCGACGTATCTGTTATACAGATGACCCGCAAACACAAATTCGAATTGATCGAGCATACGGCGGATATCGGGGTGGTCGCACGCGGTCCGACCCTGGCTCTGGCGTTCGAAAGTGCCGCCTACGCCATGTTTTCCATAGTGGCTGAATTGGACAAGTACCAGCCGACCCGAAATGTGACTATTCGGATCGAGGGTGACGATAGGATCAGCCTGTTGGAGAGGTTTCTCTCATCTCTGCTGGTCATTTTCGATGGCGACTCTCTGCTGCCGCTGGATTTCGAGATCACCAGCCTTTCGGACAATTGCTTAACGTGCAACGTGTCGGCGCGGGAGATCGGCGAGGATATCGACTGGATGGGGCCCTCGGTCAAGGCGGTTACATATCATCAGATGGCCGTGGAAGAATCCAACGGCGAGTGGCAGGCAAGGGTGATTTTCGACGTCTAGGTGGCGTTGGGTGTCGGGTTTACCGCTTTTCGGTCGAAACGGAAAGTGCAGGATGCAGGGCCGCGGCCACATTGGCCGATCCCGCTGGGTTGAACTTCCGTTTCGACCAATAACGCGAAAAACCCAAAGGCCGCCCCATCTGCTTCTAGCGACAACAAATTGTTTGTGGGAGCAGGCTAGGGGCCTAAAGGAGGCAACTTGGATAACAAACTTAGCCAGCGACAGATGCAAATTTTGCAGTGTATCGTGCGGCACACCGAGGCGCACGGCTACCCGCCCACCGTGCGTGAGATCGGCAAAGCGGTATCCTTAAGTTCCAGCGCGACGGTGCATACGCACCTTCGATCTCTGGAGAAGGCGGGTTTATCTGCCGGGACGGGGCTCTTACAAGAGCCATTCGCGTCACGACCGACGGGGCGCAGGCTCGCAAGCACAAAGCGGTTGTCGACATTCCCGTGGTCGGCAGCGTGGCGGCCGGCGCCGGTGCTGGCGGTGGAGGATATCGAGGACACCTATCCTGTGCCGAGCGCATTTCCTGACCGGAGGCGACGGACTTATGCTTCGGGTCAAGGGCGAGAGCATGATCGACGACGGGATACTCGATGGGGACTATGTCATAGTCCGCAGACAGGAATCGGCCGACAACGGCGATACCGTGGTCGCAATGGTGGGGGACGAGGCCACTGTTAAGCGTCTTTTTAAAGAAGATGGGCGAATCAAGCTCAAACCCGCCAACTCCACCATGGAGCCTATGTATTTCGATGAAGTCAAGATCATAGGCAAAGTGGTGGGGACTGGTTAGGAAAATTGAAAATCGATAATCTAAGAGTTCACTCTTTATGAGAGCGATAGCCAGCCCACTATGCGGCGGGAACGACAAGCCGAAACAGTCTTTGGCGCGAGGCCTTCGAGTTCCCGCTGCACGCATGGCACGTGCTTTGGAGATGGAGGCGGAGTGCCTGATGGGTGGCGATCTCAGAATCGCCACCCTGGGGGCAAGCGATGAGTAACGAGGAACGAGTATTGGTGGTGGAGGTTCCGGGCTTTCCGCTATTTTCGAAGGAGAGGAGTCGCATATTGCCTATAATAACGAGCTCGATTGAAATCGATGGCCCGCTGGAGGAGGTCTACGCGCTGGCCAAGGATGTGGAGTCTTTCCCTGAGTTTATGCACGATGTCAAGAGCGTGAGGGTGATCGAGCGCGGCGACGACGGCCGCCGGGTTGTCACGGACTGGGTCGGCATCGTCAAGGAGTTCAAGACAACCCTCAAGTGGGTCGAGGAGGATATTTGGGACGATTCCGCCAAGACCTGCGTCTTTTCCCTGATCAGAGGAGACTACTCCAAGTACTCGGGCGTCTGGCGATTTACCGACTTGGGGGGCAAGACTCGCTTCGACTCCGAGATCGAGGTGGAATACAACGTGCCGCTGGTCGGCGCACTAATTAAGAGCCTGATTGCCAAGAAGATGAAAGAGAACGTCGACGACATGCTCCTTGCCATCAAGCAGAAGGTCGAAACAAAATGAAATACGACGTGCTGATCGTCGGGGCTGGCCCGGCAGGCATATTTTCCGCGCTTGAGATTGCCAAGGAAAAGAATGTCAAGGCATGTATCGTGGACCGGGGTCCGGACATCGACCAGCGCGACCGCCGCAAGGGCCTGCTTTCCGGCTGGGGAGGCGCGGGAGCGTTTTCGGACGGCAAGCTGACCCTTTCACCCGAGGTCGGAGGGCACCTGTCGAGCGTGCTGGCCGAGTCCGAGGTCAGGAAGCTCATAAGGCGCGTCGACCAAATGTGGCTGGATTACAGCGGTCCTCTCAAGCTTTACGGCACGGACCAGGATGAGGTCGCCCAGATCCAGTATAAGGCTCAGCTCGCGGGGCTCAAGCTCGTGCATTCGGAGGTGCGGCACCTGGGCACGGAAATGTGTCCGATGGCCCTCACGAGAATGCGCGACGCTCTGCGCGAGAAAGTCGACGTGCGTATGGAGACCCCGGTGGAGCGGCTGCTGGTCGAGGAGGGCAGGATCACCGGGGCGCTTCTGGCGAGCGGCGAGTGCGTCGACGCCGAGTACGTGATTGTCGCGCCGGGTCGCTCGGGGGCGGATTGGCTCGCCGAGGAAGCGGGCCGGCTCGGCTTGAAGACCATGACCAACCCCGTCGATATCGGCGTGCGAGTGGAGATTCCGGCGGCCGTAACACAGGATCTCACTTCCGCGGTTTATGAGCCAAAGCTGATCTACTACTCCAGGGTCTTCGACGATAAGGTCCGCTCGTTTTGCGTCTGCCCCCATGGCGAGGTTGTCATCGAGAGACACGACGGTGTCACCAGCGTCAACGGCCACAGCTACGCCCGCAAGAAGACCGCCAATACCAATTTTGCGCTGCTGGTGTCGACGTCATTCACCGAGCCTTTCCACGAACCCATTACATACGGGCGTTATGTGGCGAGCCTCGCCAATCTGCTCTCGGGCGGCGTGATCGTCCAGAGGCTGGGAGACCTGGAGTCGGGCCGAAGGAGCACCGACTCTCGCATCGAACGAGGCCTCACCACTCCCACATTGGCCGATGCCATCCCCGGCGACCTGAGCTTCGTGCTGCCTTACAGGCATTTGTCGGCGATCCTCGAGATGCTCCACGCCCTCGATCAGTTGGCCCCTGGGGTCGCCAGCCGCCACACCCTCCTCTACGGGGTCGAGGTTAAGTTCTACTCCTCTCGAATCCAACTCACCGAAAAGCTGGAGACCCCTGTCGAAAACCTTTTCGCGGTCGGCGACGGCGCCGGAGTGACCCGCGGGCTGGTGCAGGCATCCGCGTCAGGGATCATCGCCGCGCGCGAGATTCTCCATCGTCTGGCATCCTCAGAAAATAGCTGAGAGCGGAGAGCAGAGAGCCGGGAACCTCCGCCCCGCGGAGGCTGCTGGGTGAGAGAGTTAGATGGTCCGGCGTTTCCGAACGCCGGACCCAGTTAATCCGGGTTTGCAACCCGCGAGCACACGCTCTCATTCAGGCACTTCCTCTCAAAACAACACCGCTCGCCCCCGCGTAGAGCCCTATCGTCCTGCCGGAACCGGCTTACCGCGCCCTGTAGCCCCTCTTCTGGGTGGCGATTTCCGAAACGCCTTCCGGAAGAAACCTCGCTCCCTTGCAACCTTGTTCCTTCCTCCCACAATCACCAATCCGCAAAAAAATCTGCCAATCGAACTTTCTCCCCCTGGATGGCACGAAATTTGCATTCTATACATATGGACGGCGGAACTGATCGGATAACCATCAGCCAGCCGGTCTATACAAATTCACAATCAGCTTTACAAGAGTCCGGCGCGAGTCGCTGCTGTGCGTACTGCTACAGCTTGACGCGTGGCGCTCAGACACTTGATGCGATTGTCTTAACGGATCGGCACACCGAGGCGAGCGCGCACCCTTTCGGGTAGTGGGTTCGTCGTAACTGGCATTGCCTGGTCGCGGCCGCAATTTGCAGGCGGGCCGCAATGCAGGCAACGGTGCGGTCTTTTCGTGAGGAACTGGCACAGCAAAGGATTGGACTTTTTATCAAAACAGGAGGAAAGAAAGTTGAGAAAATGCATTCTACTTTATATGTGCGTCTTGCTGGTTTTTGCCGCTGCCGGCATAGCGGGGGCTGCAACGTACCAGACGCCCATCGATAGTGCTTCTGTCGCGCTGACCGATACGAACTGGACGAAGAACATTAGCATTGGGCAGTTCGATCCGTCGCTTGGCACCTTGACCGGCGTAACGCTCACGCTCACCGCCGATATCCAGGGCATGGAGGACATCGAGAACATGGACAATGACCAGGTGACCGCCCAGGTTACTGACAACTGCGTTGTGACGCTGGAGCATCCCAACACCGCGGCTTGGCTGACGGCGAATCCACAGTATGCATCCACCACGCCTACGCTCGGCCCCTACGGTGGGACCGTAGACTGGGCCGCGCCCGCTGGACTGGAGACCTCTTTCAGCGCGGACGCTGCCTCGCAGCCGATGGCCCTCGTCGCCGCGTCAGATATTTCTCCCTTCATCGGCACGGGCAGCGTTATACTGCCGGTGATTGCGGACGCTTCGTCCCAGGTCAATGGTCCGGGGAACATTACGTCCTGCATCAAGACACAGGCTTCGGCAACCGTGACGTGGTACTACACTTACACGGCAGTCCCGGAACCAGGAAGTCTGGTGGGGCTTTGCACGGGATTACTCGGAATGGCTGGGGCTTTGCTTCGCCGCAGAAAGTAGACGCTGCAAGCTGAATCGCGGGCAGAGGATTCATTATCGAGAGGCGTCCATCCCGTGAGATGGGCGCCTCTTTGCGATTGGTGATTACCGGATCCGCGGACGACGGGATAGCCCGACCGCACAGGGCAGATAGCAAACAGCGCCGCAGGCAACACCGGTTATCGAACCATCTGCCCATCGAGCTATCCTACCGGTTGAATCGTCTGCCATCGAACTATCAGGCCATCCGCGTCACGTGACGTCAATTACAAATACAGGGCCACGTAGTTGCCGCTAGAGTCGATCGATACGGCGAGGGTAGAACCATTGTTCGTAACCGTAAACTCTTTGCCGGTGTCGGTAAGGTGGTATTCCCCGTCGCTTTGGCTGAGTGCGGCTGTAAAGAGCTCAACTGTGTGTCCACTGGGCACGGCGGGAATCACGTTGAATGTAAGGGTCCCCGAGAACGTTCCCACATAGCCGGTTAAGTTCGCCGCCGCTACAAATGCTCCCTGCCCCGACGTGTTTAGCGGCGGGTTAAAATTGTTCCCCAGTTCGAAACGTGAGAACCAACCCGTTCGGAAGAGTCGTGCTGGTCGTCGGCGCCAGGGTCACGGTCTCTTTGCCGTCGGAGGACGTCGACGTAAGCGTGGCCGGCGTGCTGCTTCCTCCCCCTCCTCCTCCGCATCCCGCAAGACCACCTACTACAGCGAGTATGAACACCAACGCTAGCAATTTTTGCATTTTTTTGGTTCCTCCAAGTCATATTAGACGTAAGCAGCTCAGCCGCATTTCAGCAACTACCGCTTCTTTTTCGAACTCCGAGAATCTACGGGCACATACTTCTCCAGCGTATCGACGGCATCGGCAAGAAAGCAACCGATTGCGCCGGAAAGTCCGAGCATTTTCCGGCCATCACAATAGCGCAGTCGTCCGATGCCCCCGGCCCCACCCGATAGCGCACATACATGTATGCCACATGTCCATCCAAATCCTCAGTAAAAAGACCGGCCATCTCCCGGTTTTGTCGCTGCTGAGTTCATTATAGCACGCTTTGGAAGGCAGGAGTTAGGAGTTACTCACTCTTCACGATTAGAACCCACCTATGCGGCGGGAACGACAAATAGAGCGTCCTTCAAGCCGGCACTTTCGAGTTCCCGCTGCACGCATAGCACTCACGTTGGGCAGATGCAGACCATGCCCTCTCTCGCGGGCAGAAGGCGCAAGGGTGCAGCGGGAACTCGAAGGGCTTCGTGCCTTGTGATTGTCTCGCCTTGTCGTTCCCGCCGCATAGGGGGGCGGCATGCACTCACGATTCGTGAATGGTTACGGAGTTAGCTAACTCCTAACTCCGTCGGCATAATTTCGGACCGGTGTGGAAATACTACCACGAGAATGGAGGTTGGAGGTCGGGACATTGTGCCCGAACTTCTAACCTCTAATCTCCAAGGTCCAGAACCAGGAGATGCGCGAATGAACGACGTGCCGCCCGAAGGCGATCTATCCACCGATGCGACCGTGCTCGCCCAGGAGCGCACCAGGCTTGCGCTCCAGCGAACGGTTATCGCAGCCGAACGGACCCTCATGGCGTGGGTGCGCACGTCGATTTCGATGATCGGTTTCGGGTTTACGATCTATAAGTTCCTGCAATATTTCCGCGAGGCTCAGAAGCCTTACGGCATGCTGCGCCCCCAAGCGCCGCGCAACTTCGGGCTTGCGCTGGTTGCGCTGGGCACGCTGACGCTAATCGGGGCAATTGCCGAGCACCGGCACTTCTTGAAGCGAATCGGCAGCGCCCGGCGCGCCACCATGTGGTCGCTTGCGGTCATAGTGGCGATTCTGGTCGCCCTGATCGGCGTGCTGACATTTCTGGGCATACTGCTTCGTACGGGGCCGTTTTGAGATAGGGTGATGGGTGATGGGCGATTGCCGGAAGGGACTCCTTCCCATCACGTATCACCCAACACCGCACACGCGTGACCCCTTGACGCAGGCCCTTCACCGGTTTAGAATGAAATTCGAAGCCGATGAAGAAACTGTTCAGCAAATACAGCCTGTTATTCATATCCCTGCTCCTTGTCGTCATTACCCTGGCGGTCTACTCGCGGGTGCTGACGCTCGACTTTTCCAGCTACGATGACCAGGACTACGTCGTCGGCAACCGCCACGTGCACCACGGACTTAATGGCGATAGCTTAGCCTGGGCGCTGGCCGGCCAAGGGCCAACTGGCATCCGTTGACCTGGATGTCCCACATGCTGGACTGGCAGCTCTACGGCGCCGGGGCGATGGGCCACCATCTCACCAATCTCCTGTTTCACCTCGCGAATGTGGTGCTCTTGTTCCTTGTGCTGATGCTGATGATCCGTCAGGCCGGCAAAAGCGCGTTTGTCGCGGCGCTGTTTGCCGTTCATCCGCTGCACGTGGAGTCGGTGGCGTGGGTGGCGGAGCGAAAAGATGTGTTGAGCGCGCTGTTCTGGATGCTGACGATGATTGCCTACGCGCGCTATGCCCAGCGTCCGTTGACCGGCCGCCGGTCTGGCTTGGGGTATTTCTGGGTAGTGCTGGCGCTGGCGGCCGGGTTGACCGCCAAGCCGATGCTTGTGAGCCTGCCGATAGTTCTCCTTTTGATGGATTACTGGCCGCTCAAGAGGACTCAGATCGTCGGAAAGAAGACCAAAACGGCGTCGCCGGTACCGTTTGGCCGTCTGGTCCGCGAGAAGACCTGGCTGTTCGCGCTGGTCGCGGCGTCGAGCGTGGTCACATTTTGCGTTCAGCGCTCGGGCGGAGCAGTGCAGGCGCTGGAGGTTTGTTCGCTGCCCGCCCGCATCGGCAACGCCCTTGTATCCTACTGGAGTTATCTGCTAAACACTCTGTACCCGCGAAACCTCTGCGCGTTCTATCCGTATCCTGACAGCTTGCCTTTGTGGAAATCCATCGCCGCCGGGGCGGCACTGGCGGGCGCGACATATCTCGCGGTCAGGCTTCGCCGCCGCCGCCCGTATGTGATGGTGGGATGGCTCTGGTATCTGATTACCCTGCTCCCGGTCATAGGGCTCGTGCAGGTGGGCAACCAGGCAATGGCCGACCGCTACACCTACATTCCGCTGATAGGTATCTTCATCGTGATTGCTTGGGGAATACCCGAGCTTGTCGAGGCCGCGTCCGGAAAGCTGAGGGTGGCTCTGGCGCCGGCGGCGGTTGCGGTAGTCGGCGCGTGCATGGTCCTGGCATGGAGCCAGATAGGCTATCCGCGCAACGGGATTACGCTCTTCAAGCACGCCGTGGTCGCCACTTCGGGATCCCCGATCGACATGGGCCTGCTGGCGGATGCCTGTATGTTGGAACATCACCTCACGGACGCGGGGAACGAGTTTAATGAGGCGCTGAAGGCCGAGCCGCGCTACGCTCAGGCCCACGTCGGCCTTGGAGTCGTCCTGACGAGACTGGGGCGCTTCGACGAGGCCATCGCTCAGCTTAAGGAGGCTATCCGGATCAAGCCCGAGCAGGTCGAGGCGCATCAGGCTCTCTCGGACGCTCTTTTCTCGCGGGGCAACAGAGACGAGGAGGCGCTGCGCGAGGCGGACAAGGCGCTGCGTCTCCAGCCCAGGTACGTTCCGGCGCACAGCGAACGCGGCGCAATTTTGTTGCGGCTCGGCGATCCCAATGGGGCAATGGCCGAGTTTGGCCGCGCTCTTGAAATTGATCCCGATCAGGTGGAGGCCCATTACCGGCATGGCCATGCCGCTTTACCAGCAGGGCGATCTCGATGGGGCGATAGAGCATTACAAGCAAGCTCTGGAGGCGAAGCCCGATCATGCGCGGGCGCACTACGGCCTGGGCGTGGCGCTTTACCGCCAGGAAAAGTATGACGAATCCGCCAAACACATCTCCGAAGCCATCAGGCTCGATCCCCGCTTTGGAGAAGCTCACCACATGATGGCCACGATTCTCTTTCGCGACCAGGACTACGCCGGCGCCTGGCGCGAAATCCACCTCGCGCAAAAATACCACGACCGGATCAGCTCCCAATTTCTGCAAGAGCTTTCGCGGATAATGCCCGAGCCCGGAAGGTAAGAAAGAATAGGTCAGGGCCTTCGCGAGTCTCCGAGTCTGTGGATCCCCGCATCACACGAAGCCTCGCTTCGGCCGGCAAGCCTGCCGTTACCGTTCCATCTAACGTAATGCAACGCGCCTATTGAGTATCGTGGAGTCGCCATTACCCGCCCAGTACCAGGCAGATCAACCATGAGCTGGTCGCCGCTCATTCTGCCCCATCGTCCGTCTTCTTGTCTTCTTTCTTACTCTTGTTCTCGTCATTCTGGCTCGTTCCAAACAGAGTGTATGCGATGTCAGCGAACTTAGCCAGGGCTGTGTCTGAGAAGTAGCCCGCGAGAAAGCCTATGGACACTACAACGGCCGGTCTTCGCACAGCATCTGGGTTAAGGATCGTCAGAAGGCCCGATTGTATCAGACATATGCAAATGAATGCTACCGCGCTGGAGAGGTGAGGAGTGGCAAACCGCCATAGAAGACGGTCTTGGTGCCACCTGTTCTTGGCCGCACTATGATATAACCACTTGAACGAAAACAGGGTTCCTCCCATGAGACCTGCCAACCAGGCAAAGCCATACCTCAGAACGTGCAATAGCGCTCGTTGACCAGCCCAAGCCACGGACGCCCCAAGTGATGCCAGAGGAGAAACAAAAGCGACGCTGAGGCGAAAAACAACAGTGCAAGGTAGACGGCCTCGAAGCAAATCTGCTTCTTAGCCTCAGGTAGGTATCTTGTCTGCCAATCGCCAGGCGGGTGCCCGTCTGTCAAATCGGCATACGCGAAACCGGGATCTGGGTCTTTGCTATCCACTGTGGACGATTACCTTAGTATGCCGCCAACTGCAGCGTCAGCGAAAGCGGGCTGGACCTTTTGTAACGTAGTCAGAACATTCTGCTCAAAGCAATGCTCACGATAATCATAGCGATCAGAAATACCTTCCGCTGAGGCCATTACTCGTCGGAAGAACTGACAAGGGACATCGCCAGGGCTGGTGAAAAGAGCCTCATCGCCTGGTTCCCTAAGACACAGGTACGAGCATCCAGATCTATGCAATCGCCGCGATGTCTCAAGGGCATCCTCTGCTGGTTGCCATGAGTGCCCACTCAGGTCCAAATGGAGGCTACTCAGCCGCTTCAGACTATACTTCAATGGAACCAGATGCAAATGCGCATGGTTAATCCCGCAGCCCATTGCCAAGCCTTCCTGACTTGGGCCATGTTCGAACAGCGTGGGAGCGCCGTATACGGTCTCTAGTATAGCCCTTGTTACTTCGACGATCTTGTTTAGCTCATAGTCCATGTCGCAAGTAATGGATCCAATGCATAAGTGATGCTTCTTGGTAACAATCAGAAGCCATCCCTCAACCATTGCCCCAAGAGTGGGAGCAACCAGAAAGTTGTCACTCTCAAGAAGTTTTGTATTCCAAACATGCGTGTTTGAGGACTCGTGACACGGGCTCAGAAGCTCTAAGCAATACTTGCAATCATGCAAGCGAGTCGAATTCGAAACGTCGTTCACGCGGGTAAGTTATCGTCGGCATGTGACACACTCCACTTCCGTCACGTCACTGATGGTTACGTGGGTAGGCAATTGGACCGTTACAGGCGGCCCCTAAAACAGGACCACCGCGCTCTGTACAAATGGTGATCAGTTGGTTCGCTCGGATCCACAATATTATTATAGCGGATAACCGGCGCGAATACCAGCTATTTTGTCAATTACCCATTCTTCAGATCCGTTTTTGCGTGAAATGAGTCAGCCGCCGGAGATATATCCCGCGTTCCGTTCTACACGGAGCGCAAGTCGAGGCACGCGGGTGATAATCGTTCGAAGCAAACGGACGAAGACGCCAATGCCACCGACCGAACGCGCCAAAACTTGACTGAACCTGACGGGCGCAATATACTGTCAAGGGAAGTTTGAGGGCATGGGTAAACTCTTTGTAAGCAGCCTCAGCACCCCCGTTTCGGGATTTCCATTACGCCTTCTTCACTTCAAATCCCGAAACACCGGGAAGAGAACTTCTGTTCTTGCGGAAGGAAGTTTCTTTATGGCCATCAGGATTGGGTTCGACATAGGTTCGGACACCGTCAAAGCGGTCCTCGTTCGAGACGACGCTTCCATACAGCCATTAGATATCATCAGCATACAAGGGCAGCCGATTCGCCGCGTCAAGGAAGCTCTGCAGCAAATCAGGGACATGGGCATAGACGACGAGGTGGCGTTCGGGGTCACCGGCGCCGGGGCGTCGGTCCTGAGCGACCTGATCGGCGCCAACAACATCCACGAGCCCAACGCCCTCGCCGCCGCCATCGATCAGCTCTATCCAGAGGTCCGCACGGTGATCGAAATGGGCAGGGAGTCGCAGAAATACATCCTGTTCGAGCGCGACCCGGTCAGCCGGCGGCTCCTGGTGGAAGACTCCAACCTCGGCAGCAAGTGCGCCTCCGGCAGCGGGTCTTTCATCGACCACATGGTCAAGCGCCTGAACTACGGCAGCATCGAGCATTTCGCGAGGGTCGCGCTGGAGACCGAGAGTCCCGCCAGCCTGTCGGGCAGGTGCGCCGTCTTCACCGAGAGCGATATCACTCATCTTTATCAAAAAGGCACTCCCAGGAACCGCATCGCGGCAGGGGTCCATCAGGCCATCAGCCGCAACTATCGCTCCGCCATCGCGCGAGGCAAGGAGTTCCGCGACAAGGTGGCGTTCATCGGCGGGGTCTCCGAGAATCCCGCGGTCGTGAAGTATCTCGCCGAGGAACTCCATCTCAAGGGCCGGATGTTCGTGCCGAAATATAATCGTCTGCTCGGAGCAATCGGCGCCGCGATACGCGCGGAGGCGAGGGTGAATCCGCGCGAGGCGGTCTCCACCCTGGAAGCGCATCTCGAAAAGCCGCTGGAGTATCCCGGCTGCGAGCCGATAAGCATGCGTCGCTCCCGGATAATGCCGCCGGTAAAGGAGGAAGACGTTGCGAAAGTGATCGAGCGGGCCGCATTGGGCGTGGATATCGGTTCGGTGAGCACCAAGGCCGCGCTGGTCACGCGGATCGACGGCAAGTTCCACGTGCTGGCCAGCTACTACCGGCGCACGGACGGCGACCCCCTCACCGCCGTCCGGGACACGCTTGCGGCCATTCGTCAGCAGATCGAAGAGCGGGCTTTGCGGATCGACAAGATCAGCGCCGCCACCACCGGCAGCGGGCGATACCTCACCGGCGACTACATCGGAGCGGACTTCATCCGCAACGAGATCACGGCGCAGGCAAGCGGCGCGCTTTCGTACGCGGACGACGTGGACACCATCTTCGAGATCGGCGGCCAGGACAGCAAGTATATCCGGCTGGACGGCGACGTGATCATCGACTTCGAGATGAACAAGGCCTGCGGCCGGCACGGGCGCTTTTTTGGAGAAGCAGGCCGCTCGGCTTGGGGTTGCGCTGGAGGATTTCGGCGACCTGGCTCTGGGCAACACCAGGCCGCCCGACCTGGACTGGACCTGCACGGTCTTCTCGGAGTCCGCGATGGTATACTACCAGCAGAACAACGTCCCGATGGAGGACCTGGCGGCCGGGATATGCCTCGCGAGCGTGAAGAACTACCTGCATAAGAACGTCGCCAGCCGCGAGATCGGCAAGAAAATCGCGTTCCAGGGGGCGGTGGCCTTCAATAAGGGGATGATCGCGGCTTATGAGACCATCCTCGGGCGAAAGATCGTGGTGCCGCCCTACCCGCACATAACCGGCGCTGTCGGCGCCGCTCGGCTTGCGTATCTCGCCAACCCGGCTGAGAGCAAGTTCCGAGGCTTCGACGCCATAGCCGAGGCGAGATACGAGGTACGATCGTTCGAGTGCAAGTCTTGCGCGAATCGGTGCGACGTCAATACGTTCCAAATGGAGGGCGGCCCGAAATACTTCTACAACGACCGCTGCGAGAAGTTCAGCGCGGTCCACAAAAAGAACCTCGGCGGTCACCTGCCGGACCTGTTCGCCGAGCGCGAGCAGATGATGTTCGACGCGTACACCGGCCAGGCTCCCGAAAACGCGGCCAGGGTGGGTATCCGCGCGGGCTGATGTTCAGCGAGTACCTCCCGCTCTACCGCGCGTTTTTCACGGAGATGGGCTTCGAGGTCGTGGTCTCGGATGCCACCAACAAGCGCATTATCGCGATGGGCCTGGAGTCGGCGATAGGCGAGCCGTGCTTCCCGTTCAAGGTCGCTCACGGGCACTACATGGACCTCGTCGAAAAGGGCGTCGATATCATATTCGCTCCGGCAATAATCAGCACGGAGCAGCCTAATCCGAATATGCGCCAGGCTCAGACCTGCCCGTACCTGCAGGCGGCGCCCGAGGTGATAGCTTCGTCGGTGGGGGTGACTGAGCGGGGGATAAGATACATCAGGCCCAGGCTCCACTTCACGCGGGGCACGAAGCACGTGGAAAAGGTATTCGTCGAGGTCGGCAGAGAGCTCGGCAAGGCGGCGGCCCAGTCGCGGGCGGCGTTTCAGGCGGGCATGAAGGCCTTGAAGGAGTTCCGGATCGCGGTGGATGCGCGCGGCGCCCAGGTGCTGACGGGTCTTGCCTCGGACCAGATAGCTTTCATCGTGATAGGCCGTATA
>CAWGNL010000101.1:0-78588 GCA_963823885.1 uncultured bacterium
TTCGGGAAACCCCTTCCCGAACGGCTCTCTCCCGGATGTCACCGCTGCTTCTTGCGCAGTGACTTCGGGTATTCGGCTATATTCTGGGACGCGCTCAACACGAACACAGCATCCTGTTGAAGCGATTCCATCACGCGCTCGACTTCACGCGCCGCCCCCGCCCACGGGCGTTCCTCGGATACGGCGAGAAGCTCGTAGACTTCCACCTCCAGCGCCTCCGCCAGCCGAACCAGCGTCTTGAACGAAGGCACGCTCTGGCAGATCTCCATCCTGCCAATGTAGTTGAGGCTTAGATCCGCCCTGTCCGCAAGCTGTTCCTGGGTGATTCCCAGCGTCCTGCGGCGAGCGCGCATCCGGTCGGCCAGGGTCCTGAGCAGTGAATCCATCTTTGTCTGTGTTGTCATCATACTGAAGTTTAGGGGCGTTACGGGAGCCTCTCAACTATCCACCTCGTAATAGGGCTTGACAAACAGTAAATGTGCGGATATACTGGGATGTGGCGAGGTGGCGGAAGCCGCGGCGCCGCACTATATTAGCTGTCTGCCAGATTCACGGAATGAATGTGAACGCCATGTGACCGGCGCGTTGAGGGCGTTGAGGGCGTTGAACGGTCGGAACTGACAGTATTTGTCAGGTGGGTAAAAATACCGGCAAAAATGGCATTGACGTGGCGGATTTTATAGGATATAATCCAAGTGAGCCGAGTGGCAGGCGGCCTCAACCGGGAGGAGAATATGGACACCAAGCGTATCCAAGGAGCATACCTTGTTATGCTCCTCCTCGCGTGCCTGTGCCTGACCACATTCCTCGGCTCAGGGGCGGCGCGCGCACAGGACCTCTTTCCCTTGCAGAGCGACAATTCGGTCGCGGCTGCCCTCTCGGTCCCGGACGGAGACCCGGTGGAGTGCGTCCAGGCGCGAATCCTCTATATCTGCGGGCGCAATAATCCCGCTTTCCTGGTCATAGCGGATGCGAGTTCCACGGACGCGGCAAGCCGCATTTGCGTTGTGGCGCGGTGCCCAATAGGTCTCGTGCCAGGCTGTAGCCTGACAGTTACGGGGAATATGTCCAGCTTGCCCTCGGGCGAAAGATGTATCGTCAATCCCGCGCTCAGAGGTTATTTCGACCCCGACACCGGCCGCTTGACCTCCGTGCCGCCTTCGCCGCTGGGCTTTCTTCCGGCGGACGAGGGCGCCTTATTGGAATTGCCTTCCGGACCCATCCCTCCATCGGATCCCAGCCTGCCGGATGACGGAATGGGAATGGCCGGGCCGGTCACCGCCGCGGACCCCGCCGGACCAACGCAGTTCGATAGCGTCGCTTCCCTTCTTGCGTCGCCGCCTGCTCTTCTCTCGACCGTCCGGTTGGCGGCCAGGCCCGTTGTGGGCGTGGGCGATGGTTTCATCCAGGTGGGAGACGGCGGCGGCGGCGGCGGCACCGTCAAAATTTACACTGTGGCGGCTGCCGGGCTTACGGATAGGATCATCCAGGCGACCGGCGTCGCCCACAGCGAGAATGGCTCTTTGGTCCTGTACTCGGGCTCGGGCGTCTCACCGTTTTATGACCCGCAGGGACAAGACGCGGCGGGGAGGGTTCTAACCGCCGGGGTCGGGACCACGGCCTACGCGGCCACCCTGAGCGACTCGGCGAATTCCGGCTCGACTCAGTCTCTGGCGCTCAAGTCCAGTAGAATTTGCGCCATGAGCGTGGACAGCTCGGGCGACGGCAGTTGGGTCTACCTGACGGGCCGCATCGTTACCGGATACGGCTCTTACGATATGGGGCAAGCCGACCCGACGGATGTATACTACCTCCAGAGCCTCGACCGCATGCCCGGTATGAGGGTTTGGAATTCGACCGGCGAGACCATGTACATCGGTGAGGTAATTGATGTAATGGCCCAACTCGCCACGCCAGATGGCGAGCGGATCCTGGGCGATACGGTCAACGACTCCTCGATCGAACTGGAGGAGAACCCCTCCCTGTGGAATGAGATCGGCGGCGGCGGCGACCTTGAAGGCGACTATGGGGACTCGTCGAACCTTTGCCCATTGTTCATGGATAACAAGGCCCTCGGTGGCGCGGCCCTGGGCTACAATCCGGGGGTAACCAGCGGGGTCGGTCTCAACAACTTCGGCAGCCGCGTTAAGATTTGCGGGAAAGTGGTGGGGAAGGGCTACTGCTCCTCTGAGCTACGGGATGTATGGGCCGGAGGGCGAAGCTCCGTACTTGCAGATCGACGATGGCTCGGGAGCGCCCTGGGATGACGGCTCATACCTGCAGAACCTCGATAGCACGGCTAATATCGCAAGCGCCAAAGGCGTGCTCGTAGTCGATCTCACCTATCTTACGGATCAACAAACCGACGGCAGCATGTACGGTGAGACAAATATAGGCGATTATGTCGCGGTCACCGGCATTAGTTCACAATGGACAGAAGGCGGCAACTCTTACAGGACGATCCGTTTCCCGTCGGGCATGGCGAATATATCTATCCCGGCATCGAGCGTTCCGAGCGAAACGGCTTTCGATACGGAGAACATCCCCATAACGGTGAAGGTATACAGCGAAACCAGCACGGGGCAGCCGGCATCCGTAAATGTCTACACAAACACAGGTCAGCGCTGGACCGTCTCGATCTCGGGGTACGATGGCAACGGTGTCGGCACAGGCTCGGTGACCTGGCAGAACGTCTCCGATGCTATTCCTTATGTCATATCCGCCGAGTCCCCCGGATTCAAGACCCGGACATTCACAGATGTCGATCCGGATTATGCTACCGGCGGCTTCGAGTTGGACCTGGTCCCGCTGCGCAAGATTTACCCCTTGACCGCGGGCGCTTACGAGTTGAATCCCTGCGGGGGCAGTCCCCCGGCATCGACCACGGAAACGACTCGCGTTGTAGACGCAAATCATAACCCCATCGCGGGGCAGCCCGTCAGGTTCTGGACCGATTACGGAACGTTCGCCAGCGGCTCCAGTCTGACCCAGACCACGGTGTATACCGATACCACCGGCACGGCCCAAGTCAACGTGTACGCGGTGTATAAGACAGCCGGTACCAACGCATGGGTCATGGCGACAAGCGATCAGAACGCGCCATGGCCTCAATCGTATTACGACTTGTCAGCGGAGCGCCGGGATTGGGTGTGCGACTCAGTCGGCTGCATCACGGTAGACGCTTACTCGCCGGTCTTGTCGGTTAGCCCGACGACCACGACCATGACCCAGTGCCAGGCGGACCTTCCCGTCACAGCCACTGTCACGGCTTGTGACGGTGGAGTCTCCAATGCGCCCGTTACGTTTACGGTCAACTCGGGTCCGGGCACAATCGATGAGGCAAACGGCGGTTCTTCGTTCTCAACCACTACAGGAACCGGCGGTACGGCGACGATACACGTCCATCAGACGGGGGTGGGGACCATAGTTGCTTCGGTCTCGTCCACGCCGCACGGAGTCCAGGCGAGCGGCTCCGGCTCGTGTAGCATCACTGTCGAGGGCTCCGACATACTGACGGTTACAATTACCCCGGCCTGGGTGGTAAGCGGTACGCCCGCAACTGTCAAGGCCCAACTAACTCTCCCAGACGGAGTAACTCCCGTCCCTAACCAATCGGTGACTCTCACAACCAACCAGGGGTCGTTCAACCCGCACGACGGCACCACGCAGAACTATACCGCGAATACGGACTCGACGGGGTGCGTCACGACAGCCTTGACGGTGAGCCAATGCCCTGCCACCGCGACGGTAACGGGCACGGCCACGATCACCGGAGGATGCCCGGCTACCGGCAGCGCGAACTTGCTGGTTGTTTGCAGCGCCAGCAGTGTAAAGACGCTCATGATCGTGCTTGACGGAACGGGAAGCATGACGCCGGGTGGGGCGAACAAGGCCACAGCGGGCCTAACCCAGTTGATAGACAGCGCCGCGAGCACCCTGAGTTCGAAGGGAAAAATCCTCATCGTGGGTGGGGTATATTTCGGCAACTTCGTGGATGATCCCTGTCACGCACGCCGGATTCGGCAGCCCACGCTATCCTATCCCCGACCACCAACTACAGTGACGTGACAACGTGGCTGAACTATATGGATGGAGCCGACGGAGGAGGCGACATTTGGGAGAATGACCTCGATGCACTGAACAAAGCGTGCCAGATGGCGCCTGGCTGCTATATAGCCCTGGCTACGGACGCAGGGTTCCACTACTTGGGCGACGACAGTGTAGGCGAACCCCTCGTGGACAGCGCCGCCGCTGATGGTTACCCGTATACGCAGCTAACGGCACCGCAAATGGTAACCATCCTCACGAGCGCAGGGTGCAAGGTTTACATCGACGTAAACGATAACGACGGCGACTCCAATGCAATCGCCGACTTCACAAGCGCAGATCTCGACGTGAACGGTGCGTTCAAACTGGATCCGCCCAGCTCCGGCGTCACCCAATACTCGTTCCCGAAATTGCAAGCAGTTCTAAGTCAATAGGCCCCTCGGAAGGGAGGAACATTATGCAAAAACGCCTATCAGCAGTAGTTCTCATTACCCTCCTGATCGCTTTCGGCACAGGAGCGGAGGCAGTCCAGTACCAGGCGGTGGCCCTCACCGGCCTGACCAGCGCGTATGGAATCAACGACGCTGGTCAAATAGTCGGCTCCAACGGCCAGGACGCCTGCCTTTGGGACAACGGAACCGTAACCGATCTCGGCAACTTGGGAGGCAGCACGACCGTAGCGTGCGCGATCAACGACAAGGGCGAAGTGGTGGGCTATGGGACGACACCCAATGGGGACACCCATGCCTTCCTCTGGCAGAATGCAGCGATGACAGATCTCGGTAGCCTGGGCGGTTCATACAGTGCCGCCTGTGGCATTAACAATGCCGGTCAGGTCGCTGGCACCTCACGAGACGCGAATGGTAACAGTATGCCTTCATCTGGCAGGGTGGAATAATGACCAAGCTCGGAGGTCTCACTGGATTCTGGGAGGATTACACGGCAACAGCGATCAACGCACAGGGGCAAGTGGCGGGCTACGGTGTGACAGCCGAAGACGCCTACGACGCGGTGGAGTGGCAGGGCACCACGGCTGCCGATCTGGGCACAACCGGCAGCAGCCCCAGTTCGGCCTACGGAATCAATGACATTGGGGTGATAGTCGGCCAGGGTCCCAGCCAAGCGTTTGTCTGGCAGAATGGAACGATGACCGGACTGAGCACTCCCGGTAGCTGGTTTAGTGGTGCCTATGCAGTCAACCGCGACGGACAGATAGTCGGCTTTTCGTGGCAGGGCAACCAGATCGACAGCGCATATCTTTGGCAAAACGGGCAGGCAATCGATCTTGATGCCGGTTATAGCGTCAGCTGCGCCTACTCGATAAACGACAGCGGCTGGATTGTGGGCATCGCGGATTACGGCCAAGGAGTCCTATGGCAGCCAGTTCCGGAGCCTTCCTCGCTCGTGGCTCTGGGTTGCCCGCTGCTCGGTCTGGTGGCCTGACCATCGGGCGAAGAAGGAGGATAATGAGATGAGACTGCCGATATTCACATTGCTCTTTGTGGCGATATGCACGGCTTCGTCGTGCGGAGCAGCGTTCGCATGGGATGTCTACTACGATAGCAGCGTCATGCCGAACGACCCCTCGCTGGGATCGGAGGCATGGTTTACCTGGACATCGAGTAACCTGTCCGCCAGTTCGGTGCAGGATGGTGTCCTGCATCTGGTAAACCAGGATATAAGTAAGACCGCCTACTTCCGGAGCGGCTGGCCTTTGCCCAGCGGAACGGCAGTCACTCTTGAGACGTGCATTATGATAGCTTCCGGGACCGGAGCCATACAGGGCGGCTCGCCGGCGACAATCGAGGTCGGGAATTTGGGCGGATGTGTTGTCCTGGGCCTGCTCACGGACCAGATCACCTGCGACAGCGCCGCGCAGAGCGTGGACATGACGTCGTTCCACGTGATCAGGATAGCCTTGCAGACCGATAACACCTATCAGGTCTGGCTTGATGGCACGCAGGTATTCTCAGGTTCGACGGTACGAGGCACCCAAGAAGGGCATGCTATTCGGAACCTCCCGCCTTTGCGGAGCCGCGCTGGACAGCTACTGGGATTACGTGGGTTACAGCCTGGCATACATCCCGCCGCAATAGGAATCCGGAACGTGGCGGCGGGCCCTGGGCTGCCACCAGACGAGGGCGGTGCGGTCGGGTGGTCTGACCGCACCGCCTCCCCAGCGAGCGGAGCCCTTGCGCGACGGCGCAGAGGATTGCGCGCCATCGCGGCTGCGGCGGTTATGCCGTTCGTTCGCGCGGGCGGTTAAGTGCCGGAAGGGGTAAGGACAAGCAAATGGGAGCAGAAGCTTTGGTGCATGTAGCGCATCGGAGCGCGAGCGCGGCATCAGAGGCCCGCGACTGGCTGTACGACTCAGTCGGCTCCATCTACATCGCTGCCTACACGCCGACCCTGTCGGTCGACACGGCGGCGATAACCATGACCGAGTGCCAGGTTGTTGCGGTCACCGCGACCGCCGCGGATTGCAACGGCCCTATCGCCAACCTGCCGACAACGTTTTCGTTGACCAACAGCGCCGCCTGCACCATCACCGGGCCAAATAACGGGCCGATACCGACTGTCACGAACTCCCCGGCACGGCCACGGTCTACATCCACCCGGATTCCACGGGAACGACGGAAACGACTGTGCTGTCGGTCTCGGCTTCGCCGCACGAGATCTTTTTGAGCGACAACGTTAACATTACCATCAACCCTCCGGATATACTGACGGTCACAGTCAATCCGTTCTGGATTCCGTCCGGCGGCTCGGCCACCGTAACGGCGACGCTTATGACGGGCGGTTCGTCAAGCGTGCCCGTCCCCAACGCACAGTTGGTCCTGACGACCGACGGGTTCTTTCAGCCCGCACGACTCCGGCAACCAGCAGCAGACACGGCGTACACCAATTCGGCGGGCCAGGTAATCACCACGATAACGGCCAGCGGAGCGGGGACCACGGCGCATGTCACCGCCGCGTACACCCCGGTCAACGACTGCCCCGACAGCGCCGGCCGCCACGTTCAGGATAGTTACTCCGGGCACGAAGACCCCCTGCGAGATATTCTTCTGCATTGACTGCACGGGAAGCATGGGACGGGGGGAGGCCCCGGCAACCACTACGCGGCGGCCAGCATAGACAAATTCCTGAGCGACCTCACAGCTGGCGGTGCGGCATTCAAACTCGGCGGAATAAAGTTCAACGACACCAACGGTAGTCCGCCGGTCGATTTCCTCGACGCGACCAAGCTCCAGCACTGCACAATTACGAGCACGGGCCAATTCATAGCTTGGGACGACACTTCCTACTCGCCCGGCGGCGGCGATCCACCGGAGTTGCACTCGATGCGCTCGACTCGGCAGCGGACGATATGAATGCCAATTCCACGCCTGGAAATTCCAACAGGTACATCGTGCTCATTACGGACGATGTCTTTCACTTCCTCAATGACCAGACGCTGTGCTACACGGGCTCGGGACAGTCGAACGGAGGATCCACTAAGCAGGTCTCGGGGCAGACAGGTGTGATTACCGATCTGCAAAATTCGGGATGCAAGGTCTACATCTCGCTGTATGGGAACGGAACCAGCCAACTCGTGACTGACTACCTGAGCTACTTCTACCCGAGCCTGAATCCGGCGAACTATAATCTAGAGGCCGTATACTATGGTCTCGATGTGAACGGGAATTTCGACACGGTGAATACGAACGCTACGAACCTAAGCACCATGTACACTTTCGACAAGCTCAGAGCGCAGATCATGGCCAATTGGCCGGCGAATTAGAAGGGAGAGGTTAGACATGAAACGTAGAGTGCGGGCATTTCGGAGGCTAGAGGTCCTCTTTTTCTCTTTAATGGCGATAGCGGTGTGCGGTGCCGCACAAGCTAGCGATACCGCATGGGACTTCGTCGCCTACATTGTGATAGGCGTTCGTCCGGACGCGTCGGACGGCCTAGATGCGTACCGACCGGCAAATCGCTCCAGTCGCTAGCAACCCAACATGGTACTTTTACGCGGCCACCTATCACGAGAGCGGGGTAGACGGCTGGGACGGTCCAACGGGGTCTTACGCGGAGGATATGCGCGCTCCTCTCGGATATTACTATGATCAAGAGACCGGACCGCATTTCGTCGGATCAAAGACGTGGACCTTCTACATGTGGTGGGACCCGTCCAACCCTAACCCTCTGGGCGGCGTCGATGTGTCCTTGGGACCCGTTGCATTCGCTCCGTCCGATGTTGAGTTCACCCTCACGTACGTCCGCGCGCCGCAGGGTCCTCCCACCAGCGACCAAGTGTCTCCGATACCGGTGGATACCTCGATAGACCTCCAGCAGGCCAATGGCGCCCTTTGGACGTTCCCGGCGTACGACACGAGTGACGGCAGGAGCGGCTACGAATTCCAGTTCACGGCAACCCTGATTCCTGAGCCTTCTTCGCTCTTCGCCCTTGGTTGCCCACTGCTCGGATTGGCTGGCTTGTCTATCAGGCGAAGGGGAAGGGGCATTGCAAGATGAGACGACTAATAGGCGTTCTGCTTTTCACCACGGCCTGCACGGCGTTGCTATGCGCATCGGCCTTCGCCTGGGATGTGTATTACGATAGCAGCGTTATGCCAACCGACCCCTCGCTGGGATCAGAGGCCTGGTGTAGTATGGGGAACCCCTCGAACAGTTCCGTGCAAGACGGGGTTCTCCACTTGGCTACGCAGGATGCGACCACGGCAGTCTATTTCTCCAGAGATTGGGCTTTAGGGGGCGGGACGCCGATCACTCTTGAGACCTGCGTTATGGTAGATTCCGGGACCGGAGCCGCACCCAGCACTCCACCAGCGCTAATCCAGGTCGAGAATAACTCGGGTCACGTATCCCTGGGCGTGTATACGAACCAGATCACGGTCGATAGCTCGGCCCAGAGCGTGGATATGACCTCGTTTCACGTCATCAGAATAGCCTTGAAGACCGATAACACGTATCAAGTCTGGCTCGACGGTAATCCGGTGCTCTCCGGCACGGCGACTTCATCCTGCCAATCGGGAATGATGTTCGGCTCGTATCCCCCGCCCGGAGGCACGATAGACAGCTACTGGGATTACGTAGGCTACAGCTACTCATACATCCCGCCGCAATAGGAATCAGGAACGAGGCGGCAGTGCTGGGCTGCCACGAACAGTGCGGTGCGGTCGGGCAGCCTGACCGCACCGTCTGCCGCACAGACGAGAGTACGCACGTCCGGCGTGCGTGCCATGCGCGCAGCGGGAACTCGAAGGATTCATGCCGGGGATTGCTTCGGGTTGTCGTTCCCGCCGCATAGTGGCGCTACCAGCGCGATCTCGAGCGCCTGGTCGGCGTGGTCGACGAGGTGGAACTGCATCTCCGAGCGGACGTTCTTGGGGATGTCTTCGAGGTCTTTTTCGTTCTCTCGAGGCAGTATTACCGAGCGAATCCCGGCGCGGTGCGCGGCGAGCATCTTCTCTTTTACCCCGCCCACCGGAAGCACCCGGCCTCGCAGGGTGATCTCACCGGTAATGGCTACGCCCTTCCTGACGGGCCGGTTTGTAAGCGCGGAGGCGATGGCCGCGGCGATCGTTACCCGCCGAGGGACCGTCTTTGGGCACGGCCCCCGCGGGAACGTGAACGTGGATATCGGTGCGCAAATAGAAGTCATCCTCGATGTCGAGCATCTTCGCCCGCGACCTTATGTATGTCAAAGCGGCCTGCCCGGACTCCTTCATCACATCGCCCAACTGACCGGTCATCGTGAGGCTGCCCTTCTCCCCGCGCATCAGCACAGCTTCCACGGAGACGATGTCCCCGCCGGACTCGGTATAGACCAGCCCCGTCGCGGCGGCGACCTCGTCGCGCTCTTCCGCTCTTCCGTTATGGTATTTGGGCGAACCGAGGTACTTCTTGAGGTCCCTTTCGCGCACCTTCGTCAGCGTGGACTTGCCCTTGGCGACCTCGCGAGCGACCTTGCGGCAGACGGAAGCGATCTCGCGTTCCAGATTTCTCACCCCGGCCTCGCGGGTATATTCCCGAATGACCCGGCGGATGGCCGAATCATCCATGGCGAACAAGTCATGCGTGAGACCGTTTTCGCCGATCTGCTTCGGCACCAGGAACTGCCGCGCTATCCGCACTTTCTCGTCCTCTATATATCCCGAGAACCTTATGACCTCCATGCGGTCCAGCAGAGCGGGAGGGATCGTGTCCAGCACATTCGCCGTGGTGATGAACATCACGTTCCTGAGGTTGAACGCCACTTCCAGATAATGATCGCTGAACGAATCGTTTTGCTCCGGGTCCAGCGCCTCCAGCAGCGCCGACGACGGGTCTCCTCGAAAATCGGCGCCTATCTTGTCGATCTCGTCGAGCATAAAGACGGGGTTTCTCGTCCCCGCCTGCTTGATTCCCTGGATAATGCGCCCGGGCATAGCCCCGATATAGGTCCGCCGGTGCCCTCTGATCTCGGCCTCGTCTCTGATCCCCCCCAGCGACATCCGGTAGAACTTCCTGCCCAGCGATCTCGCGATGGACTTGCCGATACTGGTCTTTCCGACGCCGGGAGGGCCCACAAAGCACAGTATCGGGCCTTTCATGGCGTCCCCGGCGAGTTTTCGCACGGCCAGAAACTCCGTGATGCGCCCCTTGACCTTCACAAGGCCAAAGTGGTCCTCGTCGAGGACTCGCGCCGCTTCGTCGACATCCAGCGAGTCCTCGCTGGATACGTTCCAAGGCAGCGATATCAACCAATCCAGGTAGTTTCTTATGACAACGCCTTCGGGAGACGCATAAGGCATGCGGTCCAGGCGGTCGAGCTCCTTGTCGGCCTTGCCGCGCACTTCTTCCGGCATGCGACACTCGAAAATCCGGGTCCGATAGTCGTCCACCTCACCCTGTCTGCCGTCGCGGTCGCCGAGTTCCTGCTGGATCGCTTTGAGCTGCTCGCGCAGGATATACTCGCGCTGCATATCGCCCATTTCCTTCTCGACGCGGCTGCGGATGTTGCGCTGAACATCGAGAATCTCCATCTCCTTTTGAAGAAGGACATTGAGTTTTTCCAGGCGCTCCACGACGTTGACGGCCTCGAGCATTTCCTGCTTGACTTCCGTCTTCAAGGGCAAGTTCGGGACGATGGTGTCGGCGAGCTTGCCGGGGTCCTCGATGTTGACTACGCTCATCAGCAGTTCGGGCGGGATCGGGCGGCCGCTGTAGCCGGTCTGGTTCTGCACGACCTGGTCGAAAAGCGAAACGATGCTTCGCATCAGCGCCTCGACTCTCGCTCCCGCGCGCGCGGGGCAGGAGAGTATCCGGACCCGCGCCTTGAAGAACGGGTCCACTTGCGTGTAAGCGGAAATCTTCGCGCGCTCGACACCTTCGAGGGTGATCCGTACCGTTCCGTCCGGCACTCGCAGCACCTGCATCACCTCGGCAACCACACCCACCGAATAGATATCGTCGGTGGCGGGGTCGTCGACCGAGACCTCCCGTTGAGCGACCAGCAGGATATAACGATGCTTTTCGAGGGCATACTCCAGCGCCCGGATGGACTTCTCCCGCCCAAGAAACAGCGGGAAAAGCATGTGCGGGAAGTAGACCGAATCCCTGACGGGAAGCACCGGCAGGGTGCGAGGCAGCTTGCGCGGGGCAACCCCGCCGCGGTATGACGGGATATCGTCCCGGCTCAGTTCGCTTGGGTAAGACATTTTTAGGGTTGGTAGGGTTAATAGGGTTATAGGGATCGCGGGGCGCGGCCAAAGTCCCTAGCCCCCAGTCCCCAGCCCCTAGCCCCTAGAATTACGATGCCTGCTTGACCTCGCTTAGCGTCAGCAGCGTGGGTTCTTTCTTCTTGAGGATGGTTTCCTCGGTGACTATGCACTTCTTGACGTCTTTGCAGGAAGGCACCTCATACATGATGTTGAGCATGACTTCCTCGATAATCGCCCGCAGCGCCCGGGTCCCATGCCGCGCTTCATGGCCTCTTCGGCCACGCGCTGCAGGGCATCGTCGGTGAACACCAGGTCCACGCCGTCGTAGTCGAAGAACTTTTGATATTGCTTGACCAGGGCGTTCTTGGGCTGAGTGAGAATCTTCACCAGCGATTCTTCGTCGAGGGCGTCAAGGGTCGCGACTACCGGAAGCCGCCCGACGAACTCGGGTATAAGGCCATACTTGAGCAGGTCTTCCGGCAGAACGTGGATGAGTATTTCGCCGATCGAGATCGACTTCCTGCTCCGCGACGGCGCCCGGAAACCCATGTTGTTGTCGGAAATCCTGCGCGAGATGAGTTCGTCCAGCCCTTCGAAAGCGCCTCCGCATATAAACAGGACGTTGGTGGTGTCGATGTGGACGTATTCCTGCTGCGGATGCTTTCTGCCACCCTGCGGCGGGACATTGGCAACCGTGCCTTCGAGAATCTTGAGCAGCGCCTGCTGCACACCTTCACCGGAGACATCGCGGGTGATGGACGGGTTATCCGACTTGCGCGCGATCTTGTCGATCTCGTCGATGTATATGATCCCGCGCTGGGCGTTTTTGACGGTGTTCTGGACATTGTCGCCCGTATCCGCGGCCTGCAGGAGCTTGAGGAGGATATTTTCGACGTCTTCGCCGACATAACCCGCCTCCGTCAAGGACGTGGCATCGGCTATCGCGAATGGGACATTCAAGATCTTTGCCAGAGTCTGCGCGAGAAGAGTCTTGCCGGAACCCGTCGGCCCTATCAGCAGAATATTGGACTTCTGCAGCTCGACATCCGACATAGTCGAGTTGATCCGCTTGAAGTGGTTGTAGACCGCGACGGAGAGCGCCCTTTTGGCGGTATCCTGCCCCACGACGTACTGGCTGAGGATGCGATATATTTCCTTGGGTTTGGGCACGGACCTCACGGAGGAATAGTCTTCCGCCTGGCCGACTTCGCCTCTTATGATGTCGTTACAGAGTTCAACGCAGTCGATGCATATCCCTCCGTAGACGCCGACAAGCAATTTCTTGACTTGATCGCGGCTTTTGCCACAGAGTGCACACCGTTCGCCGGTGCGGTCATAACCGATCCTGGCCAAATCCTTGTCTCCTCGAAGGTAGTGGAAAGTCGAAAGTCGGGACCCCTGCCAAGTAACGAGTGCTGAGTAACGAGTAACGAGTCCTCCGCCGCAATGGGATCCCTTCTCGTTACTCGCTACTGCGCACGCTATTTGATGTCCGTGCCGGACTGCGCGCTGAGCACCTTATCTATGATACCGTACTCCGTCGCTTCTGGGGGTGACATGTAAAAATCGCGGTCGATATCTCTTTCGACCTTCTCTTTCGGCTGGCCGGTGTGGTGGACCAGCAAGTCGATCATGAGCGACTTGTAGCGCAGCACCTCCTTGGCGACGATGTCGATATCCGAAGGTGTGCCGTGGAAGCCCGCGCTTCCCTGATGAATCATGATCCTTGCATTGGGAAGCGCAAGCCGCTTGCCTTTTGACCCGCCGGCCAGCAAGATGGCGCCCATGCTCATTGCGTGACCCACGCACAGGGTCGCCACGTCGGGCTTGATGATCTGCATGGTGTCGTAGATCGCCATGCCCGCGATGACCGATCCGCCGGGAGTATTAATGTACAATTCGATATCTCTATCGGGGTCTTCCTTCTGCAGGAACAACATTTGCGCAACTGTCAGGTTTGCGACGTCATCATCTATCGGGGTTCCGATGAATATGATCCTGTCTTTGAGTAATCTCGAGTATATATCATACGCGCGCTCTCCGCGCGCGCTCTGCTCTACAACCATAGGGATTAAGCCCATTTTTACACCGACTCCTTTCGATGCCCCACGTTTTTAATATTGGATGCATGGACCAGAAAGTCCACAAGTTTTTTGTGGAGGATGCGGTTTCTGATGTCTCGCCTGCCGTCGGTCCGGTCGAGAACGGCTTCGACGCTTTCGACGGGCATGTTCAGTTTCCGGGCGCGGTAAGCCACTTCGGCATCGACATCCTCGTCATTGACGCCGATGTTTTCCTTTTCCGCAATCTCCCTGAGGACCAGCAGCGAGTTGAGCGTCTCGCTGGCCGATTCCTCAAGCTCCGATTGCAGTTCCTCCGCGGTGATCTTCCGGTGCTTCATATAATCGTCGAGAGTGAGCTTGCGCTTTTTCAGATCTCGAGTCATTTCTTGGACCTGGTCCTTGACCGTATCCTTGAGCATGAATTGGGGAAAGCTCACTGTGGATGAATCGACGACCTTGTCTATGAGTTTATTCCGTACTTCGGCGTCGGCCACATCCGAGGCAGCGCGTTCCATTTCTTTTCTGATCGCGGCCCTAAGCTTATCGACCGTATCGACCACGCCTTCGTCCGGCTCCTGGCCTTCTTCCGGTTCGTGGGAGAATGTGTCCTTCACCCACTCGTCGGTAAGTTCCGGGACCTTCTTTTCCTGTATTTCGATGAGCTTGGTGCGCAGGGGAACTGTCTTGCCTCGCAGATCCTCCGCCTGGAAGTCTTCAGGGTAAGTGACCTGGATTACCTTTTCCTCATCCGCGTTCATTCCAATCAGGCCGGCGTCGAAGTCGGGCAGGTTATCGCCTACCTCGGCCACGTTTCGGGTGGGCGCCTCGCCAGGTTTATCGTCGTCGCTTATCTCGACGCGCAGAATGTCGCCGGCCTGAACTGGCCTGCCGGTGACGACGGAGCGTTGGGCATGACGATCCAGCATCTGCTGGATCTCGGCGTCGACGTCTTCATCTTTGACCTCGCGCAAGGTTCGCTCGATTTCAAGGCCGATATACTCGCCCAATTCCACGACGGGACGAAGCGGCACTTTGGCGGTGAAAAGCAGCGGCTCGCCGAAATCGAACTTTTCGAGATGCACGTCGGCCGGCGCGTAGGGCTCGAGCCTGCTCTCTTCCAGGGCTTCCTTGAAGGCAGGCTCCAGCAGCTTATCGGCCACGTGGTCCTTGACCTTTTCTTCATCGATGTAGCGTTCGAGGATCGGCCTGGGGGCCTTGCCCTTGCGGAAGCCCGGAATGTTGACCCGCTTACCGAACTCGGCGTAGGTGGCGTCTACAGCCGAGCCGACTTTCTCGGCATCGACCTCGACTTTAAGCTCCACTTCGCAAGGACTTGTCTGTTCCTGTTTAACAAGCATAAGAGGCTCCACGTGGGTTCATAAAAAAAAGGATACAGGATGCTTATCCTATACCCTATATTCATATATTTGGAGCGGGGGACGGGACTCGAACCCGCGACATCCACCTTGGCAAGGTGGCGTTCTACCACTGAACCACCCCCGCGCATCCGCATATCTGTTTATCGGGCTAATGGCGCACAAAGAGCAGAAACCAGCCCAAAATCACCCTACTCGTAAATGCTAACACACGAAGCCGGCTTTTGTAAAGTAGTTAGGCGCGTCCGTGGCAAAAAATATGACGGGCTTGCCGATGGACCGCATGGCTTCTCCTTTTGAAACGCGGATTACGCGGAATCTACCGGCGCTACGTGTTTTGTTGTTGTTTCGGGAAACCCTTTTCCCGAAACGGCAAGAGTGAGACCCAGGAATTTGACGTGGGGGCCGAAATAACGAAGGCCGATGCCATTATCGAGAGTGACAGGTCGTTCGGTAACGGCATCGGCTGCCGGTCGGAATCCGCGGATGCTAGTGCTTAGTTGCATAATTGATTGATAGAATGCTGTAACGGGTGTTTCGGGAATCTTGTTCCCGAAACTAAGTGCGTATCGGGAACAAGATTCCCGATACACCGGCAAGAATACTATTAGCTATTTATGCAAGTAGACACTAGCCTGCATTATTCATGTAACGCCTGTTTGCGCAGCACTTTGTGCTCCCCTCGCCCTCACGGGAGAGGGGTTGGGGGTGAGGGTGGAACGCCGCGCTCGATGAGCCGGTGCCTGATTACAGCGTTTCCCCCTCACCGGCCCTCTCCCGTCCGGGAGAGGGAGCACGTGCGTGGCGAAACCGAAAGGCTGGTCCATCAATTCGTGAATAATGCGGAGGCTAGTCCATCCACGACCCGCCATTTATCGGCAGGGTCATTCCAGTTATGTATGATGCATCTTTCGATGCCAGGAACACAAAGACCCCGGCAACTTCGTCCGGTTCGCCTATCTTTTGCAGCGGGATATTCTTCCTGCATCGCTCCATGCTTTCCGGCGAATGCAATGATCTGAGCATGGCTGTATCGATCAGTCCAGGCGCGACGCAGTTCACCGTGACGTTGGCTCCCGCGAAGTCTCTGGCCAGCGACCGGGTATAAGCTTCGACCCCTGCTTTCGCCGCCACGTATGGATACACTCCCACACCGGCCCGCGCCGAGATTGAGGTAGTGTTTATGATCCTGCCCCCCCCGAGGGCAATCATGGCGGGCATAGAGTATTTTGTGCACAGAAAAACGCTCTTGAGGTTTGCGGTCACGATACGGTCCCAGAAACTCTCGTCGATTTCACCCAGCGGGCATTCATATCCGGAATCCCCGGCATTGTTTATCAAAACGCTTATGGGACGCCCAAAGTGCTCGGCTATCGAGTCCACCGCCGCACGCACTGCATCGTCGCTCGTTACGTCCACTTTGACGAGAAAGATATCTCTGCCGGTATCCGACTTCACTTTCCGGGCAAGCGCCTGAGCGGAATCGACGCTCTTATTGTAGCAGCAGGCGACATCAGCGCCCAAAGATGCGAACCGCTCAACAGTCGCGGCCCCAATGCCGGTCCCCCCTCCCGTGATCATGACAACCTTTCCGACGAATTCATCTTTCACGATTACACTGTCCTTTCATAAATTAAGATATGACATCCACCCCATCGAGCATATTATGTCCCACCCGGGATATGTCGCTACGATCCTTGGCAATGTCATGTATCCGCATACGGATACGGATACGGCAGTAGATTAGCATACATCAACTGCCTTGTCAACCACAAGGCGTGCAAAAGTTCACTACCATCGCATTGTTCGTTGTTTGCGTTGCTGTTATTTCGGGAAACCCTTTTCCCGAAACGGCAAAAGTGAGACGCAGGAATTCGGCGTGGGTCGAGACCGTTTCGCTGTTACGGCGACCATCGCTCAGTAGCAGCCGCGATAGCGCGCTCCGGGTCGATGCGGCGCAGGCGCTATAGTCGGTGACACATTGGCGGGCGGTTTCGGGAAAAGGGGTTTTCCGAAACAACGGAAACGGGATAATGCCGGACCAGCCTAATTAATCCAGGCAAGCCCCCGGCTCTGCCAGGTGACTCGTAGCGTTTGACGCATGCGGAAGTCATCCGTCTAGCGCAACGTTACGCTCTTGTCACCCAGGCCGTAAATACGTCATTCTGAGCAAGTGACCTCGGCGTTGCCCCGGTTACATTAGAAAGAAACCAGCCCCGTTGTTTCGGGACACCCTTGTCCCGAAACCAGCAGTTTCTTAGGAGCGTCGGACCCCGCGCTGCGGAGTCACGTTATAAAGAAACTCACCCCGGCAGGCTATGCTTCGCGGGCGACTGCCCCGAAGCCGCCGGCATGGGAGGTTTCTTAGGAGCAAGTGACCTCGGCGTTGCCGCGGTTACATTAGAAAGAAACCAGCCCCCGGTGTTTCGGGAATCTTGTTCCCGAAACTGGGGAGTTTCTTAGGAGCGTCGGACCCCGCGCTGCGGAGTCACGTTATAAAGAAACTCACCCGGCAGGCTATGCTTCGCGGGCGACTGCCCCAAAGCCGGCGGCATGGAAGGTTTCTTAGGAGGAACGAAGAATCTGCTTTTACTTTCCGCATGGATCTATGCCGTGACGTAAAAGCAGATCCTTCGCGTTCGCTCAGGATGACGTGATTGCTGCGTTCTTGCCAAAGATGCAACGTTTGCCGCAACCCCTCAGGATTGTTGCCCTTCTCCTTATCTTCCGAGGTACCTTTCCGAATGCCCCTGGTGTTCCCGCCAGTTTTTCGTGTACTCCGCTGCCAGCTTGGGGCTTGTGAGTATGAGCACGTTTTCGGCGTTGCTCTCCTCCGCCGCCTTGGTGAAGTTGAAACTCCCGGTTATGACGGTTGTCCCATCTATCACCATGACTTTGTTGTGGGCTATGGCGTGGGCCGCGTCGATGTATGTGGGGATGCCCGCGCGAGCCAGGAAGTCGGCCTCGGAGTAATTCGCCGTGCGTTGGCTTTTGTCCAGGATCGCCGACACCTTCACCCCGCGCTTTTGTGCGTTCAGCAGGGCCTTCGCGATTGGGACGGAAGTGAAGGAGTATGCCTGAACCAGGACCGTGGATTTCGCCCGGTCCAAGGTATCAACTATTGCCTGCGTGCATCCCCCGCGCGGGGAGAAGTGCACTCGCCAAGTCGCTGTGCCCTCTCCCTGCCGGTATCCTAAAGCGCAGGTCGCCGCTAAGAGGATGAGGGCTATGAGCAGAAATGGCCGGGGCGTTCTTCGCATGCGTTTTTGCCTCTCACGAATCGGGGAGGACTCTTTATGCTTCCCCAGAGTCATGGGGCCGACGGGGAGCCTGAACGTAGGGAAAATGGTGGGCGAGGGGAGAGTCGAACTCCCACACCTTGCGGCAATAGATCCTAAATCTATCGTGTCTGCCATTCCACCACTCGCCCAAGGGAACACTGGTGGACGATCAGGGACTCGAACCCTGGACCAATGGATTAAGAGTCCACTGCTCTACCAACTGAGCTAATCGTCCACGTTAGTCACATTGCCGACAGTATTATACCAACAAGTACGCCGGTCGTCAACCGCCGCTTGGCGTTCCAACCCAGCGCGGGGACCTTCTCTGGGTGGCGATTTCCGAATCGCCACCCCACCCGTCCGCCGGATTTCCGAATCCGGCATGGCATGCTGCCGGTCTAACGGTTGGGTGCCGCGGGTCGGATAGAACCATTCCGACTTACATGTAGCATCCAAGCGGAATGGCGGGATTCGGAAATCGCCACCCAGGAAAGCGGTGCTCCGGTTCAGCGTTCTCACTAACCTCAGCGTCTCAGCGATTCTAAGGACGCTGAAGGGAACACCTTCGTATCTGGGGAATAATAGCATAACATCCCTCACCCGGAGCAAAGCTATGGCTGACGAGAAGGTTACGCTGACAATAGATGGGCACACGGTCAAGGTCCCCAAGGGAACGACGGTCATGCAGGCGGCGGAGACGCTTGCCATCCGCATTCCACGGCTCTGCTATCACCCCAGGCTTCACCTCGAAGGCTCCTGCAGGGTCTGCCTGGTCGATGCGGAAGGCATGCGCAACCCCATCGCGTCGTGTTCTTTCCCCGTGATGGAGGGGATGGTCGTCCACACCAACCCTCCCGAGATCAGGGAGATACGCCGCACGATCGTCGAGCTTTTGGTCGACAACCACCCGATGGACTGCCAGACCTGCGAGCGCGACGGCAACTGCGAGCTTCAATACCTTGCCTATGCCTGCGGAGTCAGAGAGCGCAATTATCACGGCGAGAAGAAACACTACGAGAAGGATTTCAGCTCCGTTTCGGTGATCCGCGACCCGGATAAGTGCATTCTCTGCGGCCGCTGCGTGCGGATTTGCGCGGAAGTGCAGGGGGTCTCCGCGCTGGGCTACGTCAATCGAGGTTTCAAGACCAACGTGGCCCCGGCTTACCATGCGCCATTTGCCGAGAGCGTTTGCATCACCTGCGGGCAGTGCATCAACGTCTGCCCGGTGGCTGCTTTCCTGGAAAAGGATTATACCAGGGATGTGATGGCGGCGCTGGCGGACCCGGAAATGCACGTGGTCGTCCAGATCGCTCCGAGCGTGAGGGCATCGATCGGGGAGGGGTTCGAACCAGCCGCCGGGGATTCCGATGACCGGCCAGACCGTGGCCGCGCTCAGGCGGCTAGGCTTCGACCGGGTATTCGACACCCAAATGGGGGCGGATATGACCGTAATGGAAGAAGCATCGGAGTTTGTTTATCGGCTGTATCACGGCGGCCCGCTGCCTATCATAACGAGTCTGTTCCTCCGCGTGGATGAAGTTCGCGGAGCATTTCTACCCCGATTTGCTCGACAATATCTCCACCACCAAGTCGCCGATGAGCATTCTAGGCTCGCTTGTTAAGACCTACTATGCCGAGAAGAACGGCATCGATCCGGCGAAGATTTTTAGCGTGGGCGCCATGTGCTGCACGGCGAAAAAATTCGAGTCGTTCAGGCCCGAGCAAAGGCTGCCAGACCTCGACGCGCCGTCGGTGGACCGGGTGCTCACTACCCGCGAACTGGTGTGGATGATCAAAAACGCGGGCCTCTCTTTCGTCCATCTCCCGGTCGAGGAGTTCGACCCGGTGCTGGGGATGTCCACGGGCGCGGGCGCGATCTTCGGGGCGACCGGCGGGCTTGCGGAAGCGGTGTATCGGACGGTCTACTGGCTGCTGACGGGCGAGACGCTGGCCGAGGTCATCGTCCGCGAGGTCCGGAGCGTGGCGCAGGGGGTCAAGCGCTGGACCGCGAAGGTTGGGGACCGCGAACTGCACTTCGGGGTGGCGCACGGCCTCGGCGACGCGCACAAGCTGCTCAAAATGGTGCAAAAGGGCGAGGAGGAGTTCCATTTCGTCGAGATTATGGGCTGCCCTGGCGGCTGCATCGGCGGCGGCGGCCAGCCTTATGCTCGCGCGGGCGAAGGGGTCCCGCTGGACATCGAAAACCTGAAGAAACGCGCCGAGGCGCTTCGCGGCATCGACGCCGGGAAGGTCCTGAAGCGCTCTTATGAAAATCCGGACGTGGTGAGGGTCTACAAAGATTACCTCGGCGAGCCTCTGAGCGAGAAGTCCAAGAAGCTCCTCCACACCCACTACCTGCCCCGCCTTCCTCACGGGGTCTGGAACCCCGACGTGCTGAGGACGGATTAGCCCGGGTAGTGGAAAGTCGAAAGTGGAAAGCCCGGAACCACACCCAGTAACGAGTCCACCCTGGGTGGGGATTTCCGAATCCCCACCCCAACGCCAGATGAGGGATTTCCGAATCCCGCCTTCCGCTTAGGAGCCGCGGCAGCTGCGCAGAGTGCGCTTATAAGCGGAACCGTTCAGCCGGGCGCCTAACCTCTGGTCTGGTTCGGTAGCGTGTTTTGCCGGATTCCGAAATCCGGCGGGATGGGTTCGGGTGGCGATTCGGAAATCGCCACCCAGGTGAGTAGGACTCGTTTCTCGTTACTCAGCACTCGTTACTCGTTCTCAGTTCGCCGTGTGAACTACTCCGACCACGTAAGGCGGAGTGCCTTCCAGGCTGCCGGTGAGATAAATAGTCCGGCTGGATGCGTCGTATTCCGTGAAGAACAGCGTTCCCGCGCCTGGCCCGCGGTCGACATTGGCCAGGTTGCCGTTCGAGTTGGTCGACGGGTCGAACCCGGCGTTGGCGGGAAGCGTGAACCGCGCCCGGAATACTCCCGAACCGTCGTCCGCAGCGGTTATCGGAATCGCCGCACCCTCTGACAGGGACTGGCTGGACTGAGCGGACGACGACGACCCCTGCGAAGAGTGCGCGCCCGTCCAGCAGGCAACGAATGCTTCCGCATCCTCGATATCGATCTTGCCGTCGCCCTGCACCGTCCAGTCGGGCCAGGTCGTGCCGGTATACGGGGCCAGGTCGTAAATGCCGTCAACGGCTGGATCGAACACAGGCGCGGACGCCGTGTGCCACCTTACCCATTCCTGGATGAACAGGGTCGCGTCCAGAATGTTGACCACGCCGTCGAGATTGAAGTCGCCCGGCAGGCCCGCCGACGTGGCCACCGTCAGCGCATCGCAGCTCCCGATCACAAGGTCCTGCGTCCCGGCCGAAGTCGCGGCCGTAAGGGTAATGGACTTCACTATCTCAACGCTCGCGGCGGGGCTGGCGATGCTCGCGGTCACGGCGATCTGCCGGTTCTGAGCATCCCATTCCGTGTAGAACTGCGAGACATCCTTGCCCGGCTCAACGCACGCCAGGTTACCACTCACGACGGTCGTGTCCACGGTCATTGCCTGCGGTATGCCTATGTAAAGGGTGACGGTCTGCGGCAGGGATGGATCGTTGACCACGATATGAGGCGTCTCGAAGGTAGCGCCCGCGTTTGCCGACACCTGGTTCGGCGCGAACTCGGCAGCCGGGACGGTGGTAAACCGCCATACGTAGGGCGCGGCTATGTTCGTGCCGTCCGAGCTCTCGGGCGCCCGTGCCCACAGTGCCGGTATAGGTTGTGCCGGGGAGCATGTTGGCGTGGCTGATAGTCAGCGTTGTGCCGTCGCCGCTCCACGAGAAAACAGGGGTGTCCAAACCAGGCGGGATCGTCACGGCGAGTTCGGTCGACGAGGGGTCCATGGCGATGTTGAACTGGATGACGACGTTTGCATCCAAGTCCACACAACCCGCGGAGTCCGCCGGCTGGACCGAGACCACCGACGGGGCGGTCTGAGATGAATGCACGGTCAGGGTCGCGGCGGTGCCCGCCGTAACGGTCGGGTCGATGCTGCTTGCGACCGTGCAGGTGAGCGAGACCGAAATGTCCTTGCCGGTCGCGTTGGCGGGAGCGGTGTAAGTCGGGTTCTGGACCGCCGGGCTGGGGCTGAACGAGCCGCCCGCGCCTGAGTCGGACCAGAGATAGACCACCGGGTCTCCGTGTGAGTCGCTGGCGGCCGCGCTGCAGGCGGTCCGGCCCCCGGCAGCGACCGCGGCGGGGTTTGCGGCCGCGAGGCCGACGATCACGATCGCGTTCGGCGACTGGACAGGCGTGGGCTGGCTTACCGGGACAACGAGCGTGCCCGAGCATGCCTGCTGAGTTGTGGAACCCGCGTAGCTCGCTGCGATCTGCCAGTTGCCCACGGTCGAAAGCACCTTGCTCGAAGTGAACGTTCCATCCAGGCCGGTCGAGACCTGGCTGGTCGAGGTGTTGCCCGCCGAATCCGTAAAGGTGAGAGTCAACGGGACCTGACCTGCCGGACTGAACACGCCTTTAACGGTGACGCTCTGGCACGCCGTGGGATTAGTGGGAGTGGCAGTCAGCAACAGGGCGGTGACCGCCTTGTTGCTCACGGCCACCGCCGCGGTGGCAGAGCTGGACTGGTAGCCTGTGGCGCCGGCAAAACTTGCTCGTATCGAATATGCGCCGGTGCTCGACGGCTGGAAGCTCGTTTGATAGGACCCAGTGGAATCCGTGGAGACGGCCGACGTGGTAACCACGCTGCTGGGATTGGTGATACTGATCGTTATCGACTGCACCATGGCCGGCGTCAACTGCCCGGTGAGCGCGACGGTCTGGTTGACCACGCTGCTCGCGGGGTTTGCCGCGATGCTCAGCCCGGTTGCGGTAACGTTGGGCGGAGGCACGGACATGGCAGCGGCCGCGATGCCATTTACGGGGTCATATACTGAAACCGCGGTAACGGTCAGCGTGTCGCCGGTGGTTGCATTGGAGGGCACGGTCACTTCAGCAAAGCACGGGCAGTAGCCGCCAGGGACGATGAGCGTGGTGCCGGTGCTGGTGATGTTGGTCTGCTCGGAGGGTTCGTGGATACTGTCCGCGTTATCATCGTAGATTATGGCGACCGGCCAGCCGTTTGCCGAACTGATCGAGAGGCTCATTCGATCCGTGCCGTTGCCGGTGTTTATTATTTTCATGGGGATGTAGACGCCCTGGCCGGCAACGGTCTTGCCTGCCGGAGGACTGGACGTAATGCTCACCCCCGCTGCCTGGAGGACGGTGAGAGTTACGCTTGCCGGGTTCGCGTTGTGGGTCTGCTCCAAAGCATCTGTGTAGGTGGCCCCAGCGGTCAACTGAATGGTTGTTCCGGGCGGGAGCCCGACTCCGAGGGTCACGGAGGGGCAACCAAACAACAGACACAGTAATACTAGGCAAGTTGTGCGCTGCATAGCTGACATCCTTGTTGACGAATAGGCTGATTTGCGGGCCGACTTTGGCTGATGGTCCGCTACCACGTTGTTCCGTGAGCAAGAATGGGGGACGCCTGGTAATGCTGCGAGTTTATTGCTGGGCAGAAGCATGGGTAAGATGACTCGTAACGCGCGGGGCCGGAACCAACCGGCCGGTTGGAAGCGTATTGGGAAGAAGTTCTACTTGACTGCAGGGCGCATGGGCGGAATAATAAAGGTAGTGGTGGCTTAGCGCTGGCAGCGGGAACTCGAAGGCCTTGATGCCGGTGACTGCGCCGGATTGTCGTTCCGCCGCATATATGGGGCGGTGCCGTGCGTGCAGCGGGAACTCGAAGGCCTTGATGCCGGCGACTGCGTCGAATTGTCGTTCCCGCCGCATTTATGGGGGCGATCGCGTTGCGAGTGGGTCCCGACTTTCTGACTTTCGACTATTCCGGAGGAGGCAAGCAAAATGTTCTTGAAACCTTGGGCGCGGTGTGGATTGTTATTTGGGCTGCTGGCGATGTCGTTGGCGGCGTGGGGTGATGGCTCCAAACTGGCGACCGGAGATTTGGTGGGGATAACGGTCGACGGCGAGCAGGAGCTTTCCAAAGCTTATCAGATAAACAGGGATGGCTGCATTACCATGCCGATGGTCGGTGCGGTAAAGGTGGCTGACTTGAGCCCATCGGATGCGGCGGCCGCTGTCTCGAAGTCGCTCCAAAAGATTCTGGTCAACCCGCAGGTGACGGTGGTGTTCATGGAGCGTGTCAAGATGCAGGTTTTTGTGGTAGGCGAAGTGAAGAAGTCAGGGCTTATCGAGATCGGCGATGGCGACAGGGTCATCCAGGCGCTGGCGGCGGCGGGTTACGACGATACGGTTGCCGATCTTTCCCGGGTCGCCATACACAGGGGCGACACCGTGATCCCCGTCGATCTGACCAGGTACCTTCACGCACAGGATCTCACGGCAAATCGCGAGCTTCAATCCGGGGATACTATCGTCGTGCCGTCGAAAGTCGAATCCATAGGATCGGTGCAAGTGGCGGGACAGGCGACCAAGACGGGGTCGTTTACATTGACCAAGGGAATGACTTTCAAGGAACTGATGGGACTGATCGGCGGCGCGACTGTGGAAGCGGATACCGAGAAGATCTCTATCAAGCACGAAAAATCCACCGAGCAGATACCCGTTAAGTATAAAGAGGCGATGGACGGCGATCCGACGGCGGACCTGGTTCTCCAACCCAACGACCTGATTTACATCCCGCGTTTGGAGACATCGTTCTATACCGTGATTGGCGGGGTCAACAGGCCGGGGCAGTTTCCCGTGAAAGGCAAGATGACCCTCAGCGAGGCGATAGGCGAAGCCGGCGGGCCGACGCCTGGAGTAGGCGACATGCGCAAGGTGCAGCTCATGCGCGCCGCGGACCCGAAGACCAATAAGTCGGAGACGCTCAATGTAGATCTGTCCTCGTCCTTCAAGAACGCCAGTGCGGAGCCTCTTGTGGAGCGCGGCGACGTGATAATGGTCGCCGTGCATACGCCGAAGACGACCATGCTCGACATATTTCGCGAGTTAACACCGTTGGGGTGGCTGTTGAGGCCGTAATTCGAAGGGCTGGGGGCTAGGAGATCGGGAAGGGAAGTCTGCGCCGGTGGCTTCGTTCCGGGCATTCTTGCCGTCCCCCTGTCTTCTTGTAAGCTTGCCCGGTTGTTCTTCCAACCCCCAGCCCCCAGCCCCCAGCCCCTGACTCTTAACTCCTGACCTAAAATTGTCGGAAAATGTCGAAGGAGTTTGCTTTTTCGGCGGGTAACTCTACTTAGAGCGCGTGCGCCTGGAAAATGCAGGCTATTTTTTGCGGCCGATTGTTTGAAGGTCCGTGCGGTTGGGGTAATAGGGGCCTGAGTACAAGAGCAGCCTGTAGGCCAATGGGGCCGCGTGTTGGGAACCCACCCGCCGGCCGGTTGGTTCAATCCCACTTGGCGGATCACGTAGGAGTCGTTTTCGGGCGAGGCTGGGAATCTCGTTCTTTTTTGGTTTCGGCGTTTAGATAGCACTACGGATGGTAAAAATCTATTCAACACAGGCTCGTGTCTGTGTGCCCGGCTGGGTGGATTGGAGTACCCAATCAATCGGAATGCAGCGCGCCGGGTCGATGAGTCGGCGCGGATTCGATGGGCGCGGAGCATTTGCTCAATCAAGTTAACGATGGAGGAGGATACAGACAATGAGGAAAACGATCGCTTTGCTGATGGTTGCGGGTGCGATGGTGTTGGCGATGGCTGCGGGTGTAACCGCTCTGCCGACTTACATCACGGATACCGCTGGGCTCGGAAGCGCGACCCTGGATGGCTTCACCCTCTGCACGCCGAGCACACCCCCCGGAGGCGCGTTCACGTCGGGCATACTGAGTGAAGGCACCTTGAATGTCTACAGCTACGAGATGGCGGTAAGCGGGGGGACTCTGTGGGACTACGCTATGGTGAACACCACGAACAATCCGGCTACGGGCCAGGCGTACCAGATCAAGAGCTTCAGCGTGGATTACACTCTCACCGGGTTCCCGCAGAGTTCTTTTACCAATGAAGCGAGCAACCTCATCGGTTGGAGCTATGTCTGGGCAGGCGTCAACGGCCTCACCATGGACTTTTCGACCACGAACACCAGCGACTACCTGACCGGTGGCGCCTGCGGGCAGTTCAACGTAGAGACTCCGGCGAGTGTGTCTATGCAGGACCTGGCCGGAACCGGTTCGAACGGCCATTCATTCAACGGTTACGTGTGTGGTCCTCAGGCGGTTCCTGAGCCGATAAGCGTCATCCTTGGTTTCCTGGGTCTGGCGAGCGTCGCCGGTTTCAGGCGGCTTCGAACGAAGTCATAGTTACTTTCGACAATCAGCTAAGTGCACAAAGCATGGAGCGGGGCCCCGTTGGGGCTCCGCTCTTTAACATATAGCGTGCAGCGGAAAGCCCGGAACCCTCGTCCGCCGCGCAGGCTGCCCAACACCCAACACCCATCACGGCATCACCCTCTCTTCGCCAGATTTAAGACCCCGCGCGTTCACACCTCGTACTATTACTGTGCAGGTGCACAAGTATTTCCACCTGTTTTTGCACATATCTGTTGACTTGGTACGATTTGTGAAGTATCATGTGAATAGCTGGGCAATTCGAAGTTGCCAGCTAACAGCACCTGAGGAACGCCGGTTTCGACCGGGTTTGCGCGCGCCGGGTCGATGGGTCGGCGCTGATTCAATGGGCGCGGAGCATAGCTCAATCAAGTAATCAAAAAGGAGGATACACAAAATGAGAAAAATGATCGCCCTGCTTATGGTGGCAGGGGCACTGGTGTTGGCGGGTACCGCATACGCAGGCGGGATTTACATCTCGGACCTGGGTCAGCTCGGAAACGCCACTGTGGATAGCTTCACCCTCTGCGGCACGAGCACGTTCACGTCGAGTCCCGGCTTCGGCTATCTCACCTGCTACAGCTACGAGATGGCGGTGAGCGGAGGGACCTTGTGGGACTACTGCCTGCAGAATAACTCGTACTACCCCGCAACGGGCAGCGCGTTTCTGATCAGGAGCTTCACAGTCGATTATACTCCTACCGGGATCCCGGTGAGTGATTTCACTAACGTCACAAGTGACCGCGGTTGGGGCTCCAACTTTTCAGGTTTCACCCTGAACTGGAACACGACCGAGGGTTCCGCAGCGTCACTGAATGGTGGCGACGTGGGACAATTCAACGTGGAGACCCCGCAGCTTCCGTACGAGATGGAACTGGTGTCATCCGGGCAGGATGGCGCCGCATTCACCGGCTCTGTGTGTGGTCCGGCCGTGGTTCCCGAGCCGGTCAGCCTCGTGCTTGGCTTCCTCGGTCTGACGAGCGTTGCCAGTTTCAGGCGGCTTCGACCGAGATAATAGTCAGTGACTTTCGATAATCAGGTGCGCAAAGCAAGGAGCGGAGCCCACAGCGGCTCCGCTTTTTGCACAGTAGCGGGAGGGCAGAGGACAGCGAATTTTGAATTTTGAATTTGGACTCGTTACTCGTTACTCAGCACTACTCTAGCCCCCATCACCTATCCGACGGCCCGATGCCGTATATCTGGATGTCGTCGGGATCCAGAGGGTTGCTTTGCCGCAGAATCTTCAAGTCAGAGAGTGTCTCGGAAACGGCAAAGTTGCGCCGCAGCCTGGGGAGATTATCGCGGATGAACTTCTCCTTCTCGCCGGTGAGGCCTAGCTGCTGGATTATTTGCTTAAGGCCCTTGTCGGGATCCGCCATATATTCGCGCCAGAGCCGGACGCGGTGCAACACGTACCATATTTCACCCTTGGAGTACGACTCGCACTCGGGGGTCAGAATTACGACCTGGGCGGTAAGGTCTTTCGCGGAGACCGCGAGAGCATCCTTGTCGGAGTATGGCAGCCAGACAGCCGTGCACTTGCTGCGCCAGGCGGCGACCCACGGCACGTCCGTATAGATAATCCCGTTCGTTCCCATGTCGCCCAGTTTAGCGAAGTATCTGTCCGCCGCGCTTTGCTGGTCTGTTCTCCGATCGCCTGTCGGGAAGGCGACCAGTGTCACGGCCTCCATCGCCGCGATAAACACAAATCCCCCGATGAGGACCTTGGCGTAAAACGGATGCATTTTCTTCGCGTCCACGAGCAGCAGGAAATAGGCCGACGCCAGCACCGCGGCCGGAGGCGCCAGCAAGATAATCGCGTTCATGGACAGATTGAAGACCGCGGCGCACACCACCAACAGCGGCGCCAGGGCATACATCAATCCTCTGACAGCGTTCGCCTCGGCGCTCCTAAACCTGTACATCATCCCGACAATCGCGAAAGGCAGCCCCAGCAGGCCCAGCATGGGTATGATCTGGCGGACCACATCCATCGAGACGCCGAAAAACTTCCAGGCGAAAGAGGCGAAGTGGTCGAAGGGAAAAAGCATCACCGTGGAGATTTGCCGGTTTGCCGGATCCGTCGAGCGGAAAAACGTCTCGCTCGGAAACGCGGTGGTATTCGATGCGATCTCCCAGGCGTTGACGCCGAGCACCGGAAAGCCGGTCAGTTCATAATTCCTATAGGCCCAGGGCGAGACGATCAAAAGGCTTGCCGCCAGGAATGCAATCAGGCATAGTCTTCTTGCGCTGCCCGTTACGGCGAAATAGACCGCCAGGGGGACTATGAGGAATATCAGAATATGATGGGTGTAGTAGAGCAGAGCAAGCAATACGCCGGCAAGGACGGCGAACACGAGTGCCTTTCCCGTCCGGCCGCTCTCGCAACCTCGATGATGCCCTGCGACCGTGCACAACAGCAGGGTCAACCACAAAGCAGCCATTGGCCACTCTCCGCCGGAGGCGCCCACTCGCAGCAACGGTGTGCTGGCTCCAAATATAACCGCCGCCAGCAGGCCCGCGCGCGAGTCGAAGAGCACCAGCCCCAGCAGGTATACCGCGACCATTGTCAGGCAGAAGAATATGAGGCAAGGCCAGATCGCCGTCTGGTCCCCGGCGCCCTTCAAATCGAAAAAAGCCGAGACCGTGTACGGGAAAAGAGGGGCGTGGTTCGTCTCGATGTTCACCTGGCCGGCCTCGAGGAGCCCCGCGTTGAAGGGCCTGATGAAGCGCGTGGTGAAACCCCTGCCTTCCGCAATATTCCTGGCAACCTGGGCGATGTCGCAGGTTTCCCGCTGGGTCACGCCAGTATATGTCTGCTTGTAAAACAGCGCGGCGAACGCAACCATTCCCGCCAAAACACCCATCACAATAAAAGTGCGCCGCAGAGAGGCACTGCGTTGGGTAAGCCCGAGACCGTTCGGAGCTTGGGCTGTTTCACTCGGCGCATGTTCGATATCCATGTCGATCTCCTCGCAATAGTCGAAAGTCGCAAAGTCGCAAAGTCAAAAGTCGGGACTCCCGCACGCGGGTAAGCCCCCCGGCTGGGTGGCGCCTCGCCTGTTCGGGCAGATTTGCAAAGGTGATAGATGATGGGTGTCGGAGGAAACTTCCCTTCCATCACCTATCCCCCGACACCCCACACCTGCAAGCCGCCGCTTCCTCGTAGATGCGTTCGAGCTTCTCGACGCTGGATTGCCAGGAGTAACGCGCAAGGACCTCCGCTCGGCCTTTTTGGCCGATCCGGGCGGCTTCGTCGGGTCGCTCGAAAAGCCGCGACACCCTCTCGATTACCTGCTCCGAACTCTGAGCTTCGATGGTCCCGGGGCAGTCGCTTCCGAACGGTCTCAGCCCCGATGGGCTGGCTACCACCGGCACGGCCATGGCCATTGCTTCCAGCACCTTGTTCTGGATTCCCACTGCCACCTGCATTGGAGCCACGGCCACGGCGGATGAATCGATGTATCTCCTGATGTCGTCGACGTATCCGGTGACTGTTATCCCCGGCTTCTCGCCAAGATTTCGCACCTCGACCGGGGGATCACTGCCCACAATCAGGTACTCGGCGTCGGGCCACTTGTTTCGGAGCGCGGGGAAGACGTTTTCCGCGAACCACAGCGCGGCCTGCGCGTTGGGATAATAGCTCATCTTTCCGCTAAAGACAACCCGCCGCCGGGCCTTATCGCTGCCGAGCGGCGCGAAGTACGCGGTATCGACGCCGTTGGGTATCACACTGACTTGAAGAGCCGGCTCAAGACCGATTAGAGCGTTTCTCTCGGATTCGCTGGTGATGACCACCCGGTCGAACCGCCTGAGAAATCTTGGCTCGAAACGGCGCAGTTTCCATGCCTCCTCAGCCATCACGAACTTGCCGATGGGATTGCGCTTGGAGCGCGCCATCTGGCTGAAAAGCCCGGTCAGGCAGTCGACCGCATCGAAGACCACGGGCACGGCTGGCCCATTTGGCGCGAAGTGAGCCGACCGCAGATGTTCCACATGCACCACATCGAAGTGGACCCGCAAGAGTAAGCCGTCGACCACATGTTCATAGCGGGAGAGCGGCAGAACGACGTGCACATCGGGTAAGGGCTGGGCAGCGCCAGCAGTGACTGCGAAAACCCCCGAAGCCTGGAGTGGGGAACTATTCTTATATCCTGGACATAGCGCGCCAGTTCGTCGATGCCTTCGCTCTTCGCCCCGCCCAGCTCTCCCAAGGCAGCGACGTAGACCTTGTGCCGCTTTCCAAGCTCCAGGGCGATGTGAAACGTTCTGACCCTGATCCTGGATGGAACATAAGGCGCTACAAAAGAGTACGTTCATATTGCACCGCGGTTAAGTTTATAGCTGAAAGCGGAAAGTGGAAAGCCCAGATACCATCTCCACTGAGTGCTGGGTAACGAGTGACGAGCGCGCCGAACGCTCCCGAGACAGCGCGAGCGTCGCCTGCCAGCCCTAACGGTTGAAACCGGGGCTACAAAGCACGAAGTCGGCCTTCGCCGACTGGAGGTGCAGTCCCCGAAGGGGACTTTGTGCTGCCGTAGCCGCGAATTCATTCGGCGGAGGCTTTCCACTTTCAGCTTTCAGCTTTCCATTCCCCTCCCCTCCGCCATCATCTCATAAAGTCCGAGCAGGCGCTTGCCCAGAACCTCCCACGAGTACTTCCGGCAGACAAGCTCCCGTGCTTTTCGGCCCAAATCGGCGGCTATTTCAGGGTTTTGGAGCAGGCGCGTCACCGCGCCGGCGAACTCGCGCGCGTCGTCCGCGATCAGCAGATGCTCCCCCGATACGACTTCCAGCCCCTCCGCTCCGACCGATGTGGAGACTATGGGAAGCCCCATCGCCATTGCATTTAGAATCTTCACCCGTACTCCGCTTCCCGAGCGCAAGGGGACGACAAACACAGCGCAATCCCGCGCGGTATCAAGTTCGTTTGCGACATAGCCGGTGACCCTCACCGCCGGGTCCGCCGCCAGTGCCCGGATCGCCGCCACCGGGCGCTGACCGGCAATTGTCAGCGTGCAGCCGGATACCTCTTGCCGCACCAGAGGGAAAACCTCGCGGTGGAAATAAAGCATCGAGTCGACGTTCGGCGGCCAGTACATCGTCCCGATCGAGAGGATATTCCTCGACTCGGTTCGCTCGAGACCGCTGAAGCGTTCCACGTCTACTCCGATCGGCACGCTGAAAATGTTCACGAGCGACGGCTCGAACTCCTTAAGCTTGGCCCTGTCTTCTTCGCTTACCGTGATGACCAGATCGCATTTCCGGCAGGCATCCAGTTCCAGGCGGCGGAGCTTGGGCCACTCGATCTTCGCGTAGGAGCGCATCGCGGCGCTCTCCGCGGCGCCGGCGAGCCGTTCGATTATCATCGATTCCACGTTATGATGGTCCAGGACCGTTTTGAATCCGCCATCGAAGTCGACGAACTGCGCCATCTGCAGGTGGTCTATATGAACCACATCCGGCTTAAACGCCTGGGCCGCTGCCGCGACCGCGCGGCGCATCCCGGCCCGGTAGTCCCTCGTAACGACGAACGACCTGCCAAGCGCGAGGGCAGCCACGAGGTCGCGCGCCTGCCTGAGCTTGCTCCGAGACAATGGAACCGTATTCACGGGGCAGATTTGCGCCAGGTCGCCGGCTCGGGCGGCTTCGTCCTGGGTCCGAACGTAGGCAAGCACCCGGACTTCATGCTCGCCGGCCAGTGCCCTGAGTGTGTAATGAGACTTTATCTTGCCACCGGAGTCCAGCGGAAGTGGAAACAGGTGCGCAAGGAACAGGATCTTCATAGTAACGAGTGCTGAGTAACGGGTAACGAGTAGCGAGTCGAAATTTTAAATTTTAAAATTTTGAATTTTGAATTAGGGAAGGGATCCAGCAACCCGGTGGAGATCCCCTTTCAATTCAAAATTTACAATTTAAAATTTCAAAATTTGCTGCTTTCTGCCCCCTGCTCTCCCTTCTCAGCTTCCCTTCAAACAAGTCGTCAGCGGTTTGTCCGCGTCTTGGAGAAACCTACCGGCTTGTGCCAGCGCGTCTTTTTCCGAATTGGGCATGGAGACACTCAAGCGGATAAATGCCCATCCGTACTTCCTGGGCTGCAATCTGTCGAGGGCCATCGCCAACTGCTGCCAGATGAAATTGGCCTGCGTGCGCTCACCGGATGCGTACCAGTAGATTATCAGTTGCCTGTCGCTTTCCGATCTGGCCGTGATCTTGACGGCCCCCACCCGCTTGCGGTTGTAGGGCACCGTAGTGTAGCCTTGGGTGACAAGCTCGTAACCCTGCGCAGGGTAGCATCTTTCGGGCCGGTGGACAAATCCGCGCCGCCCGTATTTGCGGTACACGATCAGCAGTTGCAGGTACTGATCCGAACCGGGTTCCGAGTAGATCCTGCACAAATACGAGTCCGCGTCGATGTCCGCGAGCGTCTGCTTGTCGATAAGTTGGTCCGTTCCCCGATACGGACCGATTCTTTTGGGGAACGATGTGAAATCAGCGGAAAACTTTGCCTCGGCAGGCTGTGACCGTATCAAGCAGCCCACAATACCCGCTGCCACGAGCATCAACAATACTACGATGTACTTCGGCTTCTGCTCAGCCATTCAAGCCCCCAGTTTATCAGGAACATAAGCCCAATTGCGATCAAGAAAAGAAGCGGGCTGGACCACTCGTGGTATATGTTTTGCGCCACATCCTCTCCCCATTGCCATCCCACCAAGGCGAGAGATGTAATCCTGACCACGTTCGCGACAAGAGCAATCGGGAGTGACAGGCAGAAAAGGAGCCACTTGAACTTAACCGGCAGGTGGGTAATGTAAGCGAAGGTGGCCGTAACGAAAACCAAAGCCGCGAGGGACCTCATACCGCTGCACCCCTCTACCACCTCGAATTGGTAGACCGAGAAATCCGCGCACGTGACAGTGAGCCTCACGCCGCTGTGAACCACGGCTATGTGCATCAGGCCCAGCAAATGCGCAGTCGCCCCGCTGGCCCAAAGCTGCATCGGGAAACCGATTGTGTCGCGTACCTCTCCCGTAACGGGAATCACGAATAGCATCAACGCCAAGGGAAACGCAAGGACCTTTACAAGGCTGGCACTGTGCAAATACAGGCATAGTCCCACCAAGCAGATGAGAACCGAATAAGCCGACGGCCCTGAAATATCCAGGCCCACCCCGGCCAGGTGCATCACAAGCGCCATCGCCACCAGCGCCAGCCCCCATGCGCAGGGTTTGCGCTCCAGCCTTGCGACCTCGGGCCATTTTCTCCAGGTGAAGTATGCCGAGACGAAAGGCGCCAGAAACGCAAGCGAATCCTGCATGTCCGCCAGTGCTTTTACCCAGAAGAATCGCAACGTCTGCGCGTACACGAAAACGGCGGCTGCCACTATCGCGGCCAGCCACAACAATTCCGCATTCTTGAACTTAGCTGCTTTTGCCTCTACCGCGTGCATATCCCTTGGCTCCGGTATATTCAACTTAGGTGGCGGAGGCGAGAGGATTCGAACCCCTGGGGCTTTCGCCCAATGGTTTTCAAGACCACCGCCTTAAACCACTCGGCCACGCCTCCGCGGATGTCACCTAGATTATACCGTAAGGGAGGTCAAAAGTCGAAGGTCAGAAGTTGAAAGTCGGAAACTTTGCCTATCGTGTCGTTCCCGCCGCCGCATAGGTGGGTCGTAATAATCAATGCTCTTCTAGGCGGCTTTATGTGTTGAGCAAGACTTTTTCTGCTTATTTTTTGTTTCACTATTGACACGGTGAGTCAAATCGCGTATACTCGACTCTGATGAGGTGGGCCGCAAGGCAATTCAAAATAACGACAACCGAGGTAGGCTTTGTAAGATGGAAGTGCAGGGCGCGTTAAAAAAAGATGAAACAGGAGCATCCAAAACCAGGGTGCTGGTTATAGACGACGAGGAGAACGTCTGCGAACTTATTTCACTCTATTTTGAAAAAGCCGGTTACGAGGTGGTGAGCAGTCCGGATGGCAACAACGCCGTAGACTTGATCCGCTCTCAGAAACCGGACGTGCTAATTCTGGACCTTATGCTGCCTGGCGTGGATGGGCTGGAGGTCTGCAAGGAAATCCGCAAGCTCACTAATATTCCTCTGATTATGCTCAGCGCAAGGGTTGATGAGGTGGATAGAGTCCTGGGCTTGGAGATCGGCGCGGATGACTACGTAACAAAGCCATTTTCGCCCAGGGAGCTTTTGGCCAGGGTAAAGGCTGTCTTGCGAAGGTCCGTGTATATTCCCATTCCCGACGAGGAAGAGGTACTCGAGCCTTCCGGGCCTTGCAATCAGCAAGATTTCTCGGGAGGTGTTAGTTGGTGAGGACCGCGTGAACCTCACCCCCAAGGAGTTCGATCTTCTTTGGTATCTGGCGTGCAATCGCAACAGAGTGTTCACTCGCGAACAGCTTCTGGAACAGGTCTGGGCGTATCAGGAGTTTTACGGTGACGAGCGCACCGTCGATCAGCACATCAAGAGGCTGCGCAGGAAAATCGAGACCAACGGAAGTCCGTGCCGCATCACCACGATTTGGGGAGTCGGCTACAAGTTCGAGATCAGGGAGCCGGTCGCCGCACAGTGACCGCCGCTTGATACGCAACCGATGGGGCAGGCCAAAGTGCCTGCCCCTAATTGTTTGTGGGCAAGAATTTTCATCACGAAAGCACGAAGATACGAAAACACGAAAGTTGTATCGGGATGCTGAACTCCCCTTTCGTGTTTTCGTGATTAAATCCGGTTGCCAGGTTTTCACCGCCACCCCAATACGGGAAGCATGTTAATAGAAAGCCGATTGTTGGAGGTGACGCGATGAGAAGAACGCGTTTGCCTGGATTGTTCTTGGTGGTTCTGACACTGCTTGGGACAGGGTGTTACGGATCGGCGGTGATAGTGCAGCCCGGTTTCCAACAGATAAGCGAGGGCATGCGGCAGACACCGGCGAGTGCGATCGAAATGAGCTTCCTTTCGAAACATAATCCCACTCGATGCGGGCGCGGTCGGGATGTCGAAACTGGCCGCTTCCAAAGCGGCGCATCCCGAACTGCGGCGATTCGCTCGGCGCGTAGTGGATGAGCGGTCCTCCGAGAAGGAAAGGTTCATCTCTTGGCTGCTAGCTATGTACGGGGACGACGGAGTCCCTCAGGTTACGCCGTTCGCCGCGGATCGGCAGGTCGCGGACTACCTGGATGGAGTGTGCTGCTCCGATTTCGAAATCCGGTATGTGCTGGCGATGATAGAGCACGATGCCGGGGCTCTGGCTATAGCCAATGCGGCGAAAGGGACATCGCTGCACGGCAGGATAGATCAAGCCGCGTTGGACGTGGCGGCGGAGCGAGCGGCGGAGATTTCCCAGTTGCGGCAATGGCTCTATTGCTGGTATGGCATCAACGCCTCGGTTGCCGCCCCTCGCGTCAAATGCTGAGAGCCGAGATATAAGGTTATAGGGTTTCAGGGGAAGGGATCACGCACATCCCTTCCCCTATAACCCTAGAACCCTAAGCGCCTAGCCGCGTGCCGCCTTCATCTCCCGAGGAGTAACCCTAGCGCCAGCAGGACCGGCGTAGCCAGATTGATCAGCACATTCATACCCAAATAGGGGACCAGGCGGGGAATATCGGAATGGTGGCGCAGCACACCTCGAGCCGTGGGAATGGCAATGAGGAGGGTCGCCAAGCCGAGCAGCGCCGGCCTCGGAAGATACGTCCATAGGACACCGGCGAGGATCGTCAGGTAGGCAGCGGCGAGGAAGAGCACATAGATGATGCTGCATCTCCGCGGGCCGAGCACTACGAGTACATGCTTGCGCCCCACGCTGCGATCTGCCTCGATATCGGGGAACTGGTTCAACAGCAGCAGATTGTTGACCAGGAAGAACGGGATCAGAGAGGCAACCCACGCCAGCGGCGTCGCGTGACCGGTCAAGGCCACCTGCGTGCCGACGACCATAAGGGGCCCAAAGCCCAATCCCGGGGCAACGAGGCATAATGCCGGTTGACGTGTGAGACGGGGAGTATACGCGATGATAATGATCAGCCCCACGACTCCGATTGGCAACAAGGCTAAGCTATGCAATCTGAGGAAGAACGCTCCGATTGCAGCGGTAATCCCCAGTGCGGTTCCCCCGGTCACCAGCGCCACCCATGCCATTTCCGGATGTTCGGGCAATGCGCCGCTGCCACCACTGAATGGCGTGCGCGTCGTGCGGGTGTCCAAATCGCTTCGGAAATCGCAATACTCGTTGAGGGCGTTGACGCTGATATGCGCTGTCACCCCGCCAACGAAGACCAGCAGCACATGCCAGATGTGTAGAGTCCCGAATCCTCGCGCGCACGTCGCGATACCGAGGAGGACACACGCAATCGGCAGTGCCAGAAACGGCACGCGCATCGGCCCTAGAACACATCGGGCAAGTCGCACGTACGAACTCAAGGCTCGGGGCTTGTATTCCTCGGTATTCCTTATCCTATCCATGTTTTTCCTTGGGCTGTGGTAATAACTCGCACGGCAAGCTCAGCAGGCCGCCCATAAGAAGTATAGCAGTTGGGACACGGTTTTGCCAGATGTGGGAGGAAGTCGAAAGTCTGAAAGTCTGAAAGTCGAAGCCATGCGAGTTCCCGCCGCATAGAAGGGGGACATTTCCCAACCTTTAACCTTGAACCTTTAACTTACAACCGCGCCTTGACATTGACAACCGTGCGAACGCGTGTTAAGCTACAGACTGAGAAATGAAATCGGAAGTCAGAGGTTAGACCCCGGCCGAGAGGCGATTCCCGAGCTATATCTCGGCGACAAGAGATAGACACTCCGCAGCCGGTTCCCGACTGACGACTGACGACTATTTCGAAGGGACTCTAATGATCGACATCGAGCAAATTCGAAACACAATCCCGCACAGGTATCCATTCCTTCTGATCGACCGCATTTTGGAGGTCGATGAAGAGGGCACGCGCTGTGTTGGGATCAAGAATATCACGGCGAATGAAAAGATCGTCCAGAGCCTGATGCCGGACATGATGGTATTTCCCGGCGCCATGCTGGTGGAGCACATGGCTCAGGTCGGGTGCTACCTGCTGCTCTCGAAACCCGAGGCAAAGGGCAAGCTTGCATATTTCGCGGCGATAGACAACGTTCGGTTCGAAAAGCCGGTCATCCCCGGTGACACGGTCGTGACCACGGTCCAGCTTGTCACCGGGCGCCGTGGCATTTGGAAGATCAGGGCCGAATCGCGCGTCGGCGACACAATTGTCTGCGGCGGCGATCTCACGTGCGCGCTTGTCGATTACTAAACGGGAGCAGATAGCTCGATGGCTGAAGGGAATCGCTGCTATCCGGCTATCTGGCCATGGGCGGATAGTTCAATAGCGGATAGCCTGATGGTGAAGGGAGCCATGTTTGGGCCGCAACCATCCGGCCATCCGGCCATCGGGCCATGTTGGCAAATCCCGGCTTTTCTGAGATAATGGACTCAGTATGCTACAATCGTTGATGACTTTACTTCCGGCTGCCGCCGGCAACTCCGGGGGCACTCGCCGGCGCAGGCGAGGCGGCAGGCCCGAGCAGGCCGGTGGCCCGGATAGCTCCAAAAAGCCGATACGCGAAGATGCGGGCAATTGGATTTGGATTCACGGCCACGAGCAGCCGGGAAACTTCTACCTCTATGTTCGCAAGACCTTCCAACTGTCCTCCAGCCCCGCTAGAGCTATACTCAAAACCGGCGCCGTCACCAAGTACAAGCTGTACGTGAACGGCCGGTATGCCGGCAAGGGACCGGCTCCCAGCGGCGAAGGCTACGTCTACTACGACACCCACGATATCACGAATCTGCTCACCAAGGGCGATAACGTGGTCGCGTTCCTGGTCTACTACATCGGCGGCGCGCCCGTCAGTCCGGCCGCGCCACCGCCCGGGCTGATCTGCAAGATAGAACTCGAAGAAGGCGGCGCCGTCGACTACATCGCAACCGACGAGTCCTGGAAGGTGCGCCGCGCCACCGACTGGACCGACGCAGGCGGCCCCCTGGCCGAGGGTCTCGATTTCCAGGAAGTCTACGATGCCGCCGCCGCGCTAAGCCTCTGGAATGCCGTGACATTCAACGAAAAGGGCTGGGAGAGCGCGGCGATTGTGGGCGTCGCGCCCTCCATGCCGTGGGGCGAGCTGGTGCGGCGCGAAATACCGCGGCTTGCGGAAGAGCGCCTCCTTCCGCGGGCCATAGTAGGACTCTTCAACTCCCCGGAAAGAGCAAAAGACACGACTCCCGCTCAGACGCCGGCGATCATGGCCGCATCCGAGCTTGCCGGCCTCACCGCCGGCAGCGTAAAGAACGCGGACAAGCTCCTCGTCGAGGAGGGCGAGACACAAGTGAAGACACCGCGAAGCGATCGCGGTGTTGTCCTGCTGCTGGACTTTGGCCAGGAGGTCTTCGGAAATGTCGAAATCGGCGTAGCCGGATCGGGAACAGGGATAATCGACCTCGGCTATGGCGAGCTGCTTGAAGACGGCCGCGTCAAACCCGACCGCGGGGACATGAAATACTCGGACCGCATCATCCTGGGAAAAGGCCGGCTTGATTGGCAGAGTTTCGAGCCGAGGGCTTTCAGGTTTATCCAGATCGAGTTCAGGTGGCTCTCGAAGGATGTTTCGCTGAGTTATGTGAAAGTCAATCAGACCACCTACCCCGCCGCGGTCTCCGCGAGCTTCGAGTGCAGCGACAGCATGCTAAACGATTTGTGGAGAGTCGGGGTCCGCACCGCGAAACTATGCATGAACGATACATTCGTCAACTCCCCCTGGCGGGACCGCGCGCAGTGGTGGACCGACGCGATGATCGTATCGGAAGTTGCCTACTATGCCTTCAATGACACCAAGCTTCTCCAGCAGGGCCTGCGCCAGTTCGCCGACTCTCAGAGGCCCGATGGCCGGATCGCGGCGGTCTACCCTTCCGGTGTCGAGCAGTATGTGCCCGACACCTCGCTGTTCTGGGTATTCTCTGTCCTGGAATGCTGCGCCTTTACCGGGGACTCCGAAATGGTCGGCGAGCTTTATCCGGCGGTGAAGCGGCTGCTTGGTTGGTTTGCTTCATTCGAGGGTCAAGATGCTCTGATAGGTAACGTGCCGGGAGAGATGTTCATCGACGCGGCCGACCTGGACAGGCGGGGGGAGTCGACCGCGCTCAACTGTCTCTACCACGGAGCGCTGCGCGCGGCGTCGGCGCTCGCGGATATCGCTGGGATCGAGGCCGACGCCCAGGCATGGCTGGATGCGGCGAACCGGCTCAAACTCGCCGTGAACAAGCACCTCTACTCGCCTCCTCACGGCCTTTATGCTGAGTGTCGGGTCGATGGCAAACTCGTTGAGAGATTCAGCCGGCAGACCAACGTGCTGGCGGCGTTGTTCGATATAGCCGACCACTACCGGAAATCGAGCATTTACCGGCAGGCCCTTGACGGCGCTCTGCCGGGAATCCCGACACCTTACTTCGTGACGCTCCTACTGCAGGCGCTTTATGCCGGCGACAGGCACTACGAAGCCCTCGATATCATTCGCGGGAAATGGGGCGGGATGCTCAGGGCCGGAGCAACCACGCTCTGGGAGTACTTCAGCCAGGACGGCACACTCTGCCACGGCTGGTCCACCGGACCGACCCGGGACCTGCTGGCCGAGTATGTGGGGATAAAACCCGTCGCGGGCCGGCACAGGTTCTCCGTGACCCCGCATCCGGGCGACCTGAGCTGGGCGCGCGGCTCGATCGAAACCGGTTGTGGCAAGTTGGAAGTGGGCTGGCAGGTGTCGAGGAACTCGCTGGAGATCAAGATCGACATTCCGCAGGGCGTCAAAGTCGACATATACCCGCCCGCGACGCCGACCGATCTGGTCACATTGGATGGCAAGCAGCAGCAGGCAGACGTGATAACGATAATCGGCGGTGCCCATTTCGTGAGGGTCAGAGCGGTCAAGCCGCCTGCGAGACCGGCGGCGCCGGTCGACAAGTCGCTCGAGCCGAAGCCCATGGCGCTCGTGGAGGTGCTGGAAAACACTTACCACTTCGGAAGGCGCCGGGAGATAGGCGAGCGGCGTCCACGGCGCAGGCCCGCCAGAGCGGAAACCGGCACTGTCGAGATAGATGTTCCCATCCACGGTGAGCGGTCCGCGGACGAGATGACCCCCGAGGAGATCGGGGAGGCGCTGGGCGTCGACGTTTCCGAATTGGAAGTGCTGGCAGCGGCCGATATCGACGAGGAGCCTTCGCAGGCCGCGGAGCAGACATCCGGCGAAGGTGACCAGTCCGCGGACGAGACGCGGCGAAGGAGCCGGCGCGGCGGACGGGGGAGACGCGGGCATGGCAGGACCACCGGCCAGGAAGCCGGCGAAGCCCAGGTCCCAACTCCGCAAGGCCCAAGCGAGCCCGCGATAGTCCACGAGATGCCTGCGACGCCGCGGGAACTCGGGGAGATCGGCTTCGCTCCCGCGGGCGCTGCCCAGCCCAGAAAAAGGACCCGGCGCGGCGGAAGGCGTCATCGCCACGGCAGGCCGACCTCCGATGTGGAAATGATCCACGAAGAAGCCGTCCTGACGCCGGAAATCGCCATCCCGCCGGAAGCCGGCCACGCAGGCCCGCCGCCAGGCGAGCAGGCTGAGGCCGCGCCGCAGCCCAGGAAGAGAACGCGCCGCGGCGGACGCGGACGCCACAAGTCCGAACGAGAAACCGCGCCTGAGGGGCCGACCACGCCGGAGCCGCCGCCCGCCGAGCATGTGTCTGAACCGGTCGGCGGCGAACAAGCCAAACCCAAGCCCAGGCCACGCAGGCGAAAGCCGAAGCCAAAGCCGCCGGAGGGGGAAAACGCGGGCTAATTACCCATTTTCATAAGCTCACTATGTGCCGAGAACGACAACCCACCTGTGCGGCGGAACGACAAGCCGAGATGACGTCCTGGATAGAGCCCTTCGAGTTCCCGCTGCCGGGTGATTTGGCTTCGTTTCGCAATTTCTCTTATGCCGGGCCGGCCCTTGGGCACGGCGGCCTGGTGATTGGGTATATCGCGAACTGCCAGGCGTACAGATGCGCCGCCCGATCGCCCTTCGCGGCGGTAATCGGCCGAAGCGTCACGCCTACGGGGCGATCCGCGCCCTCCACGGCCACGTCCAGGCGCTGTCCGTGCACTTGATGAACGGCGGCATCGGACAAGCTATGTCGCCATCCTCATCGAGATAGACATAAACAGCCTGAGGGTTGATCAAGGCCCTGCTGCCATCGGGCAGCGTCGTCAGCGCAGCGCCCATGATATCGATGGTGGCCATGGTATCGACCGATGCCGCGACCGAAGTCCCTAGACTAAGCACCAGCCTCGGCGCTGGAGTACCGGGTTCGAACCACTCCTTTATTGCAAGGGTCTGGCCGCCGTCAAGTATTTCAACAACATCCTCGCACGGTAAATTAACCACGCTCCCGTCTTGCTGTGACAAGGCCCATCCGATATTCCCGACTTGGCTGTCCAACTGCTTGAACCAATCGGTCTGCAAGACCCAGGAGTCATCGTAATCGGTGGGTGGCCCGATTGGTCCGCCGCCCGGCTCGGCTTCGCCGGGAATGGTGGCCACGTCGCCGCCGAATGAATCGTCATCAGCGGCCCTTACCGACATCGTCATGGACTCGCCGTTCGGAGACGTGTCGGGATAGCACAGATATATGCGATCGGGGTTGATCCACTGGTCGTCCTCATAGTCGCTGTTCACGTAGGTCGTGCCCAATATCGTCAGCCCCTGATACTTGCTGAGACCGGTATACGCGCTCACAAATACGGGCCACCACATGTTCCTGGCTTCCGGGACGCTCGAACCCGTCATCTTGGGGCTGATAATCCAGTCATGGTGCCGGCAGCGCAGTACTCCATTGGAAACGCCGGTACCGGTCTGGCTTTCAACCAGAGCATTTTCCAGCCGGACCTTGCTGCCCTCTTCAAGCTCCTGTATGTCGCCCGAAGAGTCGGTGGTAACGAACACTCCGGTAAAATGCCCATCCCAGGTCGACCAGGACCAAGTCGGCTCCTTCGCGGCCTGGGTGTAGGACTCGGAGTAGGCATTTGTCAGTGTGAGGTCGGGGTTGGTCCCCGGCGGCGTTTGGGCGGTGTCCCGCATCCTGACGCACCTTACAATGTTGGCGCCTATCTTGAACGAACTGCTGATTCCGGTAACCGCTACATAGTCTCCCAGGCCGGGCTTTGCCAGGCTCCCGCAGTATACCCGCACTCCCACCGGGCTTGCCGAACTATCCGGCGCGCTCCCGTCCAAGGGCACTATAACCGGAGCGCCCCGCACGTTCCCATCCCGGAGGGTGCTTCCGTCGCCTATATAGAAGCAGTCGCTGCCAACGTAAGTGATGCTGCCCCACACGCGGACCAGCAAGCCGACGTTGAGCAGACCGGTACCGTTGAGGACACCCGGGGAACCGGCGGGCGCTGAGCCTCCCAGCATTTTGTTAGTCATCCCCAGCGGCGACGGCACGCTTTGCGAGCCTACACTGTCGACCTCCGTGGCCTCAATGTAACGCTCTCTGGGTGTAGCGCCGCTCACGGTCTTGTGTATGATGCCGTTGATCGTCACCACTTCGCCCTCGACCACCTCGCCGGCGCTCGTTTCGACGCGTATGCCGCCGGATCTGTCCGCGTCCTCCACGTAAAACGCATTGGGCAGGCTCGAAGCGTTGTCTCCGAGCGTGGTGCAGTCGGTTCCGGCGGTGACGACGACGTTGACCAGCATCCCTGTGCTGTCGTCCGCGGTCTGGGAGACGAGGCTGCCGATGCTGGGGGTGGTGTTGGTGTTATTCGCCAGCGTTATCTGCTGGAGCGCGCCGTAATACGACGAGCCATCTTCGTAGCGGGCTATCACCTGAAGCTGATAGGGCCCATCCGGGAAAGACGTATTCACTTGCCATTGGTAGGGACTCGCCGAGCACGTGGTTAGGAGGATGGGACCGCCGGAGACGAACAGCCAGAACTCCACGCTTGATGGGACGATATCGCCCTGTGGGGTCGCGGATATCGTGTCCCCCGCACTTACTATCCAGGAGGTTCTGCTGTCGAGCGATATCGCCTGTATGGTGCTGTCCACGGTGAACGTCGCGCTTCCGGTGACGGAACCCACGGCCAGGCCCTCCTGTACCGCCGTCGCCCGGATGGTATAAGCGCCATTGGCAAGTCCGGTCGTGTTCCATGTCGTATAGTAGGGAACGCTCGTATCGGTTGCGAGCGTCGAGGTTATGCCAGAGGAATCCACGAGATCGAACTCCACCTGCGCGATGCTGCCCACCGCCGTCCCCTCGAAATCGGCTTCCGGGTCCACCCAGAGCGTAACTGTACCCGGCAACTCTCGTTTCATCGGCGGGCGACGGGTCGATAAACAGGATGGAGGGATGAACCTGGAACGGAGCCATCATCGGATCCCCGACCGCGACCTCCATCCAGCCGAGCGAGGCAAAACCCATATATGCGCTTTCGGCCCATGAATATCCTGTGGCATACTCGTATAGTATCGTCTGGGGGCTTATTGCGCCTGCATACGGCTCAGCCACATTTCCAGTGGTTGCGCTGGCGCCTTCGCGGATCAGCTCGGCCGCCAGTGACTGCTTGATTTGCGCCATGTAGGTAACGCCCTGCCCGGCGGAATTGATGCAGGCGCTCCAGATGTCGGTCGTGGGCACAGGCTGAAGGGTCAGCGTCTCTGATGGATACACGCCCACAGCCTGACCGGGAAACTGCGGGTCGTTGCTGGGACAGGTGATCGTGAAGTAAGTGCTGCCGCCGCTCGGCCACTGGATGCCGCTTAACGGAATGCTGGCTGTGGGCACGATCAGAGTATGGCCCTCGTTGGTGATTTGCGCTGTGCCGTTGAACGCCGCGGAGTCGATTGCCCCGCCGGTACTGTCGCACAGGGTAAGCATGAAGTTGTGGTACAAGCTGCAATTGAAACTGGGGTTCCCGCCGCTGAGATAGCCCGCACCCTGATAAGGCCACAGATAGACCTTGAGGTAGTTTGCCTCGACGTTGGAGGTGTCGGGAAACACCGAGATGTACACCGGCGCCCTCAGAGTCCTGCCGTCCGTCGATACGTCGTCCGTGATGGCCGCCGCGCCGGGGAGGTAGGTGTTGAACGGCGGGAACCATGTAGTGTCCGAGAAGGAGGAGTAGTCGTAATTCCCACTGAAGCTGTATCCAATGAGATTAGCGCCGTACATGTCAAACGTATTCGTGGCCCAGTCCAACGTCCCCCCGACGTAGATGTCGCCTATTATTCCGGTCCCGGCGAGCGCGTCGACGAAATCCTCCCCATACGGCCTCGAGAAGTTGCCCGGGTCGGGGCACTGCTCCAGCACCCAGTTTCCCGTCGAGTCCAGCGCCGCCCGGCCAGCGGAATCCGACGCGACGGACCGCGATATGAGGGCCATTACGTCCGTCGGGCGGCCCGCCGAATCGGCAGGCTGTGAAAACGCATCCAGCCTTGTGGCGAGATACCGTAAGCGCCAGTGCATCGTGGGCGGGGTGAACTCCTGCCCCCAGGTAGCCGCGCCCGTGGAGTCGAGCGTGCCGGGCTGGATATGCGAGCCGCTGACGTACGCCAGATTCGGACCCGCCGGCCCAGGCGGCGGATGCCGCCGCTCCCGCCGGTCCCGAAGAATTGCTCGTCCACGCGCCGTTGTTATATATCCAGAGGGTTTGTCCGCCGCGGGCTATCGCCAGATGCGCGGCGTCATACACAGCCAGGTCGACCGCGCCGGTCGGCGAGCCCTGGGGGACTGCCCAGTTCGTGCCGTCAGTAGTTTGCAGTATGCTGCCGTTCGGCCCGATTGCCCAGCCCGCGCTATCCTGCATCCAGATTCGGCGGGCAGCGCCACCGGTATATTGAGTCTGTCCAGCTTGTTCCGGCGTTCGTGCTGTGGTATATCCCGCCGCTGCCGGAGACCCAAACGGATGCGGAATCGGCGGCAGCGACGTACGCCGGGGTAAAGCCTGACGGCAAGGACCCCGTCGGGCCGCTCATGTTATCCGAACGCCACAGGCCGTAGGAGTAGGTGCTGCTTGACAGCGGGGTCGCCACGACCGCCCACCAGTCTCCCGAGGTATCGTATGTCGAAAGACTCAAGAAAGACCGGGGGATGCCCGATGGCGATCCCGGCAGCGATTCGGGAACCCACGTTTGCCCGGCATTTTGGGTCTCGAGGTAGCTGCCCAACGCCGTGCATGCGATGGCTGTATTTGCGTCTATCACGTAAATGTCACTGACCTGGCTGTAAATAAAGCCCTTGTTGGGGTCCAGCACCGGCTCCCAGTCCCACGCGCCACTGGAACAGACGCCGCAATAAAGGATTCCCAAACCACCCGCCGCCACAGCGTGAGTGTCGTCGAACATCCTGGTTATTGTGAATCCAGGGGGCGGCCCAGCCACATCGTTATAAACGCTTGTCCTGAACACGCCGAAATCCATGGGAACGCCGCCGCCGTCCTGGCTAGCCGGGTTGTAATGATTGTTGATGCCTATCCCAATCGGCATCACGCCCCAACTCTTGTTGGTGTCGACGCTGAGCGGATTAGACGCCGATGCATCTGAAAACAGGAGGCTCAGAACGGCATCGACGCTCGATGTTCTTTCGGAACTTGACACCATCAGAGGAATTCCGTAACACAGGACCAGGGCCTTTACATCGTGCGAGGGGTCCGTGACGGAGAAGCCGGGGCGAGAGGAAAGTTGGGAGAGAAGGCCGGGATGGCCGTTGTAGTCGTTGAGGATGTGGTGGAAGAGGTCGTCGGGCGATGTGGATTCGCCGGGAAACGGCCAGTAGACGCCGATCTCTTGAGAAGGATTCAGGCCCCTGGCCGCCACGTACGCATCGCACACTGCCTTGCTTGTCGACCAATCTGGTACAGATCGGTAGGGCCAGCACAGTTGTAGATGACCGCTACGTCTCCCGGGAGCAGGGAGGCCAATGTCGGTCCGCTGAATGTCGCCAACAGGACCGGGATCAGCGCAAGGCGGAGCGACCCGACCCTCCTCGACGCGCAGAACCCCACCGCTAGGATGCCAACGAGGAGGACTGCGATGCCAGACGGCTCCGGGACGACGGTCACGAGAAAGTAGTAACTGGGGCTGACGGTGGCCTGAAAAATGCCCAGGGACCCCCCTCCCTGCGCCCCGCCTTCCATTTGAGACCAGATACAGACGGGATCGCCCTCGGAGGGAGCGCTCCAGAGGCTCGCGTGCATCTGCGACGGGTCGTAGTCTGTGTAGCAGGCGAAGCTCATCACGGCGTTGGTGAACCCACCGCCGAACGTAAACGGCAGGGCCAAGCTGTCCGCGCTGCTTGCTGCAGTGGTGCTGGGGACCGTCACTATCCGCGCTTCGTTGTCAGGCGAGGTGGGGTCCGTTACTTGGAACGGGCCGTACGTGCCCACGAGCGAGGTGAAGTGACCGTCGAGGATGTCCGGTCCGTTGAGGAACGACAGTTGGACTCCGAATATGTCGACGTACCACCCGGCCTGTAGCGTGGCCGAGTTTGCTGCTGTCTGGAGGCCGATCATCGGCATGGCCGCCAGCAAAATGCACATTACTTTTTTCATCTTAGTTTCTCTCCTCTTGCCTGTAGTGTTGTGTCTGCGTAAGTCGTGCCGCTGGCCATGCAGAAGCCCGCAGCGCAAAGTCCCACAATGAGGGCGGCCATGCTCGACGGCTCCGGGACCACAGTGACCAGAAAGTAGTAATCAGGGCTGACGAGCGATTGGAAGATGTTCGGGTCGCCCGCCTGCGCCCCGCTCTGCATTTGCGACCAGATGCATACGGGTCCGCTTCCTGACGGAGCGCTCCACAGGCTCAGGTACATCTGAGAGGGGTCGTAGTCTGTCTGCCAGCTAACCTGCATGACAGCGTTGGTGAACCCACCGCCGAACGTAAACGGCAGGGCCAAGCTGTCCGCGCTGCTTGCTGCAGTGGTGCTGGGGACGGTAACAAATCGCGAGTAGTTCTTGATTGATCCGGGGTCGGTCACTTGGAACGGACTGTACGTGCCCGGAGGCGTGGAGAACTGGCCGTCGATGAGCGCCGGTCCGTCGAGAAACGACAGTTCCGCCCCGTATATGTTCACATACCACCCGGCCTGCAGCGTGGCCGAGTTCGCTGCTGCCTGGAGGCCGATCATCGGCATGGCCGCCAGCAAAATGCACATTACTTTTTTCATCTTAGTTTCTCTCCTCTTGCCTGTAGTGTTGTGTCTGCGTAAGTCGTGCCGCTGGCCATGCAGAAGCCCGCAGCGCAAAGTCCCACAAGCATCCCCCAGAAGCCGGAGGGTTCGGGCACGACGGTGACTTCAAAGTAATAATTGGAGGAAGTCAGGGGATCGAGCACGGCGGTGTCCGCTCCCTGACTTCCGCTCTGAGTCTGCGACCAGATGCAGGCCGGGCCGCTCCCGTAGGGCTGCTTCCACAAGCTCAATTGCATCTGTGAAGCATCGTAGCTGCTTCCCCACCCGAACTCGATGAGGGCGTTCGTCAGACCCGCAGTCGTCGCGAGGGGGAGGGTAAGGCTGTCGGCGGGCCCTGCCTGCACTGTGGCGGGCACCGTGACGTAGCGCTCAATGTCGCTGTAATAGCCGCCCCCATCCGATACGAGGAACGGCCCAACCTGTCCTGTCGCGCCAGTGAAGTTGCCGTCGTAGAGCGTCAGTTGGCCGTTCTCATAGCACTCGGCCTCGACTCCGCCTATGTTCACATACCACCCGGCCTGCAGCGTGGCCGAGTTCGCTGCTGCCTGGAGGCCGATCATCGCGATGGCCGCCAGCAGAACGCACATTACTTTTTTCATCTTGTTTTCCCTCCTATTGTTGTGTTGGTGTTGTAGGATGTCTTTCTCATTGTCTTGCTCCTTCTAAAGATCACTGCATATGTCATGCCAAAACGTCCGTTATCTCGTATATCACCTCCTTAAATTCGTATCACCCGCGCGGGTTGCCGCAGCCGCTCGACCTAACGCTCCGCCGGCAGTCGCGTCTTGGGTTCGTTTCGTAAAATCATTTCCATCCGTCGTGGCTTGGGTTCGTTTCGTAAAAACGATAAATGCCACCGGTCGGCGGGATCCCCCGGATCATCGCTCCTCCACATCGGAGGACACCTGCACGTCCAAGACCATCGGAGGAGGCACCGCCTCCCCCCCGCGCGCTGCCTGCAAGCGCTGAAGCTCATGCCATGCCTTGTACATTGCCCGATAGATTGTCGTCTCATACCTGGAGAGCTTGCTAAACGAATTCGGGCCATCGCTGTCCGCGAGGAAAACCATCCCCACATCGCCGCCTCCGGTCAGGGATCGCGGAGTCCCGCTTCAAACGTGCCTTTTTCGACGGCACGAATCCTGCGAAGCCGCCATCTCGAGGTGATAATAGTCTCCGCGAACATCTCTTCACTCTCTCCCACAGGATGCAGGCTTGCGCGCATCCGCTGTTCCATGCGGGCAAACTCCACGCTGTCTTCAGTTTCGAGAACGGCCTGGGATGACAGAATCCCGTGCTTAAGAGAGTTCCTGGCCGCTATTTGTTTTCCAGTTTGGGTTATCGGCCCAATCGATAATCCGCCGTTTCGTCGACTAGCCTCAATCTTTTTCAGCGTTGACATGATTACCTCCCTAACGCGGCGTGGCCGCAACAAAACTTAGCTCAGAGCCGGCGTCATTTGCCGCGGGTCGGCTGGGGGTAAGCGCCGCCATCGACAATCAGCCTGCCTGCATTATACCCGCGGTTTTGCCAATAGTCAATGGCTTGTTATGCCGATGGATTATTGCCGCATTCGCTATCGATGTGTAGACTCTGGTGTAATGAGCCGACCGCACTCGGAGATAAGACCCGCTCTGGCGAACCTCGCCAGGCGAATAAAGGAACGCAGGAGCATCCTGGGACTTTCCCAGGAGAGACTGGCTGAACTCGCCGGCCTGAGCGTCAACTTTCTTGCACAAATAGAGATCGGAGAGAAGACACCCTCGATGAGGACTCTAGTGCGCCTGGCGCGGGCGCTGGAAGTTCCGGTTCATAAGCTGCTGGAGGAAGATACCGGCGGCAAGTGGCTGGACGAGGGGAAAAGTATCCTGGTGGGGCTGGAGGGCCTAAAGGAAACCGACGCGATGTTCGCGCTGGGCTTGTTCCGCAGTACCGTCGAGCACCTTAAGGGCAAGCATCGCAGCCGCTGACCGGATCCGCCAAATTCGGCACGCCGTGCAATTTGCACAGGATTTCCAACTGCCGGGCGCCAAACCAGCAGCACGCCCGGCCCGCTTCGGAAATCCGGCCAGATGGTGGGCGGTGATTCGGAAGTCGCAACCCAGGTAACTCTCGCGGCGGAAGGCGCCATGCGTGCAGCGGGAACTCGAAGGACTCATCCCAGGCATTGCCTCGAACTGTCGTTCCCGCCGCACAGTGGGCTTGTCGTTCCGGCGCATAGGTGGGTTGTACTCACGAACAGTGAGCACTTACCTACACATGTGTTTTTCGCGTTTTCCTTATTTCGCGCTTTCGCGATTAGGTCCCTTCCGTCGCGTTGCAAATCAGGAGCTTGCTCAGAGCGTGTAAAGATAATGGGGTTTCACCCCAGACCCCACCAAAGGCTTCGCCTCTGGACTCCACCAGGAGCCAGTGGCCCCTGGACCCCCGACTCTTTTGTTCTTATTTTTGGGAGTTTTCCTCTATGTCCCCCCGCGGTGGGGTGGTCTTCGGTCAGAGGCTGACTCCCGGGGGACGTAGAGGAAAACTCCTACGGGTAGAAGCAAAAACCGGGAAGGTCAAGGAAACACCTGTTTCCTTGCGGGGTGCAGGGGCAGAGCCCTTGCCGGGAGTATGAGGGCGGAGCCCTCATATTTCTTTACACGTTCTCAGTGGCGCTACTCGTCTACTCCGGCTCGGTCTGGCGCTTGATCTTCTGCTTCTCCCCGATCTTGCCCGCCAGCACGGGCGCGTCGACGAACGCATAGATCTGAATGAACACGGAGGCGCAGCCGAAGATGATGGCGGGGGCGTTCATCTCTCGAAGAAAAACGAACGGACGCTGGCCCATCGGGTAGGCCGTGACATCCGGGCAGAAAATGTAAAACATCAGCCAGCAGACCAGGCATCCCACGAACATCCAAATCCCCTTGACCAACTGCCCGCAGTAAACATGCCCCGAAACCGGGAGCCACCGAAAGAAGCGCGGCCACGACGGGGTTTCGTTCGGGAGTGGATGCGCGCTTACCCGGATTCTCCAGCATTTCCCTCAAGAGAGCCTGTTGACGCACGCCCTCCGCTATCTGGAGCGTGGCCTTGGCGAACTTCTCTTCGGCTGAGGTTCGCGTGGGGTCCTCGGTGTAAATTCTCTTGTACTCTTCGGCGGCCGCCTCCAGCTTGCCGTTGGCGAAGAGCATATCCGCGGCAAACTCATGGGCATCGAGATCGTCCGGCGCGATATCGAGGACCTGGCGAATGGCACGGGTGGCCTCGACATAATCACCACGCATCCGGTTGACGCGCGCCGCGGTCATCAATCTGTCAAACTCAGCTTGTTCGCGAATGTCCATAGCAGTCTTAGGGGCTAGCCCCTAGCCCCCAGTCTCTCCGCGGTTTCTGTCCAAAGAGACTCGATATCGTCAGTACTCGCGCTCCTGGGGATCGAATATGTGTACCACGACATCGCCGTAGTCCACCAGCACCCACCGGGCCTGCGCGTACCCTTCGGCATGGTCCTTGCGCAAGCCCTCTTTCTTTCCATCCAGCAGCAGGGCGTCCGCGAGAGCCTTGATGTGCGTGTTGGATGTACCGCTGGCGATCACGAAGTAGTCCGCAATCAGCGTGCGGCCTCGAAGGTCGATGACATCAACATCGAGGCGCCTTCTTTTCCACGAGGATATTGCGTATTATTTCGAGCTTCGATTCAGTTTCTATACTTTACTCCCGGTAAAACAGGTGTTAGGTGCTGGGTGTTGGAAGGGACCGCCCCCCTTCCTAAAGCGGCGCAGCCGCAACCAAAAGGGCTATCGCCGGAAAATCAATACAGCCTTTGCGCAATTCGGAAGGTCGGTGGTTTCCTCTTAGGAGCTCGAGCGCCCTCCCAGAAACAATTTGTTGTCGCTAAGGCGGATTCGACGGCGCACCGCCTTTGGGTTTTCCGCTTTATGGTTGTTAAGGGATGGCCGATGAGCTATACTTGCTTTGCCTGGGCGGAGGGTAGGGCAACGCTGGGGAGCTCTCCCGAGCCGACTCAGGTGTTGTTCAAGGGATGGGGGTGGAAATCTCCGCCCCCTCCAAATCATCCCTTAACAACCGAAAAGCGAAAAACCCGACCGCCTGCCTTGGTCAACTGCCACCGTAAGGTGGCCACTTTTCCCCAGCGAAGTCTGGAGAAAAGCGTAGTATCTTACAACTGAAATCCGGGGTGGCCTTTGAAGTTCAGTACAGCTTGTATAGGATTTCAGTTGTAAGATACTAACACCCAATGCTGCTATTCGCTATAGTTTCTGCCCACGATCACCGTCACGTCGGCTGCGCCTGGCGCGTGCGGGACGTCTTCCCTGATATCGTCGCACTTGAGAAGCTTGGCTATCCGCTGCACGGGCTCCGTCTTGCCCTTGTGCGTGATGATGCAGCTTTGGTCATATTTGAAGTTCGGCGCGTTGCTGGTGCGCGTGACCTCGAAGCCGGCCTTCTTGAGCTGGTCCGCGACCTTATTGGCCATCCCGACAACCCCGCTGCCGTTCAGGACTTCCACCTTGGCGGAGTCCCCTCCGACGCTGCCCTGGAAAAGCAGATAAGTATTGGCCACCTGAGCTATCTGCTCATAGTCGGGAAGCCAGTAGCTGGCGTCGTTCTTTCTGCCGGAGCCGCCGGGAAGCAAGACCATCGCTATCTGCTCCGGCTTGATATCCTTGAAATAATCCGCCATTCCCGCCCAGTCGGACATTTGCATGTCGGAGTATAGGTATTTGCAATCGTAGGCCGTTGCGAGCACCTGCATCCGTTCTCGCTTTGTCGGCATGCTCAGCACGCGGTTTGCCAAGGCCCGCATGAATACTGCTGGCGAATGGTCCGGCCCGCGGGCACTTTCTTGCCACCCACCATCCTGAACCCGCTGTCGCCGATGCCGGATCGTGCCGGAACCGCACGTAACCTTCGGCCTGAACTCCGTTCAGGAGCTGCTTTTGGGGGCCGGCATGCGATTTATGTACAGGTCCTGATGGCGGTCCGAGTAGCGCATATCTTCGTCGACCACAATATATACGCCGCCGACCAGGTCCACCATGCCCCTCAGGCCGGAGCACGTCATATCGACATAATAGTCGATGGGCACGCCCACCAGGTCCTGCACTACCTGCTCCGCAAGCTTCGGGCCGCCGATGGCGTTTGCCGCGTTGATTTTGTGCGTCCCGTGACCGGGTATCTCTACCCGGGTGTCGCGGGGGATGGAAATAGCTCGCACCTCCCTGGTCTGCGTGTCTATCCCGAACAACACGAGGCTGTCCGAAAGGCCGTGTCCGCCATGCTTAGCCCCCGCGGAGTTGTCCTCGCCAACCATCAGGATTCTGACGTATCTTCCCTTGCCTTGGAACGGCGCGGCGAACAACCCGCCCCAGCCGGTGTGCAAGCTGGTCATGGAAGGCAGCATCACGGCAAGAAAAGTCCCGCCCGCAATGCCTACCGCCGAGCCAAGCAGAATCACCAGAATTACGGCTATCCAGGACGTACCTTTCATCAGTTTACCTTTCTGTCCAAGCCGAGCGCCGGAGAATTGCCGAGGTACCGGGAATCTTGTTCCCGATACGTGATTAGTTTCGGGGACAGATTCCCGAAATACCCAATTACGGCTATCCAGGACGTACCTTTCATCAGTTTACCTTTCTGTCCAAGCCGAGCGCCGGAGAATTTGCCGGTGTATCGGGAATCTTGTTCCCGATACGTGATTAGTTTCGGGAACAAGATTCCCGAAATACCCAATTACGGCTATCCAGGACATTACCTTTCATCAGTTTACCCTTCTGTCCAAGCCGAGCGCCGGAGAAATTGCCGGTGTATCGGGAATCTTGTTCCCGATACGTGATTAGTTTCGGGAACAAGATTCCCGAAACACCCAAATTACGGCTATCCAGGACGTACCTTTCATCAGTTTACCTGCCGGTGTATCGGGAATCTTGTTCCCGATACGTGATTAGTTTCGGGAACAAGATTCCCGAAATACCCAATTACGGCTATCCAGGACGTACCTTTCATCAGTTTACCTTTCTGTCCAAGCCGAGCGCCGGAGAATTTGCCGGTGTACCGGGAATCTTGTTCCCGATACGTGATTAGTTTCGGGAACAAGATTCCCGAAATACCCAATTACGGCTATCCAGGACTTACCTTTCATCAGTTTACCTTTCTGTCCAAGCCGAGCGCCGGAGAATTTGCCGGTGTAACGGGAATCTTGTTCCCGATACGTGATTAGTTTCGGGGACAAGATTCCCGAAATACCCAATTACGGCTATCCAGGACGTACCCTTTCATCAGTTTACCTTTCTGTCCAAGCCGAGCGCCGGAGAATTTGCCGGTGTATCGGGAATCTTGTTCCCGATACGTGATTAGTTTCGGGAACAAGATTCCCGAAATACCCAATTACGGCTATCCAGGACGTACCTTTCATCAGTTTACCCTTCTGTCCAAGCCGAGCGCCGGAGAATTTGCCGGTGTATCGGGAATCTTGTTCCCGATACGTGATTAGTTTCGGGAACAAGATTTCCCGAAACACCCGAAAAACTCTTCAACGCATTCCGGTATCAGATACCTTTGCCGGTGTATCGGGAATCTTGTTCCCGATACGTGATTAGTTTCGGGAACAAGATTCCCGAAATACCCAAAATACCCAATTACGGCTATCCAGGACGTACCTTTCATCAGTTTACCCTTCTGTCCAAGCCGAGCGCCGGAGAATTTGCCGGTGTATCGGGAATCTTGTTCCCGATACGTGATTAGTTTCGGGAACAAGATTCCCGAAACACCCAAATTACGGCTATCCAGGACGTACCTTTCATCAGTTTACCTGCCGGTGTATCGGGAATCTTGTTCCCGATACGTGATTAGTTTCGGGAACAAGATTCCCGAAATACCCAATTACGGCTATCCAGGACGTACCTTTCATCAGTTTACCCTTCTGTCCAAGCCGAGCGCCGGAGAATTTGCCGGTGTATCGGGAATCTTGTTCCCGATACGTGATTAGTTTCGGGAACAAGATTCCCGAAACACCCAAACACCCAAACACCCAAAATTTAGAAATTCGTGCTTACCGTTCCGGTACAATCCCTTTTCCCTAATAAACTCTTCAACGCATTCCGGTATCAGATACCTTATCGACTTTCCGGACCGCACCCGCTCGCGCAATTCGGTCGACGAAATGTCCACCGCGGGCATCCGAAGCCTGACAATTCGCCCGGCAAAGTCTTCGGGCACCGCCGGGAGCGCATCCGAACACGGCCTGCTTGCGGCGACTATGATTGCCATCTCCGCCAAAGCGTGAGGCTCGCGCCAGGACATAAGGTTCGCGGCCTCGTCCTCGCCCATCAATAGATAGACGCGAGTTCCCTCGCCATAATCCGCAATTATTTGCCTTACAGTATCTATTGTATACGACACGCCGCCGCGGTCAAGCTCCAGCGTGGATGCCTCGAAGTGAGCGTTGCCTTCCACGGCCATACGGACCATCTCGTGGCGCAATCGAGCGTCGGCGATCGGCTGTCCCGACTTGTGGGGCGGGTCCGCCGCCGTCACGAAAATCACCCGTTCCAGGCCCAACTGCTCCCACGCCTGTTCGGCAAGTATCAGATGGCCATAGTGAATGGGGTCGAACGTGCCCCCCATCAATCCGATGCTTCGTGTGCGCCCGGGTGTTTCGGGATTTGAGGAGCGAGCACAGTCGTTTGGCATGCGGCGCAAACGTCGTATTCGCTCCGGAAATCCCGAAACAGTCACGCTGGGCTTTCGCACTTCCATTATCCCCTCGAGCTGCCCGCTGCCCGTAACCACGTACTTGTAGGTAGTTATCTCTTCCAGCCCCATCGGCCCGCGAGCGTGGAGTTTCTGGGTCCTGATGCCCATCTCGGCTCCCTTACCAAATTCGTACCCATCGGTGAAGCGAGTCGACACATTCACGAACACCGCGGCGGCATCCACTTCCTTGCTAAAACGGACGGCCGCGCTGTAATCTTCGGTGACAATCGCCTCCGAGTGGCCGCTGCCGTATTTGGCGATGTGCGCTATCGCCTCCCCCACTCCGGAGACCACCTTGACCGCCAGGATCAGGTCCAGGTATTCGGTTTCCCAGTCTTCCTCGGTCGCCTCCGTCAGGCCCGGCACGATGGCGCGCGTTTTCTCGCAGCCGCGAATCTCGACACCGGCGTCGGCCAGGCGCTTACATATATTTGGAAGAAAGTCAGCGGCAATTTGTTCGCTCACCAGCAAAGTTTCCGCGGCATTACACACGCTGGGGTTCTGTACTTTCGCATTGAATGCGATCTCCCCGGCCATTCTCGGGTCCGCTTTAGTGTCGACGTAGACGTGACAGTTGCCGTCGCCGTGCTCGATTACCGGGATCGTCGAGTTCTCGACCACCGTCCGAATGAGGCCCTTGCCCCCGCGCGGGATCAGGCAGTCGATGTAGGCTTTCATATTCATGAGCTCGCGCGCCGCAGCGCGGTCGGTGGTCTCGATGATTTGCACCGCTCCTTCGGGCACGCCCGCGCACGAAGCAGCCTCGCGGATAAGCCGCGCGATCGCGAGGTTCGAGTTTATCGCCTCGGACCCGCCGCGCAATATGACCGCATTGCCGGCTTTCAGGCACAGCGCGGCGGCATCGGCGGTGACGTTGGGCCGGGACTCATAAATAATGCCGATCACACCGATCGGCACCCTGACCTTGCGGACTTCCATCCCGTTGGGCCGGATATAGCCCTCGATGGTCTCGCCAACGGGATCGCGCAGGCCCGCTATCTGCCGCACGCCATCAGCCATCTGGGCGATCTTTTTATCGGTAAGCTCCAGGCGCTTTAGCATGGCCCCGCTCAGGCCGGCGGCTTGGGCCGCGGCGAGGTCCCTTTTATTAGCTTCAAAAATGGCGGCCTTATTCGCCTCGAATGCATCCGCCATCGCAAGCAGGGCTTTGTCCTTCACGCTGGTTCCCAGCACGGCCATCTCGCGCGCCGCGGCCTTCGCCTGCTTGCATTTGAGTTCTACTTCGCTCACTTCCGACTCCACAACGGCCCGTAGGGGTGGACCGCCGTGTCCGCCCTCAAAGGGCCAGCACCATTATACCGCAATTAGAGGTTAGACGTAAGAGGTAAGAGACTACGCTTTTCCCCAGACTTCGCTGGGGAAAAGTGGCCACCTTACGGTGGCAGTTGACCAAGGCAGGCGGTCGGGTTTTTCGCTTTTCGGTTGTTAAGGGATGATTTGGAGGGGGCGGAGATTTCCACCCCCATCCCTTGAACAACACCTGAGTCGGCTCGGGAGAGCTCCCCAGCGTTGCCCTACCCTCCGCCCAGGCAAAGCAGGTATAGCTCATCCGCCATCCCTTAACAACCATAAAGCGGAAAACCCAAAAGCGGTGCGCCGTCGAATCCGCCTTAGCGACAACAAATTGTTTCTAGGAGGGCGCTAAGCGCCTAAACTCCCAGCACCATGTTATCCCTATGAATCACCTCGTCGTAATCCTTGCGCCCGAGAATCTTGGGTATTTCGCTCGACCGCTTTCCTCTGATAAGCTGGATTTCCGAGGCGGCATAATTCGTGAGGCCCCTGGCGATCCGGCATGAATCTTCATCGACCACCGATACCAGGTCGCCCACGTCGAAGCCGCCCTCGCAGCCGGTGATTCCCGCCGCAAGCAGGCTCGTTCCCCTGCCGATAAGCGACTTCTTCGCGCCCTCGTTCACCGTCACGCTGCCTTTCACCTGGCCGCCGAACGCCAGCCACCGCTTCCAGTGGCTCAGCCCGTTGAGGCTCGCAAGAAACAGCGTGCCGGCAGGCTTTCCCGCCACGACATCCACGATCACGTTGGGCCGCGCCGCGCCCGCTATCACCACGCGCACGCCGGAATTGACGGCGATCTTGGCGGCTTCGATCTTGCTCTTCATTCCACCGCTGCCGCTCGTGCCCACGCCGCCGGCAAGCGCTTCGATATCCGGGGTAATCGATTCCACCCGCTGGAGCAGCGCGCATGGACCGCCGAGCCTGGGGTCCGAATCGTACAAGCCGTCCACATCGGAGAGGTTCAACAGCACATCGGCGTCGACGCACGCGGCCACAAGCGCGGCCAGGGTGTCATTCTCTCCAAACTTGATCTCCTCGGTCGCCACGGTGTCGTTTTCGTTGACTATGGGCACCGTGCCGAACCGGAGCAGCGTGCGGAGGGTATTGCGGGCGTTTAGATACCTTACGCGGTCGTTTACGTCGTCGCGGGTGAGGAGCACCTGCGCGGGGATAACTCCGTGCCGCGAAAACGCTTCCGCGTAAAGGCTCATCAGCGAACTCTGCCCGATGGCCGCGCTGGCCTGCAGATCGGGGATGTTTCGGGGACGCTTCGCTAGACCCAGCCGTTCCATTCCGGCCCTGATAGCGCCCGACGAAACCAGGATCACGCCCTTTCCCCGGTTCTTGACCTCGGCGAGCTGCCCCACCAGCCCCGCCACCTTCGCGCGGTCGAGTGCACCGGAGTCGCCCACGAGGCTGCTCGTGCCCACCTTGACGACTATTCGATTGACTGATCTGCTAGTATCCTTCATCAGAAAACTCGAACTCCATGCCGTGAATGCGAACGACGTCGCCGTGCTTACCGGGTGTTTCGGGAATCTTGTTCCCGAAACTAAGTGCGTATCGGGAACAAGATTCCCGATACACCGGCAACTAAGTGCGTATCGGGAACAAGATTCCCGATACACCGGCAACGACGTCGCCGTGCTTAAGTGCGTATCGGGAACAAGATTCCCGATACACCGGCTTGACTGATCTGCTAGTATCCTTCATCAGAAAACTCGAACTCCATGCCGTGAATGCGAACGACGTCGCCGTGCTTTGCCCCTAAGTCACGCAGGCTCTTTATTACTCCCGTTCTCTCCAGTTGGCGATGCAGCCGGCGCAAGGCATATTCGTTATTCACATCGGTGCGCATTACCATGACCTCGACGGGCCGGCCCTCGACGACAAACTCCCCGTCGCCGGTCTTTCGCGCTTCCCACGAGTCCGGGGCCGGCTCGACCGTGAAGCGCACCGCTTTCTCCACGGCGACTTCCTCGCGGGGAAGCTCTTCGAGCAAAGCCGCGACCCTGTACAAAAGAGGCTGGATGCCATCGCCTGCCAGCGCCGATATTTCGAAGACTTCCAGCCCGCGGCCCTCGAGTTCGACCTCGAGCCGATCGGCGATCTCCCTGGCCCCAGGCACATCTATCTTGTTGAGCGCGACTATCTGGCCGAGACCGGAGAGCTTCTCGCTGTGGGCCCTGAGTTCGTCGTTAATGGCATCGAAATCGTGCATCGGCTCGCGCCCGCTGTAGCCGGAAACGTCGATCAGGTGGACCAGCAGGCGCGTCCTCTCGATGTGGCGAAGGAACTGATGCCCCAGCCCGACGCCTTCGTGCGCCCCCTCGATAAGGCCGGGCATATCCGCCACCACAAACGAGCTATCCGCCACTTTCACCACGCCCAGGTTCGGCGCCAGGGTAGTAAACGGATAATCCGCTATCTTGGGCTTGGCGGCTGAAATCTTGGATATGAGAGTCGATTTTCCAACGCTCGGGTAGCCGATGAGACCCACATCCGCCAGTAGTTTCAGTTCGAGGACCACTGTGACCTCGTCGATCGGCTCGCCCTTTTCGGCGAACTTGGGGGTCTGCAAAGTGGAGGTCGAAAAGCTCGCATTTCCTCTGCCGCCACCGCCGCCCTTCGAGGCGACATACTCCTGACCACCGGTTATGAGGTCAGCGGCGGGCTTTTCATCGCCGGCCACATAAACGATCGTGCCGACCGGAACGCGCAAAACCAGGTCCTCGCCGTTGCGCCCGTGCCTGTCGTTGGGGCCGCCATCCCCTCCCCGCTCGGCCTTATAGTGTTTCTGATAGCGCAAATCGACCAGGGTGCCAAGCTTGGCATCGGCGCGCAGGATCACACTGCCGCCCCGACCGCCGTCGCCGCCCGAAGGTCCCCCACGCGGCACGAACTTCTCGTGGCGAAAGGCAACGATGCCATCGCCCCCGTTACCACCTTTCACGAAGATTTCAACCCGGTCTACAAATTGCATATTTTTACGATTGGAAATCTAATCGCGAAAACGCGAAATAGTGCGTTTCGGGAAAAGGGTTTCCCGAAACAACAAACAACAAATGACGCTCCGTCTGCATATCCGGCGTACGTGCCACGCGTGCAGCGGGAACTCGAAGGACTTATGCCAGACGTTGCCTCGGATTGTCGTTCCCGCCGCATAGTGGGCGATTGTGCCCGATTCCAGCGATTCCCCCTCACCCCAGCCCTCTCCCATCCGGGAGAGGGAGCCCAAAGTGCCGAGTCCAGCGCCGCAATCCTGGACGCATCGTTGCGCCAGAACTCCCCTCGCCCTCACGGGAGAGGGGCCGGGGGTGAGGGTGGAACGCCGCAAATTGGAAACAGCGCGTTTCCCCGCTCACTCGGCCAGCCGGCTCATTACCCAGGCCACGTTCTCCGCGAATCGATCGACCGTTTCGAGTCCTTCCTTGTCGTTGGACACTTCTCCTGCCTCGCGGCCGAATGCGATGTTCCAGTACGACGACCCGGGCACGATCATATCGTTAATCAGGAACCAGTAAACAAGCTGGGCGAAGGTGAAGTTTTGTCCGGCTCGCCGCGCAACCGTTATCGCTCCGCCGACTTTCCGTGAGAAAAGGTTGCCGTTGGACCGCGAGGCATATCCCGCACGGTCCAGAAGCGCCATCATCTGCGGAGTGGCTGACCCGAAATAGACCGGCGAGCCGACGATGATCGCGTCAGCTTCTTTCAACGCGGAGAAGACGCTGTCGAAGTCATCGTCCTCGATCGCGCACTTGCTGTCCTGCCGCCGGCGACACTCGCCGCACGCGACGCACCCTTTGATGGTCTTGCCGGCCAGCGTGACGAACTCGGCCTCGATCCCTGCCGATTCGAGCTTCGCCAGAGCCCGCCGTATCAGAATTTCCGTGTTTCCACGACGCCTGGGACTTCCACAGATACCAATTGCTTTCATTTCACGCCTCTTTGCAGGTTATACCTTGAAGTGCCGGCGACTGAGCGGCGGGGCCAAGACCAAGGATAATAGCATAACGGCAGCGCAATTCTTCATAGGTCCGTTCCGCCGATCCATTTGAGAGTCTTCAATAGGTTTCCCTCGCGAGGTCCACCCCTAAGATTACCGGGTTCTCCACTAATAATACTATAGACAGAAAGTCATAAATTGGCAAAGTCGGAGAGCGCTTCCCATAAGTGCACGGTGACCTGGCGAATAAATTCGCGGCTACAGCGACACGAAGTCCCCCTTCGGGGACTACCTATGCGGCGGACCCTAATTTCGACTTTCGATCCTTTGGACCTTTGATTTTCGGAGCGCACTATGGGTGATGGAAGCGATGAACTCCTGGACATATTCCTGGCTGAATCGAGGGAGCATCTTGCCGATATAGAAACCGACCTGCTTGCCTTCTTCGTCCTATACGCCACCGACAAGTCCCCTTCGGAGATCACCGCATTCTTGGGAATCGACGAGGAGAAGATACTGCAGTTCACAAGCGACGAGGATGGCGAGCCTATAGATCCCCCGGTCGAGCCGGAAACCGGCTGCGAGGCGCCTGCCGCCGAAGAGCCGCCGCAGCTCGAAAGTGAAGCGGCTCCCGAACTGGTCCGGGAGCAGGTCGAAACCCAGGAGCCATCCGCTGCGCCCCCAACGGCCCCCAAAGCCAATTCGGCGGTTCCGGCATCGTCGGAGACGAGCCTGCGGGTAAGCGTTCATCTGCTTGAATCGTTGATGAACCTGGCGGGCGAATTGGTCCTGAGCCGGAACCAACTTCTCGAGTCGATCTCTCAAGACGGACACCCGCCTCATCCACGCCAGCGGCCAGCGCATCGACATGGTGACTTCCGAACTGCAGGAAATCGTCATGCTTACCCGAATGCAGCCTGTCGGCAATGTGGTGAACAAGTTCTCACGAGTGATCCGCGACATGGCCCGCGAGTTGGGCAAACAAATCGACCTTCGCGTCTCGGGCAAGGAAGTCGAGATGGACAAGACCATAATCGAAGGCCTGAGCAATCCTCTTACGCACCTGGTGCGCAATGCGGTGGATCACGGTATAGAAGCGCCGGCCGACCGCGTCCGGCTGGGCAAGCCCTCCAGGGGAACGGTGGACATCAACTTTTGTCACAAGGCCGGTCAGGTAGTCATAGAAATCAAGGACGACGGCAATGGCATCGACGTCCGGAAAGTGACAAAGGCGGCACTGGCGATCATCCCCTCGCTATTGGTGTCGATAGAGGGCGACAAGTACACCATCCCGCAGGTCAACGTCAGAGAAATGATTTCCGTGGCGGCCGACCAGGTCAAGGAAAGAATTGAAGTCGTCGGCGACGCTGAGGCGCTCAAGGTGCGCGGCGAGTTGATCCCGATAATGCACCTTGCCAGTGTGCTTGGGATTCAGCGCACTTATGTCGGCGCCGACGGCGAGCGTTATCCGGAAAGGCGCCTGAGGCTTGCGGACCGCAGGTTGACCAGGGCGAAGCAGTCCGGCACGGGGATTTCCGGCGCGGCGTCAAAATCCGCGAGGCGCAGCAGCCCGAGGAGCGCTCTCAACACCGTCGTTGTGACCGTCGGAGCGCTGAAATACGCTCTGGTGGTCGAAGAACTGCACGAGACGGTGGAGATCGTTGTCAAACCTCTTGGAAGGCATCTGAAGGGTTCTCGCGAGTACACCGGCGCAACGATTTTGGGAGACGGGAAGGTGGCGCTGATCCTGGACATCGCCGGGATCGCCGAGAAGGCAGGCCTGGCGTCCATGGCCGCAAGCGCGCAAACACAAGAGCCGGTGGACGACGAGGCGGTGGCGGATTCGACCGAGGCGCATGCGTTCCTGCTGTTCCACAACGGTCAGGACCACTGCGCGGTCCCGTTGGGCCTCGTGGCGCGGGTGGAGCGCGTGAAGGCCGCGCAAGTGCGGACACTGGCCGGGCGGCGCACAGTCCGGTACCGGGGAGGCAGTCTACCGCTTGTCGCCTTGAGCGACGCGGTCGGCGTCGAGGAGCTTGCAGGCGACGAGGACCCGGTCGTGATCATCTTCGAGGTGTCCGGTAACGAAATAGGCCTGCTCGCGACGGAGCCGGTCGATATAGTCGAGGCGGAGGTTGCAATCGACGAGTTGGCGCTCAGGCAGACCGGCATATTCTGGGTTCAGCAATCATCGAAGGTCGCACTACGTTGGTTGTGGATATCTTCGGCTTGGTCCGGGCGGCGCATCCTGAGTGGGTCGAGGCAGCCGCGCCGGCGCCTGCTTCAAGATCCTCGTCGGCTGTCAGCGTGCTATTGGCCGAGGACTCCGCCTTCTTCCGAAACCAGGTCAAGAAATTCCTGGAAGAGGCCGACTATGAAGTTGTCGCCGCCGAAGACGGCCAGCGGGCATGGGATTATCTGAGGAAGAACCCGGACACGATCAAGCTCGTAGTAACCGACATCGAAATGCCCAATCTGGACGGCCTCGGCCTCACACAAAACATCAAGTCCGACCCACGACTTTCACACCTGCCGGTGATCGCGCTGACGACGCTGGCTGATCCGGAAGACATGGCGCGTGGCAAAGCCGTTGGTGTCGACGATTATCAGATCAAGCTGGACAAGGATAAACTGCTGGCCGGCGCAAGAAAACTCTTGAAGGCCGCCTAGCAAGCGAACGAGGGGACAGGCGAGCGCTTCTCTCCGCACCGAGACGACTTGTGCGGTGCGGAAAGTTCTGGGCTCCGCGCTCTCCGCTAAATGCTATTTTCTGAGGAATCAAGCATGAAGCTGTCGGCTTCACCACTATAGAGTGAAAGTGACAGCGTGTGCTCGCGGGTTGCAAACCCGGGGAACTGGGTCCGGCGTTCGGAAAGGCCGGACCATCGGCTAAGATTGAGCATCGCCGGCAAGAACAAGCAGGCCATCGCCTATTGCCGCAGCCAACTGCCGGTCGCGGTCGCCGAGAACAAGGCACTGGATTCGCTGCGAAAACAGATGGTCAATGAAACCAAGGACGCCTATGATTACGGCAGCCACATTGTCGGAAACGCCACCCCGGTCAAGGATAGCAGCGGCAAGGTCATAGGCGCGATCGAAATAGTAACCGATCAGACCGCGCTGATGACCGTCATTAAGAATGCGGCTCAGACAGTCGACACTCTCGCGAGCGCCTCCACGGAGCTCTCCGCCATCTCGCAACAGATGACCACCGACTCCGGCGAAACCTCGGCCAAGTCCAACACGGTTGCCTCGGCGGCCGATGAAATGAGCGTCAATACCGTTTCGGTGGCCTCCGGAATGGAGCAGGCGACCGCCAACCTCAACACGGTGGCAACCGCCACGGAGGAGATGACGGCCACGATAGGTGAGATCGCTGAAAGCGGAAGGTGGAAAGTGGAAGGCCCGGAACTTCCGCCGGCACGCCGCCGCCGGCCAGCCCGCCCTCACCTTGTCCCAGGCCCCTCTGCTCATGTAAGAGATCAGTCTTTGTGAGAATGGCAGCCATCACTATTCGGCGGGAACGACAAATCGAGCGTCTGCTTCAACCCGGCGCCTTCGAGTTCCCGCCGCATAGGTGGGTTGTACTCACGATCCGTGAGCAGTTATCTGCTCATCGTCCCATTGCTTGAATGTCCTTATGCCTGTATAATGCCTGAAAGCGCGGCTTCGGGCTTTCCGCTCTCCGCTTTCCACTAAACGCTATTCTCAAAGGGAGAAAGACCATGATCGAGACAACCACGCTCGCCTGGGACCTGAGCGACCTTTTTCACGGCATCGAAGACCCGAGGATCGAAGAGTCCCTGAATGACGGCCTCGCGCGGGCACGGGAGTTCGCGGCCAAATATCGAGGCAAGATCGACAGCGCCGAGCTTACCGCGACCACGCTTCTTGAGGCAATTCGCGAATACGAGAACCTGGCTCAGGACTTGGCGAAGCCGTCGAACTACGCCGCGCTCGTCTTTTCGTCCGATACCAGCAAGTTCGAGAACGGCGCTTTCCTGCAGCACGTACAGGAGAGGCAGACGGCGATCTCACTGGAGACGATCTTCTTTGAATTGGAACTGATGGCCGCGGCCCCGGCAATTATAGAAAGGCTCGCGGCGGACCCGATTTTGCAGGGCTATCGCCACTTTATCCAGGCGTCCCGGCTGTTTCGGGAGCACCGCCTCAGCGAACCCGAAGAGAGGATCATCGAGGAAAAGGCCAATACCGGTGGCAGGGCGTTCGAAAGGCTCTTCGAGCAGTCCGTTTCCACGATCGAGTTCAAGTTGACGGTCCACGGCGAGGAACGGACCCTCACCGAGCCCGAGGTCCTGGCGCTGATGCGCGACCCCGACCGCGAGGTCAGAAAGGCCGCCGCGGCTTCGTTCACGGACGGGCTCGTGAGAAACGGCATGCTGCTGACATTCATATTCAATACTCTGGTCTTCGACAAATCCATCGATGACAGGCTGCGGCGATATGACTATCCCGAGCAGGCGCGCAATACCGCCAACGAGCTGGACGCCCAAACCGTGGAGACCGTCATGTCTACCTGCGTGGAGCGATACGACCTGGTCGCCCGCTATTATCGCACGAAGCGCGAGATACTCGGCTGCGACAAGCTTATGCACTACGATCGCTACGCTCCGCTCTTCGAGACCAGGCAAGAGGTCGGCTTCGACGAGGCGCGGGAGACCGTGCTCATCTCGTTCGAGCGGTTCTCCGGCACAATATCCGAGGCCGCGGGGAAGTTCTTCGCCGGCGGTTGGATCGACGCCGAACCGCGCAAAGGCAAGCGCGGCGGCGCATTTTGTATGTACGTCACCCCCGACTTGCACCCTTACGTTTTCCTCAATTACCTGAACCGCAAGGACGATATCATGACCCTCGGCCATGAGCTTGGCCACGGGGTGCATGCGTATCTGTCGCGGGCGAACTCTTATGTCAACTTTTCCAGCGCGCTGCCGGTGGCCGAGCTCGCAAGCACTTTTGGGGAAATCCTGGTCTTTGGCAGCCTGGTCGCCAAGTCCGATCTGGAGGACAAACTCGCCCTTTACGCAAGCAAGATCGAGGAAATCTTCGCCACCATTTTCCGCCAGGCCGCGATGTATCGCTTCGAGCAGGAACTGCACCGCGCGCGCCGGGAAAAAGGGGAACTCACAACCGAAGAGATCGGCGATATGTGGCAGCGCAACATCCAGGCCATGTTTGCCGACTCCGTGGAGCTGGGTGAAGAGCATCGAAACTGGTGGATGTATGTCGAGCACTTCATCGGCTCGCCGTTTTATGTGTATGCGTATTCGTTCGGCGAGCTGCTGGTGATGGCGCTGTACTCGATGTATCGCCGCGAAGGCGAGGCATTCGTGCCTAAATATCTGGATATGCTCAAGGCCGGCGGGTCGTGTTCGCCACAAGAGCTGCTCGCCCGCGTCGGGATCGACATCAAAGACCCCGAGTTCTGGCGCGGAGGGATGAAGATAGTCGAAGAAATGATAGCGGATTTCGAGAAGCTTTACGAAGAGTGGAAGGGAAGGTTAAAGGTTGGGTGAGTTCAGGCAGCCACCGCACCATATAGCGGAGTCGTCTTTAAGACACTGATCGGTCAAGTAGGCCGATCCGTGGCCATATCGAAGCACGGTTACAGGAGGCCGCCCTTCGATACACCTAGCCTGATCTCGGCACTCAGGGCTGGCGGGTTCCGAATTCCCGTGGAACTGGACTCACTCTAAAGGTTGGGAAGGGATCCGTTCCCTAACCTTGAAGGGGGCAACCCTTACTTTGCGGCGGGAACGACAAATAGAGCGTCCGCTTCGACCCGGCGCCTTCGAGTTCCGGCTGCACGCATAGCACTCGCGCCGGGCGGATGCAGACCGCTCCTCTCTCGCGGGCAGAAGGCGCCACGCGTGCAGCGGGAACTCGAAGGGCTTCATGCCAATGGTTGTCTCGCCTTGTCGTACCCGCCGCATAGGGGGAGCTGCCGTTCTCATGAAACTGAGCTGTTCCGTGAGAACGTCCGCCAGAGGACCTCAAAAAAACAGGCTTCGTCGGTATACACCGCGAAGCCCGAGGGAAGGAGGAAAAAGATGGTTTGTTTGTGCCACTATAATCATTCCATGAGATTCTCCGAAGTCACCAAAGTTTTTTAGCAATCGCGAAGTTTTTTTTCAGCAAAGGGCAGGAATAAGTCCGGTGGCTTGCTAACTCATGTGCGGGCGGAGACGTTCTGTTTTCGGCAAGGACGCAGCAAACATGTCTGAGCACTCCCGCGAAGAATCTGCTTTTAGCTTACGGGCGGGATTCGCGCGGCAAGCAAAAGCAGATTCTTCGTCGTGCCTCTTCCTAAGAAACCTCTCCGGTTTCGGGAAAAGGGTTTCTCGAAACAACGCGCACGCCGGGGCGGTTTCTTAAGGAAACTGCCGCGCAAAATCGCGGTCGGGCGCTCAAAATGACATGGTTTAGGGCCTGGATACATCTTCCCCGATGTTTCGGGATTTCGGGCTGATCAGATCCGACGAGCCAGCCTAGGCCAAAATCCCGAAACATCCAAAATGACCTCGCGAAGTTTCGGGATTTCCGGAGCGATTACGACGTCTGCGCTGTATGCCGAACCGCCGTGCTCGCTCCTCAAATCCCGAAACACCGGGCGTGGAAAAGGGTTTCTCGAAACAACGGGCATGCCGGGGCGGTTTCTTAAGGAAACTGCCGCGCAAAATCGCGGTCGGGCGCTCAAAATGACATGGTTTAGGGCCTGGATACATCTTCCCCGATGTTTCGGGATTTCGGGCTGATCAGATCCGACGAGCCAGCCTAGGCCAAAATCCCGAAACATCCAAAATGACCTCGCGAAGTTTCGGGATTTCCGGAGCGATTACGACGTCTGCGCTGTATGCCGAACCGCCGTGCTCGCTCCTCAAATCCCGAAACACCGGGCGTGGACCTATTGCGGGTTGAGAGTCCGGATTCTAACTTCTTACTTCTTACTTCTAACTTCTATTTTCAGGGGAGGCGCGCAAATGAAAGAAGTCGTTCTTATCGGCAGCGATCAGACTCGGTGGGCCGAACAGAGAGCTTGGCCGGATGCTGATGGCAAATACGCTCAGGCTCCTTGCGGGTCGCGATGACAAGCCAAAGTATATCGTTCTCTGGAATGGCGGGGTGAACCTCGCGCTCGGCGGCTCGGAGTCGATCGAATATCTGAAGGCACTCCAAGCTGACGGCGTGCGGATCATCCTCTGCCGCACCTGCGTGGACTATTTCGACATCGAAAGCAAAATCGCCGTGGGCACGATACAGTCGATGGTGCGGATACACGACATCCTCGCCGGACACGAAGTGCTCACAATTTAGGGGCTAGGGGCTGGGGGCTAGGGCCGGACATTCCCTGCAGGTAACGTCGTCCTCTTGCCCCCTACTAACCCTATAGCCCTATCAACCCTAAAGCGGCGTAGCCGCAACCAAGAAGGCCATCGCCGGAAAATCAATACGGCCTTTCCGTAATTCGGAAGGTCGGTGGTTTCTTCTTACGTATCTTACAACTGAAATCCGAGGTCACATATCAAAGTTCAGTACAGCTTGTATAGGATTTCAGTTGTAAGATACTATTAACCCTACCAACCTTACCGCCCCCCTCCTGCTTGACACAGCTCTAGCGCTGCACATATAATCTTGTTGGCTGCAATGCGGCAGCAGGGCCGCGGGTGAGGTCCGCCGCGGTGGCCTCGCCGCTGATCTCGCGCAAAGTTGCGAGGCGCGGCCTTTTGTTTGTCTCATAATTAGCCTTAAAAGGGGGAAACTTTAAGTGTCACTACGAGCGACTGGAAGCCGAAGGCGCCGCTTCACGCGGTCGTGGACTTGGCCGATATGCCAAGATGCTTGCCCTGTTGGCTGTTGCCGGCGCGATGAGCGTCCTCGCGCCGAATGCCGCGTTCGCAAGCGAAGCGATCTCGCTGCCGCGATTCGAGGGTCTCCCGATGATGTGGCCCTCGGTCTATATCGTGCTGGTGTGCGCGGTCATCGGTCTGTTTTTTGGCCTGATGTGGTTCAGGTCCATCCTCAAGGAAGATCCCGGCTCACGCGGGATGGTTGCCGTCTCCGAGGCCGTTCAGGAAGGCGCGATGGCCTACCTGAAAAGACAGATATCGACAATGATATGGTTCGTCATCATCATCGCCATCGGGCTGATCTTCCTGTATAGGGGAGTCGAAGGCTTTCAAGCCAAGGATCGCATATTCAATGCCATTCCGGTTTACATAGGGGTAGCCATTGCCTTCGTCTGCGGGGTAGCCGCTTCGTATCTGGCTGGTTTCATCGGCATGATGATGGCTGTCCGTGCCAACGTGCGCGTTGCCAACGCGGCTTTGGGCAGCTTCAAGAAAGCCTTGTATATAGCGTTCCGCGCGGGCGGCGTGTCGGGAATGGCCACGGTCGGGCTTGGCCTCCTGGGCGCCTGCTCGATGTTTATCCTCTTCGGCAACGAGTCGATGAAGGTATTGATCGGCTTCGGCTTCGGCGGGTGTCTGGCGGCCCTGTTTATGAGGATCGGCGGCGGCATCTACACCAAAGCCGCGGATGTGGGCGCCGACCTGGTCGGCAAGGTGGAGCAGGGTATCCCCGAAGACGACCCCAGAAACGCCGCGACTATCGCCGATAACGTCGGTGACAACGTCGGCGACTGCGCCGGTATGGCCGCGGATGTCTTCGAGTCTTACGAAGTCACGCTGGTTGCCGCGATCATCCTTGGCGCCGCCGCATCGACCTCGCTGAAGTTGGGCGCCGCCGGCCTCGCGCTGGTCGTCTACCCGCTGCTGATCAGAGCGGTCGGAGTCGCGGCCTCCATCATCGGCATCTACGCCGTCAGAGGCGCCGACGATCTGGCAATGAACCCGATGAAGCCGATCAACACCGGATTCTGGGTGTCCGCAATTTTGTCGACAATCGGTTTCTTCGCGCTGTCCTATCACGTTTTTGGCCGGACAGTGCCGATCCGCGGTTTCGAGTGGTGGAGATTTGCCGCCGCGAACCTGAGCGGTATCATTCTTGCCCTCATAATCGGGAAACTCACCGAGTACTATACGGCTACCGATTGCAAGCCGGTCACGGAGTGCGCCAAGGCCGCAAAGACCGGCCCAGCCACGATTATCCTGTCCGGATTTGCCTCGGGACTCGAGTCCAGCGTTTGGTCGGTGGTCGCGATTTGTCTATCGATCCTCGCGGCGATGCTGCTGTTCAAGGGCGAGCCGGCGATGTCCGCTTACGGAATTGCTCTGGCGGGCCTGGGGCTGCTTACCACCACGGGCTTTATGCTCGCAATGGATACATACGGACCCATCTCCGACAACGCCAACGGCATCTTCGAGATGTCCGGCGCGCTTAAGGATGCCGGCGAAGACTCCAACGCCCACAAGATCGTGGCCAAGCTCGACGCTGTCGGCAACACCACCAAGGCCCTTACCAAGGGGCTGGCGATCGCCACCGCGGTTATCGCCGCGACCGCATTGTTCCGCTCGTTTATGGCCGACGCCCGGCTGCTCGACAACGGTATCCGCCTCGACTGGACGGTGGTATTCGTAGGCCTGCTGATCGGCGGCGCGGTCCCGTTCCTGTTCTGTTCGTTCGCGATCAACGCGGTCAGCCGCGCGGCGTTCCAGCTTGTCGAGGAAGTCCGCAGGCAGTTCCGCGAGATCGTTGGGATTATGGATTACGATCCTCGCTCGGGCTCCGATAAGGGCAAGCCGGACTATCAGCGCTGCGTCAACATCTCCACCGCGGCGGCTCAGAAAGAGCTTATGAGCCCGGCCGTTCTGGCCTTGTGCGCCCCGATACTGGTCGCGTTCGGTTTGGGTTTTGGCGCTAAACCGACCCCCGGCGGCTACGTCCTCGAAGGCGCCGCGGCGCTCGGCGGCTTCCTTGCCGGCGCTATTCTCTCGGGACAGCTTATGGCCGTCACGCTTTCCAATACCGGCGGTCTGTGGGACAACGCCAAGAAGAAGATCGAAGACGGGATGTTCGGCGGCAAGGGTTATCCCGAACACAAGGCCGCGGTCGTCGGCGATACCGTTGGTGATCCGTTCAAGGATACAGCCGGCCCCGCCTTAAACCCGCTGATCAAGGTGATGAACCTCGTCGCGATCCTGCTCGCGCCGATTGCAATCCAACCGATATCGGACGTCGTTCGCGCGGTGATCGTGATTATCGCGGTCGGCGGCCTGGTCGGCGCCACCGCGTGGAGCAAGCGCGGCGGAATCGAGAGCGAAGGGGGCGGACCATCAAACCCTAACATTATCGAGGACGAGCGAGAGACCGTGATGGTTTAGAAGTTAGAGGTAAGAGGTTAGACCGAAGGCAATAGCTGACGGGTCTAACCTCCTACCTCCGACATGTTACTCGGCTTGGCCGGAACCGGATGCAACCGAAGGCTGGATCGTTTCGGGATTTCCGGAGCGACTGCGACGCTTGTGCCATATGCAAACGACCGTGCTCGCTCCTCAAATCCCGAAACACCGGTATACCTGACAGGTCTAACCTCTTACCATCTAGAGATTCCACCTGGGTGGCGATTCGGAAATCGCCACCCAGAAAAGAACATCTAACTTCGAGGGATAGCACGTTGCTCTGGGGCGGCGCCAGAACTGATGAACAGCTCTTTCAAGATGCCAAGAGAGGCGATGCCGGCGCCCTCGGCAAGCTTCTCGAATTCCATCGGGCCGGGCTTACGAGATGGCTGACCAGGGGCTGGCCGGCACTGACCGCGGAGGAAATAGAAGACGCGGTTCAGGAGTGTTTCCGTCAAGTCCTGAGCCAGTTCGATGGTCTTCGGATTCGGTCTTCATTTCGCACCTACCTTTACAGCGTCGCGCGAAACCGCTGCCTGGACATCAAGAACCGGAAGAAGCAATGTGTCAGCCTGGATGGAGAAAATCCGCCTGAAATCCCGGATCCATCATCAGCGAAGATCGAGCAGTCCGCCATCCTCTCGCAGGACATCAAGTCGGTCCTGAGCCACTCTCTTCCGAGCAGCAGCTCATCCTCAAGCTCGTAGTGCTCGATCACCGCACGTGCACGGAGGTCGCCGCCCTGCTGGGAACGTCTGTCGCCACGGTCTCCCGCAACCTGCAAAAAAAGATCCTGCCGACAATTAGACTTCTCCTGGAAGACTATAATCCCTGCAAGATTGGCGAGGTCCAGCGCGCCAAAGTAAGTGGAGGCAAGTGAAGTGAAGTGTCCTGGTCCGATCCGCATACTGGAAGACTGGGTTCGGCGCAGACGCGGGGAGCCGCGGCGCTACACCGACCACGCGCTCGACTGCGCCGCATGCACGCAAGTTTTCGATGGCATGAATGCTGCCGAGGAACGGCTGAGGCCGCTCGACCTGAGCGCCTCGGAGGGGCACCTGACTCCGGAGCAGCAAGCGGCATACGTGGAAAGAAAGCTTTCACAAATGGAGCGCGGGCAGGCGATCCAGCATATTGCCGATTGTTCGGATTGCCGCGAGGCGGTCGTGGCGTTGTCGGAGCTGGTCGGCGCGCCAATCCTGTCGCGGGCTGGCTGAGGGTTCCGGCAAGACGCCCCATGGTTTTTTCGGTTTCGGTGGGGTTGTCTCTGGCTTTGGCGTGCCTGGTGGTGTTTGCGATTGTGCGGACCATGCAGCCGGCGCCATCCGGGGTTTTCAAGGAGGCAAAGACGCCGTCGAATATCGCGACCCACCCTGCGCCTCCTGTGAAAATAGCGGAAAGCGGAAAGCGGAAAGCGGAAAGCGCGGAACTTCCGCCCGCACGGGTTGCTTCGGCCGCAGAGCGAAGCGCCGCGACCGAAGCCGGGCCCGAAGGGCCCGCGCAACGTCACGCCGGGGCGGGGAAGCCGGCGGAAGGGCCTTTGGAGGCGGCTTCGAGCGGCGCGCATTTCCCGGCAGCGTCCTTCGATAGGGCCAATGTGTCCGCCAAACCTGCCGAGGTGGCCTCCTCGGCGTGGCGCATGCACGGCAACTACCAGGCCCGGATGGACAATAGTCCTGCTTTGCGGACTTCTAAGGCGGCCGGCGAGGCGCCACAGGCGGACTCCGCCGGCGCCCGACCGGTCCGGGTTGCGCTGCGGCAGGGGGGTAGTTCACTGAGCTCCGCGGCCGCGGGCCTGATCGAGAAACAGATCGAGGCGCTCGGCAGCCACCCCGTGGTTGTTCGCCTCACCGGGGAAAACGTTTCGAATGCGTCTGCTCCACGCTGCGATTGGGAGGTATCGGAACAGGTCGAGGTCGGCCAGACTCCGCGGTCGTTTGCAGCGACGCAACAACAGACCCGCAAATCGACCATAATCCTATCTTTGCGGTTGCGAGACACGCGAAGCGGTAAGGACGTGTCAGTGCGCTTCCAGCGAGAGGTGGCCGGTGGAGACTCGAATGAGCAGGCGCTTCAGGCACTGGTCGCATCCTCTGTCCGCGAATACCTTCAGAGAACCGAGTTAGTCTCCTCGACGGAGTCTCCCGCTGAGTCCTCGCCGTCCGGACAAAACACCACCGCGGGGGCGAAGCGGTCCCCGGAGCAAACCGCCCCCAGTGCCCCACCCCAGGCCCCCGATAGAAAACCCCAAGAATAAATCTTGAGTAGTGCAAAAAAGATGAACGTCATCCAGCCAAAATAGTTGAGCGAAGATGGAGGTCTGGATTCTAACTTCCAACTTCTAATTTCTAACTTCTAGTGTCTACTTGCATAAATAACTGATAGCATTCTTGCCGGTGTATCGGGAATCTTGTTCCCGATACGCACTTAGTTTCGGGAACAAGATTCCCGAAACACCCGGTACAGCGTTCTATCAATCAATTATGCAACTAAGCACTAGTTTCGGAGGTATCGACTATGTTTAAGTGGCGGATTGTTATTGTATCGGTCCTGACGGCGATCGCGGTGTCGCAGCTTGGCTGGACGGTGTGCCCCCTTTTCGCCCAGGAAAAGGGAAAGGTCTCTCAAAAAGATCCGGGGAGCGCGGCGCTGTCCAGGATCGAGGGTCTGAGTGTCGGCCAAAGGCAGGAGTTTGGCGGGCTGACCGTATTCCCGATCACCGGTGGGAGCATCGGCGGGATCAACTACCTGACGTTCGACGATGCCATGCGCAAGGGCGTGCTCATCGTAAGCGAAAAGGGGTCCGGAGAGGTCAATATGGTGTGCGTTCGCAACAAGTCGAGCCAGCCGGTGTTCGTCATGGATGGCGAGGAGATCGTAGGCGCCAGGCAGAATCGAATCGTGAACAGCAGCGTGATGATCCCGACAGACAGACTCGTCGAGCCTGCCGGTGAACTGCGTGGAACACGACCGCTGGATCGGCGCCTCGATGCAGTTCAAAGCCGGCGGGACCCAGCTTTTTGCCAGCGCCCGGCAGGCGAACGATGAAGCCGTAACCAGAAACTATGCGGCGAGTCCGTCCGAGGGTCCCCAATCGGACCAGACCATGATCTGGAATAAAGTGGCCGGCAAGCGCGCCGCTTTGTCCGTAGGCCCCGAGTCCGGGCCAATGCACGAGGCATACGCAAAATATGAGGGCGACATCAACGACTACATCAAGCATTTCAGGACGATTGACGGCCAGGTGGGCGCGCTGTTTGCGATTAATGGCGTCATCATCGGCGCGGACATTTTCGACAAGCACCAGACCTGCGAGAAACTCTTCCCCAAGCTCGTGAAATCCTACGCGCTCGACGCTATCGCGTCCAGAGACGCCGCCAAGTCTCACGCGGCGGTTACCGCGCGGCAGGCCAGGGAGTTCCTGCATTCGGCGCTGGCGAAGGGCGTGTCGGTGAGCGACTACGCAAGCCCAGGCGAAGGACGCGATGTCCGCATCAAAGGGACGCGAATCAACGGTTCGAGCCTGGTAGACCGAGGTACCCCAGTGCACATTGCGCTGTTTGCCCTGGCCGAGGAGGCCGATTCGGTCCCGGCGTCCGGCCCAGACTCAGGGATCGGCCCGATTATTCCGGCGACACAGCGAAGAATCTTGCGACAGTGAAGGCGTAAGCGCTCACTCTTCACGAGTGCAGCCCACGTATGCGGCGGGGACGACAAGTCGAGCGTCCGCTTCATCCCGGCGCCTTCGAGTTCCCGCCGCACGCATAGCACTCACGTCGGGCAGATGCAGACCATGCCCTCTCTCGCGGGCAGAAGGCGCCACGCGTGCAGCGGGAACTCGAAGGGCTTTGTGCCTTGTGATTATCTCGACTTGTCGTTCCCGCCGCATAGTGGTGGTCGCCATTCTCACAAAGAGTGAACTCTTACGACCGCGCGGCGTGTTGACAGTAAGAGTTCACGGTCTATGAGTTCAACTTCTCGCACCATGTCATTCCGAACGAATGTGAGGAATCTCAACCTTTCGGATGAGCCTCACGCACCGGAATAAGAATCCAAGCGCAACGTTGAGATTCCTCGCTACCCGCTCCTAAGAAACTCCCCAGTTTCGGGAACAAGATTCCCGAAACACCGGGGGGTGGGTTTCTTTCCAATGTAACGGCGACAGCGTCGCCGTCACTTGCTCGGAATGACATATGCGGTGACACGTACTCACAATCCGTGAGTGTTACTGTTGACAACTAAACGGGCAATGCGTATACTCAATTGCAATGGTTGAGTTATCGCGAAGAAAGGAGTAATCGCAAAATGTCAGGACTTATCAGAGTAGCATTCAAGAAACAGGATGTCCGGATTGACAGTTCCGGTAAGGTCGTTATCGACGATCCAGAACTCACCGAGTTCGTCAAGAAGGTATTGGAGAACTCGGCGAACGAGGGGGATGTCTCCGGCTATTCCAGCGACGACATAAACTACAAGTGTAATCCGGGTTGCTGATTAGGAGTAACGCGTCACGTGATCGGTCGGAACAATTGAAACACCGTGTCGACTGCGAACGCGCGTGGGAACGGGTCGTTGCGGGTTCGCTGGACCCGCGGCGACTCCACCTGATCTTGCTCCCAACTGAAAAATGCAACTTCCGGTGCACGTACTGCTACGAGAACCACACGCTGGGGGAGATGAACAGCAGTCAAGTTGCCGCCGTCAAGCAACTGCTGTCCGCGCGAATGCCCGACCTTCGCACGCTCGACATCGAGTGGTTTGGCGGTGAGCCGCTGCTTGCGCAGCCGGTGATCACGGACATATCCAATCACATCCTCGATGCGATCAGCGGGCGCCCCGAACTCCACTACGCGGCGGGCATGACTACTAACGGATTCCTGCTCGATCCGCCCACCTTCGCCCGGCTCACCTCGCTGGGCATCCGCGGGTTTCAGATTTCGCTGGATGGAACAGGCCCGCGGCACGATCTAACCCGCCGGACCAAGGGCGCCAGTGGCACATTCGATACGATCTGGCGCAACTTGCTGGCCATCCGCCAGGCCTCGGATATCGAAGCCAGGGTCAAGCTGCGAGTGCACTTCTTTCCCGGCAACCGCGAGGACCTGCCATCACTGCTCGACACGATAGCAGCCGAGTTCGGCGGAGATCAGCGCTTCCGGGTCCACCTAAAGGCGCTCGGAAGGCTGGGCGGTCCGAACGACGACAGCTTTCCCTGGTTTGCGTCCGAAGACGACAAGTGTTCGGCCGAAAGCATGCTCACCTCCAGAGTCCCGGAGCATATGCTTTACCGGATTCCGGAGCCGGCCGTCTGTTATGCGGCGCAAGCCAATTCGCTTGTGATATATCCGGATTGCACCGTCGGGAAATGCACGGTTGCGCTGGAGGATCCCAGGAACAGGATAGGGGTATTGGGCGTGGACGGCGCCTTGCGGATAGACCAGGAACTGTTCTCCTCCTGGATGGGATGGCTGCGGGAAGATGACCTCGCGTCCGCAAGCTGCCCTTATCGCGAAAGTATTTGCCGGAATGAATGAAACCCGCTTTTATCAATCTGGTGGTACGCTCAGCGCTGATGCCCCGTCCTACGTGGAGCGCCAAGCCGACCACGATCTGTTCACCCAGCTTCTGGCCGGTGAGTTCTGCTACGTCCTGACCGCCCGGCAGATGGGCAAGTCGTCGCTGATGGTTAGAACGGCCAGGCGGCTGAAGGAATCGGGCGTCTCGGTGGCAGTGCTGGACCTGACAGCTATCGGCCAGAACCTCAGCGCCGAGCAATGGTACGATGGCCTGCTGAGCAAACTGGGGCAGCAACTGCGCCTGGAAGACGAAATCGAGCAGTTTTGGACGGATCAGGGCAACCTTGGTCCTCTTCAGCGGTTTATGACCGCCATCCGCGACGTAGTGCTGCGTAAGACCGCTGGGCGCGTTACGATCTTCATAGACGAGATAGACCAGGTTAGAAGCCTCGCTTTTCCCACGGACGAGTTCTTCGCTGGCATCCGCGAATGCTACAACCGGCAGGCCAGCGACCCGGTTTTCGAGCGGCTGACCTTTTGCCTGATTGGAGTTGCAACTCCGGCAGACCTGATCGCGGATGTTCGGACCACTCCGTTCAACATAGGTCGCCGTATCGAACTGGGTGATTTCAAATATGAAGAGGCCCTGCAATTAGCCCGGGCGCTGGCGCGGGATTCGGAGGTCGCCAATGCGCTCTTGAAGAGAGTGCTGTATTGGACCGGTGGACATCCTTACTTAACGCAGAAGCTCTGCATGGAACTGTCCGCTCGCACGGTGACAGGCGCGGCTGAGGTGGATAAGGTATGCGATGATATCTTTCTTTCGCGAAAGGGCCGCGGAACCGACGATAACCTGGTATTTGTCCAAAACCGAATCCTGAAGTGCGAGGGCGAAGTCGCCGATGTTCTCGATACATACCGGCAGTTTATCCGCGGCAAGCACGTAAAAGACGATGAGTCCAGCGCCGTGGTTGCTGTTCTGCGGCTGTCCGGAATAGTGCGAGTCCACGATGGCTGGCTCGAGATTCGCAACAGGATCTACTCCCGAGTGTTCGACCGAAGCTGGGTGACGCAGAACATGCCGGGAGCCGAGATCCGTCGTCAGCGGAGAGCCTACGTGCAGGGATTGCTGAGGGCCGCGCTGGTTTTCGGTGTCTTCCTGGCTGTAGCGGGCATTCTGGCTATCAGCGCAAACCGGGAGCGGAATCGAGCGGAAACGGCGCTTGCGCAGGCGCGCCGCGATCGCGATGCGGCCAGGGATGCTTTGTCGCGCGAGAGCGCGGCAAAATGGTCCGCGCGCGCTTTCGCGCGAGTGGCGCTGGCCAAGTCAGCGGATGCGCAGCGCGCGGCTGAACAGGCGAAGAAGTTGGCACAGGAAAAAGGCCGCTTACTCGAAAACGGGACTTGGGCGGCGGATAGCGGCCCTCGATCCCTTCAAATCCTGCTGGAACGGGGACGGGCTCAACTCCGCAAAGGCCAGGCGCTGCAGGCTTCACTCAGCCTCAGCCAGGCATACTCGCGAGGAAGTAAAGACCCGGCTTGCCGGATATTGCTGGCGAAATCGCTTGCGCGGATAGAATCCGAGGGAAATTGATAATTGACAATTGATAATGGGGGAGCACCCACCTCTATGCGGCGGGAACTCGAAGGCGCCGGGTTGAGGCGGACGCTCTCCGTTCGGGCGGATT
>CAWGNL010000102.1:0-7993 GCA_963823885.1 uncultured bacterium
CTTATGATCGTTCTTGACGGAACAGGAAGCATGACACCGAATGGAACAAACAGGGCCACCGCAGGCCTGACCCAGATGGTAGACAGCGTCGCCAGCGCCCTAAGTTTGAAGGGAGAATATCTCATCGTGGGTGGGGTGTACTTTGGCAACTATGTCGCCACGCCTGGTCAAACACCAAATGTCGACGAGGCCATTCTGCCTCCGACCACCGACTGTAGTAAGGTCGCGACCTGGCTAACCTACACAAGCGGAGCCGACGGCGGGGGTGATACCAATGAGAACGACCTCGACGCACTCGCGAAAGCCGTGCAAATGATCCCAGGGTCATACATAGCCCTTGCAACCGACGCCGGATTCCATTATTGGGGTGATAATTACGATCCAGATTCAAACCAGCACACCCCCAACGATCACAACGGACCTTACGGCGACTGCACATTTACGACCCTCACCGCTGCTCAGGCAGTGACGCTACTGACGAACGCAAACTGCAAGGTCTACATCGATGCCGGGAGCGATGGCAACGATCCCACCGCAATCGGCGATTTTGTGAGCGCAAATCTTTTTGTAAATGGGGCGATGGAGGATACGAGTTACGGCTTCTACACGTTCCCCAAACTGAGCGGTGTTCTAAGTCAATAATACTCTTGAAGGAGAAAAACCATGCGAAAACGCTTAACAACAGTAGTTTCCGTCACCCTGTTCGTCGCCCTCGGCGCAGGGGCAGAGGCTCTCGACTATAAGATTACAGATCTGGGCATAGTGACTGGCGGTAGCCCGATATACGTGGACAGCGTCAATCAACGCGGAGACGCAGCCGGATTTTATCAGAATGCTGCGGGCCAGGACTTCGCGTACGTGAGGCTTGCCGACGGCACACAAGTTAATCTTGGTGCGGGATGGGCATTCGTGGTAAACAATAACGATCAGATCTTGCTTAATTCTCCCACGTCGTCCTCCGTTTGGTCGTCAAGTGGCCAAACGGTGCTGAAACCCCTGACGGGAGATTCTAGCTCAAGCCCCCAGGCGCTAAATGACGCCGGTCAGGCTGTTGGCGTCTCATACGGACCTCAACAACAGCAGCATGCCGTCCTGTGGCAGGCAAATGGGACACCGATTCTTCTCTCCCCACTCGTTTCTGGGGGCAACGCAGCGGCCATAGGCATTAATAGTCTTGGGGAATGTGCGGGGATCGCTGCAAATTCGTCGGGCGTGTATGACGCAGTGGTCTGGGGCCAGGCGGGAAATGTCACGGATCTCGGCCTGATGCCTGGTTACACCCAAGGTAGCGCGTATGCGCTCAACGATGTGGGACAGGTTGTCGGGACCGTTAATGCCGACATGACCAGCGTGTACGCAGTGCTTTGGACGCCGGGCGATCAACCATTGCTGCTTTCCGGGTTGCCTGGCGACACCTTTAGTGGTCCTAATGCAATCAGCGATGCTGGCCTGATAATCGGAAGCTCATTCGCTGAGGGATCCGAAGGCCATGCAGTTGTCTGGGACTCGCTCGGCGACGTGACTGCGCTTGGGACCTTGCCGGGCGGCGCATCAAGTTCCGCTTTGAGTATCACAGACACCGGGGTTATCTTCGGCAGTTCCTACGACGCGACGGGCAACCTGCACGTGGTCCTATGGCAGCCAGTTCCGGAGCCTTCCTCGCTCGTGGCTCTGGGTTGCCCGCTGCTCGGTCTGGCCGGCCTGACCATCGGGCGAAGAAGGAGGATAATGAGATGAGACTGCCGATATTCACATTGCTCTTTGTGGCGATATGCACGGCTTCGTCGTGCGGAGCAGCGTTCGCATGGGATGTCTACTACGATAGCAGCGTCATGCCGAACGACCCCTCGCTGGGATCGGAGGCATGGTTTACCTGGACATCGAGTAACCTGTCCGCCAGTTCGGTGCAGGATGGTGTCCTGCATCTGGTAAACCAGGATATAAGTAAGACCGCCTACTTCCGGAGCGGCTGGCCTTTGCCCAGCGGAACGGCAGTCACTCTTGAGACGTGCGTTATGATAGCTTCCGGGACCGGAGCCATACAGGGCGGCTCGCCGGCGACAATCGAGGTCGGGAATTTGGGCGGATGTGTTGTCCTGGGCCTGCTCACGGACCAGATCACCTGCGACAGCGCCGCGCAGAGCGTGGACATGACGTCGTTCCACGTGATCAGGATAGCCTTGCAGACCGATAACACCTATCAGGTCTGGCTTGATGGCACGCAGGTATTCTCAGGTTCGACGGTACGAGGCACCCAAGAAGGGCATGCTATTCGGAACCTCCCGCCTTTGCGGAGCCGCGCTGGACAGCTACTGGGATTACGTGGGTTACAGCCTGGCATACATCCCGCCGCAATAGGAATCCGGAACGTGGCGGCGGGCCCTGGGCTGCCACCAGACGAGGGCGGTGCGGTCGGGTGGTCTGACCGCACCGCCTCCCCAGCGAGCGGAGCCCTTGCGCGACGGCGCAGAGGATTGCGCGCCATCGCGGCTGCGGCGGTTATGCCGTTCGTTCGCGCGGGCGGTTAAGTGCCGGAAGGGGTAAGGACAAGCAAATGGGAGCAGAAGCTTTGGTGCATGTAGCGCATCGGAGCGCGAGCGCGGCATCAGAGGCCCGCGACTGGCTGTACGACTCAGTCGGCTCCATCTACATCGCTGCTTACACGCCGACCCTGTCGGTCGACACCGCGGCGATAATCATGACGGAGTGCCAGGTTGTTCCCGTAACCGCGACTATCACGGATTGCAACGGCCCTCTCGCCAACCTGCCGATCACGTTTTCGTTGAGCGACACCACCGCCTGCGCCATCACCGGGCCAAATGACGGACCGATACCCACTGTGACTGACTCCGCCGGTACGGCCACGGTCTACATCCACCCGGATTCCACGGGAACGACGGAAACAACTGTGCTGTCGGTCTCGGCTTCGCCGCACGAGATCTTTTTGAGCGACAACGTTAACATTACCATCAACCCTCCGGATATACTGACGGTCACAGTCAATCCGTTCTGGATCGTATCCGGCGGCTCCGCCACCGTGACGGCGACGCTTATGACCGGAGGTTCGCCAAGCGAACCCGTCCCCAACGCGCAGTTGGTCCTGACGACCGATCAAGGATCTTTCAGCCCGCACGATTCCGGCAACCAGCAGCAGGTACACGGCGTACACCAATTCGGCGGGCCAGGTAATCACCACGATAACGGCCAGCGGGGCGGGAACCACGGCGCACGTCACCGCCACGTACACCCCGATCAACGACTGCCCAGACAGCGCCGGCGCCACGTTCAGGATCGTCACTCCGGGCACGAAGACCCCTTGTGAGATATTCTTCTGCATGGACTGCACGGGAAGCATGGACAGAATTACACCGGCGGTCACCGGGCGGAAGACAGCGTAGCGAAGTTCATAAACGACATGGTGGCTGTGGGCCAGACTGGAAACGCGATCTTCAGGTTCGGGGGATTGAAATTCAATGGTCCCCTCGACAGCGACGGCCAGTATACGCCGGACTATCTCCAATCGAGCGAGCTTACGGACCTCGGCGCGATAACAAGCGCGGGAATATTCATAAACAATTGGGTCAACGACAACTACTCGCCTGGCGGCGGCGATAAACCGGAGTTGCAGCTTGATGCCCTCGATTCGGCAGCGGCCGATATGAACGCTCATTCCACGCCTGGAAACTCCAACAGATACATCGTGCTTGTTACGGACGACGTGTTTCACTTCCTCAACGATCAGACAGTGTGCTATACGGGTCCACAAGAGTCGTTCGGCGGGTCTAGCAAGCAGGTGTTAGGGTCGACAGGTGTGATTGCCGATCTACAAAACTCGGGGTGCAAGGTCTACATTTCCCTGTATGATGTGGGCGGCAACCCGCGCGTGGAGGAATACAACAGTCAGTACACGACCCTTCAACAGGTGTACACCGGTCTCGACGTCAGCGGGAATTTCGACACGGTGAAGGTCAATGATTCAGACCTAAGCACGATGTATACTTTCGACAAGCTCAAGGCACAAATAACGGCCAATTGGCCGGCGAACTAGAAAGGAGACTGGGACATGAAAAGCGGAGCAATTGGGATGATGGAGACCTGCCTATTCGCCCTGGGAGTACTGGCTGTGTGCTGCACTGCACACGCCAGCGACTCCGACTGGCAGTATAATTTCGGCACAGCCTACTTCGGAACTGCGTCCTCCTCATCGGACGGCTTCGACTCAAGTGATGTGCTTATGACGAGTAACCCAACCGACTATTATGTCGGCACGTACCATAATGAGGCCGATGGCTGGTCTGGTCCTACCGGATTCTATTCCACGGATTTGCGTTCGACACTGCCTCTCACGGTCGGGCAATCGAAAACCTGGACGTTTTACATGTGGGGCAACCCGACAGTTAACGGCAATCCAGACGGCTTCCTGCCACTTGCATGGGGCTGGGAGGTGCCTTCTTCCATGCAGTTCACTCTCACGTACATGCGCGCCCCACTAGGTCCGACTGGTCCAGTAATATGGACCCCAGTGCCCGTGGGCACATCTACGGTTCTAGAAGGGCAGTCCAGCGGCTGGGTTTTTCCTACATATGATACGACTGACGGCACCACCGGCTATGAGCTTCAGTTCACTGCAACCGTGATTCCTGAGCCTTCTTCACTCCTGGCATTGGGAAGCTCTCTCTTCTGCTTGGCTGGCTTGACTATCAGGCGGGTGGAAAGGAGCATTACGAGATGAGACGGCTATTAAGCATACTGCCCTTTACGGCGGCGTTCACGGCGTTGCTATGCGCGTCGGCTTTTGCCTGGGATGTCTATTACGACAGCAGCGTCATGCCAAACGACCCCTCGCTGGGATCAGAAAGCTGGTGCAGCGCGGGGAGCCTCTCGAACAGTTCCGTGCAAGACGGGGTTCTCCATTTGGCTACCCAGGATACGACCACGGCAGTCTATTTCTCCAGAGATTGGGCTTTAGGCGGCGGGACGCCGATCACTCTGGAGACATGCGTTATGGTAGATTCCGGGACCGGAGCCGCACCCAGCACTCCACCAGCGCTAATCCAGGTCGAGAATAACTCGGGTCACGTATCCCTGGGCGTGTATACGAACCACATCACGGTCGATAGCTCCGCCCAGAGCGTGGATATGACCTCATTCCACGTCATCAGGATAGCCTTGCAGGCTGATAACACGTATCAGGTCTGGCTTGACGGCAATCAGGTGTTCTCCGGCACGGCGACTATGACCTGCCAATCAGGAATGGCGTTCGGCTCATATCCGTTGCCCGGAGGGACGCTGGACAGCTACTGGGATTACGTAGGCTACAGCCTGGCATATATCCCGCCGCAATAGGAATCAAGACTGTGGCGGCAGTGCTGGGTTGCCACTAGTAGAGCGATTCCTAATTACTATGTCATCCTGAACTTGATTCAGGATCTCGCTTTGTGCGAAGGGGACGCTGAATCGAGTTCAGCATGACAGACCATCGCCAGTATTGTTATTTAGGAATCGCTCTACTAGACGCGGGCGGTGCAGTCGGGATAAGCCTGACCGCACCGCCGCCTGTCCGGGCGGAGAAGCGCGCGTCTGCCAGCCAAACCCGACATGGCTGGCGGACGAAGGGATGAAAACCATGTTCTGGCACAACGTTCCCGATTCCGCTCATTACGCCATATCCGCTGAGTGCGGCGGATTCAAGACCCGCACCCTCACGGATGTCTCTCCGCCGAGCAGCAACGAGCTGGACCTGGTCCCGCTGCGCAAGATTTACCCGCCGACCGTGGGCGCTTACGAACTGAACCCCTGCGGGGGTAATCCGCCCGCATCGACCACGGTAACGACCCGCGTTGTAGACGCGAATCATAACCCCATTGCGAACCAACAGGTCAGGTTCTGGACTGACTACGGGACATTCTCCGACAGCTCCAGTCTGACCCAGACCACGGCGCTTACCGACAGCACAGGCACGGCCCAGGTCAACTTGTATGCCGTATATACCGGACTCCGGCGCCACAGCCTGCATCATGGCGACAAGCGACCGGAACACGCCATGGCCTCAGTCGTATTACGACGTGTCGGCGGAGGCCCGCGACTGGGTTCCCGCTCCGGAAAACGTCTGGATCGATTATTACACGCCGACCCTGTCGGTCGACACCGCGGCGATAATCATTACGGAGTGCCAGGTTGTTCCCGTAACCGCGACTGTCACAGCTTGCAACGGCCCTATCGCCAACCTGCCGATAACGTTTTCGTTGACCAACAGCGCCGCCTGCGCCATCACCGGGCCAAATGACGGACCGATACCGACCGTCACGAACTCCGCCGGCACGGCCACGGTCTACATCCACCCGGATTCCACGGGAACGACGGAAACGACTGTGCTGTCGGTCTCAGCTTCGCCGCACGGAATCCCGTTGAGCGACAACGTTAACGTCATTATCAACCCTCCGGATATACTAACGGTTACCGTGGTTCCGTTCTGGATCGTGTCCGGCGGCTCCGCCACCGTAACGGCGACGCTTATGACGGGCGGTTCGCCAAGCGAACCCGTCCCCAACGCGCAGTTGGTCCTCACGACCGACCAGGGTTCTTTCAGCCCGCACGACTCCGGCAACCAGCAGCAGTACACAGTGTACACCAATTCGGCGGGCCAGGTAATCACCACGATAACGGCCAGCGGAGCGGGAACCACGGCGCACGTCACCGCCACGTACACCCCGGTCAACGACTGCCCCGACAGCGCCAGCGCCACGTTCAGAATAGTCACTCCAGGCACGAAGACCCCTTGCGAGATATTCTTCTGTATCGACTGCACGGGAAGCATGGGGACCACCGACAGCAGCGGCCACGAAGCGATCTACAGCGTCAACCACTTCCTTACGAACTTCATAGAGGCGAACAACGTGGCTATGAGGCTGGGCGGGCTGAAGTTCAACGGCCCACTCGACAGCGACGGGGCAAATACGCCGGACTACCTGCAATCGAGCGAGCTTACGGACCTGGGCGCGATAACAGGCGCGGGGACGTTCATAAACAACTGGCTCTACGACGGCTACTCGCCCAGCGGCGGCGACCAGCCGGAACTGCAGCTTGACGCCCTTGATTCGGCGGCCCGGGACATGAATGCTCATTCCACGCCTGGAAACCCCAACAGGTATATTGTGCTTGTTACGGACGACGCGTTCCACTTCCTCAATGACAACGCCTCTGCCCCGACAGGCTGCTATTCAGGAGTGTCGTACGGGGGATCCAGCGAGCAGGTTTCGGGTCCATCAGGTGTGATTACCGAGCCGGCAAAACTCTGGATGCAAGGTCTACATCTCGCTATACGACAACAACAGCAGTTCACTCGTATCGAAATATCTGACGTTCATCGGTTGGACCGGACCCACGAATCTGCAAGCCGTGTACAACGGACTGGACGTAAACGGGAATTTCGACACCGTGAATATCAATGCCGCCGACCTGACGACGATGTACACCCTCGACAAGCTCAGAGCGCAAATAATGGCCAACTGGCCAGCAAATTAGAAACGAGAATGGGATATGAAAAGCAAAGCAATTGGAATGGTGAAGACTTGTCTATTTACGCTAGGAGTAGTCACTGTGTGCTGTGCCGCACACGCCAGCGACACCGACTGGCAATACTATTTAGGCACTGCGTACTTCGGAACGGCGTCCTCCTCATCGGATGACTTCGACTCAAACGATGTGCTGATGACAGGCAGCAGTGACACCGGCACATACCATCAAAATGAGGTCGATGGTTGGTCCGGTCCTACAGGATTCTATTCCACGGATTTACGCTCGCCGCTGCCCCTCATCGCCGGAGAATCGAAGACCTGGACGTTCTATATGTGGGGCGACCCGGTGATTAACGGCCAGCCGGTTGGCCTTCTGGAACTTCCCTGGGGCTGGCAGGTGCCTCCCTCCATGCAGCTCACGCTCACTTACGTGCGCGCGCCCCTGGAGACGACCGGCCCGAATCTGCCGTCGAGGT
>CAWGNL010000103.1:0-24252 GCA_963823885.1 uncultured bacterium
GACATTGCGAGGTTTCTCCAGGGAGGTTAACGATGTAAACTTCGTTTACACCGCGCTGGACCCCAGCGGCAAGACCGTCAAGGGCAGGCTCGAAGCGGAAAGCGAGCAGCTTGTGCTATCGAGGCTGCACGAGCAGCGGCTGCATATCCTGAGCGTCGCCGAAGACAAAGCGCGCTCGGCCAGGGCGAGCGGTACCGGCAGCCGGCGTGACCAAGAAGCGGCCCAAACTCAACAGCCTGGTGATCTTCAGCCGGCAGTTCGCCACCATGATCGACGCCGGCATCGCAATAGTGCGCTGCCTGGACATTCTCGAAGGGCAGACAAAGGACCCCGTGTTGAAGCCGGCCGTTGCGCAGTGCAAGAAAGATGTCAAGGGCGGCTTGAGCCTGACCGACGCGTTCAGCAAACATCCGAACGTCTTCTCCAGGCTGTATGTAAACATGGTCAAGGCGGCGGAAACCGGCGGTATTCTGGACAAGATCCTCGACCGGCTGTCGGGTTTCCTGGAATCCGAGCAGGAAATCCGCGGCAAGATCAAATCCGCCATGATCTACCCCGTTCTGGTGCTGATTTTTGCAATGATAATGGTGATAGCGCTGTTCATGTTCGTGCTGCCCAAGTTCCAGGAGATATTCATGTCCATGAACGTGGAAATGCCGGCGACCACGAAGGCCCTCTTTGCCATCAGGCTCGGCTATGAGGGATTACTGGTACGTGCTGGTGGCGGCGGTCGTCGGCGGGGTGATCGCTTTCAAGTGGTACTCCCGCACCGAAACCGGCGGTTGGCGGCTCGACAAGTTGAAACTCAAGTTCCCTGTTATCGGAGAGTGGTTCAGAAGATGGCCATTTCCAGATTCTCGCGCACGTTCGCCACGCTCATCGCCAGCGGCGTGCCGATGATGAGGTCGCTGGAGATCGTCGGCGAGACCTCCGGCAACAGAATAATCGCGCACGCGGTCGATAACGCGCGCAGCGCGATTCGCGAGGGACAGAAGATCAGCGCGCCCCTGGCTTCGAGCGGACTCTTCCCGGCGATGGTCACGCATATGATAGACATCGGGGAAGAGACGGGCCGGCTTTCGGAAATGCTGACCAAGGTGTCGGACTTTTACGACCAGGAGGTCGAAAACGCCGTCAAGGCGCTCACTTCCATGATCGAGCCGGTGCTGATAGTCATGATGGGATGCATAGTCGGCTTTATAGCCATATCGATCATGTCGCCGATTTTCAAACTGGTTAGCTCGATAAACTAGGAGTCAGGAGCTAGTAGAGCGATTCCTAATTACCATGTCATCCTGGACTTGATTCAGGATCTGGCTGCGTGCGAAGGGGATGCCGAATCGAGTTCAGCATGACAGACCATCGGCTGTATTGTTATTTAGGAATCGCTCTACTAGTGCTTAGTTGCATAATTGATTGATATAACGCTGTACCGGGTGTTTCGGGAATCTTGTTCCCGAAACTAAGTGCGTATCGGGAACAAGATTCCCGATACACCGGCACACGCGCTACGTGAATAATGCGGGCTAGTAGAGCGATTCCTAATTGGGTGTTTCGGGAATCTTGTTCCCGAAACTAAGTGCGTATCGGGAACAAGATTCCCGATACACCGGCACACGCGCTACGTGAATAATGCGGGCTAGTAGAGCGATTCCTAATTGGGTGTTTCGGGAATCTTGTTCCCGAAACTAAGTGCGTATCGGGAACAAGATTCCCGATACACCGGCAAAGGCCGTATTGATTTAAGTGCGTATCGGGAACAGGATTCCCGATACACCGGCAAGAATGCTATCAGTTATTTATGCAAGTAGACACTAGGAGTTAGGAGTTAGGAGTCGGACCCAAGGCCGTGGCTGATGGGTCTAACTTCTTACTTCTAACTTTGGGTGTTTCGGGAATCTTGTTCCCGAAACTAAGTGCGTATCGGGAACAAGATTCCCGATACACCGGCAAAACTAAGTGCGTATCGGGAACAAGATTCCCGATACACCGGCAAAACTAAGTGCGTATCGGGAACAAGATTCCCGATACACCGGCAAGAATGCTATCAGTTATTTATGCAAGTAGACACTAGGAGTTAGGAGTTAGGAGTCGGACCCAAGGCCGTGGCTGATGGGTCTAACTTCTTACTTCTAACTTCTAAGAGGAGTACACGGATGGGAAATGTCCGAAAGCTAAGTGAAGAAGAGATACAAGACCGCCTGGCTCAGTATTCCGAGGATGCGGATCCCAAGGTCAGGGACGAGGTAGTTCTCCAGTATGCCAACCTGGTGGAAAGCATCGGGCGCAGGTTTGTTGGCGCCTGTGAGCCTTTGGAGGACCTGATCCAGGAAGGATACATAGGGCTGATAGCTTCGGTGGACAAATACGACGGCGATAAGGGGGTCAAGTTCTCCACCTACGCGACCCATTTCATAATCGGCCAGATCAAGCATTATCTGAGGGACAGGGGCAAGATCATCAAGGAGCCTGCGTGGCTGCAGGAACTCAACCAGCGGATGAGCAGGGTGATCGAGTCCCTGAATCAGAAGCTCGGCCGGCAGCCTACCGAAAAGGAAATCGGCGAGGTGATGCAGATGCCGGAGGCCAACGTCGCCGACCTGCTCACCACGCGCGAGGTGTTCAAGGTATCATCGCTCGACGGCGACAAGGATGACAACACCGCAAGCCACGACTCCGAGAAGATTCCGGACCAGAAGCTGGTCACTTTTCAACTGCCAATCGAGGACAAGATCGTCCTGGAAACCGCGCTGGACAACCTGAAGAGCATAGAACAGCAGGTGATTGCGGAGCACTTCTACCGGGGCCTCAACCAGACCGAGATCGCAAAGCAGCTCGGCATAAGCTGCAACTATGTCTCCCACATCCTCAGGAACGGCACGAAAAAGCTCAAGAAGATACTCATGACCGAGGAGATTCGCGACTCTCAGATGCAGCGCACGCTCGTGTCCAAGAGGCTGTCCGCGGCGAGACCGCCGACGGATCGACAAGCGTAATCGACTCGGTGACGAGAGTGTACAATTCGGTGTATCTGACCGAGCGACTCGATGAGGAGATCAGCCGCGCCTATCGCGACCATTACAAGCTGGCGGTGATGGTGGTGAAGGTGGATTTGCCCGATGATGTGGATAACTACGTGCGCCTGGCGCGAATGGACGATTTGCTCTATGCCGTGGCGCAGTCGATACGGGCCAATGTCCGCAAGATGGATGTCGTGGCGAGGCTTGGCGAGACGTGCTTTGCGTTGATCCTGCCGCACACAGGCTCGCGCGTGGCGGTGGCGGCCGAGCGCTTGGTTCCGATCGTGGACTCGGCGGGTGTCGATGCAGGCAGAGGCCACAAACTGAGCGCCACCGCCCGCATAGGCATCGCCAGGTACCCCAAGGATGCCGCCAGCGGCTTGGACCTGCTCGAAGCCGCCGCCAAGGACCTGGGCTTCACTCTCGACGAGCTTCAAGGCGGCGCGGGCGAAGAGGAGATCAGGAAAGCGGCATAGAAGCCGCCTATGCGGCGGGAAGGCTCGGACCAGCTCCGCGCCGGTGAGAAATTGAAAAGCCGTGCAGCGATCTCCGACCCAGCCGTCATTGGGAATTCGGTGTTTCGGGATTTGAGGAGCGAGCACAGTGGCTCGAGTACGGCACAAGCGTCGTAGTCGCTCCGGAAATCCCGAAACGAACCAGCCTCCCGCTAAGGGGTCAGAGGCCCCGTCATTCGCCTTCCACAGCCTTGATCCGGCGCGGTTGTCACCTGCGCAGTCACATCACTTCGTTTCGGGATTTCCGGAGCGGTTGGTCACTAGGCTCCCTATCATCACGCCGTGGCCGCTCCTCAAATCCCGAAACACCGAAAGGGAGCGGTCGTCCCGGTCAGCCACCAGAACAGGCAGCCATGGCTTCCCTAAGCATATTAGCCAGTGGTCCGCCGCCAGGCTTGTTCCTGTCGCGATCGAAGTCTGTTCCGACAAGCGACTCAAGCGCGGGGAGGGATCGTGGATCGCGAAGTCTCCCTATGAGCAACAGCAGGTGAAAAGAGTGTTCCGGCGCAACGGGATCCTCACGGCCCATAAGCAGCGCCTCGCACAGTCTGTCCGCCAGGCACTGACCACGCCACATTCGCAGTCGCCACGCCGCGCTATCGCGTATCTCCGGCCACGGGTGACCAAGGTAGCCCGCCAGCAGATTATATGACCCGGGAGTATTCAGACGCCCGACCAACTCGAACTGGGGCCCATAGAGCCATGTGGATTCGGCACGAAATCCACCGTCCTCCTTGCCTTCAGCAACTCGCACATCCAGGTCTGCACAGACGCATCCAACGGTCGCGATAAAATCATCGGCGAGCACACGCATTGCCACTCGAAGCGCTCTATTAAGGATCTTCTTTCTGGGCCAGGACCGGCCGTACTTGGACACCAGCCACGGACGCCTCGCCGCAATTTGAAGGGTCAGAAGCAGCCTGATCTCTTCTCTAGGCGTCTCGTCTGCCGCCATTTTGTTCCGCAGCGCCTCAAGAATATCAGCAACATTGTCCGGTGGCTCGTGACTTACCGGCATCCATGCGCGGGCGACATCCCACCAGCCTGCAAGGCGCAATTGCTGCGATAATGATTTTGATTCGGTAATGAGGTCTTCGAGTTCCCGAACTGCCGCCTCCCGATCATCTGACGGGTCTATGCGAAAAATCGGTCCTCCTGCGTATACGGGATTCATTCACGCGGTTCCCTTCTGTTGGAGACGTTATCGGCTACAGTACGCTGACTAACACAGCAGCCCCCTCCTCCGCGGCTTCCCCGGCTTCGCTAGCCGAAAGTCCTTCCCCAACCATTTGCATAGCCTCTTCAAGACCCATCTGAAGCTCCGCCTGTCCCTCCATTAATTCTGCCAGCGCTCCGGGGTCGACGTCCATAGTGATTTGGATGGCTGATTGGCTGCCTTTAACAAAATCCGCAGCCCGTGTGCCAATGCTCCAGAAAAGGCCCTGATCCCACTTTTCGAGCGTTGGCCCGATGAGCGGATCGTCGAGGAGCGCCTGCATGCCCTTGAGCCCGCCCCCGGCTTCGTTGAATATCTCCATAGCCTCCTCAGCCCATTCAGTAAACTGAACGGTGTTTATCGCGACCCGCCCCGTCGCGTCTGCCAGGTTTGTGGGGTTGTCCCCGCAGTAGCTGTACCAGTTATTTCCGTTGCCCCCTGGATCCTCGCTAACAAACCTCCCCGTCACCGGGTCCATCCACCGTGCGCGCATATAAATCAGGTTGCCGGTCCCAGGTTCGGTGGTGTGGCCCAGGCTCCCGCAGAACTCGTGTTCCATGTGACTGGAGCCGCTGCCGCCGCGCACCGACCCGTAAACATCGTAACTCCGTGTCGCCGTTACGTTGCCGCCGCTGTCCACCTCGGCTACGACTGAGCCGAGGCCATCATAAAGATACCAGATTACGTTGCCGGCGGAATCCTCGCGGATACTCCAGACCGCGCGGACCATTCAGGTATGTGGCGAAGGGGACGCCACTTCGAAGCTCCTCCGCGACGTTCTGGCCGTCGAGGGCGTAATAGGTGGTTACGCCGTTCATAGTCGTGCTCCGCCGCAAGCCGTCCGCGCCGTAGGTGAAGGTGCTGGTCGTTCCGTTATACGTGCACTGACGCAGGCGGTTCTGGCTGTCCCACGAGTTTGTCCGAACACCGTCATGCCACAGGTTACCGTTACCCTGACCGCCGTGCAGTTAGCCTCGATTGGCTGATCCTTTATCATGATGGGAGAGCGTCGCCCTCACAAACACTTTTCCATGTTTGCGGCAGTTGCCGCCACGACATCCATCCTTTGAAGTCGTCCAATGCGGCGGTTCCATCACGGTTATCGGAGAAATACAGTGCGACACTCAGACGCTCTGCGATGCTGCGGAAGGCGGCATGCACTGTCTGCAAGCCTGTCGCCGGTGTGAGTATGACGAGGTTATCACCGTCGGGCCCGTCGAAGTAGGCTAACGCCGCGTAGTCGCCAAGACGTTCAATGGCTGCCTGGGCACGCTCACACATTTCGCGCTGAAGCCGGCCAAGACACGATACGGATCAGCCTCTGCGGTCGCCGCCCGCTCTAGATCATCCAGAAAGGGACTGCGACCCCGGCAAATGAACGCAAACGAACCAGTCGTCGGCAGAGCGTTTTCCAGCCAGTTGAGCCTCGAAAGCATCTCACCGGTACCTATGCAAATAACGTCCTCTATTGCGACGGGCCTTCCTGCTTTGAACACGCGGAATCCGATATGGGAGGCTGTGTCCGCAACTGAGCTATGGCCCGATCCGAGTTTTTCATGCAGCACAAACACTCTGCTTTCAGGCGGGGCGAACGCCGCGACCGTTCTTTCTCCAAATCGCCTGCCCGCCTCTTTGAGTGTGGTGGTTAGGCCACCCAGAAGCACCTTGCCGGCACCGGCGCGCGCACAATCGTCCCGGCAAAACCCGGCGCTTATAACCAGCAGGCTGCCAGGCACGCGCACGTCTTTGCAGATCACGTTCCTCTCAATGGAGCGAACCAACTCAGCGGGGTATGTGGGGAGGATAGCTTCGTACACCGCGAAGGCCCTGTCGCTGTCCCGTACTGTCTCCCATTCGTCCTTAGAGTTGCAGCCATTTAGAGACATGGATTACTCTCCCGCCAAAATGTCGACGAGTTGGACAGCGTCGAAGAACGAGACCTGATGGCCCGGTGTGCCCTCTGGTATGTCATCGAAGTTCCAATGGATGGTTTGGCCGCCGGACCAATGTCCGCTCCAGTCGAGTCGCAGGTCCCGGCCGTTGACATTCCATCTGTAGCTTGTCCCTTGTCTGTTGAACCCGATGTCTTCGACGTTCTCGTCGCCAAACAGGCCTTCCAAATCGTTTGTCAGGTTCTCGCAGATGGAGTTCATGAGTGATTGAACCGCGCCATTGCCGGCCGCCACGTCGGCCTGTCCGGTGTCGGCCTCGGCGTTCAGGTAGTCGTCAGGGCCCGCGATGCATCCGGCAGCGTCAGCCAGGTTGACTGGATTGTCCAGGGCGTATGCGAACCAGTTTTTGGCATCCCTCCCTGAGTCTTCGCTAATAAACCTCCCCGTGACGGGGTCCATCCACCGCGCCCGCATGTACATCAAGCCCCCTGTCTCAGGCTCTATAGTATGTCCCAACTTACCACAGAAGTCGTGCTCGCTGGATGTGGAACCCGTGCTGTCGAGGACCGCGCCATAGACGTCATAGTGCCGGGTGGACGTCACATTTACGCCGTTTCCGGTATTATCTGAAACCTCGCCCACGACGCTGCCGAGGCCATCGTAGAGATACCAACTCTTGTTACCGGAACCATCCTGGCGATACTCTATTCCACGCGGGCCGTTGAGGTAAGTGGCAAACGGAACGCCATTACGGAGTTCTTGCGCCACGTTTTGGCCGTCGAGGGCGTAATAGGTGGTTACGCCATTAGTCGTCATGCTTCGCCGCAGGCCATCAGCGCCGTAGGTAAACGTGCTTGTCGTTCCATTGCAGATGCACTGCCGCAGGCGGTTTTGACTATCCCACGTATCGGTGCGTCCGTCGCCGGAAATACGGTTGCCGTTGTAGTCATTGTAATACGTCTGGCTGTTTACCGATGTCAGGATGTTGGCCGCGTTGTAGCCGTATAGCACCCCGTTCAGCGATAGCCGGTTGCCCATGTTGTCGAATGCATACGACTGCGTTTCAGTATTGCCATAATCGACGTAGAGGAGCCGGTTGAGCGCGTCGTAGCCGGGATGCTGGGCCGTTCCATAATACTCGGTCCTCAGGACGCCGTTCTGGTTAGAAATGGTGTTTGTCACCCGGTTGCCAACTGAATCGTAGGTGTAATCGTTTTCCGAAAGCACGGCCTGTCGTGTCAGGGTCCCATAGTAGTTGCATGCATAGTATGCACTTACGATACTGTCGAGATATTGGTGGGTGAAGTGCACATAGTTGTCCGGCGTGACGTAGTCGTACGTGTATGTGGTTTCGCAGGCGGTCAATGGATGGCCGTTGCTGTCATACGTGGCGTTGAACCGGTCGCTTCCATGAAGATTATCGAAGTTGTGCTCACATAGAATGCGCCCCGAGTCATCCTGAATCTGCCACAGTACGTCGTGAAAACTGTTTGGATCGTCTTTTGGCAAAGCTTCCATATATCCGAACACATCGTAGCCATTACGGTACAGGTAATGCAACGTGGTATTGTCCGGGAGTTTCTTCGACGCTACTGAACCGCGCTGCGTGTAAGTGTACGAAATCGTTCCCGCGCTGGAATCGGTCATGCTCGCGATCCTGTCACCGCCGCTCGGAGTGCTGTAGAGATCGTCTTCGTAGGTGATGGTAGTCGCGCCGTGACCGTCCGTTATGCTCTCGAGCCTGCCGTTCGCGCCGTAAATGTAATACGCGTCCTCCTGGTAGGGAGCCGGGAAATGCGCGTGGACCGGCTGGCCGGGCATTGTTGGTACTGCACGGTGGCGGCGTAGTTTCGAGTGATGTAGTCGGTTTGATATTGGCTCGAATTGTTGGGATCCCACCTCGCGGTGACATGGCCCGCCGCATCGTATTGCATGATGGTGGTCCGATTCAGGTGTCCCTGGGTCGGGTCGCCGACATCCTGCACAATGCTGGTCAGATTGCCCCACTGGTCGTTGTAATAATACTGCGTCACAACGCCGTTGGGGTTTGTCTCGCTGGTCTTCCGGCCAAATTGGTCGTACGTGTATGTGAAGCAGGTATAGTTGCTCGGGCTGGTGACACTGCCTGGGTTATGCAGGGCGTCCCAGAGGTGCAAGAGGCTGCCTCTGTCTCCGGTGTTCGGGTCGGATTCCGAGCCGTAGTCGTAGGTGGTGACGTTGCCGTTTGCATCGGCGGAAGTCTTCTTCTGGAAATAATTCTCCTCGGTATAGTACGTGGTGATATCCGCGCCCCACACCGTGCCCCAGCTGAAGCTCGGATTGCCCTGAGGATATTCATAATTATTATATGTCCAGTCATTCGAAGGGCGTTCGAGAATCCCTCCACCCAATGGTACAACACATTCCCGTACCTGCCATACTTGTAGCTGTCGCTTCGAAACGCCCCTCCCGATCCTCCGCTGGCAAAAGGCAGGTAGGTCGCGTGCTCGACATTGATCGGGTTGTCGTTGGCATCGTAGGTCGTGCAGAATCCCATGGATTCCGGGTAGGCCCCCGCGCCATCCGTCACTACCGTGTTATCCGATGACAGTCCCACGGTGACATAAAGCCGAATCGTACCATCGGAGTACGTGTTGGCGTCCATGACGCAGCCTTCCACAGGTGCGTAATTGTTGTCGGCCCAAATCGCCCACGACATCGACCTGGGATTATGGTTCGCGGTTGAATCCACCCCTCCAGGCTCGGTGATTCCCGATACCCAAACCGTGTTGGTCAGGCTTTCCGGTCCGTTGAAACATTCATTAAATATGTTCAACTGGTACTGGTAAGACACCGTATGTCCAAGCGGATCGGTTACACTGTTGAGAAGTCCGGTCGCCGTGCCGGCTGTGTCGGTGTAACTCGTATACGTAAATGTGGTGGTCCGGCTCAGACCGCCTGGGTCGACCGTGACGGATTCCAGGTTAAAGGGCTCACCGCCCGCTCCGGAATCGCTTGCGGATTGGTAGTAGCTGTAGGCCACCGTCTGAAGCGGGCCTGTGACCTGTGTAATCCTCGGGTGGGGGTTTTCCTGTGAATCGTAGTAGGTCGTCCAGGTGAATTGCAGGACGCGGCCACTCGGGTCCGTGACCGTGGAGAGGTTGCCGCTCTCATCATAGGCAAGGTTCGTGGTATTTCCATGGCGGTCGGCGATGTAGTCGCACACCCGCGCGCCGGCGCTGTCTATGGGCCTGTAGTGCTTGACGGTTCCGTCGATGCCGGTGTCGGTGTCCGAACTCACAGCGCCGGGGCCATTCGCGAGCACGCCATCATAGCTACTCTGCATCCAGTCGTGCAGGTACGGCGGCGGGCTGTACAACCCGTCGGCTTCCCGCTTATAGACGTGCTTGCCCCCGAAGAAATCGGTGCGGACAGCCGCGCAATTCGGGTTTATGGGGTTGCCGTTGGAGTCGGTCCAGGGTATTGGGCTGGCGATACTCGACGCTTCCTGCATTTGGATCTCGTAAGCGTGGCTCCAGCCATGCCCGAAGCCTCCTTCGCTGTCGTCATTGCTGTTGTAGGTCCGCTGAAGCACCAGGCCGGCCCCGAGCGCCGGGGCAACCTGGATATCCGTAAAGGACTTCATCAGGTTCCCCGTGCACAAGTTCACGTCGTGGAATGTCCGGTGCCACGGCATAGTCGTGGTATAATACGCGTTTCTATATGGCCCAGCCGAAGCAGGGGCGACGATAGTCATTAGGACCAACATAATAAGCAAAAGCCTTCGCATTCTCGTTTCCCTAGCCGTTGCCGTAGTTCTGGGCTTCCCAGACGGCTTCCGCCTTGCAGTCACGCTTCGTTTCGGGATTCCCGGAGCGGACGGTCAATGCGCACCCTCGTCATCACACCGTGGCCGCTCCTCAAATCCCGAAACACCGAAAAGATACCCCGTACGACTGAAAGGAGTGCGGGGAGGATCATTTTATCGACGCATGAGCGATAGTTGCTCTGATTCAGGTTAGACGTTTACGACTTCTACGGCTTGGTTTTGCGGAAGCACAGCCTATCCGGATTCACATCCATAGGCAACAGCACCACAACAGCCCGCAATTGGGACGAAGTGCACTTGACTACGCCCTGCGTCTCCTTATCCCGATGAGCGGTATCAACCCGCAGGCTAATGCGAGAAGCGACGATGGTTCAGGAACAACCTCGGAGAGACGAAACCCGATGTCGGGGAACCCCTCTGAGGGGTCGCCCATGTTGCTAATGGAGGACTCGAAGTAGCTGCCGTTGTTGAGGTAGTACGAGCCGCCGCGCACGATGCGAAAAAGGGGGTCGATCATGTCGTCGTTCCACTGCCAAACGTCGCCGCCCTGATCATAAGTGCCGTAGGCGCTGGGATATGGGTAGGAACCCACTGGCGTTAAGCCCCTCCCGTCGTAGTTCGCCATGGCGGTGGTGACAGTATTGCTCTGTGTGGGGTACTCCCAGTAACCCACATTCGTCCCGCCGCCCATGTAATAAGCAGCCTTATACCACTCGTTTTCACTTGTAACACACCACATCGCCCCCGCGTTTCGCGTGACCGTATTGTAGGTCATCCCGTCGGCGTTGAGGGTGTATGCGCCGGTCTCGGTGGTGCCTGCGCCCTCCAACCCGGTCGGTTGGCCATTTCCGACCCAGTTGGCGAACCGGCAGGCATCCCAGAAGCTAACGTAAACCGCCGGCAGGTTGACGGAGTTGCTTGCTACCGAGTACGTGTAGGCGCCAGGGGCTCCGGTCCGCGTGATTCCGCAGCCCGAATAGGATGACATGCTGGCATTGTAGAGCCCGTACGTGTCGGTAGCCGCCACGGCGTTAAGGAAGTCACAATACTGCGCGGCGGTGACGTCATACTTGCCGATGTTATAGGTGTAGTCCACAGAACCGTAGCCGGTGGTATCGGCGGCGTTCCCCGGGTCGCCGACCGTGACGGTTTCCAGGCTCGTAATGCCGGGGCCGAGGTTGAATACATCAGCCTGAGCGACCACGCCCGAGCAAAGCAGCGCAAGTGCCGCTGCAATTGCAAATGCCTTCTTCATCTCTTTCCTCCGTCGCTGATTTGTCGGACGTCTCCTTTGTCGCAACCTGTACTCCCCTGCGCCCAGTCGATGTATGCAGACGCCTACGGCCATATACTCCCATTATACCATGTGTTTGGGCCCCGCTTGCCGCTTGGTAGTCGGCACGGCTGCAAGACTCCGCGCAGAGACAATGCCCCTGTCATTTCTTGTGCAAAACCAGTAACGCCCTCCGACCGTTGGGGCAGGCCGCCTGGCAATCAAGCTTTGTGCTCATCCACGGTCAACATACGGTTTGGCCGGAGATGGGTGAGGAGGCAAACTGTTATACCACAGCACCATACGTATGGTTTTCGCAAGGTACCCCAAAAGCACAGTCGATATGAACATCGCCACCATGGATTCAAACGGGACGCCGCGGTCGGAGGGAACCGCTTCTAGTGTTGATGGCAGCCTGACAGAATAAGCAAACCTTGCCCAGGGCATGCGATAGGCCTGGTGACCTCAGCCAGAGCCAGTAGTCAGTCGCAACTCCCATTGCGTATATGCCTATCCCCAGGAATTTAGAGAAAACAACCCCATCCCAGGTGGAGTCAAGCGGCTGCCAGAAGGGCTTTGGTCCAGGCAAACTTCTATTCCTAATTGCTGTCCTGGTGGCCCGGGCAATATGTCCCTGACTATCAATTACGCCCATGGGTATTCCAAAGGCGGCCCCCAAACACACCTCCACGACTCCCGGATATAACCCCGAGTGTACAGGTCGCTAGTGTAAGCACGACAACCATAAATGCAAATGTAGCCAGCACCCCGTTTTTTGTCGAAAAAGTCGGGACATCGTCTTTCGTTATGGTAGCACTCTGGTTGCTCACTGGAACTCTCACACCCCCTATCGTGCGCAGTGGTAACTCTGCAATGTCGTGACGATATGTGACTGGAACGTCGCACCCTGTAATTGCATGTTGGCTATGTTGTCACTCTTGACCTCAACGGCATGAGGCGTACCCGAGCACGCCCATGTATGGCCGTTCAAATTGACGTTAGCGCCGCGCACTGCCGTTTTCGACAAATTGCAACTGACCTTGAGCGTCGGAAACGTCCCAGCAGGCGTCTTGACCTCCTCTGCACCGATACAGCTCTCAGCACTCGATTCAATGCTCCCGCTACCGAAGTGGGCCGTGTATTGCCACGTGGTACCTGGCTTCAATTCAGAAGGTATGCACACAGGTGGCTCGGCATCTGTAACCACGTCCCAGGATACTCCGTCCGGCGACCTACCTAAAAGATAAATGTTTCCTGACGCATCTGCACCATGCCAGACTATAGCCGCGCTGGACTCATTTAGGCCTCCCAACGTTTGTACGGAATCCGTCCTAAGTTCCCACGTGCTTTTGATGTAGGAGCCGAAGCTCCGGCCGTGATTCGCAGCCTGGGTCACGGTGATCGTCTTATGGCCATCACAAGCAACCCCCTTACCGGAACCCAGCCCGGTTGCCATCTGGATCTCACCGGCTATCGTATAATCCGCCGTATCCCCGACTGTAGGCACGGCTGATACATTCCGTTGTGAAGTCTGTACGCTAGTGATGGACGGGCTGTGGCTGCTACAGCCCGGCACCGCCAGCGCGAAGAGGGTGAACGCAAACGCGAGCCAATCCGCCTCAACGTAACAGCAGAAGTTGACGGTCGTTATTCTCCTCAACGCAAAGCTCCTAATAGGGATTCATCGCCAGGTTGACATAGTAGGCCTCGCGAAGTGCGTATGCAGCAGTTATTATAGCGAGGTGATATCCGGCGTTGCCCAGCATTCCTGCGTAACCAATCGCGGCACTAGCAAAATCCCCCTTTACTGCGTCGGCGATTGTGCCGGCTGCGGCTGCGAGAGTCAAAACGTCCGAAATAGAATTACTGCCGTCCAGGACTCTCATCAGTTTCTCATAGGCTTGCTCTACCTTTTCAGGATCGGTACCCGGCCGGGCGACCTTCGCGAACTCTAATACCTCAGTATACTGATAGAGAAGCACTAGGTTGTCAAGCAAATTAGCGAAATCGGCGGTTCCGTCTATAGGGTCCCAATCACGGCCGCTTTCGTCGGCCCTATTGACAGGGTTGTCGCCGCAGTATGCGTACCAGTTAATTCCCTCAAAACCCGGATCCTCGCTCATAAACCTACCCGTCGCCGGGTCCATCCACCGTGCCCGCATCTGGATAAGGCCGCCAGTCTCGGGTTCAGTGGTATGTCCCAGTTGACCGCAGAAGTCGTACCCGCTGGTACTGGAGCCAGTGCTGTCGAGGACTGCGCCATAGGCATCGTAATGCCGGGTAGCTGTGACGGTTACGCCGTTTCCGGTGTTGTCCGAAAGCTCGCCCACGACACTTCCGAGGCCGTCATAGAGATACCAACTCTTGTTCCCGGAGCCATCCTGGCGATACTCTACGCCGCGAGGCCCGTTTAGGTAGGTGGCGAATGGCACCCCACTTCGCAGTTCTTGTGCCACAGCCTGGCCATCAATAGCGTAATAAGTGGTCACGCCGTTCGTGGTCGTGCTCCGCCGCAATCCGTCCGCGCCGTAGGTGAACGTGCTTGTGGTTCCGCCGTACGTGCATTGCCGCAAGCGGTTCTGGCTGTCCCAATAGTTGTTTACAATGTTGTCGATCCCGATCCTGTTGCCATTAGAGTCGTTCTGGTAGGTATGTGTGCCCAGGCTGGTCAGCATGTTCGCGGCGTTGTAGCCGTATAGTTCCCCGTTGAGCGAAAGCCGGTTGTCCATATCGTCGAATGTGTACGATTGTGTTTCACTATTGCCATAATCGACATATACGAGGCGGTTGAGTGCGTCGTAGCCGGGATTCTGTTGCGTTCCGTAATTCTCCGTTCGCAGGACGCCGTTCTGATCGGAGATGGTATTCGTCAGCCGGTTGCCAACGGCATCATACGTATACTGATTCTGCGACAGTGTTGTCTTGTTGTTGCGGTAGGAGTAATTCGGAATATATACGTTGACAATACTGTCGAGATACCGGTGAGTGAAATACATCCATCCCTCGGCCGGACTGACGTAGTCGTACGCATACGATGCGATGCAGCAACTCGATGGATAGTCATCATTGCTATTGCACTTGATGTTGAACATGTCGCTGCCATAGAGGTTATCGCAGTTGTGCTCGCATAGAACGCGCCCCGAGTCATCCTGTACCTGCCATATTACGTCGTGAAAACTGTTTGGATCATCCTTTGGCAGGGCCTCCAGATATGTGTAAACACCGTGGTCATTACGGTACAGGTAGTGCAGCGTGGTATTGTCCGGGAGTTTCTTCGATGCTACTGAACCGCGCTGCGTGTAAGTGTACGAAATCGTTCCCGCGACTGAATCGGTCACACTCGCCACTCTATCGCCACCGCTCGAGGTGTTGTAGAGTTCGTCCTCGGTACGTCAGGGTAGTTGCGCCGTGCCCGTCAGTTATGCCTTCCAGCCTGCCATTCGCGCCGTACTGATAGTACACATCCTCTTGATAAGGGCTGGGGAAATGCGCGTGAATTGGCTGGCCGAGATTATTGTACTGCACGGTGGCGGCGTAGTTTCGCGTGATATAGTCGGTGGGATACTGGCTCGAATTGTTGGGGTCCCAGCGAGCGGTGACACGGCCCGCTGCATCGGTACTGCATAATGGTGGTTCGATTGAGGTGTGGCAGGTTATCGTCGGGACTTGGGGTTGGGTCCTGCACTACGCTGGCGAGGTTGCCCCACTGGTCGTAATGGTACGCCGTCACAATACCATTGGGGTTGGTCTCGCTGGTTTTCTGACCGTGCTGATTGTACGTGTATGTGAAGCAGGTATAGTTGCTCGGGTTGGCGGGGTCGCCGGGGTTGTGGAGGGCGTTCCAGACATGCAGAAGGTTACCTCTGTTGCCGGGGTTCGGATCGTCTTCGCTGCCGTAGTCGTAGGTAGTGACGTTGCCGTTCATGTCGGTGGATGTCTTTTTCTGGAAGTAGTTTTCCTCGGTATAGTACGTGACAATATCCGCGCCGGTTACTGTGCCCCAATCGAAGCTCGAATTGCCCGGATAGGACGGGCCGAAGTTTTCCGTATACACAGGGTCGTTCGAAGGGGCGTTCGAGAATCCCTCCACCCAGTGGTACAGCGCGTTGCCGAACCTGCCATAATCGTAGCTGTCGCTTCGGTACGCGCCTCCGGATCCCCCACCGCTAGCCGGTAGGTAAGTCGCATGTTCGACATTGATCGGGTTGTCGTTGGCATCGTAGGTTGTGCAAAATCCCGGGACGTTTACGTAGGCACCGGCGCAAACATTCATTGCTTGTCCGTCTTGATAGGCGCAGATAAAGATCGGGATAGTGCCGTCGCTGTACGTGTTGGCGTCGGAAACCACAGTCGCTGCGGGAGCAAATGAATTATTGACACCAATAGCCCACGACATTGATCTGGGATTATGGTTCGCGGTTAAATCCACGCCTCCGGGCTCCGTAATTCCAGAGACCCACACCGTGTTGGTTAGGCTCCCCTGCTCTGCGCTGTCGCAATCATAGAATATGTTCAGCTGGTACTGGTAGGATACCGTATGCCCGAGCGGATCTATTACGCCGTTGAGAAGTCCGGTCGCCGTGCCGGCGGTGTCGGTGTAACTAGTATACGTAAATGTGGTGGTCCGGCTCAGACCGCCTGGGTCGACCGTGACGGATTCCAGGTTAAAGGGCTCACCGCCCGCTCCGGAATCGCTTGCGGATTGGTAGTAGCTGTAGGCCACCGTCTGAAGCGGGCCTGTGACCTGTGTAATCCTCGGGTGGGGGTTTTCCTGTGAATCGTAGTAGGTCGTCCAGGTGAATTGCAGGACGCGGCCACTCGGGTCCGTGACCGTGGAGAGGTTGCCGCTCTCATCATAGGCAAGGTTCGTGGTATTTCCATGGCGGTCGGCGATGTAGTCGCACACCCGCGCGCCGGCGCTGTCTATGGGCCTGTAGTGCTTGACGGTTCCGTCGATGCCGGTGTCGGTGTCCGAACTCACAGCGCCGGGGCCATTCGCGAGCACGCCATCATAGCTACTCTGCATCCAGTCGTGCAGGTACGGCGGCGGGCTGTACAACCCGTCGGCTTCCCGCTTATAGACGTGCTTGCCCCCGAAGAAATCGGTGCGGACAGCCGCGCAATTCGGGTTTATGGGGTTGCCGTTGGAGTCGGTCCAGGGTATTGGGCTGGCGATACTCGACGCTTCCTGCATTTGGATCTCGTAAGCGTGGCTCCAGCCATGCCCGAAGCCTCCTTCGCTGTCGTCATTGCTGTTGTAGGTCCGCTGAAGCACCAGGCCGGCCCCGAGCGCCGGGGCAACCTGGATATCCGTAAAGGACTTCATCAGGTTCCCCGTGCACAAGTTCACGTCGTGGAATGTCCGGTGCCACGGCATAGTCGTGGTATAATACGCGTTTCTATATGGCCCAGCCGAAGCAGGGGCGACGATAGTCATTAGGACCAACATAACAAGCAAGAGTTTTCGCATTATTATTTCCTCCTTCAGAATGCAGTTCTTCCATGCCGCGTTTCAGGCATCAGAGATGCCCAGATTGCCACTTACGGGCCGGATTGCAAATCCGCCCGAACGGAACTTAGTTTACTACTTGCAGCGTCGCCACGCAACCGAACGGGTTGTTGGCCGGGGTAACGTGCACTGTCCCCTGCCAGTTCATCATGGTCGAAACGGTGATCGGTGCACTGGTGACCCCGACCGGCTGGGAATCATAAGTCACGCAGGCCTGCCACATGCTGGTGTTCAGGTAAGGTGCCCCCAACGCCGTAAGCGGACCGTTGAAATAAGCGGTCCCCGACACGGCGCATCCGTTCTGAACACTGGATTGGTTCAGGACTATTGATGTAACTGCTATGGGAGCGTTGCCATAGGCATAGAGAAGACGCGGCGAGGTATCCTGACCCAAAGTCGAGAGCATAGCCTGCGCTGCCTGTGTCTTCATAAAATACGCCCATCCATCCGGGGGCTGCGTCGAGCCGAGTTCGGGCACGCCCGCTGAATCCAGGGGAAGGCTCAGATCGTCTGCGCGAACCAGCGCCGCCGAGAGAGCGCCGCTTCCGCCGAACGCGTCCTGCGGCAAATAGCTGGCAATGCTGTTCCAATGGCACCAACTCTGCTGGGCTATATCACCCTGGGGCAATGAACTTGCGTTCGTCACCGTCTGGGATTCCTGAGAACAGTAGTCGTTGCCCACGAAGCCCGGGGCCGTGTCCCAGGCGATGCAGTTAGCCGCCGAATCGCTTCCGTCTGACCAGTTGTTGTTTGGCACGTAGCAGCAACGCACATCAACCGTCTCCGCCGCGCTGTTGGCCATGCCGTAGAAGAACGCATTCAGGCTTCCGGCCCAAAGCGCATTGCCGGTCGGTATCGACACCGGGAATTTCAGGTAGCTCTCGCCTACAGCGGAATTGTCCGGCTGATCGGCGAAGCCCACAAACAACCCGCCCATGTAAATTCCGCTGTCGAACTGGAAATTCACGAGATGGTTTTCAACATACCGGGTGTCCAGACGGCTGTCCACGGACTGGTTCATCGAGGCGGTCTGCCGGACCGGAGTAACGTGGATCTCGTTCCAGTTACCCGGACCCCAGTTGTATACGGCGCAGGAATCCAGATACGGCTCGCTGACCGCTCTGTCTGATATGGCGCTTCCCTGCACGGCGTATTTGTAAGAGGTGCCGAGCGTGAACGTCGTGTCGTCAAAGTAGAGGTTAGCAGTGCCACTGCAGAGGGTTACCAGGCTGCCCGTGTCGCTCGAAGTCCAGGGTATATTGTCGCTTGCGGCCTGCCTCTTGACGGTAAACACATCAAACATAGTCGTGTTTGGGTTGGGGAAGTTCGGGTTGGTCCACTGGAGGTGAATGTCCGGCCCGGCTGCGGTCTGGTATATGCCGGTGACGGCTAACCCGATTCCAGGCGCGTCGGGGGGAAACTGGAAGAAGCTGTACGGGCAGCCGACGTCCCCGGACGAATCAGGGGGATTGCCGGGGGGATTTCCGCCGCTGCCGGGAATTTGATACTGATAGTGCGGCCAGTTCGTCGCCGAGCAGAACATGCCGTCACTGGAGTACGCCTTGGCTTTGAGCGAGTGCTGGCAACTGGGCATTATTACCAAACCCGTGAGGTCATATTGCCTGCTGCTCGCATTCCCTGGCCCTGGGTCGCCGCCGGACGTGTCATCAAGGCTGTACCAGACGGTCGCACCCGGGGTCACACAGGAGATTGCCACAGTAAACGCATTAGTGTCGTGGAAAACAAGCGGATTGCCATTAGGCGAAAACGTGGGAGAAGAGACAGAGCCGTGACGCAGCACGGGAACGATATTGGTTCCCGACACCTCGCACGAGCTGATCCCGGTCAGGCGAACGTAGTTGCCAATCTGCAAGGCGCCCGAGATCACGTTCCCGGAACACGCGGAAATATCGACCGTCAGATTCACGGCGGAGCCGTCGTCGATAGTGAACCAGGCGGGCGTGGCGGAACTGTCGATGCTCGTAATCTTGCCCCAGGTCCGGACGAGAAGACCGATGTTGTTGAGGCCTGCGGCGGGAAGGCCATTCGGCTTGACGACGCCCCGCTGGCCCTTGCCTGTGGCGACATCGTAGAAGAAATTTCCGCCGCCAACCATCTTATTGGGCATCCCCAGTGGGTTGACAAGGCCTGTGCCTGCCCAGGTTACGGAGGATGCGCTAACGTAACGCTCGCCGTTGCTATCAGTCGCCATCGTGCCCACCACGTAGGCCCGGTCTCCGGCATTAAGGGTATTCGACCCGACGACCTCGATCCCACAGGACCGGTTGTCCTCTTCTATATAGAAGGTGTCGCTTGAAAGCACGCAGGTCACGATCTCGCCCTGGCTGCTGGTCCCAAGCGTGACCGCGGCTGAGTCAGGCAGGGTCTTCGCCTGCGCGCAAGTCCCGGAGGCATCAAGAACAATATATCCCGCTCCATCTTGGGCGTTGAACCCGGGGCCGCTATCCACGCACAAGACATCCACTGCGTCATCGCCCTCTCTAAGCTGGCCTACCACCTCGCAAACACGCTGGCTGGTGTCGACCGTGCCGGTCAAACAACCCGTCCAGAAAACGGTGAGAGTCTGGTCGCTATCGTCTTCCCCCATCAGGAAGGAGCCGCCAACGCTATCCACGCTTACTATCGGCTTGTCTAAAAGCTCGTCCGGATATTGGACAAAATCGCCATAGTCCATCGCCCGGACGGATTGGGCCTCCGACATTTCGCCGGTCCCGTTCAGGGCATCCGAAATCTGGGGGCAATAAACCGGGGTCGGAGGAGGATCGGTATTGGGTTCCGTGGAACCCGAAGTAATAAGCGCGGAGCCGGGGTCCCCGTTTACGGTTAGATCGATATAATTCTGCCAGGTAATCGGTTCCGGGCCTTTGATTACTCCCGGGTAGATCAGGAGCTGGTTGCTGTCCCCCGCGTATCCGAGAACGGTCGGCGATACGATGGCCCTTCGACCATTAGCGAGAGTGGTAAGCGTGCCTGACGGGATATTGATGGTCTGGCCCGGCCGCAGCGAAATATTTGGTACACTTATGACAATTATCTTATTTGCGTAACTAAACTGGTCGTAAACTGTGAAATATTTGACGCCCGAGTCCGGATGTCTGATCTTCTCGATGACAACTACGTCAAGATTGACGCTCGACCCGTCGGCCAGGCCTGTCAAGTAGTAGACGCTGCCTGGCCGCGTGGTGAAATCCGGCCCGTCATCGGCCCGGACGCCGGAGACGAGCAGCGCTGCTGTCAGCACAGCCATTACAAGTGACCGCATTGCATTCCAATTCATTCTCGACACTTCCTCCCTCAAAAATAGCTTCACAACTTATAGCGGATAGCGCGGGGAGTCCCGCCCGAAGATGTGGCTTCGGTGTTTCCTGCCTGGGCCGGTTCCGGGAACCACCAGTCGCATGCAGACGCTTTCTTTCTCGTAAGTATGTACCTATTAGCTTAAAGCACAGTTTCACCCTCCTTACATGAGAAAAATGTCAAGAAATCTTGCCCCACCATCCGGCTTCTTTTCGCGGCGAACCTTCTATCGCGGGAACCACCATCGCGCGCATTGTTGCGGGCATTCTAGCAGCAAGCTACAGGATTGTCAATAGTTGCGGCTATAAAATATAGATACCTGCGCTATATTCCTGGTAGCTTAGTGACAGGGTAACGCAGCGATGAGCAACATTCAGAGTTTTAGAGCGCCGAGAATGAAAGAAGCGATGGATCGGGCGGGTTTGCCATCCGGTCAGGTGGCCTATCGAATGAATGTTTCCGGCGGAGCGGTAAGGGGGTGGACATCAGGGCGCCGTGGTACCGGGCCGGATGAACTGGTCGAATTCGCCAGGGTGGTCAACTGCCCTGTTGAGTATTTCCTCAGCCCGAGCCGCAGGCTGCCCGACGACTCCTCACTGCGCCTTGAACTGCGTAAACTTATCGAGACGGTCGAACGGCTACCGAGAGGGTGGGAAACGAGCCCGGATTTCGCATATCGTGTGATGAGGAGGCCATCGAGTACGTTCCCCGCGCACACAACCTCAGCGCGGAGGCCGTCGCTCGTATTCGCCGGATAATCGACCAGGAACGGACGAAGTTCGACGCCCAAGAGGAAAAATGATATTGAAGGGACACCCCTGTGCGGGGCGGAAGTTCCGGGCTTTCCGCTATCTTCCGCCCTCCCTGCTACGGCGCCGGGGGCGGCTGGGCGGGCGCTGGAACGGAGATACTTAGCGGCGCGGCGGCGGACTGTCTTCCGAGTGTATCGGTGGCCGTAATCACCACGGAGTAGACCTGCGCCGAGCCGCCGACCAGCGCGTTACCCGCGACCTTATATGTCGTCGAGTATTTGACACCGATCTCGGCAAGCGGAAGAACAGCCGTCGCGGAAGATGGTGTGGTTATAACGGCCGCCACCGAAAGCACGGTGCTCGAATCGGTAACGTTGGCCTGGATGATGACGGTCCCGCCGCCGCTGCTCAAAGTCGATGGCGTAACCGCGGCATTGGAGATGGTCGGTCCGGAAGACGGGGACGAACCACCGCCGCCGCTGCTGCTGCCACCACCACCACCGCCGCATCCTGACAGGCACGCGCCGATCGCCAAAAGGCAGATGCAATCGCGAAGAAGCGAAATGCGGAACGCGCCGCGGAGCCGGGTTGTAAAGAAAACTGCCCTGCTCGTGCAGCGGGAACTCGGCTGGACCTGCTCCGAAGGATGGCGCCGGGTTGTCGTTTCCGCCGCATAGTGGTCCCCGTTGTTTCGGGAAACCCTTTTCCCGAAACAGACCATTTCCTCGTGCTTTCGTGATAGAAACTTAAACATCATTCGTATTTCCTTGCGCGTCATGGCGCGGGCAGCACCAAGTCGCAATCCATATATGCATATATCCAATATGCCTGCCACGGAGCCAGCGTGCCGACAGTCGTGGGAGCATAGTTCGAATCCATAATCAAATAGTATTCGTTATTCACCGGGTTCCGTCCCCACGCATAGTCCGCGACCGCCTGTGGGGCGTCTTCCAGCGGCACGGGGTTCGTCCCCGCGGTGGTGACTACCTTGATGGCGCTCACATCCCACGTGACGCTGCTGATGAAAGGCTGCCCTATCAGATTCCAGCCGGCGTAGAGATGGATAGTCTGGGGCTGGTTCTGGGCTGGTATGGTGCCGCAGACCTGGGTGGTTGTGCCCGATTGGAAACTTGCCCAGAACCCGCGTCCGGGTGTCGCGCTGGGAGTGGTGAACCAGGTCGCCTGGTCGGAGTAGCCCAGATACTCGCCTGAAGAACTGACATACTCGTACCAGAAGTTTCCGGTGAAGCCAACCGCTTCCTCCGGGTCCGTATCGTCCGGAATGATTGGAAGCGAGACCATCGCGACACCCTGCCAGGCATTGCCGGGCTGCGCATCGGTATAAGTCACGGTCAGCGTCGCGGCGCCGATATTGCCGAGGGTGTCGGTCGCTGTGACGGTCAGCACGTTCTGACCGGAACTCAAAGCGATGTCGCTTGCGCTCCAGCTTGTGGTCCCGGTACACACGCCGTTCACGCCGCCGCCCAAACTCCATGAGACACTCACAATGCCGGTGCTGTCCACGGCTGCGCCGGCGATACTCAGACTCGAACAATTGCGCGTGATGGTCGAAGAGCTGGTGGGAGAAGTAATAGTCACCACCGGCGCGACCTCGCTCACATTAAACGTGGCGCTCGGCCCGGATGACGGGGCGGGCCCGGCAGCGTTCGAGGCAGTCCCGGCGGCTATGGTTATGCCGAGGGTCCCGCTGCCCGAAATGCTCGATATCGTCACCGTCGGAGTCGTGCTAGTCGGATTGCTCACCGAGACCGTTCCCACCGCTGTGCCGGTCGCGTCTAAGGTCACGCTGCTGGCAGTCAGGTCCACGGAGGTCGCGCTGGTATATGTGATCGTGTAGCTCACCGGACCACTCTTGGTCGAGTTCGTTGAAGGGGCGCTTATCGACAGGGTAGGAGTAGCGTTGGCGACGGTGAACGTCGCCGACGGTCCGGCGGCCCCGGCGGTCCCCGCCGAATTGGATGCGGTCCCGGCGGCTATGGATATACCGAGAGTCCCATTGCCGGTAATGCTGGATATGGTCACCGTCGGAGTCGTAGTAGTCCCACCGCTCACCGACACCGATCCCGTTGCGGTGCCGGTCGCATTCAGGGTCACGCTGCTCGCTGTCAGGTCCACGGAGGTCGCGTTGGTATATGTAATCGTGTAGCTCACCGGACCATTCTTGTCGAGCTCGCCGAAGGCGCGCTGATCGACAGAGTAGGAGGAGCGTTGGCGACGGTGAACGTCGCCGACGGTCCGGCGGCCCCGGCCCTCCCCGCCGAATTGGACGCGGCGCCGGCGGCTATGGATATGCCGAGGGTCCCGTTGCCGGTGATACTGGATATGGTCACCGCCGGAGTCGCAGTAGTCCCACCATTCACCGAGACCGTTCCCGCCGCGGCGCCGGTCGCGTTTAATGTCACGCTGATCGCTGTCAGATTCACGGAGGTCGCGTTGGAATAAGTGACGGTGTAACTTACCGGCCCCGTGCTTGTCGAACTCACCGAAGGCGCGCCGATCGATACGCCCGGAACGGATCCGACATTGACGACGGTGAACGTCGCCGACGGTCCGGCAGCCCCGGCGGTCCCCGCCGAATTGGACGCAGTGCCGGCGGCTATGGATATGCCGAGAGTCCCGTTGCCGGTGATGCTGGATATGGTCACCGTCGGAGTCGCAGTGGTCCCACCGCTCACCGAGACCGTTCCCGCCGCGGCGCCGGTCGAGTTTAATGTGACGCTGCTCGCTGTCAGGTCCACGGATGTCGCGTTGGAATAAGTGACGGTGTAACTTACCGGCCCCGTGCTTGTCGAACTCACCGAAGGCGCGCCGATCGAAATACTGGGGGGCGCGCTGCCGGTGACCGTCGTGTACCAGAGGCTGTTGTCCTGATTGACATTGCCCCATTGGTCGCTGATGGTGATATCTATCGCATGCACTCCCGCCGTG
>CAWGNL010000104.1:0-62143 GCA_963823885.1 uncultured bacterium
TCACCAATTGCTCTATATTGAGCCGGCGCTCTATCTGACGCCTGGCGGCACCGACCCGGCGATTCTGCGCGATGCCTGCGAGAAGGCGGGCGTACCCCGCGAGGCGGTCGAATCGCAATGGGATGCGATCCTCGAAGCGATTTGCCGCGCCTGTGAGGAGCGCCGCCGCGAGATGGAGATTCGGATCATGCCGGGCGTAAGAGAGGCGCTGGCCCACCTGGCGCGGAAGGGAGCGCTGCTGGGCGTGGCTACCGGCAATCTGGAGGCGATTGGCTGGATCAAGATCGAAGAGGCCGGTCTGCGCGAGTGGTTCCGGTTCGGCGGCTTCAGCGACCAGTTTCCCAACCGCGCCGAGTTGATTGGCGACGCGGCGGGCAAGGCCAGAGAATTGGCTGGGGCTTATGCACGCGTCTGCGTGGTCGGCGACACTCCGAACGACATTCTGGCGGCGCGCGCCAACTCGCTGCCGGTGATTGCCGTGGCCACCGGCAGATTCAGCTTCGACGCGCTGCTGGCGCTCCAGCCGGAGGTATGCGCCTCCTCACTGGCCGATCTGCTGGCGATGAAAGGGACTGCGCAATGAAGCGGATACGGCTCATCTCCGCAGCCTTTGCAGCCCTGCCGATGGCGATGGCATCGTGCCTTGCCTTGGCCCAACAGCCTGCCCCAGCGCAGCCCGCGCCCGCTCCGGCCGCGTGCGCCGTCGCGGCAAAGATGCCGGAGGATGCGGAGGCCAAGCAGGCCAAGCCGGTGCGCAACTCCGACCGGCGGCGGGCGGCGAAACTCTACCTTGCGGCCAGCAAGCTCTTCGTTGCCGAGCAGTTTGAGGAGGCCATGCGGGGCTATGAGCAAGCGGCCGCGCTGGACCCCGGCAATGCCGACTACCCGCTGGCGGCGGGCGTGGCGCGCGGCCACGCGGTGACGGCGCTGATTCAGGCGGCGGCCAAGGACCGGATGCGCGGCGATGCGGCGGCGGCGCGCGCGGCCCTGGCGCGGGCGCTCGAACTGGACCCCAAGAACATCCAGGTGAACCAGCACTTGTATGAACTGGGAGACGATGCACGGTAACTTCCATCGATCGGCAAACACGCGCAAAGGTTGCAAGTGCGGTTCAACAACGAACTGGACGTGTATCGAGTAAAAACGGGCATGAAAGGCGAGTTCACAACCTTTGGCGCCGACCAGCCCGGTGGACAATTTGGCGGTCAAAACCATCCTGCCATCGTTTGCGCCGCGCCGACTTTTTTCAGAGAGTACCCATTCGGACCACGGGGCACAAGTCATCGACATGAGCTTCGGTCGCTACGACGACGTTCCGGTGGAGCAGGCCGCCATCGAATATGCCTGGCAAGGGCTGCGTGCTCGTAGCCGCCAGCGGAAATGACGATTTCAAACGACCGTTTATCCCGCCTATTTACCCCAAGTGTCGCGGTCGGCACGACGGACGAAGATATGCAGCGATGCACGGCGGACGACTGGGGCGCCGGTGGAGCAACTACGGCTCCTACCTCGGCTGCGTCGCCCCGGGCAACGACATTGTCAGCACCACTACCATGAACGACCCAATGACTTTCGATGGACTGTACAGTGTGAACGACGGCACTTCGGCGGCGGCGCCGTTTGTGTCGGGAGTCGCGGCCCTCATCCTCAGCATCCATCCGAATTGGACCAACGCCGAGGTCGTCAATCAGATTGAAACGACCTGCACGGACCTGGGAGACCCCGGCTGGGACCAGTATTACGGTTGGGGGCTCGTGAACGCTTATCACGCCCTGGCAAATGCTCCCCTTCAGGATATTTCGATCAGCCAGCTCACCGGCGCGACCGTTAACGGCATGGTAAAGGTCGCGAATGCGGTGGTCACCAGCGGCAGCTCCGACATATCGGACAGGATGTACGCCGAGCAATCCGACCGAGCCGCCGGGATAATGATCGCGTCAAACGTTGCAGGCATCTCCGAAGGGGATGTCATAGCGATCATGGGCACGCTGTCCATCGCAAACGGTGAGTGGCAGATACAAAACCCATCGGTCACCAAGACCGCCACTCAAACGCCGGTGAAAGCACTCGGCATGGCGCAGAAAGCGATCGGCGGGGCGGCCAACGGCATCAAGCCGGGAATCACGGGCGCCAGAGGGCCGAACAATATGGACCTGCTGGTAACGGTGTACGGCAAAGTCACTGCCACCAGCCGACGCGGCTACTTCTACATAGATGATGGCTCCGCCCTGGACGACGGCTCCGGCCTCATCGGCCTGAAGGTCATCTGCAATAATCTCACTCAACCGGCCAAGGGCTCGTTCGTGCGAGTCACAGGCATCTCAAGCTGCGAAATACCGCAGGGGCTAACATACTCCGTCATTGTCCTGAGAGCGCGCCGGCAATCCGATATCACGAAACTCCATTAGAGGTTTCGGCGCCTGTCAGAAATCCCGAAATATCGCGGAGGCTGACGGCTCTGACTTCCGGGATAGCCTCAAAGCACCAAACCTCGAAAGCCGCTTCCGATATCTTTTCCGCCTTTTCCCATTTTCGTGTTTTCGCGATTGAATTCCCTTCCGGCTTTGCCGCAATAAAATGGAATGATATTCATGAGCGGCGAGCAGGGAAAGGAGAAATATATGGGGGCTGTCGGACTGCCGGACATCCACGAAGATCGCTCTGTTCGACTGACCAAGCGTGAGCTCGAAGTGCTTTGCCTCGTTGTGGAGGGAAAGTCCAGCAAAGACGTGGCTGACGCATTGTTACGTGAGCAAGCGAACGGTGGACTTCCACTTGGCCAACATATATGACAAGCTCCAGGTATCCAACAGAGTGCAAGCTTTCAGGCGGGCGACCAGATTGGGACTCATCCCATTAGAGGCGACGCTCGCGGGAAACTAGCCGGGTACCTAGCCCAGTCTCGTAAAGGCGACGGCCGTGGTCACTGACCACGGCCGTCGCCTTGTACCAAAGGAACGAGTGCTGCGTAACGAGTAACGAGTCTTCGGCGCGAGGGAAGTTCCTTGCAGCGGGTGTTTCGGGAATCTTGTTCCCGAAACTAAGCACGTATCGGGAACAAGATTCCCGATACACCGACACCGAACACGTTGACGGTTGACGGTTAGCGCAGCCCCCTCCCCAACTGTCAACTGTAAACCGTCAACTGTGAACCATCCCTTCTCGTTACTCAGCACTAATTCTGAGCATGTATAGCTTTCCATCGGAGCAGTGAACGAGCGCGTGCGAGCCGTCGCGCGATGCGACGAACCGCGCCGGTGAAGCCAGCAGATCGATCGAGGGTTAAATCCGGCCCGAACTGCCGATCACAAACAATTTCCCGGCGCCGTTGTCAACCAGCACATAGCCTTCGGAGGTCACCAGGATCGGATTAGCCTGGAAGAACAGTGAGCCTTTTTCCCAAAGCGTGGACCCATCGGCGGAAAGCAGCACCGCGCGCTTCTCCATCGTGGATTTCTTCTTATGTTCGATCAGCTTGTTGTATCCCTGGCAGACGTAGAGGCCGTTTGGCGAAGCCCGGGCGCGCACGTCCTGCCAGGCGTCGACCCGGCCGCGAAGAAGTTCTCTGCCGCGCGAGTCGAGGAGGCTGAACGTTCCGCTGCGATTGGGGGAGTTGGGAACCGAGCGGACAAACACACGATCGGATGCGTCGAGCACATCCACATATTGCAGACAGGCGGGATCGCAGTCGTTCTTCCAACCGGGTGCCCCACGAAGACTCGCCGACACAAGAGCCGACTTCTGCCACGTGCCCAGGTAGACTCGCCCGCCTCGGGTGTCGATACCGATGGAGACTACCGCCCCGGGCGCTCGCCAGCGCCGGTATCTCTTCCGCCCGCCGCCCACTTCCGCGACGTAGACATACCCCTCTCCCGTCCCGACAACGAACGTAGCCGCGCCCCGCGAGCAGCAGCAGTCGGCGCACCACACCGCACCGTCGACCGACATGGCCCAATACACGCGGCCCGTGGAATCGAGAAAGGTCACGCACGGGCGCAGAGCGTCGAAGCGCCAGTAAGCCAGGGTGAAAGCGCCATCATCCGTGACTATCGCCGCATCCGCGCCCGGCACACCAGCCCACGAGCGCGCCTTGCCGCCGGGACCATAGACCGTCACCGCGCCGCCCGGCTTAACCGCGCAGGCGTAACCTCCGGCGCCAGCGCAGTAGATCCATCTCAACGCTCCGGCAGGCGCACGCCATTCGATGCTGATCCGCGGGACCCCTCCCACAGCATCCCCGGCGCGGCCCGTGCCCGCCGTGGGTCAGCATCACGACGGCACAACCCACCAGCCCCAACCCCGCCGCACCCGCCGATATCTTCTTCAAAGAGTTCACATAAGCGCCTAAGAAAGTGTCCGGACGAGAGACACGAAAGCTTCTAATCGATCCGATTTACCGATGAACAAAGCATATCACTCCCCAGGGACCGTGTCAACGCCGGCGAACTCGAAACGGATGCACAGCCCACCTATGCGGCGGAGGGAAAACCGCCCCGTCGTTTCGGGAAACCCTTTTCCCGAAACGGCGGGACAACCCACCTGTTGGCGCAGGGGCACGCGCGGCGCTGGGATCATTCTTCGACGTGTGAGGCTCTAACCCGATAGGTCGAGATTCCTCACATTCATTCCTAAGAAACTCCCCAGTTTCGGGAACAAGATTCCCGAAACACCGGGGGCTGGTTTCTTTCCAATGTAACGGCGACAGCGTCGCCGTCAATTGCTCCTCCTAAGAAACTCCCCAGTTTCGGGAACAAGATTCCCGAAACACCGGGGCTGGTTTCTTTCCAATGTAACGGCGACAGCGTCGCCGTCAATTGCTCCTCCTAAGAAACTCCCCAGTTTCGGGAACAAGATTCCCGAAACACCGGGGGTGGGTTTCTTTCCAATGTAACGGCGACAGCGTCGCCGTCACTTGCTCGGAATGACATGATTTGCGGGATCTATCACGAGAGCGTTACGTGCTTCCTGGGTGTCAGCCGGTACCGGCCCGTTTCGGGAAAGGGGTTTCCCGAAACAACAAGAAACTCCCCAGTTTCGGGAACAAGATTCCCGAAACACCGGGGGTGGGTTTCTTTCCAATGTGACTGCGACAGCGTCGCCGTTAATTGCTCCTAAGAAACTTCCAGTTTCGGGAAAAGGGTTTCCCGAAACAACGGGGCGTGCGTTTCTTTATAATGTAACGCAGCAACGCGGCGTCACGTGCTCGGAATGACATGATCTGTGGGATCTATCACGAGAGCGTTACGTGCTTCCTGGGTGTCAGCCGGTACCGGCCCGTTTCGGGAAAGGGGTTTCCCGAAACAACAAAAGAAACTCCCCAGTTTCGGGAACAAGATTCCCTAAACACCGGGGGTGGGTTTCTTTCCAATGTGACTGCGACAGCGTCGCCGTCAATTGCTCCTCCTAAAGAAACTCCCCAGTTTCGGGAACAAGATTCCCGAAACACCGGGGGTGGGTTTCTTTCCAATGTAACGGCGACAGCGTCGCCGTCAATTGCTCCTCCTAAGAAACTCCCCAGTTTCGGGAACAAGATTCCCGAAACACCGGGGGCTGGTTTCTTTCCAATGTGACTGCGACAGCGTCGCCGTCACTTGCTCCTCCTAAGAAACTCCCCAGTTTCGGGAACAAGATTCCCGAAACACCGGGGGTGGGTTTCTTTCCAATGTAACGGCGACAGCGTCGCCGTCAATTGCTCGGAATGACATGATTTGCGGGATCTATCACGAGAGCGTTACGTGCTTCCTGGGTGTCAGCCGGTACCGGCCCGTTTCGGGAAAGGGGTTTCCCGAAACAACAGGGGGTTTGGCTTTCGTGCCTTCGCGACGAAAAAACCGACTAGTAATTCCGCATAGCGCTCCGCGGTGTCTCCAGGATGTCGCCGTTGCCTATCGACTGAAACCAGTTCAGCCAGGCGTTCGGATTTGGCGCAGGGCCGGTATTGGTGTACTCCAGCGACGGCGAACTCCACACGATTCTCTGCCCCCAGCCCGCCGGAGTGTTGGGGAAGGCGCGAGGGGCGGGATTATATTCAAACACCTCGCCGCTGAAGCCCACGGTAGGCAGTTCCGGAGCGTTTGGGTTGAGCTTGCTGGTCCCGGTGTAGCTGTTGACGATCAACCAATCCTTGTTGGGTAACTGCTGAACGCTGGACGCGACCAATGGCACACCGAGCACCTGATTTATCGACTGATCGGCGGTGTTGTTGGCCGTATTGGTGAAGGTCCTCAGCATCCCGCGGTAGTTCGCGGAGTTCCAAACCATGGCCGAATCGGCTACGGCTTGGTCGATCAGACACGTTGAAGTATTCGCGACGGCCAAGGCCGAGCCATTGTATGTCGCCTCGAAGACGCCGGTATCGTCGGCTATCAGCATATCCAGCGGCGCGATATTGAGTACCTGGAACGATCTTGGATTGGAGAACGGTTTGGAGGCGCTGCCCCACAAAACGTGATCCGAGGCCGCGACTAGCTGGCCGGTGCTTTTGTCCTTGGAATAATCCCACGCATTCGTGCCGTTCCCGGTGCGATATCTGATCTGGACTATCGCGCCGCCCAGGCCTCCGTTAGTTTGCGTCGTCCCGGATATAGCCGCCTTATAGTTCGAGATCACCGCCCAGATATCCATGCCTTGCGTGGTCGGATTGGGCACGAGCTGGACGCAGTCGTAGATATACCGGCCGTAGGAGGAGTCCGTGCCCGTCACCCAGTTCAGCTCGGGCAGGTAGAACCCGTTCTCCGGGTCGGACTGAGCGGCCGTGTCGAGAGCATTGCTGCTGCTGTTGACCCGGTAGACCAGGTCGACGATCCTATGATTGCCGGAATCAGCGACCACGCAGTGGTAGACAAGCCACGGCTGGCCGTTCACGGCCTCCGTCTCCTGCCAGAACTGCGCGTCGCTCGGCCCCAGAAGTTGGGTCGGCTGGCCCGGCCTGAGCAGACGCTTGGGGTCGGTGAACTTGTCGAATATCCACCGGACGAACTGAGGTTTGTTGGACGGTCCGGCCATCTCTATACCGACTCGCCCTGATTTATCCACCTTGCAAACCTGGCTTGTGCCGGAGTTGACGATAAGGATTTCGCCGGTTTGCAGGTATTTCGCCCGCGCGGGCTTGTCTATCGGCCCATCCCTTCCCGGTGGAGGGGTATAGCTGCTTTGGCTCGATTGATTGGGCGCCACCGGCACGGACTCGGGCCAGGAAATGGAACTCAGCGACCAGGCGATATTGCCCGCGCCGTCGAGCTCCAAAACGCGGTTGGTATCGGCCACCAGCGTGGTGGCGTTGGTGAAGGCGTGCAGTCCGTCGCCGCCGGGCACCAGCAGCACGCCGCTCGATCCTGCTGGCGAGACGTCGCTCTTAGGAGTCACGGGCGGGAACGTATAGCCGATCGGCTGAACCCACGAGGCGGTCTGCGCGGTCGGCACGCCGCCCGATTCGCCGGTCTCCGCGTTCAATTGGTAGAGAATTCCATTGTCCGTCTCGAAGTAGACTTTGTCGCCGACCACGACCGGTGACGAGTGTATGCCCCCGCACGAAGCTCCATTGTAAGGAGGCACAACGTAGTACCAAAGCAGGTTGTTCCAGCCGCTCAGGTCCACCGAATCGCCCGTGGCGGCGGGAATCGGCGTCGACATTTCCGCCTGGGCCGGCCCCCACGTGCTCCAGTCTATCGGACATTCGACGTTGTCCAAAAACACCCACACCGGCAGCGAGGGGGAAATTGCGTTGGACTGCAGCAAGCCGCCGACGGTCCCGCCCCCCAGCAGGTATAAGCTGTCGAAGCTCGGGACGGTGATGATCCCCTGGTCGTAGTCGATCCAGGCGGCCGGGACCGGGCGCGCCTGCATGACCGGCATAAGCTGAAGATTCGAGTTGGACATGCTCGACATCATAAGGTTGGGCTGCCAGATCTTGACCTGGATGGGGGTATCGGTCGTCGGGTCGTAGAGAGACTTGGGTCTGCTTCAACGGCGATCCGTCCGGGTTGAAGCCGGCGTTCGTGGTGATGCGGATCACGAAGTTCGGGCTTGCCTTGAAACACAGCAGCGCGCCTCCCGGCCCCGGCGAATCGCCACACACCGTCACGAACACCTTGCCGTTGGAATACGCGGGCGATGAGTAAGGCTGGATGTCCGCCATGGAAACCCACGTGCCGGCTGCGCTCGCGGCCACCACTCCGGGAACCCCGCCGGTCGGAAGCGGAGGGACCGACACGCCCCCCAGCGTTCCGGCGGAAGCTCCGGAGTGCAGATAGCAGTACCACGCCGTGGTCTGGGTGTTGGCATCGCACGTAAGTCCATATACCGAGCCGCCGGTCGCCCTGCCGCGTGCCGTTCACCCAGAGCATATTGTTCGGCCCCATGGCGATATCGCCGTTAAGTTTGGTTTGAGGGACACTGTTATAGCTATCGGAATGCGGCACAACCGCGGCGTGATAGTTGATCGAAGTGTACAGCGGGAGACTGCCCTCGCCACCACCAGCAGTGTTGTAGTTGAGTGTGTAGTCGGCGTAAATTACCGCATTGGGCTGTATGGCGCCGCTGCTCGACTGGATCAATATCCAGCCAGCCTGTTCACCGGCCAGGCGGGTGTTGGCGATTGCCGTCAGCGTCAGAGGGAAAAGGGCGCCGGCCGGTTGGTACACACGCAGGGTGGATTTGGTCGATCCAACCGTTCGGGTAGCTCACCCGGCACTCGGCGTAGAGGCCGGTTGGGTCCACGCGAATCCTCTGCAGGTGGTCCCCGGCAATATCCAGGGGCAAGGCGCAAACGCAGTCGTTTTGTTCCTGACCCTGGACCGGCGTCTGGTTGGGAGTCTGCCACTGCGTCGTAGTCCAGGTGAGCGTGCCGACGATTGCTCCGCTGCCGGAGTTTTGAACGTAGCCGAAGCTCGGACCGCCTTCCGGAGTGGCAGTCATGGACGCAAAGCCGGTGACAGCCTGGCTTGAAGGTACGACCACGTACACTTGCTGTTGAAAGCATTGGGATCGGTCTGATTGTAATATTGCCTGCAGGGCGGGGTTGTACGCATACATGTGGCCGTCGCCGCCCACCGCATATATCCAGCCGTTGACGTAAACGGGGGGATACGGGTACTGGCCGGCGCAGGTACCTGATAAAACCATGCGTTGAAAGGCAACAGAGAGTCGGGCGAGCCCAAGAGCTGGCCGGTTGCTTTATTATGTGGAAACGCACTGAGCATATAGACTTTGCCGGTGGCAGATGTGACCAGCACGGCCTCATCGTTCGTGGTGGGCTTAATAGGATCCTGCGCCTCGACCACGATCGGCGCGGAAAGCACACTGTCCGCCGTGAACTGCCAGATCAGGTCCTGGCCGTGGTAGTTGGAGCTCGACGTGGTCTCCGGGATACCTTCGTCCCAGTTGCCGTCCTGGTCCAAATCTTCCTGGGGAATCAGGTCAAAGGCATAGAGCATGGTCCCGCAAGAATAGAACACAACGTTCTTGTAGATAACCGGAGCGGACTCCACAGCCCAGCTGCCCGCCTGGGTGACCGGGAACGACCAGTTTTCGAGCAGTTTCGTGCCGCCTATCGTATCCAGCGAAGAACCCGAATGGCGTGGATCTTTGCGAGGATGGGTCCAGGAAGAAGACCACGCTATCGTGTTGAAAGCAAACTTCAGCGACGGCAGCCCCGCGGGGTAGGTCATATACGCGCTCATCCCCACGAAGTCGGCGGTGGCGACGACCCTGCCGCTTCCGTAGGCGTTGGCGGCTATGCTTGCGGGGCCGGTAGCTGAGCCGCAACTGACAACCGGAAAGAGAACATCGGTGTTGATGGGCACGCCGGCGGAGTTGACCGCGCCACCGGGATCGTAATGGCATCCCGAATTGCTGAAAGCGCCCAGCGCGGCTACCTCGGGCGGGCTGATCCAGAACGGGGTAGTCAGCAGCGGATGGAAATGACCCGAGGGAACATTGTAGCCACCTCCGCCAAGTTGGAAATCGAAGTTCTGGATAAAAAACGTGCAGTTAGCTGTGTTGTTAAAGGCGCCCAGCCCCCCGGAATTATCAATGAAGCTAAGCGGTGACGTAGGGCTGGCGTTGTCCACCCAGAGCACCCCGCCTCCATCGACGAACTTGCGCAGCTTGTCCCTCTCGAACTTATCGAGCACAATCGTGCCCGACGCCGGGAAATATAGCACCTGCATCATCGAAAGGTCTTGAATCGCGCTTATATCGATCGTCCAGTAACTCGGGTCACTCCTCGGGAATTTGACCCCGCCCATGCTGGGATCGTAAGTGGTGAGCGGATTGTCCAGATACCAGCCGGGGGGCTTTATATTGGTCATGGAATCCAGGTAGTAGAACAGATTGCCCACCCCTCCGGTGGCGCCCAGGATCGTCCCGCTGCTGATCCCCCGGCCCAGGGGCTGGCTCGCGCCCGGCACGAGGACTATCCCGCAATTGATCGTCTGGCGATCGCTGGAATAGATGTACGCGTCGGCCCCCGCCGAAACGCCGGCCGCCGCCGCGCCAAGGACCATAAGAACCGCAATGAGTCTATGTAGGTTTATCATTGTCACATCACATCCCCAAAATAAATCAACCCGGTGGAGACCGGGAGCTTGGGCGCTATCGGAAGCGCTCGGCCGTATTGATCGCACCTGATCGGAGTGTAGCTGTAGGCGCCGCTGGCGTCGGATACCGGCCACCCGGATCGCGCATCGTAAATGACCGGCCACCCGCAGTGGTCATCGTAAAGGATTGTCAGCCCTTCACCCGGATGAGCCGTCGCGACACCGCTCGATCCGTAGGTCGCCGGTATTTGTCCCCACTTGGACATCCAGTCGGTCACATCGCTGACGGACTCGCCGGAATGTTCTCGCTGACGGCCCCGTCCACGATGATTCGGATATCCAGCGGCTGTCCGAAATACGGGAACTGGGGATCCACCCAGGGGTCTCGCGGCTGGCCCGGCACGTCGCTCGAGTTGGGATTGAACCAGTTGCCCGGCAGCACGAAGAACGAACCCTCTTCCGCGTAAATCACCGCCTCGATGCGAACATCGTAAGGCTGTATCGCAAGCCCGCCCACGAGGTAGTTGTTGCGCGTGTACACCGCCTGCTCCAGGCCCAACTGCAAAACATTAGGCACGCCCGGCGGAACATAATTGGTCCCGAGCATTTGAGAAAAATTAGCGTTGGCCGTGGACGGGTTAAGATCGAAGACATTGCATGCGAACGTGGCGCCGATGCCTCCGCCGGTAACTCCGCCGCAAAAGTTCGGATCGCCGACTCCCCACACGTAATTCGGCAGCGCGCCGAGGCCTGCCGAATTAATATCGAGCATGTTCCACATGATCGCGCCCGGGGCGTTGGGGTTCAGCCAGGCGTTGACATAGGCCGTGCCGTATTCGCCCGCCTGGCGGAGGTATAGCTTCCAATCAGTGGGCGCTGTCCCCGTCCGCGATTCCCACGGCCCGAACTCGAACTCGCACTTGAGCGCGCTGTCCGGCCTGTCACCCACTATAAGGTGGAATGGCGGCGTGCCATTCATCGCGTCGGAGCCGACGTCGTCGGCGCTCATGCCGTTTGTGGGGGAGAAGAACTGCGTGGTGTTCACGCATACGTTCAGCCGCGCCAGCAGCGCGAGGCCGCAGTCGGTCGGCGCCTCGCCACGGGTCGCCGTTACCGACTTGCTTGGTCGGATCACGATATTTGAGCACGCTCCCGTCGATGTAGATATTCTCGTTGGAAACCACCGTGAGTCTGCATCCCCGGAGGCAGCATCCCGCGGATGTGCAAATGTCGCCCTCGGCGAAGATCACTCCGTTGCCGTCGATGTGTTTGGGGGGATTGCCGTTGAGGTTGTCGATGACGTCGCGCCCGTAACCCGAGTCGGGATACGGCATTCTGAATCCGTCTGGCCCCAGTCCGGCCTGGGGTTTCCCCAAGCGTCGTACCACACAGCGGTCTGCCCGGCATTCCGGCCGGTGGCGACCGTGTCGGTCCGGGTTATGGTGAAGAAATACTGCTTGTGGCTGTTTATCATCTCCCAGTCGTCCGCGCGCAGCGTTATGATCACTCCCGGAGGGACATAATACGGGCCGATCCAAAAGCGCGAAGCCGGATTGTTGGGCTTTAGCCAGTCGTAGCGCGCGGTGTAGCCGCCGAAGAGGGTCTGGCTGTCATCCTGCACGTCGTTTGTGTTGTTTATGTATATCCCCCGGCCCCAGCCCACCTGGCCGAGGTTCACGCGCTGCCTGCCGGCGTTTTGAACACGCGACCCGGAGTTCTGAGTAAGCTGGCGATAGCGCGTGGTTGTGTTAGTCGTGTCGGGCTGGTCCACAAGCGGCGGCTCGATTCGCTTGATTCCCCTGGCCGCCGGAGCCGGGTTCCCGTTCGAATCCAGGCTGTTATCGCCGTAGTTGCTGCCGTCGCGGAACATACCCTGAAAGGTCGCGAAATCGGTGGAATCGGGGACCGGTGTCGGCAGAGGGCTACCCGTGTCCTGTGCGCTGATATTGCCTGAGCCGTCGACAAGAAGCTGATGAATTTTTGCTTGGTGGGGTCGGCGCTGTCCAGCAGAAATGAAATAGTCCCCGCAACCTCGACCGAGTCCAACGGAACGATCGGTGCTCGTGTCGACGTTTCCGCTGCCGTCACCCAGCAGCGGATTAACGCCGCGAAGGTAAAGGTCGAGTTGGTCCCCATACCACCCCAGATTGCCGTTGACTCTCACCGGCCCGCCCTTACCCAGGACGATTGGCCCGAACTGAACCGGCCCATTTCCGTATCGAAGCCCGGGCAGCCGAGCGTAAAGGTGAGCGAGCGGTTCTCTTTGTTGGTAACGAACCTGGCGTAGTCGGTTATCCCAATCGGCTTGAATGCCGTGATCTCCCGCCTCATCCGCGGAGGGGCGCCGGGTTCCGGGTTCAGGGTGGTGGGGTCGCCATTCAGCAAAACCCCCCACCGGCCGATGGACTCGATCTTGATATATTTGCTCATCGGGTCGGTGGGATCGGGGTTGTACGATATCCTCAGCAGGAACCGGCCCTGGCCGGAGTCGAACGTCGTATAGCCGCCGGTTGGACCCGCGTAACCCGAGCCCGGTTGCCCGTCGCCGCCGAGTTCCGTTGGCCAGTAAGGACGCGTCCACTGGAAGTCCGGATTGTTGGCTTGGGCCGTCGTCCAGCCAAGATCCGGAACAGGCTGCACGCCTGTCGCTGGGTTGGGAATGGGGGCCGTTTGGGAACCGAGATTATCCGGCAGGGGACGCCAATCGGCGCCGTCATCGCTGGAGGTGAGCATCTGGTCGGCGAACCGCACTCCCGCCTCCGCCAATTGCGCGACGGCGTCGGTGTTGGAAAACCTCTGCGACCTGAAGAGGTTGTTGGCGACCATGGCCATGAACACCGCCGCTATCACAGCCAGGATAAACATGACCATGATCGCAATGACCAGCGTTTGGCCTCTATTATTACCGTATCTTCTACTCATGCCGTATTCCATTAACCGCTCACGAATTGTGAGTCCACGTCACCGCATATGTCATTCCGAACAAATGTGAGGAATCTCAACGCTGCGCTGGGACGCTTCTTCCGAGATGTGAGACTTAACCGATAGGTCGAGATTCCTCACGTGCGTTCGGAATGACAGCCATGCGCTCCCGATGTCCCTCGTGTTCGGGCAGATTTTGTTGTTTCGGGAAACCCTTTTCCCGAAACGCACCAGTGCAACCCACCACCACCGCACAAACGCCCTCGTTTCGGGATTCCCGGAGCGACTATAACGTTCGCTCCACACTCGGACGAAGGTGCTCGCTCCTCAAATCCCGAAACACCGGCAAAGGCGCAGGTGTCATGCGCGCAGCGGGAACTCGAAGGACTCCATTCCTAAGCTTCCTTCGACTTGTCGTTCCGCCGCATAGTGGGCTGGGGATCCCATCATTATCAATTATCAATTGTCAATTATCAATTATCAATTGCCCCGCTCATCTCAGCGCGTTCCTGACCTTGATGCTATCCGAAACATCCACCTCGTGCGGATGGCCCGTTTCCGGGTCGTAGATTATCATCCCAAGGTCTATGCGGACCAGGCTCTTGGTGGTGTAATCGCCGCGCACGATATCGTCGGGCAAGTTGAAATGAATCTTATAAGTCAGCGTGATCGGCAAGGCATGGGACAGCTTCTGATCGTATACCGGGCTGAAGTAGATCGTGCCGGCATCATAGTCTATCCTATACTGGTTCGGCCCTGCCTCGCCTAGAGACATCGGCACCCTTTCGTAGCGGACCAACGAGCCAACGGAATCGGGGAGAGTCATGTCCGACCCCCACACGGTCTCGCTTCCGGGAACGATATGCGGGAAGTTGGCCGCGCTCGGATTGCCTGTAAGGATTTGCTCGTAACGGATCGCGCTGCCGCGGTCGGTGCCATAGGTCGCAAGGAAGTTTGCATTGATTTGGTCGATCCCGCCCGGCGTTATGCTGGTCACAAAGCCCAGACTGGCGCTATTGGACGGCAAATCGAGCGCGAAATTGACGCGCCCGCTGTTGGGATCGATAGTAAAAGCCATCTCCGGGTTGGTGGTCGCGCTGCCGTTCAAAAACGCTCCGACGTAGAACTTTGTTGCGTTCAGCGTCCAGGCGCCGCCGGTATTGTTCCATCTCTGGATAATCGGGTACCCGGAGCTGTCGATATCTACCGTGGCATAGGCCGAGTCTGTAATCGCTGCGATAAACGGTGACGTTGTACTGATCGGGATTGGTATTCGTATTGGGCAGCCAGTAGCCATAAGTGGACTGATAGAGCGCGGGCGCCGTGTCCGGATACTCGAAAGATGTGTCGGTCGAGTACGCAGCCGAGAAAGTGTCGTTGCCCATGGGGGAAAACTTGAATTGCACGGTTGGAGTGACGTCGGTCACGAAGCTACTGGCGTTGTAGGTGGCCTTTACCAGGTCCTGGTACTGGCCGATGCCGACCACCTGCACGATATTCGCCCAGTTCTGCCAATAGTGGACGCTCTTGCTGTCGTTGTAGAAAAAGTTGGGGTCGGCAAGCCGCTGGGCGACGGGCTCATCCGCGGGGAAAAGATCATCGTCGTACGGGTCGAACTCCACCCTGTAAAGGACCACCTGGTTCTCTTGACCCGGCGTGACATTGCCATTCCAGCCGGACATCCAGCCGAACGGATTGTTGCCGGGCTGAAATTCGGCGCGGACCCCGTTGAAGTCGGGTCGTTATACCTCAGACCCAGGAAGTAGCGGACCACCGTAACGTCCTGCTGGAGCGGCAGTTTGGGCCGCGCTTCCACTTCAGTAGACTTGCAGACCGGGCACGGAGGCCACGCCTGGCCGCCGCTCGGGTCGTCGGGGTTGCTTCGCGGGTAATCCCTGGGCTGGCCGTCCGGGTGGGTGGGATCGTCGCAGTGCATAACGATCTGTGGAAGCACGAAGTCGATCTTGGCATTAGACAAGTAGACTTTGCCACCATTAATGGTGAGGCTCCCGTCGGGCTGGCGGACCGGAAGCCATACCAGGTTGTTGTATGTGGGGTCATCCGCTTGGGAGTTGTCATAGACGAACATCGCCTGGCCCAGTTCCCGGCTGATCATCGAGCATGCCGGCTCGGGCGGCATCCTGAGCGTCGGCCATCGCTTCGGCCTGGCGGGTCATCTGGAACGATTGCACTATAGGCTCCATCACCAGGCCCATCAGGATCACGCTTATCGCCATCACCACCAGGATTTCGATCAGGGTGAAGCCGCGCGAAGGGCCGTCAGTAGCGAAAGCGCGAAAGGGCGAAAACGCGAAATTGTCTTTTCGGTCTAACATAACTTTCCGCCTTTCGTATTTTACAACTGAAATCCGAGGCAGGCCATTTAAGTTCGGTGAAACTTGTATAGGATTTCAGTTGTAAAATACTAATTCGAGCTCTTCACGAGGTTGGTGTCCATATCCACGTACCGCCAAACCGTGCCGTCTCTCCAGACCACTCTGACCTTGAACGAAGTCCCCACCACGGTTATCCGCCGTATCTGGAAGGGGTTGTTGTTGGAGTCGACCGGCACATTGAGGTCCACGAAGCAGCACTGATTGTACGGAGTGCCGGCGGTGGGGTCGGTAATATCGGAGATCTGGTGCAGTTCGCCGGCGAATCTTGTACTCCACGTTCGAGTCATCGAGATAAGTATAATCCACCGAAACCGTCTTATCGGCCTCGGATTGCGCAAACCAGATACGGTTTGGGCTTACGCCGGGGTCCGGCCTGAAATGGCGGTAATCTACCAGGTAAGTGTTGGGAGTGCGATCAGCCACATAAGTCGAGTAGGCTTTCTGGCACTGCACCGACCAGTCGCCATCGGCCCTGTAGTAAAACCGCACCTGCCGCCCCGCCATCGAGACACCGGACGCTTGAACATTGCCGTCGTAGTCACATAGATCGCAGGTCCGCGGAAGATTCACGATGCCGTTCACAAAATCGACGCAGCCGGCCGAGTCGATCACGTTCGGGTCGATTCGCCAACCCGTATCGAGGTCGACCGCAAGCACCGCGTCTGCCGTGGACCCCGGGGTGGCAAGGGTCGCGCCGGTCAGGATCCCCTGGTAGCCCGAGGTAGCTTCGTTCGGATCGTCCGTGGCGTCACCGATATTAAGAATGAACCTCAAGGACAGCTTCACCGGGATCGGCGCCCCGGGCGGCGCGTTCGGGTCCACGTCGGGGATCGTCCTATCCTCGCGGATGATGCGCGTGTCGTAAATGAAATAGTCGATTCTGGCCCTTATCGGCGTGGAGCCCCGCGCCGTTTGTTCGTAGAGTCCATGCGCCACCGGGTTAAAGGAAAGAACGCCGACAATGGGGTCGGTGAGCTTGAATTCGTAAGGATCGTTTGGATCCCAATCGTCCGTCGGAGCCAGTTGCTCGAAGCCGCGAGCGCACGAATCCGAGAAGTTGTCCATTGCGATGACGCTATAGCCGCTGGGCAGCAGCCCGGAGGCCGGGCTTACGGTCTTCCAGCTTCCGTTATCATTGGCGGGCACGTCGATCTCCTGGTCGACGATGCTCACCAGCACGGGTTCCGCGTTGGGGTCGCTGGGAGCCGCCCAGACCGAGTAGCTTATGAAATAGACGCGGCCCGCGCTGTCAACGTTGTCCACCGGAAAAGCCACGGACAGGGAGGTGGAGCCCTCCGAACCGAAGTCCACGGCGTATTGACCCCGCTGCAGACCGGGCGGGCTGCTGGTCGAATCACCCAGCACACGTCCGAGGTCGCCGCTTTTGATCGCCGGCGAGGGCGCGTTGGTGTCCGGGTCCTTCGCGAGGACGTCGATGGGGCTGAATGCAAGCGTATACCTGGAGCCATACTGCTGGCCTGAGCCGCTGGAGAAGAATGTGCCGACCGGTATATCCGTGCTTTCGTTGACTACCCGGCGGATGTTGAGGGCATTGTCGCGCACATATCTCAGGACCCCGTTGACGGTGACCTTCTCCGAGTTGCCGGCCGAGTCTGTCACCCAGCCGTTGTGTATGCCGGCGCTGTCCGTATAGTCGAATGGCGGGCCGGGATACTGGTTATCCAGGACCGCTCCGGTTTCGGTTACCGCCAGAATGCCATCCGGCAGATTGGGGGCCATGTTCTTCCATCTTTCGAGTTCCTGTTGGGCCAGCTTGGTGGCTATGGTCTGGCTCTCCGCGGCTCTGACCACGCGAAAGCCGGAAGGGAACATTTGCACGACGGTCAAGATTCCCACCAGGAGAACCACCATCACAACGATTACCTCTATAAGAGAGGTCCCTCTTCTGTTCCCAAGAACTCGGCTCACATATCCGCTCATGGCGCACCCAGTCTATAATTTACAATTGATAATTAATAATTGATAATTGATGATGGGAGCGATAATCCGCCGCGTTCCGGCCAATTATCAATTCTGCTAAACTTAGCTCTTGGTCGGCTGCATCCGCCAGCAGCATGCCGCCGCCTGGCGGGCGGGCACCCGATCCGCGCTGCCGTCAAGATAGACAACCAGGACTGTGCCGCTCATCGTGCTCGGGTCCGAATGCCACGTGCACCACGTCACCACCGTGTTTCCCGGTGGATTTCTCCAGCAAAGCTGCCTGGCATAATCCTCCTGCTGAAGAGCCTGGGTGTCTTGCGTGCTGCCCGGAGGAAACGGCTGGAGCGCGGGATAATTATTACCGTTATCGATATAGGATTGGCCGACGGCCAAGGCGCTTGCGGCCCAGTGCGTGGTATAGTGTGTCTGGGTCGACCCCAGGAAGTACCTGGCGTAGGCGCCCTGGGACTTACCCGGGCCATAATGCCGGCATCGTAACTGTCATAAGCATAGACCGAGACATTGCTGTTTGCATCGGTCAAATCGGTTTGGTAATCCATTACGTCGGTGCTGCTGCTTACCGATGACGCCCTGCAGTGGAACAGCCCTATGGTCTTGACGTATTCCGAGAAGAGATACGCGTCCGGCGTGCTCTCGAACCGTTGGGGCGTTCCCCCAGTGCCGAAGTGCAGCGAGCCATCGGTATTCTTCACCATGGAACCGAGAATACCGGGGTACTTGCGGTTATCCGTCTTGAACATCTGCACGCCAATCGCGATCTGCTTGAGATTGCTCATGCAACTGCTCTCGTTCGCACGATTCTTCACCGCACTCATCACCGGGAAGATGATCGATGCGAGTATCGCGATAATCGCGATTACCGTGAGAAGCTCCACCAATGAAAAACCACTACCACTAGATAAATGCTTCATTTGTTCCTGGCACCTCCGTGCTGGTTTGCACTACAACTTTTGGGCGACATTTACATTCAAGATGTTCCATGTTTAGTATCTTACAACTGAAATCCTATACAAGCTGTACTGAACTTTGATATGTCACCTCGGATTTCAGTTGTAAGATACGTAAGAAGAAACCACCGACTTTCCGAATTATGGAAAGGCCGTATTGATTTTCCGGCGATATCCTTCTTGGTTGCGGCTACGCCGCTTTAGGGTTGATAGGGGCCTCGCGATCCGGGGGGCCCTTTTTAACCCTACTAAACCTACCAACCCTAACGCCCTACCCGGGCGTTACGAATCGGACCCACGCGTCCCACAGCAACACGAGCTGCGGGTAGAAGAATATCACCCCGACCGAGCCCACAACCATGTATGGCCCGAAGGGTATCTGGGTTCGCCACTGGATGCCCTTCTTGTGCATTCTCGATTGCAGCCCAATGAGCGCCACCCCGAAAATCGTCCCAAGCAGCACCGCTACAAGGAATGACACCAGAGCCGGCAGCACCCCCAGCACGGCGCCGGTCGCGGCGGCCAGTTTCACGTCCCCGCCTCCCATCGCGCCTTCGTATTCTTCGCGGTCCGCCTCACTCTTGGGCATGAACACATAGAAACTGATCCACGCAATCAGGTAAAACACGCCTCCGCAGACCACCATCCCTACGATGCTCGGCAGCATCGGGAGCGAAAGATTCGTGAATGGCAGCGGAATATGCGTGAGCACCGCATCCCCAGCGATCAAGTGAGCGATATCACGGCCAATCCCGATAACGAGTCCCGCGACCGGCGCCTGGTCCGGGATGATCCTGAACTCCATGTCCACCACGAACGCGACAATCAGAGCGCACCCAAAGAGCGCGTAAGCGAAGAAGTCGATGGTGTAGCCGAACTCCAGGTATGTCGCCACGAACAGGAGGCCGGTCACGAGCTCGATCGTGAAGTACCTCCAACTGATCGGCTCTCCGCAGTAGCGGCACTTCCTTCCAAGCAACAGGAAGCTCAGCAGTGGAATCAGGTCCACCCCTTTTAGCTTCGTGTCGCACTTCGGGCAGTGGGACGGCGGCCTTACGATCGACTCCTCGGCCGGCAACCTGCAAATGCATACGTTCAGGAAGCTGCCGATCGCCGTCCCGTAAATTGCGGCAATGGCGATTCCAAGCCAGATTGGCATATTTCTATTTTGAGCCCGATGAGCCGCCGCTCTCGCCGCCGGAGAGGTTCTGTATTACCGCGATCAACGGCAGGAAGAGCGATATGACGATAAATCCGACCACGACACCCAAAGTCACGATCAGCACAGGCTCGATAGCCGCCGTCAAGCTCTCCAGCGCGGCGTCCACTTCACTTTCATAGAAATCGGCGACCTTGCTGAGCATCGGGTCGAGCGAGCCGGATTCCTCTCCGATGGAGATCATCTGCGTGACCATCGGCGGGAACAGCCCGCTTTTTGCCAGAGGCTCGGCGATCTTGTCGCCCTCTCTAATTCTCGCGCGGGCCTCCATAATGGCGTCCGATATGATGTCGTTGGACACCGTTCCCGAGACTGTCTCGAGCGCCTGCAAGATCGGAACGCCACTCGCCAGCAGCGTCGCCAGCGTTCGCGAAAACCTGGCAAGCGACACCTTGTGATTGAGCTTGCCGAAGACCGGCGCCTTTAGCTTGACCTTGTCGAAAGTGCGCCGTCCGACCTTCGTGCGCATGAACATCCTGAACGCCACAATGAAGCTGACGAGAATTATGATCGCCCAGTACCAGTCGCTCAGGAGGAAGTTGCTGCAGCCCTGCAAGAAGGCCGTCGGGGCCGGCAGCTGTTTAATTCCCAGGTCTTTGAAAAGACCCATGAACTTGGGCAGGATGAACGTCATAAGCCCAACCACGACCAGTGTGGCGAAGCACATGATCATTGTCGGGTAGGTCATGGCGGACTTTACCTTGCGCCGCAGTTCGACATCCTTCTCCAGGAACTGCGAGAGCCTCTGAAGACTCTCCTCGAGGGCGCCGCCCACCTCGCCCGCGTTCACCAGACCGAGAAACAACCTGTCGAAGATACTGGGGTACTTCTCGAGCGCCCGCGTGAGCGTGCTGCCGCCTTCGACCTCGGTCCGCACGTCCGTCAAAATGGCCTTGAGCTTCGGACTGGTCGCCTGCTCCGTCAGCACGTTCAAACATCGCACCAGGTTCACACCGGCGTCGATCATAGTCGAGAACTGCCGGCACATAACCGAAAGCTCGGTCTTCTTGACCCCGCCGAAGCCACCCACCCTTTTCTGGGTGCTCTTGACCTGCTTGACGTCGAGCACGGCAAAACCCTGCTCGGTAAGTCGTTTGCGAAGGATGTCCTCGCTCTCGGCCTCGGACGTACCCGAGATAGGCGAGCCCGTCGCGTCCCTGATTGTGTATGCGTAGTTAGGCATCTCGGCTCCCTCCTGTCGCAATTGATAATTGACAATTGATAATGCATAATGCCGGAACTCTAAGAAACACCGCGTTTCGGGATTTCCGGAGCGATTGCAACGTGCGTGCCAACTTTAAGTACTGTGCTCGCTCCTCAAATCCGGAAACACCGGGCGTGGGTTTCTTTTTGCTGTGACGCAGCAACGCAACGGCGCGTAGTCATTGTCAATTATCAATTATCAATTATCGCTGTGGTCCGCCGGCCGGACGGGACTGCGCAATCATATTCTTCAGCTCGTCCGGGTTAATGGCGCGGGCGATGGCATCATCGTATGTGATGATGCCCTTCAGGTAGTAGTCGCGCAGGCACTGGTCCATAGTCATCATGCCGACATTGGAAGATGTCTGAATAATGGACGTGAGCTGGTGGCTCTTTGCCTCGCGGATAAGGTTGCGTATGGCCGGGCTCGCGACCATAACCTCCATGCAGCAGACTCGGCCCGGCATGCCCGCCCTTGGCAGAAGCTGCTGGCACAAAACGGCCTCGATACTGTTCGAAAGCATCAACCTGATCTGTTCCTGCTGAGAGGGCGGGAACGCGTCGACGATTCGGTCGACTGTAGAAGCCGCGCTATTGGTGTGGAGCGTGGCAAAAACCAGGTGGCCGGTTTCCGCGGCCCTGATCGCGTTGGACATCGTTTCGAGGTCTCGCATTTCACCCACCAGGATCACATCCGGGTCCTCGCGCAGGGCGGCCCTGAGCGCGTTGGCGAACTCCTTGGTATCCTGGCCCACCTCGCGCTGGTTTATGATGCTGAACCGGTGCTGGTGAAGATACTCGATCGGGTCCTCGATGGTGATGATGTGATGGCTCGCTTCGGTGTTGATCAGGTTGATCATAGCCGCCAGCGAAGTCGACTTGCCCGAGCCGGTAGGCCCCGTGACCAGCACCAGGCCCCTCGGCTTGCGCGAAATGCTTTCGAGCACCAGTGGAAGTCCCACTCCTTGATGGTCGGGATCTTCATGGGGATCAACCGAAACGCCGACGCAAGCGTGCCCTTGTCCTTGAAAATGTTGACCCTGAACCGGGAAATACTCTCCAACGAATAGCTGAAGTCGAGTTCCCACTGCTCTTCAAAGCGCTGGATTTGCTCGTCCGAAAGAATATCGTAAAGCATTCTCTGGGTGTCCGTCTGAGTGAACTTCGCATAGTTCAAAGCGCTCAGGTGACCGTCCACGCGGATCACCGGTGGAACGCCTACGCAGACGTGCAAATCGGAGCCTCCACGCTCGACTACTTCGCGCAGGAGGTCGTCAATATGCACCTCATCGAGAGGAACAGGCGCGGTGGCCCTCTTCTCGGCCGTATTTGCTATCATCTTATCAGCGGTAGCTTGCTCCAATAAACTGCCTCCCAAAGGAATCAAAAGTCGAAAGTCAAAAGTTAAAAGTCCCTTGCATCGACAGGTTCGTCCCGTTGTTTCGGGAAACCCTTTTCCCGAAACGCGCCGCTTTCCCGCTCGACCGTTTCGGGATTTCCGGAGCGACTACGGCGCTTGTGCCGAATACGGACAACTGTGCTCGCTCCTCAAATCCCGAAACACCGTAAAGTCGAAAGTCAAAAGTTAAAAGTCCCTTGCATCGACAGGTTCGTCCCGTTGTTTCGGGAAACCCTTTTCCCGAAACGCGCCGCTTTCCCGCTCGACCGTTTCGGGATTTCCGGAGCGACTACGGCGCTTGTGCCGAATACGGACAACTGTGCTCGCTCCTCAAATCCCGAAACACCGTATGGGTGATGGGAAGGGAGGGGATCCCCTCCAACACCCGTCATCCAGAACCCAACACCCGTTCTAGTGTCCGGCGGTGAATACGACCCTCATGACCTCGTCGGGAGTCGTGACCCCCTCCAGGACCTTCAAGAGTCCGTCTTCCCGCAGTTCGTGCATTCCAAACGCCTTCGCTGCTTCCCTTATATCGGAAAGGGGCGCGCGGCGCACCATAAGTTCCCGAATTTCGTCGTTGATCCTCATCAGCTCGAAAATGCCGATTCGGCCCTTGTAGCCGGTCATCTTGCAAGCCTCGCAGCCCTCGCCCCTGTAAAGAGTGACCATTTCGTCCTGGTCCTTGGGCTTGAACCCGAACTTGCGCAACTCGGTGGCGGAGACCTGATAAGGCATCTTGCACTTACCGCAGACTCTTCTCGCAAGCCTCTGGGCGAGAGTCGCAATGACCGTCGCCGAGATCAGATACGGTTCCACGCCCATATCCACCATACGAACGACGGCGCTCGGAGCGTCATTTGTGTGCAGGGTCGAAAGCACCAGGTGACCCGTCAGCGACGCCTCGATGCCGATTTCCGCGGTCTCGAGGTCTCTCATTTCACCGACCATGATTATGTCCGGGTCCTGGCGGAGGAAACTTCTCATGGCGCTCGCGAATGTGAGCCCCGCCTTCCTGTGGACCTGAACCTGCGATATGCCCGAAAGCTGATATTCGACCGGGTCTTCGATGGTGATGATGTTCTTCTCGATGGAGTTGAGTTTGTGCAGGATCGAATATAGCGCGGTGGTCTTGCCGCTTCCCGTAGGTCCCGTGGCCAGGACCATTCCGTTCGGCTGGGCCGTAAGTTCCTCGATCTGCGCCTGCACTTCAGCGGTAAATCCCAGCTTGTTTAACCCGAGAAGAACGCTGCTCTTATCGAGAAATTCTCATAACGATCTTTTCGCCGTGGATCGTAGGCAGGCACGAGACACGCAGGTCGTAGTCTTTGTTGTCCCACCTGATCGGGATACGGCCGTCCTGGGGGACGCGCCGCTCGGCGATGTCCATATCGGACATGATCTTGAACCTGGAAACCAGCGGCTTGTCGATGTACTTGGGCAGTGACATTTCCTCGTGGAGAACGCCGTCGATTCTATACCGTACCCTGGTCCCGCGGCGGTCCGGCTCGATATGGATGTCGCTGGCCCCGTCCTTGATCGCCTGCTGGACTATTGCGTAGGCGATTCGCACGATAGGCGCTTCCTCGGCGACTTTGGCGAGGCTTTCGGTATCTTCGTCGGAGATTTCCTGCTTCGCGCCATAGCCCGCGATCGGCATGCCGCAAATCAGCGGACATCAATCCGCCCGCGCCACCGCCTCCATCGCCCTTTGCCAGAGGCGAGTTGGGATTAATTCCGCCCATCGAACTCGCCGGCATGACTTCGGTGGCGTCGCTGCCGCCGTTGGACTTATACATCCGGTCGGTGGCATCGATGATATCGTCCTCGGTGGCCAGCGTTACTGCTATCTGCTGCGCGCCGCTGGCGAGTCTTATGTCCTGCTGCGCAACCGGATCGGGGTAGTCGGACGATGCGATTATCAGCTTGTTGCCCTGCTTACCGATAGGCAGTATTTTGTGCCGCTTGGCTATGTGCTCGGGAATGGAGTTCACGGCAGTGGGGTCGATTCTGGACTTGTTCAGGTCCACGAACGGCAGCCCCAAAGTTTCGGCGCGCACCTCGGTGACAGCCTTGTCGGGCGCGAACTCCAGGTCCACAATTATTCTGCCGATATCGCCGGGCGCGCTGCGCTGCACATCGCGCGCCTGAGAAAGTTGCTCCGGCGTAATAAGGCCCTTCGTCAGAAGAGCCTCCCCCAAATCTTTCCTGAGCATTGCCATATATCATACACCACCCAATGGATAATTGATAATTGACGATTGTCGGTGGAACGCGGGCACGGATTCAATTGTCCATTATCCATTGTCAATTGTCAATTGCCTGCGGACTGCTTCTTGCATTATCATTATCGGCGCTTGGCGGCCCGTCCACATCTCCAGCGACAGCGCCCCCTGATAAACCAGCATCGAAAGACCCGTCATCGCCCGCGCCCCCCGCGACCTCGCTTCGGCGACCAGCCGGGTCTCGGCGGGGTTGTAGACTAGGTCGTAGACCAGAACACATGCGCGGAGTAACTCGGGAGGGAGTGGAATGTCCTCGACGCGCGGGTACATTCCAACCGAAGTGGTATTTACCAACAAATCCACCCCGTCAATCTCGTGAGCGACGACCTCCCGATCCATGCGAACCGCCTTCGATACCTTGCCGAAGACGGAGTTCAATCTCTGGGTGAGTTCCGCCGCTCTCTCGCAGGTCCGGTTCGCGACCACAATCCTCCAGCCCGCCCCGGCAAGAGCGTAACATATCGCTTTCGCCGAACCGCCGGCCCCAAGCACGAGCGCATTGCCGGCCCGGATCGCTTCGGAACCCCACTCGGCCTCCATGCTCTTCATGAAGCCCGGACCGTCCGTCGTATCGCCCTTTAGATGCCCGTCCTGGTTTATCACCACGTTAACCGAGCCCACTTGCGCGGCGGCGTCGGTCACTTCGTCCAAAAACTCGACGATGTGCTCCTTGTGGGGGATCGTGACGTTTACCCCCGCCAGGTCCAAGGCCCTAATCGCCTGCACGGCGTCCCGCAGGCCATCGGGCAGCACGTGAAACGGCACGTATATGTAGTCGATCGCGAGAGCCTGTATGGCTGCATTTTGCATCACAGGCGACAGGCTGTGCGAGATAGGATGGCCAAACACTCCCAGGACCCTGGTATTCTCTGCCATGATCACCTGCTATCCTGCTTATCTGACTTATTTGGCCGCGAGATTGTTCCCGATTGAGGCCGCCTGTTCAATAGCGCCAAAATGATCTTTTCGATGACCCTGCTGAACTTGGTTCCAATGAATTCGCGGTGATCCATCGGCTGGACCAATATCGTGTGCATTCCGGCGAGGTTGCCACCCAGTATATCGGTGAGGACCTGATCTCCCACCACGACGCTGCGTTCCGGCGAGCTGCCCAGACACCCGGATGCCTTGACAAACCCCCCACGCCGGGGTTTCAACGCCCGGTGGAAACAGGGAATCGAAAGCTCCTCGGCGATTTTGCGGAGCCTTGCGGGATAGTGCGTGTTCGAAAGAATGCACATCTTCATCCCCAAGGTCCGTGCCGATTCGACCCACTCGCGCGAGTGATCCGGAACATCCGAGCTTTTCCACGGCAGCAGGGTGTTGTCCAGGTCCAAGAGGATCGTCTCGAAGCCCCTCGACCTCAGACCTGCCGGATCGATGTCGGTCAGGCAGGCGTAGTATTCATCCGGAGAAAATCGCGATAGAAAGCCCATAGCTTAATCAGGGACTAGGAGCTAGGGGCTGGGGACTAGGGAGGGGAAGGGAACTTCTGCCCCCTGGTTGCTCGTTCCTAATTCCTAGTTCCCATCCCTTCCCTAGCCTAGCCCGCATTATTCATGTCACACGTGTTTGCCCAGCACTTTGTGCTCCCCTCGCCCTCACGGGAGAGGGAGCACGTGAGTGCCCGAAGCAAAAGGCTAGTCTATCAGTTCGTGAACAATACGGGCTACTCCTTAGCCCCCAATCCCTTCCTCGCTTTATCGTGCTCGGCCAGTGTGCGACTGAAGATGTGACTGCCATCCGGCCTTGCGATGTAGTATAAGTCGTCGACGTTCGCCGGGTGTATCGCTGCTTTTATGGAAGCAAGGCCCGGATTGCAGATAGGACCCGGCGGCAGACCCTCATGCACGTAGGTATTGTAGGGCGAGTCGGCGGCCAGGTCGGAATAATACACCCTGGCCTTGTTTGCGCGGCTCTTGCCGGGCCGGTAGGTAACCGTCGCGTCGACTTCCAGCTTCATCTTCTTCTTGAGGCGGTTCCAAAGCACGGCGGCGATCCTGGGCCTGTCTTTGCCGAGCTTGGCCTCGCGCTCCACCAGCGACGCAAGCGTCAGGATCTTGTGCAGACCCACCGGAAACGACCCCTCTCCCGTACCCAAACGCAATTCGATAGTCCTTTCGATATCGGCCCTGTTGGGTCCGATCACCTTCTGCTCGAACGTGTCCAGGGTCTTGCGGACGATGTCCGAGACGTCCGTCCCGCGCGCGACGAGATAAGTATCCGGGAACAGATAGCCCTCCAGGTCGTCGCCATAGATAAAGTCGTACTCCGGAAACTGGTCCGCCTCCTTTATGGCCGTATCCACGAATGCATCGTCATCGGCCAGCCCCTTTTCTCGAAGAAGATCGGCTATCTGGCGGACGTTGTAACCCTCGGGAATGGTGACCCAGTCCTCCAGCGACTCGCCGCGCACGAGCATTCTGATCACCTGGGGAAGGTTCATGGTCCGCTTGAACTCGTAGACCCCTGGTTTGAGCTTACCGCTGGCGCCGCTGGCTCTGGCTGCAATGGAAAATACCAAGGCGCCGCGGATGACGCTCTTTTCGGCCAGCAGACCCGCGATCGTGCTGGCGGAATCGCCCCTTGCGATCTCGACACGCACCGCTGAAGGGTCGCGCGATACCGGCATAGAGCCCAGCGCCAGCCCCCAGGTCATGGCAGCCAGCAGACCAAGCAGAATCACTATATAGGTTTTCGTCTCGGCGATTAGGGTTTTCAATTCAGAAGTCAAAAGTCCAAAAGTCGAAAGTCAAAAGTCCGGGGTTTCTCCCTCCGAAGAAAAGCGCCTGTCGGCAAGCAGCCCTGTCCCCGATGTTTCGGGATTTCGGGCTGATCAGGTCCAACGAGCCCCAACGCCATTGCAAAACCGTCCGCAAATCCCCCTTTGTAATCCTGAGACAACTCTTCCATTCTTGACGCCCCTTTCGAAACATTCGTCCACTGCAGCGCTGCCGAAGAAGAAGAAGGGGGCTGCTCTCTGCTCCTCCGCTCTCTGCTCTCAGCCGGGCCCTCGGGTTCGCATGTACCTCAACTAGTATTACGACAGCGGCGGCCTGATCTATTACCTTCTTGCGCTTTGCGCGGGAGACATCCGATTGGATCAGCGCCTCTTCGGCCTCCTGGGTGCTGAAACGCTCGTCCCAATACTCCAGAGGGATGCGGATGCGCCGGGCGAGGCGCTCGGCGAAATCTTTCACCTTTGCGGCTTGTGGGCCTACCTCGCCATGTTGCGTCAGCGGCAGCCCCACGACCACCCGCTCGGCCTGCCGCTGGGCGAGCAGTTGTTCCACCGCCCGCACATCGGCTTTGATGCTCCTGCCCCGGCGGATAGTGCACACCGGGTTTGCGGTGACGCCGCGCTCGTCGCTCACCGCCACGCCGATGCACGTATCGCCCACATCCAGGCTCACGATTCTGGGCATTCCCGCTCTCTTTCTTCGAAAGTGGGGGCCGAGGTCCGACCGCAAGCAGAATCATTTGGAGGTGATGCTTGCAGTGTTTTGTATATTGTAGGGTCTCCACCGAAGAACAGTCAACTGATCCACCACTATGCGGCGGGCCTGGTGTGATATAATCACATGCTCTCAACCACTATTATTCATGAACTGGAGGCTCGGGCATGAACTCCAAAGAAAGATTCCATGGCTGCGCTTTTCGGAAAGCCGAAAGACCGGGTTCCCGTCTTTCCCCTTTTAATGCATTTTGCCGCGGACCGCGCGGGCATCAGCTATAAGGAGTATGCGACAAACGGCTCGGCTCTCGCCAGTGCTCAGATGCTCGTGCAGGACCGTTTTCGCTTAGACGCCATAACGGCTTGTTCGGATGCGTTCAGGATTTCGGCGGATATGGGAGGCGACATCGTCTATCCCGAACAATACCCTCCATTTCTGGAACGTCCTCTTATCGAAAACGAGCGTGATTTGGGCAAGATCGGATTTCCCGATCCGCTGACAGCCGGGAGCAGAATGGCGGATAGAGTGCGCGGCGTGACCGTCATGGCAAAGAGCGTCTTAGGATGCGTCGCTGTTCTTGGATGGGTAGATATGCCGTTTGCCGAAGCATGTTCGATCTGCGGGGTCACGCAGTTTATGATGCTCGTCCTGGATAACCCCGCCCTGGCTCACGGCATTCTCGATCATTTGACCCGCACGGTGGCCGATTTTGCGCTTGCCCAAATTGAAGCAGGAGCAGATATGATCGGCGCGGGGGATGCGGCGGCATCGCTCATATCATCGGATGCTTATCGGGAGTTCGCGCTTCCTTATGAAGAACAGGTCATCGATGCGATTCACAGCGCGGGGAGCCTGGTGAAACTGCACATTTGCGGTGATACTCGAAAGCTGCTTACGAGTATGATCGAAGCCGGCGCGGACCTTTATAACGTCGATCACCTGGTCCCGTTCGAGACTGCACGGGACACCTACTCCGCTCACGATAAGTGCTTCAAGGGCAACCTCGATCCCGTGGCCGATATTATGCAGGCATCTCCCGAGCAGTGCGCAACGAACGCCAGGCTGCGTATAGAACAGGCGGCTGGAAAAAAGTATATGTTGAGCGCCGGCTGCGAGATTCCCGCGGGCACGAGCGATGAATCGTTCAAGGCATTCTGCGACGCCGTTACCGCGGGTCCGGATTCTAACTCCTGACTCCAAGTCCGACCGCATAACGTTTCGGGAAAAGGGTTTCCCGAAACAACGGGAACGACGCACATACCCTTTCGCGTTTTCGCAATTAGGCGCTTATTGCCCTCCTAGAAACAATTTGTCGCCAAAAGCAGACGAGGCGGCCTTTGGGTTTTTCGCGTTATTGGTCGAAACGGAAGTTCAACCCAGCGGGATCGGCCAACGTTGCCGTGGCCCTGGATCCTGCACTTTCCGTTTCGACCGAAAAGCGGTAAACCCGACACGTTTTCGTGTTTGGCTCCCCGAACGCTTTCGGGGCACTTTTCCCCGGCCAAGTCCGGGGAAAAGCCTAGATCCCTTCCCGGCGCTCCTTTTCCTCCAGCAGAGAGTACAGCAGGATCAGCATCGTCATGGAAGCCATTATCGCCGCAAAAACCAGGCCGGAGTCGTTCATAAGAAACGCGACCACGCAGCCGATGATCACACCGCGCAGCCCCCAAATCAGCCGCTCATCGGACTTGAACATCGAGGCGACCTTGTCGCGCACTCGGTAGAACCACATCACAAGAAACGGCACAAACGCGGCGATTCCCCACTGCGCCTGCTTCGTGCCCATCAAGTTGATCGCCACCGCCGCTTTCCTGGCCGCGATTGCAACCGCGAATCCTACGCCGGACTGCTCCAATAGCCCTATCGCTCTTCCCGCGTGCGAGGCGGCGGATTGTTCCAGTCTCCACTCGATCACCGCCATCGCAAAGACAATCACGGCACTAAAAGCAAAGACAGCGGCGACGTGAATCGCGCCGAACCTCGCGTGCCTGATCGCCCACCAGGCCAGCCCGAAAATAATCACAGCCGCCACTACTCCGCCGTAATTGGCCCCGAAACTCCCGATACCCAATACCAGCACCGTGAGCACACCCACGGACAGCGTGAGCGCGCCGCTCAATCGCGCCCCACCCCGGCCCTCGATGAACAGGCACACCACGGCGGCCATGGCGATCAACGCCCCGGTGTATTCGTTTCCGATCCCGTAAAACCTGAGCGCGGTTAGCTGGTAGGAGCTTGGCAGCGCGAACTTGCACAGCGCCCCCCCCGTGAGGGAATCGATAATGACCACCGCGACGGTGATCGAAAAGCATATCAGCACCGGCAGGGCGCGCAGGCGCGACTTTCGGAGCAGCCGCTCCCCCCCGAAGCCGGCGGCCACAAGCGCGGCCAATGACACAGCCGTCCCGGCAGCGTACCCGGCGACTCCGGCGGGAGCGGCCGATGCAAGAAGCATCGAAACCGGCGCGCAGGCCGAGACCAACAGCCCCAGCTTCAGCGCCTGGTAAGCCCGTCGCTTGGGCGAGACAGGCATTGCAACCAGCACTCCGATCAGGGCAAAGGATATCGTGCCGACCAGCGCGAATGCCCAGAGCATCGGCCATATCAGTTCGTGATTTGCCGAAACCCTCGCGCGGATGTCTTGCAGCGCGCGCACGTTATCGGGTGCGTAGACCTCACCTGCCGGCCCTCCATCTCGGTGACGGGTTTGGCCCCGGCCATGTCGATCATCGTGGGAGCAAAGATCGCTGGCCGCGATCAGCCCGTCCGTGCGCGTGGTGGGCGACGTCAACAGCCCGGCGCCCGAATGTGCGCGGGGATAGACGACTATCGGTGTCAGTTCAGCCCAGGACTGCTTCAGGGGAGGGCTCAGGGATACCAAAACGAGGCGAAACTCGCCCGAGCCGGCGCGAGGCAGGAGCACCGCGACCAACAGGTCCAACTCGCGCATCGAGGCCACCCTGGCGTGAAAGTAAGCCTTATCGGAGATGATCGCGCGGCAGTTGTCGAGCGCCGTCGAGGGGCCGAAGTCCACAACCACGAAATCGGCTCCCGCCAAAGCCCTGTCCAGTGCGCCCAGCAGCGCCGGGACATTTGCGACCAAGCCGCATTGGGGGCCGGGCGCGAGCGCCGGCGGAGGGCATGCCCATATCTATCAAGCCCCGAGAGTCCGCCGCGAGCACGGATGCCGCCCGGTCGCGCAGGTCCGGCCACACGTCCGCATTGCCCACGGCGGCGGTCTTTTTGCCCGCCCGGTGCAGCGCATCCGCCAGGCCGCCGCACGGGACCGGACCTACATCCGTAAAGTTCATTCGCGCGGCGGGGCCGGTCCCCAAGAACACCGCGGCGCCAGCCGGGGCCGCAAATCCGGTCCGGGACAAGTACCGAATCAGCAGCCGAAATGCCCCCGGCGGATTCTTCGCGCGCATCGAAGCAATCGTGCACGAAATCCGCGCCCCGGCATCCGAACCCCGAGGCCGCCGTAAGCAGCACGGATTCCTCTTTCTTCGGCCCGGCGCAGTTGGGGCTGACCAGGGCGGCGCTGCCGCCGCGGAGCATCCGGGAGATAGCCGACAGAGACGGATCGGCGATATCCGGCAAGTCAAGCCTGTCCGCGACGAGGACCACCACCTTCTTCGCGGCGGCCTGCGAAGGCGCGGCGGCCAGCGCGCAGGCAACGCACAGGATTGCGATGAGAAGAGTATTGATGTTTTTCGCTTGTTTCGGGATTTCCGGAGCGAATACGACGTTTGCTCCATACTCGAACAGCCGTGCTCGCTCCTCAAATCCCGAAACACCGGCAAAACCTCGCCCGGCGCCGATGGTCCGGCGTTTCCGAACGCCGCACCCGGTTCCCCGGGTTTGCAACCCGCGAGCTTCCTGTTCGGGCGGATTGCCCGTGGTTTCGGGAAACCCTTTTCCCGAAACGCCGGGGCCGAACGTTCTACGCTGGGGGTCCATTTGCCGAGCAGACCCATCCCTCAGTGGAAGGCTCGCTTGTTTCGGGATTTCCGGAGCGAATACCACATTTGTTCCATACTCGAACAGCCGTGCTCGCTCCTCAAATCCCGAAACAACAGGGAAACCGGACTCACCCCCCCTATTCGCTATAAACTTCTTCCGAATCAACTCGCCCCGACCTGGGTCTTGATGATCTCAGCCGCCTTGGCCAGCGCCTCGTCCGCCTTGGAAGCGTCCTTGCCGCCGGCCTGGGCAAACTCGGGCTTTCCGCCCCCGCCTCCGCCCGCGATTTTGGCGACCTCGCGGAGCATGTTCCCCGCGTGGAAGCCTCGTCCAACCAGATCGGCCGTGACTTTGCCGATGAAGACCACCTTGCCGTCCGAGACTCCCGCCAAGACCACGACCCCCGACTTCAGCTTGCCGGCAATGCCGTCGGCCAGCTTCTGAAGCGTCGGGACGTCCACCGTCGGTATTCGCTCGGTCACAAACCTCACTCCGCCGAACTCGGCAGCGAATTCGGCGAGTTCGCCCGCTCTTTCGGCGGCAAGTCTTGGCCTTCAGGGTATCAAGCTCCTTCTGGGCATCGCGAGCGGCCTGCGCGGCCCTCTGGGCCGCCTGCACGACCTCGGAAGCCGCGGCCCCAAGCGCATCCGCCGTCGACCGCAGTTGATCTTCCAGGTGGTGAACGTATTGCACGGCGGCCTCTCCCGTCACCGCCTCGACCCTCCTGAGTCCCGCGCCGATGCTCGATTCGCTCACCAGTTTGAACAGCCCGACCTGCGCCGTATGATGCAAATGGGTGCCGCCGCAAAGCTCCATCGAAACCTCGCCCATCTTCACCACCCGCACGTCCGCGCCGTATTTCTCGCCGAAGAGCATGGTCGCGCCCAACTTGCGCGCTTCTTCGATGTTGGTGATGGTGACATTGGTCTGGACGTCATCGAGTATCAGCTCGTTGACCCGGTCCTCGATTCGAGCGCATTTCCTCCCGCGTGATTGCCTGGAAATGCGAAAAGTCGAACCGCAGTCTGCTCGGCTCGACCACGGAGCCTGCCTGCAGGGCATGCTCGCCGATGATCTCGTGCAGGGCGGCGTGCAGCAGGTGGGTCGCCGTGTGATTGCGCGCGATTGCCAGCCTGCGTTGCATGTTCACCCTGCAGTGAACAGCTTCGCCCACGGATATCTCGCCTGAGACGACCTTCGCCTTGTGCAGAAAGAAGTGCGACGCCTTGAGGGTATCGATCACCTCCAGGGCCGCGCCCTCGGCGGTGATCTCGCCGGTGTCCCCAACCTGCCCGCCGGACTCGGCGTAGAACGGCGACACATCGAGAATCGCTTCGACCTCGTCGCCTTCTTTCGCGCTCGTAAACAAATCCCCGGCCTTGACTATCGCAAGGATCGTGGACTTGGAAGCATGCTCCTCGTAGCCGACGAACTTCGTCGCCTCGACGCTCCTTTCAAGCTCGGAGATGAGCGTCCCGCCCGCGCCGAAAAGGGCGGCGGAAAAATCCGCTGACTCCCGCGCGCGGGCGCGCTGCTCCTCCATCGCGGCGTCGAAACCTTCGATATCCACGCTGACCCCGCGTTCCGCCGCAATCTCCTTCGTCAACTCCAGGGGAAAGCCGTAAGTGTCGTAGAGGGTGAAGGCCGCCTCGCCGTCGATCTTGCCCTCCGCGCCGTGCAACTGGTCTTCCAACCTCTGAAGCCCGCTCTCGAGCGTGCGCCGGAACTTGTCCTCCTCGCCACCGATCACTTTCTCCACATAGGCCCGGCGGTCCGCAATCTCGTGGTAAATGTCGCCCATCATATCCACCACAACGGGCACTATCGGCGCCAGAAAATCCTTATGCACGCCCAGCTTGCGGCCCTTGACGATCGCGTTTCTGATCAACCGGCGAAGGACATAGCCGCGACCGACGTTGGAGGGCATCACGCCGTCGGCAATCGCGAAGACAGCCGACCTGATGTGGTCCGCCACCACTCGGATCGACCTGGTGGTGTCCTCTTCGGAACCGTATTTGGCGCCGGAAAGCGCCTCGACCCGCCGGATAATGGGCTGGAATAGATCGGTTTCGTAGTCGCTTGCGGCACCCTGCAGGATAGCGGCAGTGCGCTCCAGGCCCATTCCGGTATCGATGTTCCGGGTCGGAAGCGGCTTCATGGCGCCGTCTTCCTGGCGGTCGAATTGCTGGAAGACGAGGTTCCAAATCTCGACAAAGCGGTTGAAATCGTGAGCTATCGACCAGGTCGCATCTTCCGGCCGGCCAAGCTCAGGGCTGACATCCAAAAAGACTTCGTTGCAGGGTCCGCAGGGGCCGTTGGGTCCCTTGCTGGGGGCATCGGCCGGCCAGTAGTTCTTGTCCTCGCCCAGGCGCACGATCTTGCCGGTCGGGAACTTGACTTCATTTGCCCAGACCTCGTAGGCTTCGTCGTCATCGAGATAAATGCTGGTCCAGATATGATCGGGATTGAGATCGAGGACCTCGGTCAGAAACTCCCAGGCCCAGATTATAGACTCGCGTTTGAAGTAGTTGCCGAAGCTGAAATTGCCGAGCATTTCGAAGAACGTGTGGTGGACCGCATCGCCGACCTCGTCGATATCATCGGTGCGCATGCACTTCTGCGAAGTGACGATCCGAGGAGACGGAGGCACCCGCTCACCCACGAAGTATGGCTTGAACTGCACCATCCCCGCGGAGGTGTAGAGCAGCGTGGGATCATCCGGCACCAGCGAATCGCTCGGGTAGATGAGATGCCCCTTGCTCTCGAAGAATTTCAGATACGCGGTCCTAAGTTCACTGCTGAGCATAAGTTCTTCTTTCCATCAGTATCTTACAACTGAAATCCTATATGGTGTACTTAACCCGGACATGCTGCCTCGCATTTCAGTTGTAAGATACTGAGAAAACAGCAGCGGCCTTCCGAGTTATGGAAAGGTCGTATTGATTTTCCGGCGACACTTTTTTAGTTGCGGACAGGCTGCTTTAGGAATCAGCCGGGTCTTACGTTATCCTGAACTTGATTCAGGATCTGGAGCGGTCGACGGCTCCACGCGCACATCTATTGTAAAAGCAAGGGAAGTCGAAAGTCAAAAGTCACCTACGCGGAGGAGTTCAGGGTTTAGGGTTGAGAGTTTAGTGAAGGGACGAGGTCTCCCTTCACTAAACTCTAAACTCTCTTTCGTATTCCTCAGGCGTGTTAACGTTAACGAAGCTCCTAAGCTGGGGATCGATCGGGCGGAGATCGCTTTCGGGAATGTATAGAACGTCGAGCCTGTCCAAAGCGTCCCGCATCCGCAGGGCGCCGGCTCGGATGCAAGATTCCACCACAGGCAGGCAGCACTGCTTGTAAGCCGCGAAGAGAGGTTCCGGTCTGCGAGCCAGCACAGGCACACTCGCGTCGTGATCGCCAAGCCGGGACAGAACATATCGGGCCAGGCCAGGCTCGGCAAAAGGCATGTCGCAGGCCAGCAGGAAGTTGTCAACATCCGGCGAAGCCGAAAGCCCGGTGTGCAGGCCACCGAGTGGGCCTGCGTTTGGGTGGATGTCGTGAACCGTCGACGCTCCAGGCACGTCCACGTCCTGACCCTGCCGCAGCACCACGATCACCTGCCCCATCTCCGCGAAGCGTGTCACCAGCGACTGCAGAAGTGTCGATTCTCCCGCCGCGAGAGTCGCCTTATCGGCGCCCATGCGAGTGCTGAGCCCGCCCGCGAGAATAATGGTTGCCATGCCGCGATTATATCATGCGCCGGGCAGGAAAGACGAGTAGGCACGGCGAAGGGTTCGGTGTATGAGAGTTGAGGGTTTAGAGTTGAGTGTTTAGTGAAGGGAGGCCTCGTTCCTTCACTAGACCCTGGAACCGGCAGAGCCGGAGCGAGATTTAATCGCGAAAGCGCGAAAGGGCTAAAACGCGAAAGTGTTCGAAGTCGAAACGCGTGGCGGTTTCGCCAACAAACGTCGCAATTACGTCATTCTGAGCAAGTGACGGCGACGCTGTCGCCGCTACATTGGAAAGAAACCCACCCCGGTGTTTCGGGAATCTTGTTCCCGAAACTGGGGAGTTTCTTAGGAGGAGGCACGACGAAGAATCTGCTTTCTATTTCCTGCGCGAATCTAGGTCGTAGGATAAAAGCAGATTCTTCGCGTACGCTCCTCAGAAACCTTCGGAGTTTCGGGAAAAGGGTTTCCCGAAACAACAAGCGGGTTTCTTTACGAAACTACTGTGCGCTTGTCTCGCACGGTTGCACCGCTCAGAATTGCGTTTCTGCCCATCTGCGCGAAGCGAATTTTCTATGCAAGCTGTTCAGAACCTGACTCGTAAGGTATTGGTGAGGGGAGCAGGCATCCCTTCACTAAACCCTAAACACTAAACTCCAGTAAACACTAAACCTATGAGCGCAATCTCCCGGTTCGAGAATATGATCGACAACTGCTACGATTACGCTGTCGAGGCGAAGCGCGGCGGCAGGCCCATCGTCGGCATTATGTGTGAGTTCGCTCCCCGGGAACTTATACTGGCGGCGGGAGGGGCGCCGGTCTGCCTGTGCGGCGGGTCCGCCAAGACGATCCCGCCGGCGGAGGAGTATCTTCCCGCGAACCTCTGCCCCCTCATCAAGTCCACATTCGGCTACCACGTCACCAATACGAATCCGTTTTTGGAAATGGCTGGTCTGCTCGTCGCGGAAACCACCTGCGATGGCAAGAAAAAGATGTTCGAATTGGTGGCCCAGACCAGGGAAGTCTATCTGATGGAACTGCCGCAGAAGGTGGACGACCCCGACGCGTTCGAGCACTGGGTGGCTGAGGTGCGAAAACTCAAGACACATCTCGAGAACAGGTTTCAGGTAGAGATAACCGAGGGGAGACTCCATGAAGCCATACTCGTAATGAACCGCGAGCGCAAGGCGCGCCGCGCGCTGGCCGAGCTTATGAAGTTCGACTCGCCACCCCTCACAGGCCGCCAACTGCTGGACCTCAAAAGCATAATATCGGGAATCCCCGCCGACATGGATGCATACGAGACCGCGGCCTCGATGCTCGCAAACCGGCCCGGCATCGATATGTCTTTCCGGGCGAGGGTGCTGCTAACGGGCGTGCCGGTGGCTCATGGGGCGGAGCGGGTTGTGGATATCATCGAGGACAGCGGCGGCCTCATCGTGTGCATGGAAAACTGCACGGGATTAAAGCCCATTTTGGAGGATGTCGACCCGGAGCCGGACGATTGCCTCCGGGCCATTGCCGCGAAGTACTTCCACATCCACTGCGCGGTCATTACCCGCAATACCCGCCGGATCGACCTGCTTCGACTTCTAGTTGCCCAATACCGGGCAGAGTGTATAATAGACCTGGTTTGGCAGGCATGACGTCACTTATGATATCGAGGGCTGCCACGTGCGTGATCTCGCCCGGCAGCTCGATATTCCGTATTTGCGCATCGAGACCGACTACTCCCCCAACGATTCCGCGCGCATCGCGGTGAGGGTGGAGGCGCTGTTCGAAACGCTCAGATCCAGGGGCTAGGGAAGGAGTTTAGGCTTTAGAGTTGAGAGTTTAATGAAGGGACGGGGTCTCCCTTCACTAAACACTAAACGCTAAACACTCAACTTCGGAGAAGAACATTATGAGCAAGTATCTCGCGGTGTTGGCGGCATTGCTGGCGATTCTTGCGCCGGCGTATTCTGATGGGATATCGGGCTCGGTGGTCGATAAGAATGGCAAACCGGTGGCCAATGTCAAGTTGGAGGTGTACGTGTACTCGCGGGAAACCCGCGCAGTTCACACGGAGACGGTCGTCTCGGATAAGAGCGGTAAGTTCACTACTAAGCTTACCGCCGATCCAAAATCGAGCGATGCGGGCGCGAAGGTGGTATCTGACAAATACTGCAGCATTGGACAGAGAATCGATCCGCAAAGCGCTTCGTCGGTGAAGCTCACCGCTTGGCCCACGAAACCACTCAAAGGCAGGGTCGTCGACGAAAAGGGTGTGGGCATTGCCGGGGCAAAGGTGGTAGTCCGGAATTGCTGGGAGCGAACCGGCAACTCCGGTTTCGGTTTCAATGGGATGCCTGACAAGCTCAAGTATATCAGCACCGGCAAAAACGGCTCATTCACTCTCACGCGCCTGCCGAACCCCAACGACTTCCAGGATGTCAGGGTAACTCTGGAGGTATCGGCGCCCGGGCGGGCTTTGGTCGACAGGTACATTCAAAAAAACGAGATGTCCGGCGTGTTGAAGATTAAAGAGCCTCTTGAGTGCAAGCTCGATGGCACGCTTTACTTGCCTGGGCAATCCGGTGTCGCTCCGGAAGGAACGAACCTCACGATCATTCTTCATTCCGACGCGTACGGCCCGGAGCAAAGGCGGGCCTCGGTCGGCAAGGACGGCACATTCCATTTCGCCGGGCTTTCCGCGGGACAGGCATACATCGTGTTGGGTCAGCAGATCAAAATAGCTAAAATAGACAACGCGACCAGTGCACCGCCCACAGGCCGGCGGATGTTGGCAACCCCGGACTGGGCGCTGCCGGCTGTAAAAGTCGTGCTCTCGCCCGGCAAGCCAAATACGCTCGACCTCGTCCTCACCCGCGGCGCTCTGATAAAGGGCACCGTCGTGGACAAAGACACCGGAAAACCTGTCGCCAACTCGCAAATCGGACTGGTGGTAAACGACCCCAGCAGGCCCGAAGAGGCGCAGTGGGAAGGCGTATCCACCGACGATAAGGGCATGTTCGATCTCCGAGTGGCAGCCGGAGAGGTCAGCGTAGGGGTCCAGAGGGTCGATAACCAGCAACATCAGGTCAACTTCCGTGAGGACACGATGCCATCAGCCAGCCTTACCGCACTTGACGGCGACCAGAAGACCGACTTGGTCTTTAAGGTGGACCTCAACCAAAGTTATGATAACGACACATACCAGGCAGCCCAAAAGGCCGTCCTCCCGGATTTCGAACTCAAACCCGGCGACTACGAAATGAAATGGGACCCCGAGGTCGACTGCTCGAACGCCATTTACGGTCCCAGTGAATATACTGGTAAACAGGTCGACGCCATAGTGAAGAGGCTCCCCAAGTTTGTCTCGAAACGAGCCAAACGGATGGCTTTCCCGATCGACGGCCCGGGAAAGGATGGACTGCTTTTCGTCGCCATCGACGAGTCGAAAGGAACAGGAAAAGGCTGGGACACCGCTTACATCGATGCGAACCGCAACGGAGACCTCACGGACGATAAGCCGATCCATTTCTCATCCAAATCGCGCGACTGGATGCAGACGAATTGGGTAACGGCACAATCTCATCAAGGCCCAGCACTTGGCGAGCAGACTCATAATCCCATTTCCGTGAGCCTCGATATTACATCGATGAATGGCGGTCTCTACGTTAGGCCGATACGCAAAGGCGCTTGGAGAGGCAAACTGGATTCCGGCAAAGGCATGGTGGATTGCCTGCTCATGAACTGCGATTGCAGCGGCACATACGACGGCCTGACCGGGGACTCGAAGCGCCAGTGGGACCCGAGGACACCGCCGCCGGATGCGATGATCGTCGACGACAACGGCGCGGGCAGGCGCCTAACTACGGAGATGGGTCCGCAGGTACGTGCCTCTTTTCAGAGTATGTCAGATCGGGAGCAAGTTTTACAGCCTAAAGGTCAGCCCGGTAGGCGATAAAGTGACGGTCCAGCCTTATACCGGCCCCGCCTGGCTGAGCATTCAGGCGGAGAACATCAAGGGCCTCCACGGCAGCATCAAGAACTTCATCGCCGAAAGCAAGTCCGCTTACTACCAGTGCAACGTTTCCGGCGATTCGCCAGTCACTCTACCGGCGGCACATATCAGATCATGAATTGCAGCGTCCTTCTCGACTCGAAGAGCCAACCGGAATTGACCTGCAACTGCGACCAGCAGGTTACGGTGAGCGCGGACAACCAGACCGCTATCGCCGTAAGCGGGCCGCTCAATTTCGCGATCGATGCGGGCACAAAGCGCGTGGTGATGAAGCCGAAGACCCAAGAGACCATTAGCTGGGATATTAAGATCGGCGGCAAGTGGACCGTGTCGGGCTTGAGCGCGGGCGACAGATCGAACCCGCCGGTCGTGAAGTTCCTGAAGAAGGGCAAGCTGATCAACACCACCACCGCGGGCTACACTTGAGGCGGCGGCTGCAGGTACGTCGTTGGCGTGCCGCCCCTAAAACCCGGAACCTATACGATACGACTTGTTCTCGATACCAAAAGCCCGATGGGCGTGCTGACCACGAGCAGGGACTTCGTGGTGGAGCGTCCGAAGAAAAAGAAGGCCGGCGGTGCAGGACATCGCTTTTCAGATGAGGCCGGGGAGCCCCGAGCTTAGCTGCTGTTCGGTAAACGCGCCGCGCGGGCTAGGGATGCTCTCGAGTTGGGCGGCGATGTCGGCAGAGGACGGCATTGCGCTGAACTACTACGGCCCGTCCGAGTTCATTCTCAAGACGCCCTCCGGCGGGCAGGCGCGTATCACGCAGATGACCGACTATCCGATAAGCGGCCAGGTGAGCGTCGGTATCGAGTCCGACACCGCCGCCTGCGTTGCGGGGACTGCTTGCGCCGGAACCCGGATTTGACCCATTGCCGCCTCCAGGGCCTCCCGATCCTCCGCCAACGGGACTGGGAGGAATAACCACGGGCGTGTAGCCCTTGGGCGCCGGGTATACCGTTACGTGCGCTGTTCTCGCGACGTTGGCGTCCTTGCGATCCCCGATGTCGCCGTCGGCCCCGGCGACCACTCGCCGTACGACGTGCACACCCGCCCGCCACCGTCGTAGGCGTACAGAGTGCATCCGTTGATGCCGGCTGCCTCGGACTACACGGCCACCCAGGAATGCGAGGCGTGACCAGCCGCAAGCCCGCCGTCCGAAAGGCCAACGGCGGGCCGTTGTGGGAAAGGGGTTTCCCGAAACGACAAATGTCCGGCGCTTGCTGAAAGCCAGACCATCGGCTCCCATTTATTTTGGCGAAGTGTGAGATCCATCCGCTGTCCCAGCCTCCGGTCCCTTCCAACCGGCGGAAAGCCCAAACCACCACGCGTCAGGATGCATCATGAACGATGCGTGGGACGCACATGTGACATTCGGTGGACATTCGTCATAAACCAAAGACCAAGACATCCCGACTTGGCGAGCGACATCATTGGCTATTGCGCGCACACTGGCTCCGCGCACATCCAGTGTGACCTTCGGCTCAAACTTGGCGGGCCACCTTGTTATCGAGCATGACTGGCAAGGTTGGTGAGACCTGCGGGAGTTGGAACAGTCCCCATTCGCCTGGGGCACCGAGAAACGCCTGCAAGTAGGGCTTGTCCTCCACTGTGAAGCCGGCAACATTGAGGTTGAGCGGATACGTGGGGCTGTCGTATGCCGAGCGCATGATGATATTAGCAAAGCCATGGTCTTCGACCCACACGAACGTATTATCTAGTGAGATCAGGTTGTCGAGAATCTGTCGCGGGGTCGTGACCTGCAGGGACAATGAAACATTCCGCAGCGGAAAGGCCTTTAGCCCGTCGGGATCCGGCGGGCCACGGAATCAGTTCGATTCCGCAGAGAACGTCGTAGTCGCGACTCAATTTGGCAACGGCTTCGGGGACGGTAAGCTGATCGACGAAATACTTCTCCACTTTGCCGTCCAGGGCAGTGAATTTGCGACCTATTCCCGCGTAAAGCGCATCGACGCGCTGGCGCACAAGCCCGGGCAGGTCGTCGATCGTCCTCCACTGCGATTCATCTGCGCCCGCGGGTTCAGTTGCGGGTGCGTCCTCGCCGGCAGACCAGGCTGTCCCGGACAACTGAGTGAAGAGCATAGTGAGCGCCGTCAAGATAATAAGCAGGTTCGGATACCCCGTTTTCATTTGAGCCTCCATTTCATTTTTCCTTGAAGAATCCATTTCCTCAGCGATGTGGCATCAGTCGCCGCAACCGGAATGATGTATGGCCGGCTCGTATGTCCATGTTACGGTCCACGGTCCCCAAAAGTAGCCGCTAGCAGGCCAGCCCGACACCATAATGGTCTGAGTGCCTTGGCACCAGATATTGGTGCTGCCATCGCACGGCACGCTCAGTTGGACAAACAAATTGTCGATGCATACGCCATTGCAGTTGGAGTAACCGTCATACCCCTCGGGGCGTATGCAACTTGTCCAGGTCTCATCCCAGAACGCACCAGGGACCGGCCTCCCCTCTGTATCATTCACGGTGTAGGTTATGTTGCGGTATACCTGGTAGTACACGGTGGCATTAAGGTGCATACCTCGTTGAGGTTAACACCACACTGCATAGTGCTCGTGCTCTTATTTGGCATCTGTACCGGCACGGGGAAAGTCGATTGGCAATTCACCCCTGAATTGGTGTACGTGAGAGTAAGGGTATCGTCGGCATCGGTTGCGGCCCGCAGGACTACGCTGGACAGGCTGTTCGAGCCCACGATTTGCGCTCCGCCGAGGACGGTCCATTGGTAGGTGGTTCCAGACGGCTGCGAGTACTTGGCTGGTAAGTGCAAGTGGGCGAGTCGCCTACCGGGTTTACCATCAGTAACCGGCCAGGGAGAGCACAACTGCCTACGTCCATAGACATGATCGGACCGCCAATGACGTTGACCCCCTGCAACGCACTAGCACCCCCGCAGCCATCCGTTGCGGTGACGGTGTTCTGGCCCGGCGAACTCCACTGCGTGGTAAACGTCGGGCCAGCGCCGGTATCGGGCGTTCCGGTGCCGCCGGTGCTCCAGGTTATCTCTGATCCGTCGTCATTCGAGTCTCCTGGCGTTGCCGTGAACGTGGCGTCGGTCTTGATACACACGGCCGCCGGGCCGGACACGGATAGCGTGTGCACGACATTCACGCTCGATTGCTGGGTGCTTACGACCGCTCCACAGTTGGTCGCCGTGAAATGAAGGTACAGGCGACGTCCCGTTGCTGCAGGAGCACGTGTTCCACTGATAATGAAAGTCGAAGCTCGGGCAGGCCCCGGTGCGTCCCTCGTCAGTTGCTGTCCCGCAGTCCGGAGTCGCCGTTCCGATCGGATCGCAGCAGCCGTTCCCCTGACCCGAGGGGATAGTGACGTGGAACGTTGGGTGTTTCGGGATTTGAGTGAAGCGAAGGCGGAACGGAAATCCATAGAGGTAGGGGGTGAGCCGAAGCTCACGCCCCCCTCCCCGAACCGTACGTGCGGTTTTCCCGCATACGGCTCTCCACGCAACTCTCGCCGCAAGGCATTCGCAGGCAGTTGCGCCCTTGCATCGCCGATGCAGGGGCTGGCTGCCGCTTGGCCTATTAGCCCAGTTTCTGGCGCTAAGACGAGACTTTCCCCGGCGGTCGCCGGTTCTTCCGTAGCAGAGCTGACGCTCAAGCGGATCTCCTCTCATTAACAGATACGTTGTTACGCTAGTGTCTACTTGCACAAATAACTGATAGCGTTCTTGCCGGTGTATCGGGAATCTTGTTCCCGATACGCACTTAGTTTCGGGAACAAGATTCCCGAACACCCGGTACAGCGTTCTATCAATCAATTATGCAACTAAGCACTAGGCCCCTTCGCTCCACCAGCGTTACCCGGCTTCAACACTACTATGAGCCCCTCTGACTCCCGACACAGGCCATCGGCCTGTTCGGGTCTCCCAAGTTCCTGACCCATCCTTGTGCACGTGTCGCCCCCTTGCACCCCGGACAGCCCTGTGTGTGCACTTGCTCGTTGCTTCCACACACCCTTACAGGCTTCACCACTTTCGGAAGGCTGGCCAACTGCCACTTTGGTTTACGAGGCCGAATCGGGTTCGCTTAGCGCTGCGACCCGCGCACTCGCTGCACGATCGCTTCAACACAGACATTACTGACTGCACTGGACCGGCAGCTAACTGTCGAACGAGCAATTTACAGTCCGGCCACTTTCAGGCCGGTGAATGAGCCAAGCTTAGCTTGGCGCACCGAAACACCGGCAACTTACTCTTCAGTCAGTATGCCACGACATGTGTCCGTTGTCAAGTGCTACTGACACGTATTGTCAGTAAGTATTTCATTTTCCGCGTGCGCCGCTTGTTGCGTGTAACGTGATGGCGGCCATGTGTGAGGCTAAGACGCGGGCATGGGGCAACGAATTTGTGAACACGCGCCCCGTCGGGCGACTTTCGACTTTTGACCTCCCTAAGTAAACGCTCACTCTTTGTGAGAGTGGCAGCCACCACTATGCGGTGGGAACGACAAGGCGAGACAATCACAAGGCACGAAGCCCTTCGAGTTCCCGCTGCACGCGTGGCACCCCCTGGCCGCGAGAGAGGGCACGGTCCGCATCTGCCCAGCGTAAGTGCTGTGCGTGCAGCGGGAACTCGAAGGCGCCGAGTTGAAGCGGACGCTCTATTTGTCGTTCCCGCGCCGCATAGTGGTTTGTACTTATGAAGAGTAAACTCTTACTTTCTCCCCAACCAGCTTGACATAAGCCTCTCTAGGCGCTAAAGTTGAGCCTGACGCTGCCAACCCACCACGCAAAGGACACTGCTATGACAAGAGCCCGGGGATTTGGGGGATCGGCCGCCGCCTTCTGCCTGGCGGTGATGTGCACCTGTGCCCATGCCACTACCAAGGGCCTGAACCAAATCGTAACTCCCGACATTCAACCGGCAGGCGTGCTCTCGACAAGCCCGCAGTTTCAAAACAGGGCAATCGGAAACCCCGAGGAAGTCCGACTCGAGATGGGCCTGACGAAAACCTTCGAGATAGCAATCTTCAGGGGTTTCTCACCTGGAGAAACGACGTTCAATGCCGAGCTGGGTCTGATCCAGAGCAAATCGTTTCTGCTCTCGACAGGCGTGCTGGGCGTCGAGAGCGGTCAAGTGGCTCAGCCTTTCATCGAGGGCGGATATTACGTGGGCAAGGGGTTTGTCATCGCGGGAATCCAGAAGCAGCAGACCTACTTTCCGATCCTCGGCGCGGGTTACCAGATGACCCCAAGGGCCGTGGCGATGCTGGACTATCTCGGCACCTCGGCCAACTTCGCCACCGCGGGGCTGACCTATACTCTCACGCCCAGTCTATCGTTCAATCCGGCGGTCTACATATCCAACTCCAGCCCCCACCGGGCACTGGGTTACGCAGTGCTGACATGGAACGTAAAGTGCTGGTAGAACGCAGGGAGTAATTTTTGAAATTTGAATTCTAAATTTTGAATTGGAGGGACCCCTATCGGATTGCTACATCCCTTCCCAATTCAAAATTCACAATTTCAAATTTGGGCTGTCTGCCCCCAGACATTCCTGCAGCCGGGCTCCGAGTAAAGATGACCCAACCCGGCGCGCTCCAACGCAGCCCCCCAGCCCCCGAATCGGCGGGCAACGGTGAAGGGATTGATCTCGGCGCGCTCTTTGAAGTCGTTCTCGGTGAGCACCGGCCCGTCCACAATCCGGGCCACTCGCCGCAATTCATCAAGCAGCGAGTCGTCCGACAACTTGCGCTCCCCCGAGTAGAGGTGACTCAGCCCCGCGCGCTCCAGCGCGGATTTCCAATTGCCGAACCGGTGGGCGATGGCGTCGGCGCTGATTCCGGCAAGACGGGTGAAGTCGTCCTTGGTGAGCGCCGGTTTTCCCACGAACTCGGCCGCTCGCCGAAGCTCTTCCAGCAGCGCATCGTCCGGATAGCCTCTGATAACACTTGCTCTACGCGCCAAAGCTAAACCCCGGTTAGAAGTTGGAAATTAGAGATTAGAAGTTAGAAACCGACCGCCAGCCCGCGACGCGACCATTTTCTGTTCGGGCGGATTCGCAATCCCCAAGCAACCACAACCACACGAATTACAGCGTTGTTTTGGGCATCGGAGATGCCCGGATTGCTTCTTGCGGGCCAGATTGCAAATCTGCCCGAACAGAGGATGATCCCTAAAAAACATCCTGTTTCGGGAAAAGGGTTTCCCGAAACAACGGTACATGTCACCGCATATGTCATTCCGAGCAAGTGACGGCGACGCTGTCGCCGTTACATTGGAAAGAAACCGACGCCCCCGATGTTTCGGGTGATCAGGTCCGACGAGCCGGGCTAGGCCAAAATCCCGAAACATCTGCAAGAAACCGACCCCCGGTGTTTCGGGAATCTTGTTCCCGAAACTGGGGAGTTTCTTAGGAGCGCCCGACCCCGCGCCGCGGAGTCACGTTATAAAGAAACTCACCCCGGCAGGCTATGCTTCGCGGGCGACTGCCCCGAAGCCGGCGGCATGGAAGGTTTCTTAGTAGCGGCTAGCGAGGAATCTCAACGCCGCGCCTGGATTCTTGTTCCGCTGCGTGAGACTCATCCGAGCTTTGAGATTCCTCACATTCGTTCGGAATGACAGCCATGCGGTGGGTGGTCATGATCCTGAAGACTTACCCGCAAACCGTGAATCGCCCGCTATCCGTTCTCCGTCGTTATCGGCAGCAGGATCGTGAACTTGGCCCCCTTGCCGGGTTTACCGCTCTCGAAGACCACGCCTTTGTGGGCGTCGATTATCCCCTTGACAATCGACAATCCCAGGCCCAGACCCTTCGCTCTCGACGTGTAAAACGGGTTGAAGATGCGCGGCTTGTTTGCCTGCTCTATCCCCGGCCCGTTATCCTCGAAGCGCACCTGCACGAAATCGCTGGTGCGCTGGCTTGGTTTGAGCCATCTCCTGGCATGCGCATCCGCCCGAGAAGTGGTCACGCGGATTTCACCGCCGTCGGGCTGGAAGTTGATGGCGTTTTCGACAAGTTCCGAAAAACATCTCTTGAGCTTCTTGGGGTCGGCCTTGATCCTCGGGAGATCGCTGGCCAGCTTCAGCTTGAGCACCGTGTCCGAGCGCTTAGGGAAATTCTCGTCGATAGCCTCCTTGACCACCTGGTTGAAGTCCAGTTCCTGAACGTCGAGCTGCGTTGCCTTCACGAACTCTCTGAACTCGTTCAAGATCTCTTCCAGCAGGAAGATGCCCCGTTTGATGCTCTCGCACAGGGCCAGCGCCGCCTCTTTATCGACCTCGGGCTGGCTGAACAAGTATTCGAGTTCGTTGACATCGCCCTTGACCGCGAACACGCGGTTGCCGATCAGTGTGAGCGGACCTTGCCGACATATCGCCCCAAGCCGCCATCCGCTCCGCCTTGACGACCTGGTCGATGAGCCTGGCATTGTCGAGAGCCACGCCGAGCTGCGCGGATATGGTGGTGAGAATTTCTCTCGTCATCATCGGTAAAGTAGTTGGGGAACCACTTGTAGGGGCTTTTCTTTCGCTGGACCCTCAGCACGCCGATCCGCCCCCTGCGGCTTAGGATCGGCACGGCCATGAACGCGCCCACCTCGCTCGCCGGTATCTCTTCGAAAAGCCCCCTCCAGCGAGGATCGCTGCGCGGATCGACTACCCTCACGCTCTTCTGCTGCTGGGCGGTCCAACCGGTGAGGCCCTCTCCGAAATCGTAGGACGCCTGCCCCACGTGCGAGCTGAGCGTTCCTCGCGAGGCCCGCAGCACCAGCTTGCCTGAGAGCTCGTCCAACAAAAACAGCGAACAGTCCTCGAACTTGAGCGCTTCCGCCGCCACATCTATAACCTTCTGAAGTATCTTGGGATTGTCGGAAAAGTCGTTGAGCTCGGCGCCGATCTGCACCAGGGCCGCCTCGCGCCCTCGGTGATCGAAGATGGTTAACGCGATGGTGGCGATGTGACACAGGCCCGTGAGGGTGCACTCGAGGCTCTCGTCGAAGGCGTCGAGTTCGGTGCTTTCGATGTTCAACACCCCGCGCGTTCGGTGGAATCTATCGACCAGCGGCACAGCTATTTCGCTGCGCACGTCCTCGAACGACATCATATAGTAGGCATCTTCGAGCACATTCGGCGAGCGGTAGGCATTCCCTGTGGCGGCGACGTGGCTGGTAATCCCCCGGCCAGTGTCTTCGGAGACCTTGAGCCTGCCAAGGCGCTTCTCTTCGGTCCAGCCGGAGCCGGCCGTATAGCGCACATCGAGTTCGCCGCGCTCGTGGTCGATTATCGCCAGAAAGCCCCTCTCGGCGCCACTTACGCTCACGGCCTCCTCAAGAATGCTTTGCAGGACTTCGCCCACCGACTCGCTGGTGGACACCAGGCTGCTGACCCTGGCGAACAGCGCCGGATCAGCCGTTGGACTGCACGGGGAATTGTCGCGTTTCATAGCTCACCTATTGTTCGTGTAAAGAACGCTCAGCCTGTCCAGAATCGGCTTGATGACGTTGACCGGGACCGCCGCGTGCGCGGCATCGGGAGTTTTTTCTACCGGAACCGACCCCACCACAGTCATGGCGACAAGATTGCCGGACCTGTCGAGAACGGGTCCGCCGCCGCCCAAACGGACCGATTTTGCTATCATAATCAGGGCGGAGCGAAGTGGGGCGATCTTTTGATGAAGATCGATTATGCTCCCCTGCGACAGCGATACAGCAAATCCTCCGCTGGAATCGGTCGAAGGCTCGACAGTGTAAAGCTGGTCCCCTTTGCGAAGGGAGCCGGAGTCGCCAAGTATCACGGGCCTTACCCCGCCGTGCTTCGGCACTTCGAGCACCGCGACGTCGCTTGCCGGCTCGGACCCTTCGACCGTAGCCGAAGCCGCTTCACCATCCGGGAATATGACCGATATACTTCGCGCGCCGGCGACAGCGTGGTCTGTTGTCAGCACGCCGCCCTCCTTGTTCACCACGATCCCAAGGGCATGCCAGCCCGCGGGAGCGGGGCGGTCGGTCTTGATCCTGACCACGCTTTTGGCGATCTTGTCCGTCATCGAGGCCGATCGATCGGCCTTCCGCGCGCCCCTGTCAGCAGCCCACGAGCACGCTCCCGCGGCAATAACGGCGGCGAATACGGCAAAGTATCTTGTTTTCATTTCTTAGACTCCTCTGAAATTAGATGTTCGAAGTTGGAGGTTCGAAGTTAGAAGGGACCTCGCAACCAAAGCTGTACCTGGTATGTTACCATCGGGAACGGCAACCACTGAGCGCATGGCCGTCATTCCGAACGAATGTGAGAAATCTCGACCTATCGGGCGAGCCTCACTTACCGACCCCTATTATAGACGTTACGACGGTCCGGCAGGGCGGGCCGATTAGTCTTCAGCAGCCGAAAGTATCCTCTCAAGGTCTTCCAACTCAGCTGCTCCCAACTCACGGAACAATTGCTGTGACCTACGCAACTCGCTCATTCCGGCCTCAACGTCGCCCTTGTCTAGATACAGCATGCCGAGAAGGCGGTAGTCATATGCCATTCCAGTGTTGTCGCCTAACTCCTCGTGGAGAGTAAGCGACTTACGGAGCATTTGCTCTGAAGTCTCAACATCGCCTCGCTCTCTGTACAGCAGGCCGAGAATCATGTAGTCGCTTGCCATTCCAGTCTTGTCGCCCAACTCCTCGGAGAGAGCGAGCGACTCGCGGAGCATTTGCTCCGCAGTCACAACGTCGCCTCGCTCTCTATACAGCAGGCCGAGCCGTCTGTAGTCGACCGCCATTCCATCCCTGTCGCCCAACTTCTGGTAGAGGGAAAGCGATTTGCGAAGCATTTGCTCCGCGATCTCAATATCTCCCCGCTCTCTGTACCCCTCGCCGAGAAGACGGTAGTCGAGTGCCATTCCAGCCATGTCGCCCAACTCCTCGTAGAGAGCAAGTGACTTACGGGCCATTTGCTCTGCGGTCTTGAAATCTCCCCGCCGCAGGTACAGCTCGCCAAGGAGACTGTAGTCCTGTGCGATTCCAGTCTTGTCGCCCAACTGCCTATGAAGAGCAAGCGATTTGCGGACAGTCTCCTCCGCGGCATCGAACTGACCCAGACTCTGCTTCAGAAACGCCATCTCATTTAGCCACGCCATAACAAATTGCCTGACGCTCCCGTCCGGCTTCGGTCCGGCTTCTTCGATTCTCTGCTCCAACTCGGCGATACGAAACTGCTTTTCATCCACGGGCAGATTAGATGCAGTATTTATGCGGTCGGAAGTATTCTCTTGCATGCCGGCGAAGGCATGCGCGTACTCGGAGACAAACTCGAATCGGTGGCTTCTGTATCGCCAGAAATCCGGCGCCTCGCGTGATAGCAGACCGGCCGCATACTCAGGAAGCCATACCACTATCGGGCAGTGAAATTGCCTCTCCCAAAGCTCCCTCGAAGCGTTGATAGAGCGGAGCACCGGGTGGCGCGCTTGTGTCGACGGAAGAAGCTCCTCCAACCCTGTGATAAACAGGGCCGAGCAATCGGGAGTATTAACCTGCTGCCTGACGTATGTCAGTACATCAGCGGTATCGCGTGGTATACAAATGACCTGGATATCCGGGCGTGTCTTTCGCATCTTCTCGATGAGATAGTTTCTCAGTGCCGGGCTGTTGCAGACACTAATGCTGAGCGAAAAGACGCCGGATGACAGGTCCAGCATTCGCAGCATCGCCTCCACTCGGCGGTTTGCCTGGCTGATTCGGGAGATGATGGATTGGACTCCTCGGTCAACTCTCACCCGGCCTTCTGCTTGCCATTAGGTTTTTCACCATCGGATTAAGTCCGTACCACTCGGTATCGTTCACGTATTGGAGAATGGCTCGACTGTTCAGCAACTGACGGAAAGCCTCGTCTGTCTCCGATCTTCGCTCGTATTCACCATTGCCACTCCGCGCAATCTCTTCTATAATCCCTATGTGCTCGGCGAGCAGTATTCTTGCGTACTCTCGTTCGCCTTCCTTCTTGGCGCGGTCCAGAGCACTCTTCGTGATCGGAAGGCCTCCGGATATCATAGCTTCGCGAACGATGGTCATCAACTCCGTGGGCTGCCCTCCACTCAGCGCGATCAAATCGGAGAGCACATCTTCGCTCTCGAATGCCTCGTCGACGGACACCCCGGCTTGTTCGAGGCGCTTACGGACGATGTCCCGGAACTTGTCCACACCGGACTCACATGGGCCGGATTGCGGCGGGCGCTCGACTATCTTCGTCGCCGGTACCAATGGGACCTGGTCGCCGGTGTACCTGTCTTTGATGACCTGCTCCAGATGTGAGTAGGCGAGCGAGAGAGGTATGGTGTAGACGACATGGCACTTTAGAGCAGTCATCTGCGCGGCCCGATTTATAAAAAGATACTCGGCCGTGTCGCAATTGCACTTCTCTTTGGGACGAACAGGCATTTTGTCCAGATTGTCGACGAGGAGGACGATTCCCGCATAGCCTTCTTGTGATAGCTTCAATAGGGCATGGCCGATAACATCATTGACCGCTCCCAGCAGACTGTCAGTCCGCGGCTCCAAGGCCTCTCGGACCTTCTGACGCATATCGGGGCTGTTCTTGATCGTGCCGGTAATCTTTGCCAGACCGAAGCCTACTTCGACCGACTCCAGATCGACTTCGCTTTGCAGGAGCTTCTTAAGCCTTTCCACGAGATCCGTGAGATAGCTCGACTTGAGTTCAATCCCGGCCCGGGTACGCACCGCATCGGCTATCTGCCGGACCAAATCGAGAAGAAGGTCCGGAAAGTCAACATCATTGAGATCCAGGTTTTCGAATACATCGCAGAACACAACGAAGTATGGCGGATTGCCGGCCTCGAGCGGGCTCCAATGCGCATTAGTTCCGTGGATTTCCCACAGCCGTTGTGTCCCGCCAGAACTTGGCTGGTACATCCATCGGTTGCTAGACGAATGGGCATGCTTAGCCGATTCGCTATCTGGAAATCGCCTCGCACACTGTCCAGATCGACATAAAGGTTCTTCTGCTCCACCGTAAGTGGAGACGGTGAGAACACTTTGTACACTTCCCTCACTCTGTCGTCCAAGGCCACGGGGGTTGCCTCCTTATTACGCACGCTTCATCTGACACCAAGAGTATAGCAGAAGCGGCAAACCCAAGACAAGCGCCGCGAATCAGATATCCGGCGTCCGCCACAAAGGAATTCCGCCGGCCGGGGTCTAAGTAAATTACACGTGAAGGATATCTCGGTCGCCGAAGGAGATCCTTCACATTCGTTTGTAAGAAACCTCCCATGTTTCGGGAAAAGGGTTTCCCGAAACAACGGGAACGGCGGGAAAAGGGTTTCCCGAAACAACGGGGACACCGGGTGTGAGGCTTGGCGCGGGTTGGGGGGACCGGATTCTAACTTCTAACCTCTTACTTCTAACTTCTAATTTCGAAGGGAGCTAACTAGATGGCACGAGTGCACAATTTCAACGCGGGACCGGCGGCGCTGCCGCTGCCGGTACTGGAAAAGGCGCAGACGGACATGCTGGATTTCGCCGGCAGTGGAATGTCGGTGATGGAGATCTCGCACCGGAGCAAGGAATTCGCTTCTATCATCCAGGCCGCCGAGGCCAATGTTCGCAAGCTGATGGGAATCTGCGATGACTACGCCGTCCTTTTCCTGCAGGGCGGCGCCAGCTTGCAGTTCGTGATGGTCCCAATGAATCTGCGCAGGCCGGGCAAATCGGCGGATTACATCGATACCGGCAGTTGGGCGGGCAAAGCCATAAAAGAGGGCAAGGTGACCGGTGAAACCAACGTGATCTGGTCCGGCAAGGAAGAGAAATACATGCGCATCCCCAAGCCCGGCGAGCTGAACCTGACCCCAGGCGCGGAGTATGTCCATATCTGCTCCAACGAGACGATCGGCGGGATTCGGTATCCGTCGTTCCCGAAAGCCGATACGCTGATTGCCGATATGTCCAGCGAGATGATGTCGCGCGCGGTGGACGTCAAAGAGTTCGGCATGATCTACGCGGGCGCGCAGAAGAACATCGGCCCCTCGGGGCTTACGCTGGTTATTATCCGCAAGGACCTCATAGAGCGCACCCCCGAGACCGTGCCGATCTTCCTGCGCTACAAGACCCAGGCCGATGACGGCAGCCTGTACAACACTCCGAATACATGGGGCGTCTACATATTAAAGCTGGTAACGGATTGGATGGACTCGCTCGGTGGAATCCCCGAGGTCCAGAAGATCAACGAGAAAAAGGCCGCCTCGCTCTACGGTACTCTCGACTCCAGCGATTTCTGGACCACCCCGGCCGAGAGGGAAAGCCGCTCGATTATGAACGTGGTATGGCGGCTGCCCAGCGAAGAACTGGAAGAGAAGTTCGTCGCCGAAGCCAAGAAAGAAGGACTGATCGGCCTCAAGGGCCATCGGTCGGTCGGCGGCCTGCGCGCGAGCATCTACAACGCCGTGCCGCAGTCTTCGGTGGACGCGCTGATCGCGTTTATGAAGGACTTCGAGGCGAAGGCTTAGGGTTATGGGGAAGTTACGAGTGCTGAGTAACGAGGAACGAGTCCGCCGGAGCGAGGGGGTGTCTCTTCCCTGCCGAAGGTTTCAGGGTCTAAGGTCACAACGTCGGGAAGTTATGGGGAAGGAACGAGTCTGCCGGAGCGAGGGCTGTCCCTTCTCGTTACTCGTTACTCGTTACTCAGAACCCTAGCTTCGTCAGCGATGCGAAATCTCCCTTGAGCGACTGGTAGAGCGAGCGGTAGATGGGATAGAACTTATCGTAGACCTTCTTTGTGGAGGGGTTTGTCCTGGTCGTGCTTACGACCTTGATGATCGAGTGGCAGGCATTCTCCACGCTAGGGTAGACTCCCGTGCCCACACCCGCCAGCAGCGCGACCCCAAGCGCCGGACCTTCGTCGATATTGATGGTGACATGGTCGTGGCCGCTCACATCCGCCTGGATTTGCCGCCAGAGAGGGCTCCTCGCCCCGCCCCCGGACGCTCTTACCTGCGAGATCGGCACGCCCATCTCGGCGAGGATTCCGAACGAGTCCCGCAGGCCGTAAGCCACTCCCTCGAGCACGGATCTCACGAAGTGCGCCTTGTCGCTCCTCAAAGTGACTCCGAAGAAAACACCCCGGGCGTTGGGGTCGGCATACGGCGTGCGCTCGCCGGTGAGGTATGGCAGGAAGATCAGCCCCTCGCTTCCCGCCGGCACGCGCGCCGCTTCCTCACTCATAACGTCATACGGATCGCGCCCTAATGCCTCGCCAACCGATATTTCCGCCCCGGCGAAAGTATCCCTGTACCACCTCAGGCTCCCACCCGCCGAGAGCACACATCCCATCACGTGCCACTTGCCCGGCACCGCATGACACATCGTGTGTACCCGCAGTTTCGGGTCCACCACGGGTTTGTCGGCAAAGGCGAACACCACGCCGGAGGTGCCCACCGTCGATGAGATCAATCCCGGCTCGACGATGCCGTTTCCCACCGCGCCCGCGGCCTGGTCTCCCCCACCCCCGACCACGGGGGTCCCGGGCGCCAGGCCGGTTACCGAAGCCCCCTCGGCGACTCGCCCGCTCACTTCGGGGCTTTCGTAAACCTTGGGCATCCACTGCTTGGGGACCTCGATTGCATCCAACACCTCATAAGCCCAGTCGCGCTTGACCACGTTGAACAGCGACGTTCCGCTGGCATCCGAGACTTCCGTGGCGTACTCGCCGGTCAGCCGCAGGCGAATATAGTCCTTGGGCAGCAGGACTTTGCGGACCTGAGCGTAGGTTTCGGGCTCGTTATTTCGCAGCCAGATGATCTTGCCCGCGGTGAAGCCGGTGAGGCACGGATTGGCGGTAAGCTCCACGAACCGCTCGGCTCCGACTTTGTCCGTTATCCATTCGCACTCGGCTTGGGTGCGCTGATCGCACCAAAGAATGGCGGGGCGAAGGACCCGATCATCTTGATCGAGAAAAACGGACCCGTGCATCTGTCCGGACAAACCGACACCCTTGATTTTCTTAGGCTCGATTCCCGCTGTTTCGAGGAGATCGTTGACGGCGGACACACATGCCTGCCACCAGTCCTCCGGCTCCTGCTCGGCCCAAAGCGGCTTGGGGGTGTAAAGCGGGTAAGTCCTGGTCGATGCAGCCACCATTTGGGCGCTGCCTGCGTTGATGAGCAGCGCCTTGACGCCGCTAGTGCCCACGTCAATTCCTAAGAGGTAATTCATAATTGATAATTGAAGATTGATAATGGGTAATTGTCCCCCTCATTATCAATTATCCATTGTCAATTGTCAATTCTTAGTACAGCGTCGCCTTGATCCAGTCGACGATTGTCTGGGCGCAACGGAGGTGCATTCGAGCCGACTTGCGATCGTAGTTCTGCGCGGGAACGCCGCTTACCGCCTCGGGGCTGCGGGTCGCCAGAAACTCGGGGTTGAGGCTCCGCCGCGGCATTCATTATCTCAAGCGGTGCGTCGAGGGCATTGCACATTTGGATAAGGTTGTGGCCGCGCGGAATCTTCTGCAGCTTCTGAATGTTCGCCGCCTTGAGGGCCTGCTCGGCAGCCTGCTGAGCAAAGAAGACGCTGCCGAGGTACACGCCGGCATCCAGCAGAGTCACCGACGCCGCATAATCGGCCCGGGCTTGCGCCCAACACGCCTCACTCAGCTTCTTAAGTCCCGACACGCTCTCGTCTTCCACTTTGTTCTCCGCGACCCCGCCGCAGCCGGTCCATCCGCGGCGAATTTTGAATTTTGAATTTAAATTTTGAATTGAAGGAACCGCTGACGGATCGCTTGATCCCTTCGTAAATGCTCAGGAATCAGGAGTACCAATCGCATGGCTGTCATTCCGAACGAATGTGAGGAATCTCAACCTCTCGGATGAGTCTCACGCACCGGAACAAGAATCCAGGCGCAACGTTGAGATTTCTCGCTACCCGCTCCTAAGAAACTCCCCAGTTTCGGGAACAAGATTCCCGAAACACCGGGTGGGTTTCTTTCCAATGTGACTGCGACAGCGTCGCCGTCAATTGCTCCTAAAAAACTGCTGGTTTCGGGACAAGGGTGTCCCGAAACAACGGGGCTGGTTTCTTTCTAATGTAACCGCGGCAACGCCGAGGTCACTTGCTCGGAATGACATATGCGATGGCACGTACTCAGGATTCGTGAGTCGTTACATCCCTTCCCCAATTCAAAATTCAAAATTTAGAATTTTACAAATTCCCACTCGTCGTCCCCCGCATGGGCAGCCCTATTAACCTTTACCCATCTGCGCGAATCGAGTCGGCGCCTTATGCCATTGGGCAAGAATGCCCGGGGGAAATGTGACCTCACAACGCGGGATCAGACGCCGAAAGGCTTGGCTGACGTTCACGGTTCACAGTTAGGGAGAGGCACGCCGCTTCGCTATGCGGCTGAAGCAACCCTTTGCGAGGCGGAAGTTCCGGGCTTTCCACTTTCCACTTTCCACTTTCCGCTCTCAGTGTGACAGCCAGGGGCGCCCTTAGGCGTGGAAAGTCAGCCCGTGCTTCTGGGCATATGCACACGCCTGATGGTAGGCTTCGACGTCGATAATCGTCCTGCCATTCACGATATGAGGAGCCCACCCAAGAGTCATCGCCTTGCCGTTAACCATGGCAGTGTTGCTGCCGATCACAAACTCGATCTTCAAGTGGCCTGCGTATGCCGTCGCGGTATGGGTGCCGGCATCCCAAAACACGATTCCACCAATCGCGCTGAACAAGTCTCTAAGCCTCATCTTGCCGGAAGCCGGGATGGTGCGCTTTTCGAGTTTAGCGTTCGTATCTTTGCGCGGCGAAGGCGTGACGAAACCCGAAATATTGTGCGAGTATACCCCGTCGCTAACGGCTCAGGCGCCATCGACACCTGAATCTTGCGCGCGGCCTTCGCGACCGAATCCGGTGCACTCAACTTGCCGGCGGAGGCCAACGCCATTCGCGGAGTGCGCAGCTTAGGGCCGCGCGACGTCGAGACAATCTTCGCATCCGCGACACTCGGGCTCGGCGCGGGGCGCCGCACCGCCGCCGCGACCTCGGGCAGCGCGGGACAAGACGGCCTCAAACTCGAGCCTGTCACGGCGCGGGCAAGGCGCACCTGCGCAGGCTGCGTCTTGACACTCACTTTCATCGGGCTTGCCGCTACGGGCGCCACGATGCGCTTGGCGCGAGCTTCGCGCGACGCAATCGGCGCGGCCTCGACTCCGGACGATTGCGCTGTGCTCTCCACAACACGGCCCGCGCCCCTTTGGGTCCGCGAACTCGCCAAGGCCGATATCACAGCGACGGGCGGCAAGGACCCAACCGTGTCCTGCCCCTCTTCGCCCGCCGGCTCGGCCGGTTTGACATCCAACGTCGACACCAACGGCCTCTTGAGATTGTTGCTAAAAGTGACTTTGACCACCGCCGGGTCGCTCTTGTTGCCCGCGCCATCGAAGGCGTAGGTTTGGAGTTCGTGACTGCCGTCGGCATAGGTCGTGGTATCGAGGTCATACTCGTAGGGCGGCCGGTTCTTGATAAGTTTCAAGGCATGGTCCACGAGCAGGCTCACGAGGGGGGCCTGGCCGTTGTCATCAACGGTGTTGAGCTTGATAAGGGCCGTGCCGCGCAGCACATCCCCGGACTTCACGTTCGCGAAGGTCACGACCGGCGGACGCGTATCGTAGAACGCCCCCCCGCCTACCGTGCCTGTACCGGTCACGTTGGAAACCAGGTCGTTGTACCGAGTAGAGCTTGACGAGGAGATCATGCGCGCCGCGCCCGGCTTGCGAGGTATCCCACGAAAACGAGCACACCCCTCTCGATTCAGGATTGGCAAGGTCCTTGCGCGAGTAGAACTTGCCGTCGACCCACACTCCAGCCGCGTGATCTTCAGCTTCGAGTGCGTGTTGTAGCCGACCGATACTTCCACGGTTCTAGTCATAATTCTCTGGCCCGCGGGTGGAGACAGCCACGTCCCAATGGCCGCCTCGGCGGCAGAGGCAAACGCGGGTGTCATCATGGCAGCCGCCAGCGTCAAAACAAGACAGCGTCGCAAAAGTTTCCTACGTCTCATTGGCCCTCACATCCCTCTCTGCTGTACACGTGAAACTCTACCACGGACCCCGCAAGAAGTCAAATCAGATGGCGGATGGCCCTTCCATCTGGCTATCCGCCATCAGGCCATCAGACCATCGGGCCGATTATTAGCCTTCAACTTGTTCCTTCCCGCTAAATGCGCGGGGCCTGTCCGCCGATAATATAACAGTCGGGCACAATTGCGGTTGTCGTGGAAAGGGATCGATCCAAGATGAAGGTAGACACTACACGGTTTGGCACGTTGGAAATCGACGAGAGTACGCTGTTGACCATGCCTAAAGGACCGTACGGGTTCGAAGGGCAGACCAGGTTCTGCCTGATTTCGCATAGACCGAATGCGGCCTTCAGGTGGCTCCAGTCGACCGAGGACCCGGAGCTTGCGTTTCCGGTGATGGACCCGTCCAAGTTCTTCAGCGATTACGCGTTCGAGATCAGTGATGCGGACGCCGAGAAGCTTCAACTGAGCCGGCCGGAGGATGCTCTGGTAATCGTTGTCGTGACCGTCCCCCACAACGGCAAGGAAGTCACGGCTAACCTGGCGGCGCCAATAGTCGTCAACACCGCCAGCGGGATAGCTTTACAGGTGGTGTTGGAAAATAATCGATACGCGATTAGACACAAACTTGTGGAACAAGGAAATAAGAAGCCAAGAGAAAGCCGCGTCGGCGCTGCTTAAATACTCGATAGAGGACTCACCGTATGCTTGTCTTAGCTAGGAAGGTTGGACAATCAATCGTTATCAACGATAACATCGAGCTGCTGGTCATCGAGGTTAGAGGCGATCAGGTGCGTCTGGGGATAGACGCGCCCAAGTCGATCCCGGTTCACCGCAAGGAACTCTTCGAGCAGATTAGGGCCGAAAACATGAGGGCGGCAGCCCAGACCCAAGTCGACGCCGTAACGCATGCGATCACCGAAGTGTCTCGAGATTAGCAAGCAGCGGAGAGCCCGGAACTTCCGCCCGCGCCCCCGCGCCCCCGCTGGGTGGCGATTTTGAGAATCGCCATGTATGCGCCGGACTTCCGGCCCAACCCCCGAGCGACCCTGTTAGTAGAGAGTAGAAACTCCTACCTCCAACATCTCGCATCCCGCCTCGGGCAAAGCCTTCGATTTTTGCCCTTCATGACATGGCCGCATTCGTGGAAGAATTCTTGTGACGGCCTAACGCGCTGTCGGATTGCGTCTAAGGTTCTCGAACCCAGGACGATCCTCCGCCGTCCCCAAAGGATTTGATGGCGGCGGCAGGGAGTGCCGGGAAAGGCCGATGTGCCCGCAAACAACATAGGATTCGTCGCTCGCGGACAATTAGCCTTTTGCCGGCTTGAAGGAAATTTGAAATTTCGAAATTTTCCGAATTTTTTTTTTATGCCTCGGCATAGAACCAACCCAACCCAACCCTCCGACCTTGATGCTTCGCGGGCGTATGCCCCGAAGGGTTGTTGCGAAGAGCTTACCCACCGCCCAAACTTACTCAAGATCATTTATCGCTATCGCGCCCCAGTCTAGCGCTCCGCAGTTACGCTTCGGGGCATACGCCCGCGAAGTATCATAATCGGCAGTTTGTCGTGGGGAAGGGATCCAGCCACTCGACAGAAGTCCCTTCAATTGAAAATTTAGAATTTCAAAATTTCGAAAATTCCCTTCCGCGCTGGTGGTAACATTACAGCGTGACACATTCCTCCCGATCTTCCAGGTTCCATATCAGCCGAGGGGTCCTGACCGGCGCCCTTCTGACGGTGCTGGCGTGCGTCTGCGCGGCATCGGCCGGCTCACCGAATATGAGTGGGCAAGGCCCACTGAGGGCTCAGAGCAAACCCCTGGCGCAAGACCAAAAGGGACTTACAGGAAGTCTACGGACCGAGCATTTCGTGGTCCACTTCGACCCGTCGGACCCTGAAATGGCACAGGTGATGGCGGACCGCGCCGGCGAGGAGCTCGCTCGAATATCGACCGACCTCGGCTACCCCATCAGGAACATTCGACCTTTTCCGCTCTACGTCTACCCCACCCATATCGGCTTTATCAAGGCCGGGGGGCTGGAGACCAGTAAGTATACCCTGGGAACAGCGAATGCGCGCGATGAGTCCATATCCGTCGACGCCAGTGGGGTTTTCAGACGGCCCGAGGAGATCCTGGCGCACGAAATCACGCACGCCGTCATCTTTCGCATCCTGGGGCCCGCATCCGGCGCTCTGCCTCTCTGGTTCAACGAAGGTCTGGCCCAATACGAGTCGGGCTCCGAGCCGGACGACGCCACAGTGGCCGAAGCAGCGGCAAACGACACACTTATCCCTCTCCGGGAGCTTGCTTACTCTTTCCCCGAAAAATCGTCTGCGCTTGCCTACGCCCAATCGGAATCAGCCGTACGTTACCTCGTCGCAACCCACGGCACGTCCGCCCCCAGAATACTGCTTCACGAGCTTGCGCGAACCGGGTCCCTCGAGGCTGCGATGCGCCGGGCGGCAAATGTATCGCCGGATCGGTTCGCCGCGGACTGGGCGGCAAAGGTTGGGCAAAAGTACGCGTTTCTGAGATTGGCTCGCATTGTAGCCGGTTTAGGCTGGACTTTTATGGCGCTGCTTGTCGTGGTCGCGTATAACGTTCGCCGAAAACAGAAGATCGAGGCGGCGAGCCGATGGGAGGAAGAGAGGGGGTTGAAAGTTAAAGGCTGGGACAAATTGATAATTGATAATTGATAATGCCCGGAGGTGAACACTACACTCCGTCAGGGGCCGCTTTCCTGCCGGACGGGTGGCTCCCGACTTTCGACGTTCGACTTTTGACTTTCGACTTCCCCGCGATTGACACCTGCCCGCTCCCGATTCTATAATCTTCGTAGGCTGGCTGATTTGCGAAAGGAGCGAACGATGCTCAAACCGGAAGACTTCTTCGACCTGGAAGGCTTCGAGTCCAGGGATGTTTTCGACGACTGCGAGTTCGTTTGGGAGGCGCTGTCAAAGGTCGGCAGATACGCGCTGAACTATATAACCGGCATCGACGGCAACACGATCTCGGGGAGAGTGATGAGCGGGCGGTCATCGAGGACCGTAACACCGTCGTGATCGGCGAGGGGACGGTCGTCGAGCCGGGCGCGTTCATTCAGGGTCCCGCGATTATCGGCAAGAACTGCCAGATCAGGCACGGGGCCTATATCCGAGGAGACGTTATCATAGGCGACGACTGCGTGGTGGGGCATGCCTCGGAGGTGAAGAACGCGATTATGTTCGACACAGCCTGCTGCCCGCACTTCGCCTATGTGGGCGACAGCATCCTCGGCCGGTGGGTTTAACCTCGGCGCCGGGACCAAGCTTTCCAATTTGCCGGTGGTGAGCGTCAAGGACGCCGCCAGCAACAAACGCCCCTCGGTAAAGATCACCGTGAACCACCAGGAGTACGATACCGGGCTGTCCAAGTTCGGCGCGGTGCTCGGAGACGGCTGCCAGACCGGGTGCAACGTGGTCACGAACCCCGGCTGCCTGATCGGCAAGGACACCCTCGTCTATCCCAACACGTCCCTAAAGAAGGGCTACTACCCGCCGAACAAGATCGTCAAGCTCGCTCAGGAACTCGTGGTGGTGGATAGAAGGTGAATCCGTAATTGACAATTGACAATTGACAATGAGGGGGACCAGCCCACTATGCGGCGGGAACGACAAGTTGAGTCCCCGTCTCGAGTTGGAACCTTCGAGTTCCCGCTGCACGCATCGCCACATAGTGAGTGCTAGAAAGTTAAAGTTTGCTGGGCAGGTTGCCCCTCCGGTCATTATCAATTGTCAATTATCAATTTACCTTCCAACCTTTAACTGGTTGCGCGTCATGGCGACGAAATACTCGTGGATTCGGGTGTCGGAGGTCAGTTCGGGGTGGAACGCGCTCGCAAGACAGTTGCCCTGCCGAACCATCACGATCTCGCCCGACTCCAGGCTTGCCAGCGGCACGGCGCTGCCTCTGGTGGCTGTGATCTGCGGCGCGCGAATGAATACCGCCCTAACGGGAGCCTCGCCCACCTCGGGAATCGAGAGATCGACCTCGAAGCTGTCCACCTGCCGGCCAAAAGCGT
>CAWGNL010000105.1:0-32278 GCA_963823885.1 uncultured bacterium
CGCCCGGACCAGGTAGTCCAGTTTCCCGCGCATACTCTTGGTTACCGGCATTGTCGCACCTCCATCTCACCTCATTGTGACATGATCCCCAACTCGCCAAGACCGCCCGCAAGAAATCAATCGGCGGACGGGGGTAAGGAAGACCCGTTGCGGCCCAAGTCCCTAACCTTTAACTTTAACTTTCCAACCTTTAACCTTCCCCCGAGCCAGCCATACTCATATCCGGCTTCATACATCGCCACGACGTTCTCCGCCGGCCCTACCGACTGGATGTTGTGGCACGGAGCGAGCACGTAGCCGCCGCCCCCGCCGAGAATGCGCAGGTTTTCGATCACTTCCCGCCGCACCTCGTCAGTCGTGCCAAAAGGGAGCGTAGTACTGGTTGTCCACCCCGCCGTGGAAGATCAGCCTGTCGCCGAAATCACGCTTGAGTCCTTCGCGGTCCATGCCGGGGCAGCGCCACTGGATCGGGTTCAGGACCTCGATTCCGATCCCGACCAGGTCGGGGAGAATGTCGCGAATAGCCCCATCGCTGTGATGGAACACGAACGAGCCGTTCTGCCTGGCCAGATCCATCATCCGCTTCATCCTCGGCAAGAGGAACTTGCGGATCTGATCCGGCGAGTACATCAGCGCGTCCTGCCCGCCCAGGTCCTCGGCGACATAGGTGATCTTGACCTGGCCGGGGATGGTCTCGAATATCCGCAGAGTATCTTGATAGGCCAGATCGAAGAGCTTGTCGAGGCAGTAATGAACGATATCGGGGTTTAGCACCAGGTCCATAAACGCCTGCTCATCGCCGCGCAAGGCCTTGTAAAGCAGAAACGGCTCCGATCCGCCGCCGCGTATGATGCGATCCTCTTTGCCCTCGATAAGCTCCGGCAGGTGTGAGTAGTCCCAATAATCGGGGCTTGGCCAGCGGGTAGTTAGCCTCGATCTCCTCCGCCGATTCGTAGCCCGCAAGAGGAGCGTTTACGGTCTCCAGGTAAGACCCGGCGCCATAGTCCACGAGCCTGTGCTTCAGACCTAAACGTCGGCGCCGTCGTCGAGCGGGGGCCCGACGTACCTGCCCGCGGCCGTCAGTGGAGTGTCTATGTGCAAACGCGTGAGCATCTCTTCATAGCCACAGCCGAGATATTTGCAGAGCTTCTCCGTGAGGTTCCTGAGTGGCCCAGTAGTCCATGGGAACTCGATCCGGCGTTCGACGACTTGGCGCGGGCCAGCCATTCTCTCGCGTCCGTTCATTGTTTCTTCAGGCACTGTTACTCCTCGATGATAGCATTTAGCGGAAGGGGCGGGTTAAAAGTTAAAGGTTCAAGGTTCAAGGTTAGGGAAGGGAAGAACCGCCGGTGGTCCGGCGTTTCCGAACGCCGGACCCAGTTCCCCGGGTTTGTAACCCGCTGCACCATGCCGAACTAGCAGGTCCGCCCGAACAAAAAATCCTTCGGTTGGCGCTCGAATGCATACTTCGGCAGGTGAGACGCAACCGGTAGGTCGAGATTCCTCACATTGCCGGTGTATCGGGAATCTTGTTCCCGATACGCACTTAGTTTCGGGAACAAGATTCCCAACGCCGGTACAGCGTTCTATCAATCAATTGCCGGTGTATCGGGAATCTTGTTCCCGATACGCACTAGTTTCAGGAACAAGATTCCCAAAAACTCCCGTAAAGCGTTTATCAATCAATTATGCAACTAAGCACTAGCAGGTCCGCCCGAACAAAGAATCCTTCGGTTGGCGCTCGAATGCATACTTCGGCAGGTGAGACGCAACCGGTAGGTCGAGATTCCTCACATTCGTTCGGAATGACATGCTCCGCGGCCTGTACGTTGGAGCAGTACAGACCTGCCCGGCATCCGACGCCGCTTAGGCATCGGGAGTGCCCGGATTGTCACTTCACGGGCCGGATTAGCAAATCCGCCCGAACGACAAAGTCCTTCGCCGCGGCCGAGATCCCCATCTTCAACCTTTAACCCTCTAACTTTAGACCTCCCCCAAGCAACACTTCTTGAACTTTTTCCCGCTCCCGCAGGGACAGGGGTCGTTCGGCCAGTCTTTTTCGACCCGGATTGCGGGCCGCCGCGCGAGTGTGCCGAGCCGCCGCCGTTACCCATTCCCTGGGGTCCGCTTGCCGACGACTCCACCAGGTTCCCGAACACCGGCCTCCGCCACCTCGGCCGGCTCCTCGGTCTGGACCCAATCGATCCACCAGTATCATGTCGTCCTGCACGCTCGTCAGCATCGCCTGGAACAGATCGTAAGCTTCCCGCTTGTATTCGACCATCGGGACCCGGCTAGCGCGCAGGCCGATGCCCTCGCGCAGAAAGTCCATCGCGTCGAGGTGGTCGATCCATTTTCGATTGATGAGGTCCAGCGCCACGTGGCGTTCCACCTCCCGCATCAGTTCCGGCCCGATCTCCTGCTCCCTGGCCTCGTAGCTGCGCTCGACTATATCTTCGAGCACATCCCCACTCATCGGGCTTCTTGCCCTTTATATCCGAGGGCCTGGCGAAGATTTCCAGCGGCAGGATATCGTTCACGTGATGGTACAGACCGTCGTAGTCCCACTCATCCCGGGGCACGCCCTCGGCGCAATACGATGCAATCGCGCCCCGCACGGTGTCGTTTAGATAATCGATCACCGTGGCGCGCAGGTCCGCGCCCTCGAGAATCTTGCGGCGCTGGCCATAGATGGTCTCGCGGTGCACGTTCATGACGTCGTCGTACTCCAAAACGTGCTTTCTCATATCGAAGTGGTGCCGCTCGACCTTCTTCTGCGCTCGCTCGATCATCCTGGAAAGGAGCTTCGCATCGAGGGCCTGGTCTTCCCGCCAGCCGCCCAGCAGGAACGATTTCGACTTGTCCCCGAACAACCTCCATAGCTCGTCTTCAAGCGAAACGAAAAACCTCGATGCGCCGGGATCGCCCTGCCTGCCGGACCGTCCGCGAAGCTGGTTATCGATCCGCCGGCTCTCGTGGCGTTCCGAACCCACTATGAGAAGCCCACCGCGCTCGACCACATCCAGGGCATCCGGGGAGGCGGCTTCGAGTTTGTCGGGGTTGCGCTCTTTCCACGAGTCGAAATCCCAGGTGAGGTCAGCCGGGTCGAACTCGGGCGCGTCCGGGTCTTCCTCGTAATCGACTCCGGCCACCCCGGTGCCTCCGAGGATGATGTCGACGCCGCGGCCCGCCATGTTGGTCGCAATCGTGACCGCGCCGCGCCGGCCGGCCTGAGAGATGATCTCCGCTTCCATCTCGTGGTATTTCGCGTTCAGGACGTTGTGAACGATCCCCTCTTCCAGCGCCCTGGCGAGCAACGGATTACCCCTCGGGCTGATATCGAGCAACTCGGCCAGCCGCTCGATATTCCGGTCGCTTGTCATATTCAAATCCCAGCCGACGCGCTTGGCGATACGGCCCAGGTTATTTATGCCCAATTGCTCGAACTTGGTGTTGAGCAGATCGTGGAAGCCGTTTTTTTCGTCGTTGGGGATATCCTTGGCCAGATCGAGCGCCTCGCGCAGCAGGATCGTCGCAGCCAAGAGTTGGAGCCGTTCGGATAGAAGCCGTTCGCTGAGTCTCTCGGAGACCTCGATCGACCGGGTCCCCAGAAGCAGGGGCTGCTGCCTGGAATAGGCCTTCAAGACCTCGATAGTCAGCCCACGGAACTTGGCTTCCTCGGTCTTGTAGATGATGTCCGCGTTGTCCTTGCGCAGGATGGGCCTGTTGGTGGGGATTTCCACCACATCGAGGGCATAAATCTTGCGGAACTCGTCCTCCTCGGTCAAGGCCGTGCCGGTCATTCCCGCGAGTTTCTTGTAGAGCCTGAAGTAGTTCTGGTATGTGATGGTGGCCAGGGTCTGATTTTCCTGCTGGATCTGGCAGCCTTCCTTGGCCTCGACCGCCTGGTGCAGGCCGTCGCTCCAGGTCCTTCCGAACATGAGCCTGCCGGTGAACTCATCGACGATGATGACCTGCCCGTCGCGCACCACGTAGTCGACATCCTTCTTGAAGCAGGCATGGGCTTTGAGAGCGGCATTGACGTACTGGTTGAGTTCGAGGTTGTCGGGATCGCTGAGGTTCCCGCAGCCGGTGATCTCCTCGATCTTCGCCACGCCCTCTTCGGTGAGCATCGCGGTCTTGGCTTTTTCCTCGAGGGTGTAGTCGCGCTCGATCACCAGCCGGCGGAACGATGCGATCGACCTTGTAGTACATATCGCTCGAGCGCAGGCCCGGCCCGGAGATGATCAGCGGCGTTCTCGCCTCGTCGATCAGGATGCTGTCGACCTCGTCGACGATGGCGTAGTCATCCCGCTGCACCAGGTCTTCCAATCGGAAAGCCATATTGTCGCGCAGGTAGTCGAAGCCGAATTCGTGGTTGGTGCCGTAGGTGATGTCGCAGGCGTAGGCTTCCTTGCGCGTCGCGGGCCGGAGGCGGTCCCACTCGTTTTCGTCCTCGGCGACGTAGTCCGGGTCGTAAGTAAAAGACCTGCCGGTGTCTCCGGTCTCGGCGCTCTGGCCATGAATGGAGCCGACAGAAAGGCCGAGCATATTAAAAATGGGACCGTTCCACCGGGCGTCACGCTTGGAGAGGTAGTCGTTGACGGTGACAAGATGCGCTCCGAGTCCCCCCAGACCGTTCAAGTACAGCGGCAGGGTCGCGACGAGGGTTTTCCCCTCGCCGGTTTTCATCTCCGAGATTCTGCCCTGGTGCAGGACTATCCCGCCGATCATCTGGACATCGAAATGCCGCAGGCCGAAAGTCCGAATGGCGGCTTCCCTGACCACCGCGAATGCCTCGGGCAGAAGGCCGTCGAGTTCGGCTCCGCCGGAGAGCCGTTCTCGAAACTCATCGGTCTTGCCGCGAAGCTGCTCATCGTTAAGGGGCTTCACAGAGGGTTCAAAGGCGTTGATCTTTTCGACGACTTTGCGAAATTTAGCTATCTCACGCTCATTGGCGCTGAAAAGTGTCTTGAGGAGGCTCATCTATTTACCTGATAAACACGCAAAAGGGAAACGTTGGGATTCCCCCGCGGCTTCCCCAGCGACTCTAAATTATGCCGAAATTACACTTGTTGACGATATCATAACCGGCCCCTGCTGTCAAACGAGGGGACGAGGTTTATAGGGTTTTCGGGTGGGATAGGGTTAATAGGGGAAGGGAAATCCTCGCACCGGGAAATGACCTCGTAACCTTGTAACCCTACCACCCCTACCACCCCTAAAGCGGCGTAGCCGCAACCAAGAAGGCCATCGCCGGAAAATCAATACGGCCTTTCCGTGATTCGGAAGGTCGGTTGTTTCCTTTCAGTATTTTACAACTGAAATCCGAGGTCACATATCAAAGTTCAGTACAGCTTGTATAGGATTTCAGTTGTAAGATACTGAAACCCTCCCCGAAGTAATACCTGCGCACTACTAAAAAATACGCCGGATGTCCAATAGACACGGGGCCTGTTTGAGGAAATAATGCATGTAGGGAGTTTGCGGGGATTAGGAAGAAGAATTCAGGCTCAGTCGAGCCTCAATTTCCAATCTCCAATTTCCAATTTCGAAACGGGGGTGGTGGCGTTGAAGTCCAGGATAGGCTTTACACTGGTGGAACTTCTAGTCGTCGTAGCGATTATGGCGATGCTGGCCGCCGTTCTCTTCCCCGTATTCAGCGACGCCATCTCCTCAAGCAAGGGCCTTGGCTGCAAATCCAACCTGGCTCAACTCGGCAAGGCCTACCAGATGTACGTGGATGACTGGCAGGCCTCCTGTTGTGCGCCTGGGAACTTTTGCCCTTGGGGAAAGCTGACCAAACAGCACACCCTTCCCTGGGCGCAGGCGCTCTATGCCTACCATCACAGCCTCGAAATCTACAAGTGCCCCGCAAGAAAAGTCAACTTTGCATACTCCATAAATGAGTCCCTGAGCCTGGGCACACCCGTCCGACCCACCATCACACTGCTTATGTTCGAATGCCCCGGCAGCGGCAACTTCCAGGACCAGATCCAGGCGGACGGCACGGACGTGCAAAGTCCCACGGGGACCGGCAACGCCCAGGCATGCAACGTTGGACAATACGACCCGACGACCGGCAGTTACAATGTCTACAATGGCGCCGCGGACATCGACTCCCAGTCCTCGATCGATAGTATTTCGTGGTGTCCCACGAGTCCTAACGCGACACCGTCGATTTCGTCCACGGGTGTCCGCAATCATCCGAGCTGGCTTTTCTTCCCCGGGCCGCACGACGGGATGACCAACATCCTGTTTGTGGACGGCCATGTGCAGGCGTTCGACGATTGGCTTCCCGGCCGAATGACCTTTGACCCCAGAAAGCGTTTCTGATCCTCTCCTTCTCCTTTCATTCATACCGATGGTCCGGCGTTTCGCAAGCGCCGGACCTTGTTTTTTCGGGAAACTCCTGACTCCTGATGCCGGCAGAACCGGAAGGGAATTTCATCACGAAAACACGAAAAGAATGTCAGCGCCCCCGTTGTATCGAGAAACCCCTTTCCCGATACTCCGACCGCGCAGGGTTTCGGGAAAAGGGTTTCCCGAAACAACTGTCGTGCTTTCGTGATAAAAACCCGGTGCGTCTCATACAGAGCTTAGTCCCCAGGACTGACTCCTGACCCCCACCCTGCCAAGCCCGTACAAAGAATTGGGCGACTGCGGGATGTTCTCCGCAGTCGCCCTCACTGAAAGGAAGGAGAGATGAATGTTGAAACTGGCCGGCGCCTGAGCAGTCCGAATGCTTGCGAGTGCTGGCAGGTCACTGATTCGCTCATAGACCACCCGGGAACGGGTCCAATTTTGCGGGCAGGCAGATTCGGGAAATTGGTCCCACCACTTTCGCTGCAATTTGGGTAATTCCGCCTTAAGTCTCGAATTGCAGCTACCAGTCACCGGCTATATACAGCATACCCTGCTTCCAAGAAGACTACAATTAGCTTTCTGCTTTATTTTCAGTGGTGCTCAGGTAGTAGTTCATAAGTATTACTACCGGTAAGTGCTCAGGAATCGCGAATACCGAGCGCATGGCCGTCATTCCGAACGAATGTGAGGAATCTCGACCTCTCGGACGAGTCTCAAGCACCGGAACAAGAAGGGCAGGCGCGGCGTTGAGATTCCTCGCTACCCGCTCCTAAGAAACCTCCCAGTTTCGGGAACAAGATTCCCGAAACACCGGGGGTGGGTTTCTTTCCAATGTAACGGCGACAGCGTCGCCGTCACTTGCTCCTAAGAAACTCCCCAGTTTCGGGAACAAGATTCCCGAAACACCGGGGGTCGGTTTCTTGCAGATGTTTCGGGATTTTGGCCTAGCCCGGCTCGTCGGACCTGATCACCCGAAATCCCGAAACATCGGGGGCGTCGGTTTCTTTCCAATGTAACGGCGACAGCGTCGCCGTCACCTGCTCCTAAGAAACCTCCGCTGCCGGGGGCTTCGGGGCAGTCGCCCGCGAAGCATAGCGAGCCCGGCTGGTTTCTTTACGAAACTACCGTGTGCCTGTCGCACAGTCGGACGCTCCTAAGAAACTCCCCAGTTTCGGGAACAAGATTCCCGAAACACCGGGGGTGGGTTTCTTGCAGATGTTTCGGGATTTTGGCCTAGCCCGGCTCGTCGGACCTGATCACCCGAAATCCCGAAACATCGGGGGCGTCGGTTTCTTTCCAATGTAACGGCGACAGCGTAGCCGTCACCTGCTCCTAAGAAACCTCCGCTGCCAGGGGCTTCGGGGCAGTCGCCCGCGAAGCATAGCGAGCCCGGCTGGTTTCTTTACGAAACTACCGTGTGCCTGTCGCACAGTCGGACGCTCCTAAGAAACTCCCCAGTTTCGGGAACAAGATTCCCGAAACACCGGGGGTCGGTTTCTTGCAGATGTTTCGGGATTTTGGCCTAGCCCGGCTCGTCGGACCTGATCACCCGAAATCCCGAAACATCGGGGGCGTCGGTTTCTTTCCAATGTAACGGCGACAGCGTCGCCGTCACTTGCTCGGAATGACATATGCGGTGACTTGTACCCATAATCCGTGAGCTGTTACTACTACCGGGGATAATTGATAATCGGTAATGGATAATGGATAATGGATAGGGGTAGTTGATAATTGATGGGGGCGGGAGCGGCCGGAACGAAGCGGGGTTCCCGACTTTCGACTACGTGAGACAAATGTCTTCTGACAATGAAATGAAACACGTGACGGTCGGCACGGCGGGCCATGTCGACCACGGCAAGACCACGCTCATCAAGGCAATGACGGGCATCAACACCGACCGCCTCAAGGAGGAACAGGAACGGGGCCTGACCATCGACCTGGGTTTCGCGTCCCTGCGGCTCCCCAGCGGCAGGCTGATTGGGATAGTGGATGTGCCGGGACACGAGAGGTTTCTGAAAAACATGCTCGCCGGAGCCAGCGGAGTGGACATCGCGGTCCTGGTGGTGGCAGCCGACGAAGGCGTTATGCCCCAAACCCGTGAACACCTCGAAATCCTCGATCTTCTGGAAACCGGCCACGGTGTCGCGGCGTTGACCAAGTGCGATATGGTCGAAGATGACTGGCTGGACGTGGTCGAGGAAGACCTTCGGGACTATCTGAAGGCACTTTTCTCGCGGATGCAAAGATCGTCCGAGTTTCGGGGACCACCGGCCAGGGAATTGCTGAGCTTGTGGCGGAGATAGACTCTCTCGCGGATCTCTCCGAAGCCAGGTCGATTGCCGGACCGTTCAGAGTTCCCGTGGACCGTGTCTTCACCATTACCGGCTTCGGCACGGTCGTGACGGGCACGCTCGTGACGGGCACGCTCAGGGTTGGGGACCCGGTCCGAGTTCTGCCCGAGAGGATCGACACGCGCGTCAGGGGGCTCCAGGTCCACGGAGAAAAGCGGGAAGAAGTCTATGCCGGGACCAGGGTTGCCGTTAACCTCGCCGGAGTCGAATTGCCCGACCTCCAGCGCGGAAGCGTTCTCCTGCCTCCGGGTACTTGCAGGCGTCGACCACGGTGGACGCGTCCGTCCGGGTCCTCGACGGCGAGACCCAGCCACTCAAAAACAGGCAGCGGGTGCGTCTCCACATCGGGACCGCCGAAGTGATAGGCCGCGGCATCATCCTCGGGGCGGACGAGATCGTGCCCGGCGGCAAGGGACTGGTCCAGCTTCAAACTCGAAAAGCCCGTGGTCGCCGCGAGGGGCGACCGATTCGTGCTGCGATTCTACTCTCCGATGAGGGTCCTGGGCGGCGGGGTGGTAGTCGATCCGGCGAGCGTGAAGCACAAGAGGCACGACACGGCGGCTCTCGATCGGCTGGAACGCGCACTAAAGGGCGACCCGGCGCTTATAGTCGAGGACGCACTGAAGCTTTCGGAAACCGGCCTTGCCGGGAAAGAGGTCGCGCGAATCACCGGCCTCACCGAATCGGGGGTAAACGCGCTGCTAAATATCCTCGTATCCGAAGGCCGGGCGGTCGCCTCATCGGGACGGTTCATGCACACTGCCACCCGCGATATGGCCGCCGCGCGCATCAGGGAGGCGGTCCGGACTTACCACAACACCTATCCGATGCGGCCCGGCATCTCCAAAGAGGAACTGAGGGCCCAGATCGGCCGGAAGATGGACCAGAAGGGATTTCACGCAATGCTGGCGCTGATGTCCGAAGCGCAAGACCTGGTGGTCAGCGAGTCGATCGTCAGGCTGCCGGACCACAAGCCGACCTTGAGCGAGGAGCAGGCGCGCCTCGCGGCGAGAATCGAGGCGGAGTTTGAGGCGGCCCGAAGCAATCCCGCGCCCCTGTCCGATATAGAGCGCCAATATGGCCCCGACTCGCGCGAGATAGTCGCGATGCTCGTCGAACGCGGGGACCTCGTCAGGATATCCGACGATATGTGCCTGCACAAGACAGCCATGGAATCAGCCGAGAAACTCCTGCGCGACGTACCTGGCCGCGAACGGCCGGATAACCGTAAGTCAGTTCCGGGACCTCGTCGACTCCAGCCGAAGTACGCGGTGCCGCTGCTGGAGTACTTCGACTCGAAGCGCCTCACCCGCCGCGTCGGCGACCAGCGCGTGCTGCTCAGGAAGGAAATTGATAATTGATAATGATGGGCGCCACAGCGCATTATGCGGCGGAACGACAAGTCGAGGCAATTTTTGGAATAAAGTCCTTCGAGTTAAGACAGGCGGTCTATTTGTCGTTCCCGCCGCATAGGTAAGTCGTGCTCCCTTCTCGTTACTCGTTACCCGTTACTCGTTACGTCGTTACCCGTTACCCGTTACCCGTTGCCCGTTACCCGTTGCCCGTTACCAGCCCCGCGTTCCTCGTTACTCTCAGAAACTGAGCCCCGAGGCAATAAAGATCACCGCGTTTCTGGGCGCGATTCCGCTGTCGGGCTGCACCAGCGGACACTTTACCCCGATTCCCAGCCTCGCGAGGTGGCGGTACGTGTAGCGAATCGCCGGTTCTATGTAGAGAATAGTGCCGTGGGTCGTGGCGCCGTAGTCGGGGGGCTGGTCCACAGGAGCATACGGATAGCTGTCGTCAGCCTGAGAGCGCAAGATCAGGCCCAGCGCCGCGTCCCATGCGCGCGGCTTATCGTGTATGTCCCCGTCGCCGCGGCGACAAAGATATTGCCCACCTTGGTGCCTTGATCGTCGGATCCGTAGAGCTTGCCCGCAAGTATGCCTTCGTAGGAAAAGCCGGGGGTTTTCATTCCGTAAGCCAGGCTGATGTAGCCGTTGACCGTTCCCGTGCTGGGCTGCCAGCCTATCGGCAGCCTGCGCGGAGAGTTGTTGTATACCCGTCGGTTGCGGCATTGCTTTCATCGAATGTGGCATCGCTGAGGCCGGTCGGAAGCTCGATTCCAGCCATCGCCACCAGACGCTGTCCGTGAGAGGCCCGCAAGAAGATGTGCTTTGCGAAAAGCGCGGGCTGGCCCATGGCCTCCACGGTCGCGGTTCCCGCGAACCCTCCAATCAGACCGCGCACGCACGTCCGTTTCCACGGAAACCGAGCCCCCACGGCCCAATCTTGCGAGAAGCCGTGGATGACCCCCAGCCGCGCGGAATCGAAAGTTGCCGTGAGCGAAGGCTGCACGTTATGGCCTGCCACGTTGAAACCGTTGGACTCCACCGACGTGACATCCATCTCCGGGTTTGTAGCGCGCGGTTTAGGCATCTCGATTCCCATCTCTATGAGCGGCACGTCCGGATCGCTGAGGATGTACAGCGAGTGCCCTTCAAGGTAACCGATGCTTTGGGGCTGCTGGTCGCTCTCCGCGCCAAGGCAACCCGACGCGGCCAGCATGGTCGCAAGCAGGGCGGGTATTACGATACGATTCCATGGCGAGCTTCCTCCTGTTTGGTAAAGTATACCCAAAAGAAGCGAACATGTCCTTGCCGCGTGGTGGGTAAAATCAGTGTGTGACTTGTAGCCGTAGCAGAGCAGGGGCTAGGGATTAGGGGCTGGGGACTAGGGAAGGGAGGGGAGAGACGGTCCCTTCCTTCCCTAGTCCTCAACCCCTAGCCCCTGCCCTGCAATCTTTTCGAAACTCCTGTGATGTATTTGCGGATTCGGGGGTATTAAATGTACTGTGAAGCGCGCATAGAGGGACGACATGAGGCGGCACCTGCCATTAATCATCGTCATCCTCACGCTGCTGGGGCTGATAGATAGTCTGTACTTGACGTTGGTACACTTCGACCTCATAAGCTATGAAGCGCCCGTGTCGACTGTGTGTATGTTTCATGGGGGCAATTGCGAGACTGCACTTAGTTCGGGCTATGCCGATCTACTGGGCGTGCCCGCGGGAATTTGGGGCATGCTCTATTATCTGGGGGTGCTCGGAATGGCCGGCGTGCGGCTGGCGACCGGAAAGTGGCCTGTGCCGCGGGGTGTGCTGGGGCTGATGTCGGCGGCGGCGCTCTACAGCGCTTTCCTGATTTATGTGATGGTGGCCATCATCCACGTTCCCTGCCCCTATTGCCTGGCCGCTCACTTCATAAACTTCCTTATGCTGGCAGTCTACGCCACCCACTTCCGCGGCGATCAGGGCCTGCCGCTGATCAAGGTGGGGCGAGGCCGGCAGGTGCTGGCGCATTAGAGCAGGGTTAGTAGGGTTGGTAGGGGAAGGGAAGGAGAATCCCCCGTTGTTTCGGGAAACCCCTTTCCCGAAACGTCGAGGGGGAGCCTCGAGTTGTCGTTCGCGCCGCATAGAAGGCATGCTCCGCCTCCATCTACAGCACAAGGCGCCGTGCGTGCAGCGGGAACTCGAAGGCGCCAAATCGAGACAGGGACTCTACTTGTCGTACCCGCCGCATAGCAAGGGTTCGCCCGACTTTCGCGTTTTCGCCCTTTCGCGTTTTCGCGATTAAGTCCGGAGACCTACTTCTTCAGCAATCTCATGCTGTTCGCGATGACCAGCAGCGAGCTGCCCTCGTGGCCCAGAACGCCGGTCGAGAGATTCACCCACTTCATCAGCGCCCCGCCCACGAGCAGCAGCACCACGGCGAGCGCGAAGACCACATTCTGCAGAATTACCCGCCTGGCTCTTCGGCTGAGCGTGACCGCGTAGGGGAGCATCCCGATATCATCGGCCATCAGCGCGACATCGGCGGCTTCGATAGCCGCGTGGCTCCCTGCCCCGCCCATCGCGACACCCACATTTGCCGCCGCAAGCGCCGGAGCGTCGTTGATGCCGTCTCCCACCATCGCGACCCTGTGGCGCAAAGCCATTTCCCGGATCATGGCCAGCTTGGCCGCCGGCAAAAGCTCGGCGTGGAATTCGTCTATCTTGAGCTGCGCGGCCACGGCCCTGCCGCTTGGGAGCGTGTCCCCGGTGAGCATCACGGTCTTGACGATCCCCACTCGCTTGAGTCCGGCGAGCGCTTCCCGGCTGTTTTCCTTGAGGGTATCAGTCGCGCCGATCGCCCCCCAGACACAGGACTCCCCGGCCATGTACACCACGGTAACGCCGCTTGCAAGCAGGTCCGCAAGTTCGGCGTTCTCGGGAATTTCGATGCCGCGCTCCTCCAACAGAAGCCGGCTGCCGACATAAAAGAGTTCTCCTTTCAACCACGGCCCGCGCTCCCTTCCCCGGAAGCGCCTCGAAAAACGATATGGAGAGATGCTCAAGGCCGAGTTCGCGCGACTTCGCGATCATCGCATCGGCCAACAGGTGCTCGGAACGGCTCTCCACAGCGGCGGCGGCGGCCAGCACATCGCTGGGCTTGTGAGACCCGAACCCGATCACCTTGCACACGGAGAGCTTGCCTGTCGTGAGAGTCCCTGTCTTATCGAACGCCACCACCGACACCCTGCCCAACTCCTCCAGGTGCGCCCCACCCTTTATCAGCACGCCGGACTTGGCCGCATTGCCTATCGCCGCGACCACCGCGACCGGAGTCGATATCACCAGAGCGCACGGGCAGGACACCACCAGCAGCGTGAGCGCCCGCTGCAGCCAGTCTCTGAATGCTCCGCCCAAGACAGCAGGCCCGAGACACGCAATAGCGAAGGCCAGGGCAATAACGGCCGCGTGTAGTAGCGCCCGAAAGTCTCCGTGAGCCTCTGCGACGGGGCTTTCTGAGCCTGGGCCTCCTCGACCATGTGCACGATCCGCGCCAGGGTGTTGTCGGCGGCGTTTGTTGTGGTCCTGACCTCCAGGGACCCATTGCCGTTGATCGAACCCGCATAAACAAGGTCGCTCGTCGATTTATACTTGGGCGCCGGCTCACCGGTTATCGGCGCTTCGTTCACGGAGGACTCCCCGCGCACGACGGCGCCGTCCACCGGGATTCTCTCGCCCGGCTTGATCAGCACGAGTTCCCCGATCTCGACATCTTCCAACCGCGTGATATCCACGTGTCCGTTTCGCAGCACGGATGCGCTGGTGGGGAACGAGTTCACCAGAGACTTGATGGAAGTGCGGGTCCTCTCGACGGTGTAGCTTTCCAGCGTGGAACCCAGCGAAAAGAGGAACATGACGGCGGCGGCCTCGATATAATCACCAAGGCAGATGGCGCCCGCGGCCGCCGCGGTCATCAGGAAATTGGTGTCGAGAGTCATCGCTCGCAAGCTCAAGATGCCCGACCTTGCGGCGAAGATCCCTCCCAATACCGCCGAGGCAATAAAGATCGGGCCGGTGAACGCGGGACCGGCGCCGGCGAAGTGGGCCGCGATCCCGGCCGCAAGCAGGATGCCGGAAATGACCGTCAGCGCAAGCCGGGTCTCTCGAAAGATGCGGGCTTTTCTGACCCGCGGGGCGATCGACGGTTCTTCGATATCGTAGCCGAAGTCCCTCACGCGGCCCTCGATGCCTTCCACGCCGACCTGCCGAGGCTCGAACTCGAAGATCAGCACTGATGTCGCGTAGTTCACGCTGGCCCAGGCGACCCCCTTTATCTTGCGGATCGAGCGCTCCAGCTTTACCGCGCAGTCTGGGCAATCCAGCCCGGTTATCGATACCGATCTATGAGAGAATCGCTCGGCCACGGTGACTCCGAGCAGCCGGGCATGTTCTCTAATCTCTTCGAAGGTGAGCAGGTCTTTGTCGTAGCGGACTTCGATGGTCCTGTGGTCCGAGTTGATCCGGACGCTCAGCATGCCGTCCAGATCCGCCAAAGACTCTCTCAGGCGATCGACGCACAGTTCGCAATCCTCAAATAGTTCGGCCACAAGACCGGTATGTCGAGAAGTTCGGTTTCCAAGTCTGCCTCTGGCGCGAAAGGATGGGCGCGTTCTATCTATCTACCATGTTATTCCTGTCTTTCGAGTTGTGCAAACGGGCATGCGCGGAGTACGTTAGAATCGCTGAATCGCTGAGGTGCGTTAGAATCGCTGAAACGCTGAGGAAGGGATGATTACGCTGAAGGGAGAAGGGACGTTCCCTCTCCTTCCGCGTTCTTCTCTGGGTGGCGATTTCCGAATCGCCACCCAATCCTCGAATAAGGGATTTCCAAATCCCGCGTTTGGTTTAGAGGTAAGGTAAGTCAGGGAGGTTTCGACCCTATCTGCGCTTCTCTGAACCGGTAGCGCGTTTGCCGGATTCGGAAATCCGGCGGGATTGCGCTAAAGAGATGCTCTCTCCCTTCAGCGTTCTCATAGACTTCAGCGGCTCAGCGATTCAAAGAGACATCTCACGGATCGTGAGGTACATGTCACCGCTTATGTCATCTTTCACGAAAAAAATGGATTGACATTCGATCTGCAAGAGCCGTCGTGGTTAAACATTTGGGGTCAGGATTCGGAAATCCTGACCCCAGAGTCGTTTTACCCGCTCGGCAACTGAGTTCATTACCACATAATGTCGCTGTAGTTACGGGGCCAAATCATGCGCAGTGCGCTTGTCCCCGACTCGTACAGGGTCGATATGCCGACAACGTTTGCGTATTGACCAGCGGGCGGCAGCACGGTGATTCCTCCATAATCTACTATGACAGGATAGCCTGACCCGTCGTCCACGTACATCATCAGGCCAGTTGAGTCGTAGCTCACACGTCCCCAGGTCGAAATCAGCAGTCCCACGTTGTTGAGTCCCACTCCGCCGGTAACTCCTGGCTCTCCGAGAGGCGGGACTCCCAGGTTTCCGCCACCTACCCAGCCGTTATTCATCCCGAGCGGCTTCAAGGTGGTAGGGCTCCCGACGATGATGACCATCGGCCCCTCGATGTCTCTCTCACCGCTTGGCAGAGATCCCATCGTGCCGATGACGTTTACCACACTGCCCCGAGCAAGCCCGGGCACCGAACCCGGCGGCAGGGAAACCCTGATCCCGCTCGAGCGGTCTGCTGCCTCCACGTAGAAGCAGAGGCTGTCGAGGTCGGGATAGTCGGTTGTCGCGATCATTCCGCCTGCGCTCACGTAGGTCTGATTTCCCAGGAGTTTCGCGGTCGCAAGTGTTGAGACCACGGTGGGCACGGGCAGGTACGCGGCCCAATAACCTATGCAGTTCAGCACGCTCGTGCTGCCCGCGTAGCCGGCCGCGGCCTGTCCCACGGAGCAGTTCATGCTTATCGCGCTATTGGAAAGCGCACCGCCCCCCGCATTGATGCTGCACCAGTTGATCTGGTAGGTCGCACCGAGCGCAACTCCCGGGATCAGACCGGCCAGCAGCAGACTTACCAAACAAATCGCCGCCATGGTGAAGTTCTTCATGCGAACCACCTACTTCCTTTCGGCCAGCGATGACACCAGCTTCTCCAGATTGGCCACCCGCGCCTGCAGTTCCGAGTTGCTTTTTTCCAGCGCCTTGATCCGCGCGTCCTTATCCTCGACGACCTGGTTTAGCCCCTGTATCGCCGCCAGCGCGACTCCGCCCTCGTCTACTTCATTGATGTGCCTGTCGTCTTTGCCAACCTTGAACGCCGCCGCGAAGTCCTGCGCGACCGGGCCTATGTGGCGGATGGACGAATCCTGGCTCTTGTAGTTCCAGGTCTGGACCGGCATGGCGGCGAGCTTGGCCAGTACCTTCCCGGCAGTCGATCCTGGCGAAGTTCGCCTTGAGGTTCCGATCGCTCACCAAGTCCCACGAGCCTCCACCGGGAGCAAGGCTCACGCCCCAGTCCGCCGCGGCGTCGCTGTAGAAGATCACGCCTCCGGATGCGCGCGCCGAGAACTGATTGGGGCTTGTGGACGAGAAGGCTCCCGCGCTGCTGTCGGCCCAGACGAACGCGCCATCGTGGATCGCGTGCGCGTTGTACTCCGGCCGCGAAGCTGCACCCTCCCGTTGCCGTGTTGGACTCTCCGCCCGGGACAGTGGAGTACACGCCGCTTGCGACGTTACTGGCCCTCCGCCCACGAAACTGTGGTCGCCCTGCGCCGCGTTGATATATCCGCCGACCACGGCGGAAAGTGGGCCGCTTGCATTGTTCTGATAGCCCCCGCCCAAAAACGCATAAATCCCCGATGCCTCGTTCTCGTAGCCGCCGACGATAGCAATTTCGTCACTGTAGCCCGTAATCACGTTGTAATAGCCTCCGCAGATGACGGATTTGTCCGATTGCCAGACGATACTGTTGTCCCAACCTCCTCCAATGAAGCCGTAGTTATCGGGAGCGCTGTTACTCTCGCCTCCGCCGACGACACCATACGCGCCGCCGGCAGCATTACTGTCGCCTCCGCCGATGAATGACTCGTAATACGCGGTATTCGTGGTGCCTCCCGCGACCGTGGCTCCATACTCGCCCGCGGTGTTGCTCCAACCGCCGCCAACCGTCGCGCAGGTATTGTCGCTAGTAGTCCCCGCGTTGTCGCCGGCCTGGTTCCAGGCGCCTCCCGCGACCGTGCAGTAGTCATCCGTCACAAGGTTGGGGGAGCTGGCTGGAAGCCGTTGCAGCCGCCGCCGCCGATTGTGCCGCCAAACACGCCGGGCGGTCACGGTGTTGCAGGAGGCGCCGCCGGTGACATTCACCGATCCATTCCAGCTCACAGGGGGAAACCCAATGCTGCGGTAGATATATTGCAGCAGCAGTCCTTGCTGGTTGTCCGTCTTCAGATAGAGCGCCTGATTGTCGGTTGTGCCAACGAAGTCCGTGCCCGCCGTCGTGCCGGCGTTGCCGGTCAGGCTCCAACCGCCTCCTCCTCGCCCCCCGCTTGCCAGGTTCCGTTACCGGAGGCATCCGAAGTCAGGACGCGGCCGTTAGCCGCGTTAGTCGGCAGCTTGAAGCCGGTCATCTGCACGGTCCCGTTGAAATTGCCGGCCAGACCGGCGCCGGTGGCGTTGACCAGCAGCGCGGCGCCGCTGCCGGCGTTATCGAGTCGCAGGGTCTCAACAGCAGACGCGTTGTTCGAAACTCGCAAACCAGGCCGCCCGGCCCGTGCCGTTCTGTGTCACCAAGAGGGCATCGGAAGCGTTGCCTGCGTCCGTTATGAAGTCCGCGGCGGCGCCGCTGCCGTTATCGACGGTGAACGCCGTCGCGCCCAAGCTTACCTGCTTCGAGAATGGCAGGTCCAAGTCGCCCGCTCTCAGCGCGAATGGCGCCGAAAGCAGCTTCACCCGCGGCGTCAGTGCCGCGAGCGACCCGGCTGAAGAGCCTTCCCACACTTCGAGCCAAACGTCGGTCTTACCCGCCAGGTCCGATGGCCCCAGCGGCTGTATCGCCGCGGTGAAGGTCCCTTGCGTGGTGGTGACGGTCTGGACGCCGACACCCAGAATGCAACGCCTCCGACGTTTACAGTGTATAGCTCGAACTGGACGAAATAATTTCCATCAGGGACCGGCTGGCCCATATTGTTGGTCAGCTTACCCTGGTAGCTGATGGCCTTTGGCACTAGCTGCGCCATTACCGATGAGCACGAGAGACATGTAACGAGAAGAAGTGTCGTTGCGGTGAGCAGCCGTTTAGCTGCCCCGCTCGGCGTGGTGTTGCGATGCATTTTCTTTCCCTTTCCTCCTTTAGCTTGCGCTCCCCTTTAGATATACTTGTAAGGGCAGCAGTGTAGTATACCTGATACCGGGCCTGCTGTCAATACGTAATTTTACCTGACTTCTCCGGCGTGCCGCGGCACTTACCGGACTCACGGGCTTACAATGAGGGTATCCGGTCGCTGGGGTGGTTTGAATCGCTGAGACGCTGAGGAAGGGATGATTGCGCTGAAGGGAGAAGGGACGCTCCATCCCTTCAGCGTTCTCATAAACTTCAGCGTCTCAGCGATTCAAACGAACAGGCCCATTGACGACCATGATACAATAGTAGTAGCAACCCAGAGGCGGAAAGCCGGGCGATCTCACAGGCCACCAGCGGCTATCATTTTTGCGAAACGAACCCAACCCCCAGAGGGAAAAGCGGCGTCGAGACCGCCGCGCTCCAAATACGCTCCGGTGTCCAGATATCAAAGAACGCCCCGCCCTTCTCATCGGAGGGCGGGGCGCTTCCTATTTATCCGGCCAGTTACTCTCGTTATGTAGCTTGCTGCGATTCCACCGGCAGCGTGCTCAGATCAGCCGCCTTCGTGAAGAAGATCTTGCCGTCTTCGAGCTCGGCCCGGATCGTATCCAGATCGGTGAACCGGCCCAGCAGAATCTCTTCAGACAGCGGGTCCTCGATCAGCCGCTGCATGGCTCTCCTCAAAGGCCTTGCCCCGAACGTCGGGTCGAAGCCCTCGGCTGCAAGCAGCTCGCGCACTTCCCGCGTGACTTCCAGGTGCATCGCGCGGCTCGCCATCTGCTGCCTGACTCTGTCGACCATCAGATCGACAATCTGCAGAATCTCCGACTTGGTGAGCTGATGGAACACGATAGTGTCGTCCACGCGGTTCATAAACTCCGGCCTGAAGGTCCGCTTCATTTCGTCCATGATGCGGTTCTTCATGCTCTTCGTAGGCCCTCTCGGTCTCCATCGCCGATTCGGTATCGCGGAAGCCGATGCCCGCGCCGCCCTGAATCGACTGGGCCCCGATGTTGTGGTCATGACGATTATCGTGTTCTTGAAGTCGACGACGCGTCCCTGAGAATCCGTCAACCGGCCATCTTCCATAACCTGCAGCAGAATGTTGAAGACTTCCGGGTGGGCCTTTTCGATCTCATCCAGCAGAATCACCGAATAAGGTCTGCGCCGAACCGCCTCGGTTAGCTGCCCGCCCTCGTCGTAACCGACGTATCCGGGAGGGGCGCCCACGAGTCTGGAGACAGCGAACCTCTCCATATACTCGGACATATCGATCCTTATCAGAGCGTCCTCGGTCTCGAAAAGGAACGCCGCCAACGCCCTGGCAAGCTCGGTCTTTCCAACACCCGTCGGCCCAAGGAATATAAAGCTTCCCATCGGACGCCTCGGGTCCTTCATACCGGACCTCGCGCGCCTGATCGCCTTGGACAGTGCAACGATGGCTTCATGCTGGCCGATGATCCTGCGTGCAGCACGTCCTCCATCTTCAGGAGCTTCGCCGATTCGCCCTCGACCAGCCTGGATACCGGAATCCCGGTCCAGGAGTATACGATATGAGCGATCTCGTCCTCGCTCACTATCGTGGGCTGATTGGCCCGATCTTCCTGCCAATGCCGCTCACGCTCCATCACTCTCTCGCTGAGTTCGTGCTCCTGGCCCGGAGTTCCGCGGCTGGTCGTAGTTCGACCCGGCAGGTATCGAGTTGAGCTGCTCCTGGACTTTGGTCAGCTCCTGCTTTGCCAGCCTCAGGTCCGAGGGCGGCATCGCCAATTTCAGCCTCACCCTCGAGGCGGCCTCGTCTATAAGGTCGATAGCCTTATCCGGCAGCGACCGGTCCGTGATATATCTATCCGAAAGCTTCGCGGCCGATATGAGGGCGATATCATCGATCGTGACCGCGTGATGCGTCTGTAACGGTCGCGCAGACCCTTCAGGATTTCTATCGTCTCATCGATGGAGGGTTCGCGCACCTGCACCGGTTGGAACCTGCGCTCCAGGGCTGCGTCCCGCTCGATATATTTGCGAAACTCATCCATTGTGGTGGCGCCGATGCACTGCAGTTCTCCTCTCGCCAGAGCCGGCTTGAGTATATTGGAAGCGTCGATCGCGCCCTCCGCCGCGCCGGCCCCACGAGTGTGTGGAGTTCGTCGATGAACAAGATCACCTCGCCGGCGGCCTTGCGCACTTCCTCCATTACCCGTTTCATTCTCTCCTCGAACTCCCCGCGGTACTTGGTTCCCGCGACCAGCCCCGCAAGGTCGAGCGCGACTATGCGCTTCTCCTTGAGGGTTTCGGGAGTGTCGCCACTAATTATTCTTTGGGCCAGCCCCTCCGCAATCGCCGTCTTACCCACGCCCGGTTCGCCTATAAGACAGGGGTTGTTCTTGGTTCGACGCGAAAGGATCTGAACCACTCTCTCTATTTCGTTGTCACGACCGATGCAGGGGTCCAGCTTATCCTGCCTGGCAAGGTCGGTGTAGTCTCTGCCGAATTCGTCGAGCGTCGGAGTCTTGGACCGCGTCCGCGTCGAGCTGACTGCCGTCGTCTCGCCGTCCTGCAGGTTCATAACCTCGCGGCGAGTGCGCTCGAGGTCCACCCCAAGCCTCTGCAGCACGCGAGCCGCCATCCCCTCGCCCTCGCGAATGAGGCCGAGAAGCAGGTGCTCCGTGCCGATGTAGTTGTTATTGAGGTTTCTGGCCTCATCATAAGCGAGGTCGATCACCCGCTTAGCCCTCGGTGTGAGCTGCATATCTTGTCCGAGGCGCCCGTCACCCCGTGTGACCTGACGTTCGATTTCGGACCGAATGCGACCCATACTTACTCCCATTCGATCCAGAATCCTTGCGGCGACGCTGTCGTTTTCCCGCACAAGGCCAAGCAGCAGGTGCTCGGTGGAAACATAGTTCTCACCCAGCCTGCCGGCTTCTTCTTGAGCAAAGAACACGACTCTTCGCGCTCGCTCCGTGAACCGCTGCCACATTTGGAATCCCCCCTATCCAGAGGTTGGAGGTTAGAACCCTCGCCTCGCGCTCCAGCCGTATTCGTTCATTGTTAGTATTCCTCAAAAGACACCAATTACCAGGGTCTTCCTCACACCTGACTGACTTCCAACTTATATAGATTTAGACGGTGCTGGTCGGGGTCTGGTTCATCTCGACGGGACGGGCGAGCCACGTCCGGTTTAATAATCGGCAAATCCAACCTCTGCCGCTAGACTAATCCTCCCCAGTACTGAGTAACGAGAAACCGACGCCCCCGATGTTTCGGGATTTCGGGGTGATCAGGTCCGACGAGCCGGGCCAGGCCAAAATCCCGAAACATCCGCAAGGTCCCCGGTCAAAGGTCACAGGCGCCTTGATTCGCGTCGCGTCTTCCCTTCCCGACTTTAGACTTTAGACTCCCCTAAAGCAGCGTAGCCGCAACCAAGAGGGCCATCGCCGGAAAATCAATACGGCCTTTCCGTAATTCGGAAGGTCGGCGGTTTCTTCTTACGTATCTTACAACTGAAATCCGAGGTGACATATCAAAGTTCAGTACAACTTGTATAGGATTTCAGTTGCAAGATACTAAGTATATACCCGAGCTAGGCACTCATTATGTGCGTTTCGGCGAGTTTCGCACGTATTAAGTCCGCGCGTTCTTCGCCCGCCCTGCCATCGGCAGGTTCGCCGACCCGCATCCCGACCAGAATCTCGTTCAAAGCGGTCCGCGAACACCCCTGGGTTAGCCCGAGCGCCGCCGCCAGCCTGATCGGTGACATCAGAGCAATCGCTTCTTCGGCTTTGACGCTCGCCGCGCCCCTAAGCGCATCCAGCGATCTCGCCGCCTGGCTCAACACACGGTCGGCCTCGGATACCAACAAGTCCTCTCGGGCGCCGCGTTCTTCTTTCAAAATGTAGCTCGCCACCGACCGCACTCGCTCCACGATTTCCCGCTCGCTCAGGCCCAGGGTAACCTCGTTGGAAACCTGAAACAAATCTCCAACCGAGCGGCTGCCCTCGCCGAACATCCCGCGCACCGACACGCCCAGGTCGTGGGCCGCCCTAAGTTGACCGCCCAATCGCCTCATTGCCGCCATTCCGGCCAGATGCATCATGACCGACACCCTCAGGCCGGTTCCCACATTCGAGACGCTTGCCGCGAGATACCCGTATCGGGTCGAGAATCCGTAGCTCAGCTTCGTCGAAAGAACATCATCCACCCAGTCGGCCAGTTCCCACGCTTCTTCCGGCGCCAGCCCCGACAGCACCACCTGGAGCCTTACGTGATCTTCCTCATTGACCATAACCGAGAGAGTCGCGCTCGGCTCCAGCACCACCGCCCGGCCCTCTCCCGCCGCGAGCTGTTCGACACTTGCTACGTGAGCATCCAACAAGAAGCTTTTCTGCAAGCTATCGAGCTTTGACACGCTGACCGCTCTAAGCCCGGGAAAGTCCCCGGCAAGCCCCGCGCACGCAGTGCGGACCTCCCGCACTACCATGGATAAATCTTCCCCTGAAGCGCGCAAGGGAAACGGGTAGGATGAAAGGCTTCGCGCAAGTCGAGCCCTGGTGGAGATGACTATGTCGGCCTCCGGGCCGTCGCCCCCAATCCACCGGGGCGCTTGCGACTCGTCAACTTTGCGACAAAGCGCCGGTCGGGGAACTATCCCTTTGCCGTGGATATCTTTACCCGTGTGGGTTGTGCACCCCTGGCTTTGCCGGACCGCGGACTCTATTTCGCCGGCAAAGCGAGTGTAGCAGAGGCAGCAGCCGGGCACACCGTCGAGAACGATCTCGGCCAAAGTAGTCCCGCAGAGTCTGCACGTATATGCGTTGACGTTCCCGCCGGACTTGGAGTCTCATGCCGCGTAGAATGCGCTCGAAGTCGAGTGACCCATCCGCATACAACTTGGCCCGCTCGTTTGCGCACTCGACACACACATACGTTCGGTGCTCATCGCCGCGTCGCCGGCGCACTAACACGCCCGTTGCCGGTCGACTTTCGCATATCTCACAAATCATTTCTGTGATTCTACATACGCTCCAAAGGCCGCCATGAGTTTCCGAGTAAGAGGACCCGGCTTGCCATCGCCGATTGCGCGGCCGTCGAGTTTGACCATCGGAATAACCTCGGCGGCTGTGCCGGTGAGAAAACACTCGTCCGCGGTGTAAAGGTCGAAACGAGTGAAAACCGACTCTATGACCCGGATACCCATCTCCTCGAGCACGTCCATGGCGGTCTGCCGGGTGATGCCTTCCAGGATTCCAAGATACGCGGCAGGGGTGTGAAAAACGCCGTTTTTGGCGTAGAAGATATTATCGCCGGTGCACTCGGCCACGTAACCGTCCTCGGTGAGCATAAGGCCTTCTCCCGCGCCCACCTGGTTGGCTTCGATCTTGGCCTGAATATTGCAGAGGTATTTTCCGAGCGACTTGATGCGGGGTTCCATCACTTGGGGGTTTGCGACGCGTGTGGCCACCGTGACCACATCGAGTCCGTTTTCGTACATCGAGCGAGGATAAAGGGAGAGCTTGTCAGTCGAGATAACTACCGTGGGCTGAGAATCGATGTTCTTAGGGTCCAAACCCAAAGCCACACCGCGACTTACCGTCACGCGGATATAGCCGTTGCCTACCTCGTTCATCTCCAAAAGCTTGCGGACGTTGGCGATGAAGACCTCCTGCCCGTACGGAAGACTGATCCAAAGCGCCTTAAGCGATTTGTAGAGCCTGTCGACGTGCTCCTCGAGCTTGAACGCGCGGCCCTTGTAGGCCCGAATTCCCTCGAAAGCCCCATCGCCATAAAGAAACCCGTGGTCGTAGATCGAAACCGCCGCCTTGTCACTCGCGATGAACTCCCCGTTCAGAAAAACCCATCTGTCCATTCATATCTCCCGATCGGTGTCAGGTGTTGGGTGTTGGGTGATAGGCCCGGAAGGCGAAACCCCTTCCATCACCTGTCACCCATCACCCAAGACCCGCTTGTTCAGCCTCTGCCATTATCTGGATTATAGCCGCTTTTGCCGGTGAAAGCAAACTCGAAGCGAGGGTTAGAACAGACACTCGATTTGTCGTTCCCGCCCCATAGAGGTCCGTCCATTATCAATTATGATATCGACTTGCCTTTCTTGAAGAACAGCAGCAGTGGGAGCGCAACGATCATTATCATCGCCGCGATACGAAAAACATCCTCGAACCCAAGCACGGCTGCTTGAGCCTGCACGGTCTGATCGACAACAGCCAGCGCCTGACGCTGGGCAACAGGCAGTGGCGCGCCGGTCGACTGAAAATACGCCTGAAATTCGTGAATTCGCTGGAGGGCGGCGGGGCTGTAGAGGTTGATTCTCTCCACCAGGACCGCGCGGTGCATCGCGGTCCGGTGGTCCAAAAATGTCGAAAGGCACGCTATGCCAAAACTCCCTCCGACCTGTCGGAAAAGGTTGTAAAGACCCGTTGCATCGGCAATCTCCTTGCCGCGCATGCCTATCAGCGTCGCCAGGGTGAGCGGGACGAACAGGCATCCCATGGCTGCTCCCCTTGTGACGAGCGGCCAGAACAAATGCCGCGGACCGGTGTCGATTGTGATGGTGCTCAGCAGTAACATAGATACGCTGAAGGCAATAGCGCCGGCCGCTACCAGATTGCGCGCGGGAAACTGCGATACCATCCGCCCCGCTATGGGCATTGCGACGGCCGTTGCGAGCGCGCCGGGAAGCAGAATCAGCCCCGTCTGCTGCGCCGTGAACTGCCGGATCTCCTGCAGGAAGATCGGCAGCACGAACGTGCCCCCGTAAAGCCCGAAACCCAACACCGCCGCGAATACCGTGCCCGCCGCAAAGCCACGATTCTTCAAGATGTGCAGATTGACCGCCGGGTAACGCGTGCGCAGTTCCCAAAGCACGAACCCCACCAGCCCGATTGCCGATATCACGGTAAGCCATACGATCAAGGACGAATCGAACCAGTCCTCGCGGTTTCCCTTTTCGAGGACGACCTGCATCGAACCCAGCCCAATCGCCAACAGGCCGATCCCGGCAAAATCCACACCCGCGGCTGTGCGCTTGTGTTTCGAGTCGTGCAGGAACACGTACACCAGGATAGCCGCCACGATCCCGATCGGCAGGTTTATGAAGAAGATCCACGGCCAGGAGTAGTTGTCGGTGATCCATCCGCCAAACGTGGGGCCGATAGTGGGCCCCACCATAATGCCCATTCCGTAGATCGCCTGGATCATCCCGAGCTGCTGAGGCGGAAATATCTCCATCATGGTCGCCTGGGCAGTGGACAACAGCGCCGCGCCCCCTGCTCCCTGGACGATCCTGAAGAAAACCAGGGCATTCAGGGTCCTTGCAGTCCCGCAGAAAAACGACGCGACAGTGAAAATCACGATGGATGCCGTCAGATATCGCTTTCTGCCGAACGTGGAAGAAAGCCACCCCGTCAGCGGCAGCACGATCACGTTCGCTATCATGTAGCCGGTCGAGACCCAACTGATCTGGTCTATCGTGACGCCCAGGTTGCCCATCATCTGTGGGATAGCGACATTAACGATGCTCGAGTCGACAACCTGCAGCACGGCCCCGAGCATGACCGCGGCAAGGATGATCCAGCGAGTCGCCCCTGAGTATTCCTCAAATTCCGAATGAGAGTGTGGCGCCATCAGCCCTTCCTTACCCGCGCTACCACCGACATCCCGTCGCTGAGCCGGTCCTCTCCCGGCTGGCCCGGATCGATAACTATCTTGACCGGCAGCCTCTGCACGACCTTGGTGAAGTTGCCCGTGGCGTTGTCGGCGGGAAGCAGCGCGAATACAGAGCCGGTAGCGGGGGACAGGCTGTCGACACGGCCTCTGAAAACGTGGCCCGGAATGGCGTCCACCCACACTTGGGCAGCACAACCCGGCCTCACCCCTGGCAGTTGAGTCTCCTTGAAGTTAGCCGCCACCCACGGAATGCCGCTCTTGACAACGGCAACCAGTGGAGTGCCCGGCGCAACGAGCGAGCCCACTTCGACGTCCTTCTTGTTCGCTCTCCCGCTGACGGGGGCATATATCCGTGTGTAGCTCAGTTGCAGAGCGGCTGTCTTGAGCGCGGCTCTCGCCTGCTTCACTTTCGCCATGGCCTGTGCCTTGGCGCTCAGGCCCATTCTGACTTGCCGTGGGAGCGTGCGGGCTTGCCCGAGTTGGCCCAGGGCCTGATGAGAATGCGCCTGTGCCTGACCAACGTTATCGAGGGCAACCTTTCGCTGGGCCTCCGCCTGGCTGACAGCCTGCATAGCCGCGGCGGATTGTTCCCGCGCAGCCGCAAGCTGTGCCCTGGCCTGTCCGATCGCCGCTTCGGCGACTTTCAGTTGTTGTTTGGCCGCGGTCAGGTCGGCCCGCTTTTCGAGCACGACAGATTTGGCCGAATCAGCCTGGTCGCGCGCGGACTCCAACTGCGCCTTCGATGCCTCGGCCGATGCCTCGGCCTCATCCAGCCTCTGCTTGCTTGCGGCGCCCTGCTTCGCAAGATCTCCGTACCGCTCGGCATCACGCGCGACCTTCTTGTATATGGCCTTTGCCGCGTCCACGCCTGCCTCGGCGCCTTTCACCGCGGCCATCGAGGATTCAAGCTGGGCCTGCGCCGCGCTCACCGATTCGGCGCAGCGCTCCTTATTGGCTATGGCGCCGTTGACCGCTGACTCGGCCGCGACGGCGTTTGCCGCGATTCCCCTTGCGGTCGCGGATGCGCTCTTCACGGACGCGTCGCTGCGCTGGACCTCGGCCTTCGCGCCGGCAATGCTGCTTTTCGCCTGCTCGACGCTCCCGGGCCGCCTGCATCAACTGCGCGCTGCCTTGCTCCGATACCAGGCCCACATTCACTCCGGCCCCTCCGGCTTGGGCCATTGCCGCATCCAAGTCGGCTTGCCTTTGAGCGAGCACCGCACGGTAGGTCGCATCATCCAACACCACGAGCAGTTGGCCGGCCTTCACGCGCTGATTGTCTTCAAAGAGCACCTTCTTGACCGTGCCGCTGACCTGCGGCGCCACCTGCACGACGTCAGCAGTCAGATACGCGTCATCCGTAGCCTCGTATCCGGCCCCAACAATCAACTGATGCACGCCCAGCGCAAGAACGACCGCGCAAATACCAACGCCAATCGAGAGATTTCGCGGCTTACGCCAAACCGGCCCGGTCGGAGTGCTGACATGTTTGCGCTTGTGTGTTACGTTCGTATCCGGTGTGGCGTCGCGCTCATAGCTTAGAGTGCCGCCCTCGTTATCTGTCGGTTGATTCAATATCGTTCTCCTCGGCCGGATTTAATCGCGAAAACGCGAAAGCGCGAAAGCGCGAAAGTCTTCGAGGTGGAAACTTATGGCGTTCTTGCCACCGAGGCAGGCAAGATCCCTGCAACCGTCCTTCGATACGGCCCACAGACCGGGCCTACTCAGGACTGGGCGGGGTTTTGGCTCTCTGCTCTCTGCCCTCTGCTCTCCGCTATCCCCGGGTCCGCAGTCCATTGAGCAAAAGATCCGCGATCATCCGGGCTTTGGTCTCGATCTGGGCGCGCTTGCCCAACTGAGCGACACTCAGGCTATATGGCAAGAGAGAGTTCGTGGCAAGAACAATCGAGTGAGCCACGCCGTCGATATCGCCTGCGTCGAAGACGCCGCAAGCGCAGCCTTCTCGCAACACTTCCCCAACTATCGAGGCCATGCCCGCCTGGTACCGTTCGCGTCTTGCCAGCAGAGACGGTCTGACCGCGGAGTATAGCTCGTCCAAGCCTTCCGCGAACTCCTGCACGCTGTCACATGCGCCCATCACCCGCCGGACCACCAACTCCCGAAGCTTGCGGTCCGGTTCTATGCCGGATTCGCAAATATTCCTCAGGCTCTCGGTCGATTCCGCCGTGAACGCGGTCGAACCATCCCAACGCAACTTCTTCTTTGCTGGGAAAATGAAGATACACACTGCCCTTGCCGATGCCCGCTTCGCGGGCAATGTCTTCCACGGTCATCTTCCTGTAGCCGTATTTCAACAGCAGGCGGCCGACCGCGTCGAGAATGGCTTCCCGGACCTGCTCTCGTGAGGCGCCCTGACGCTCCGTGTTCATTGGTGACTCCTGACCAATTACGTTTTTCAGTCATAGTATATAAGATCGGAAGTCCAAAGTCAAAAGTGAAGGGTCGGGTTAAAGGTTAGAAGGGGTCCTCTCCAACCTTGAACCCCTTAGTAACAGTGAGTATATGTCACCGCATATGTCATTCCGAGCGGATAGCGAGGAATCTCAACGCTGCGCCTGGATTCTTGTGCCGGTGCGTGAGACTCATCCGAGCTTTGAGATTCCTCACATTCGTTCCTAAGAAACTCCCCCTGTTTCGGGATTTCCGTTCCGCGTTCGCTTCACTCAAATCCCGAAACACCGGGGGTGAGTTTCTTTCCAATGTGACTGCGACAACGTCGCCGTCAATTGCTCCTAAGAAACTCTCTTCGGAAGAGCGCGGAAGCTGCTTAATGCGGAGGGCACTAGTGTCTACTTGCACAAATAACTGATAGCGTTCTTGCCGGTGTATCGGGAATCTTGTTCCCGATACGCACTTAGTTTCGGGAACAAGATTCCCGAAACACCCGGGTAATCTCAACGCTGCGCCTGGATTCTTGTGCCGGTGCGTGAGACTCATCCGAGCTTTGAGATTCCTCACATTCGTTCCTAAGAAACTCCCCCTGTTTCGGGATTTCCGTTCCGCGTTCGCTTCACTCAAATCCCGAAACACCGGGGTGAGTTTCTTTCCAATGTGACTGCGACAACGTCGCCGTCAATTGCTCCTAAGAAACTCTCTTCGGAAGAGCGCGGAAGCTGCTTAATGCAGAGGGCACTAGTGTCTACTTGCACAAATAACTGATAGCGTTCTTGCCGGTGTATCGGGAATCTTGTTCCCGATACGCACTTAGTTTCGGGAACAAGATTCCCGAAACACCCGGTAATCTCAACGCTGCGCCTGGATTCTTGTGCCGGTGCGTGAGACTCATCCGAGCTTTGAGATTCCTCACATTCGTTCCTAAGAAACTCCCCCTGTTTCGGGATTTCCGTTCCGCGTTCGCTTCACTCAAATCCCGAAACACCGGGGGTGAGTTTCTTTCCAATGTGACTGCGACAACGTCGCCGTCAATTGCTCCTAAGAAACTCTCTTCGGAAGAGCGCGGAAGCTGCTTAATGCAGAGGGCACTAGTGTCTACTTGCACAAATAACTGATAGCGTTCTTGCCGGTGTATCGGAAATTTGTTCCCATATGCACTTAGTTTCGGGAACAAGATTCCCGAAACACCGGTAAGAAACTCTCTTCGGAAGAGCGCGGAAGCTGCCTAATGCAGAGGGCACTAGTGTCTACTTGCACAAATAACTGATAGCGTTCTTGCCGGTGTATCGGGAATCTTGTTCCGATACGCACTTAGTTTCGGGAACAAGATTCCCGAAACACCCGGTAACCTCCTTTCTTGCTCTTATCATACCAGTCTCAGGGTAAACTCCGGCGAAGGATATGCTTTTACATTACGGCATAGATCCATGCGGGAGCTAAAAGCAGATTCTTCGTTCCTCCTAAGAAACCTTCCATGCCGCCGGCTTCGGGGCAGTCGCCCGCGAAGCATAGCCTGCCGGGGTGAGTTTCTTTTTAATGTCACCCCGCGGCGCGGGGTCCGACGCTCCTAAGAAACTCCTCAGTTTCGGGAACAAGATTCCCGAAACACCGGGGGTGAGTTTCTTTCCAATGTGACTGCGACAACGTCGCCGTCAATTGCTCGGAATGACAGCCATGCGCTGGGTACTCACGATTCCACGGCTGAGCACTTAAACTCCCATTGACGGTAGACGCTCGTCTGTTATAGACTGTAAAGGGGAACTTCGTCCGGCGCTCCGAAACACCGTACCGTCGGCAGCGTTCCTTCCCGACTTTTGACTTTCGACTTTATGACTTTCGACTGTTCTCTCAGGAGGCGCCATGGCCAAGCCGCTTACGACGCGACAGCAAGAGGTATTGGATGTTGTCGGCAATTATCTTTCGGAGAAAGGCTTTCCGCCGTCGATCAGGGAACTGCGCACTCTGCTGGGCATTTCGAGTTTAAGGGGGGTGACCATTCATCTCGACGCCCTGGAGAAAAAAGGCTGGATAGAGCGCGAGTCCACATCCAGAAGCATCCGCATCCTGGCCCAGGAAACGGCGACGCGGCCCCGGCAATGATCCCTCTGCTGGGCACGATTGCGCCGGGCACACTGCTCCTGGCGGTGGAGAATATCGAATCTTATATACGGCTGCCCGATGAGCATTGCTCCGGCGATTTCGCTCTCAGGGTCAGGGACGAGGGCATGATCGGGGACCACATCATCGATGGTGACACGATTATCATCGGCGGCGGGGAATCGGCGCAACAAGGGGAGATCGTGGCCGCCTTGATAGGTGATGAGGCCACGGTCAGGAGGCTCGATACGACTTTCGATCCGCCCCGGCTGCTGCCTTGAAACCCTGACTACTCTCCCGTCGAAATTACCGGGGACCGGGTAAGAATACTCGGAACGCCGGTCGCTCTGATCAGATCCCCCATCAGCCGGCTTCACAGGCGCTGATGGCTTCGTCCACACTATCGTAGGTCGCAAATACCGTGTTGAGCCTGGTGATCTTGAGTATTCGATCGATTGCTCGATTGCACTGGACCAGGTTGACGGTGCCGCCCTGCGGCCTGAGCTTCTTGGTAGCCGAGAGCAGCGTGCCGAAGCCACTGCTGTCCATATACGTAATGCCGGCCATGTTTATGATCAGGTGCTTCTGACCATCGGCAATCACCTTATTGACTGCTTCCTTGAACTGCGGAGCGGTATAGACATCTATCTCACCCTCGACATCCAATATCTTCGTCCCGCTTACTTCTCTTGTTTCGGTTTCCAGACGAATACGTTCCACGAAAGACGCCTCCTTCGACAGTGCCAAAGTATACACTTTCTACACCGCTATTGTCAAGGCGAATGGGGCCGCGCGGCGATCACAAGCACATCAAAAGACAACCCAGCCGCCCAGTGCAGCACAAAGCATGGCACAAATGACTTTGCATTTAGAGCTATGATACCAAGAACTATCCCAGCGCCAAACGACGCGACTACCTCGGATGCCGGTTTTCCGTGATGCAACAAGCCAAAAGCCGCCGCCTGCACGAGCACGGCGCTCCAACCTATCGATCTGTACAAACCGTTTAGCAGATACCCTCGGAAGAAAAACTCCCAACAAAACATGTACATGCCATAGCTGGCCTCGGCATAAACCATCACTGCCGGAGCAGCAGTGAAGGGGTTTACCCCTCTGGATAAACCGGCAAACTCATTATACCTGCGAAAGAGCGGATAGTAGTCCTGATACACACTCCACCGCGATACCGGCACGAATACCACTACAAGCCCGCAAAAGAGCACCCCAATTAGCACCCAGACCCGCTTCGACGCGCATAGCGCAAAACCAAACTTAGCCGGGTCTTCTCGAATTACAAAGAGAATCGAGAGCATCGGCGCCCAGAACAAGCCGATCATGTTAGCGACTATATAGTAGTTGTAGCTCGTGGTGTATTGGTTAAACCGATACAGCGCGGCTACCACAGCCGCTCCTACCAGGGCGACAACGACGCTGACGAATCTGTTCTTGCCCACCTGCCTCACCTATCTTGCCTGCCAGCCCGAGCGCCTCCGCTCCTCGGCGGTTGCCAGCCTCAAGTATCCTTCGACGTTAGCGCGCCGGCATCCTCCTGGGCCCACTGCAAACCAGGGAAAAGTCGAAGTTCTTCGGAAAATAATCCAGGCATAATAAACCGCTGATGGGTGGCGATCTCAAAATCGGCACCCCACAACCGTTGCCGGATCTCAGAATCCGGGCGGTCCGCCGATAGCTTTCGGGGTTCTGATATCCCGTTCTGGC
>CAWGNL010000106.1:0-22456 GCA_963823885.1 uncultured bacterium
CATTGCCGGGACTTGGCTTGGCCGAGAAGTTTGGTCTGTCCGAATGCAACGCGACAGCCGTTGCGCACATCGAGGTGTCGGGCACGTCGGCGTTGTCCAATGGTCTCTCACCGGACCTCATCAAAGCCATAGAAGCTTTCGGCGTTAGCGGCGGAAACATTCTGCCTCTTGAAACCGACACCGGAGAAACACTGCTTGGATGGTCGCGCTATTGCGAATTGGAGGGCGACGGTTTGCAGGCAATTGCCGGCCTGCCGGGGCACAAGCCTTGCGCGGCTTACAAGCCCGTGGGAGACGGCGGAGTATATTACCTCGGCACGCTCGCCGGTCGAATGTGGATCGAGAGCCAGTCTTCAGGGCTGGAGCAGATTCTGGATCGGGCGCTGTCCACCGCCGGCGATCCCACCTCCATCACTGCCCAAAGGCGTCCGGCTTGACTACCTCACGGGGCCGGGGGGAATCGCAATCGCAGCCGCAAACCACTCGGGCGAGGACGTCGCGTTCGATCTAAAGAGCGACGAGCCCATGTTTGGACTTTTCGCGGGGTTGGCGCCGGACGAATCGAATGGCAGGGTCAAAATCGAGTTGAAAGCGAAACATGCGGAGTTGTTGGTCCCGCAAGAGTGGATGCGATGAGATTCGGCGCGCATTCTTATATTTGGGCTGCCAAGTGGTCTGACGACACGCTGCATCTGCTTGATAAGGCAAAAGAGTTGGGACTCGACTGCCTGGAGATATCAACTGGTGACGACGTCAGTTTTAGTAACAAGCTCACTCGCCGACGCGCCGAAGACGCTGGAATTAAACTGGTACTCTCCCCCGGCGGGCTGTGGCCTATGGACTGCGATATCAGCAGCCCGGACCCGCCGAGTCGGCGAAAGGGAATCGACTGGCATCGTCGGTCGCTGGACACTGCGGCTGAGGTAGGCGCCGAGGCCTACGCCGGGGCGTTGTATGGCCATCCGGGGCGGGTCGAACGGCGTAAGCCGACCGTGGACGAGTATCATTTCGTGGCCGAGTTGCTGCACATTCTTGCCGAATATGCGCGGGAAAGACACGTCACGCTCGTTCTGGAGCCAATGAGCCATTTTCGCACACATCTCGTGAACAGGCCGGAGCAGATAGTCGAGTTGATTCGACTCGCGGACCATACGAACCTTGGGGTATTACTGGATACCTTTCATCTCATTACCGAAATACGCGACTATTCACAAGCCATCCGCACGGTGGGACCTCTGCTTTGGGGTCTTCACGCATGTGAGAATGACCGCGGGGTTCCAGGCGCCGGGCTGATCCCCTGGCGTGCCATATTCCATGCGCTGCGGGAAACCGGGTTCGATGGATACATCGGTTTGGAGTCGTATAACTCAGGCGCAAGTGGATTCGCGGCTTCTCGTGGGCTGTTCGGCAGCCCCTGTCCCGATGCGGATGCGTTCGTTGCGCAGGGACTGTCGTTCCTCCGGGATGTTAGACTGCTGGCGCGTTAGAAGGAGAATAAATTGACACATCGCGAGTCTGTCCTTCAATCTTCTGGACAATCATAGGGTGAACAGATTACCATTCTTTCCGGACATATCGGATTGGTACAAGGCTCGTCGGCTACCGCCTGAAGAGCGGAATTCCTACTCAACTGGCGCTCTGATCGCGGACAGCGATGAGATCAATAAAGGACGGTACGATATGCCCGAAGAATGGGCATCGTGGACCTACTTCGATTTCTACCGCAACTATAATTGGGGGATGCCGGTCCACATAATATAATTGGTGCGACTTTGTGCCGGAGGAATATGACATCGTCGTTACCAATGAGCCGGGGCAACGGATTACGGAGTGGAAGACCACGATGGGCAATATGCGAAGAGTGGAACGTATGGCTGCTGACGGAAGTATGGCCCCAACCGAGTATCCAGTGAAAACATTCGAAGACTTGTCTATTCTGAGTTATGTCGTGCTTCATACGAAGGCGCGCGCAAACTCGATTCTGATCCGAAAAGTATTAGATGAGATCGGCGAAATGGGGATGGCAGATATAGTTGTGCCTCGATCACCCTTCGGAAAGGTTATACAGCAATATCTCGGAATAGAAACGACGTCGTACCTTTATGCAGACGATCCAAAGCGAATAAACGAGTTTCTTGATATGCAGAAGCGAATTGATATGGAACTCATTCAACTAGCTGCGGCGTCGGATGCGCGGATAGTCATGATTTCAGATCACGCAGATGAGCATCTGATCAATCCCCGCTGGTTCCGGGATCTGTGTATTCCATTCTATCGCGAGGCGTGCGCCATACTCCACGATGCGGGCAAGATCGTATCGACCCATCTCGACGGTAACATCAAGAGACTTATGCCGCTGTTGCCGGATACTGATTTTGATCTGCTCGACGGCTGCACGCCGTCTCCGATGAACAACTACGAGCCAGCAGAACTCGGTGCCGCCTTGGGAGCGGGACAGTATGCTTATTGTGGGGTTCCTTCCACGTTTCTTGCCCAAGAGATGCCGGACAGTGTGATCCTGGCTTAAGCTTGGTGGGGACAATAATTATCGGCCACCAATGTTTGAAACTGATGAGGAAGAGATGGAAGCATTCAACAACGAGCACGCATCTAGTTCGAAGTTGGATTCAACAAGCGCTTCTAAATAGAGCACCTGCTGCGAGAAATGGGATATTTGCAATTATGCTGGGCCGAAACGCCGATATTTGCGGTGAGGTTGCCCTCAACTGAACTCGCAAGCAAATTCTGCGAATTTACCTGCAGCAGTCTGATAACTACGTAATTACATGCGCTATGCGAAAGGACTACACGCTATGTTATCTCGAATCACGTTTTTTGTATCAATTGCAGTATGGTTACTGAGTTGGACCGGTGGACCGGCAACAGCTACAGAAAACACGCTTTCCTCGACCAACAAGAACATTACTCTAAAATACCACGTAACGGGAGGATTTGACGGGATTTCCGCAGAGGCATCTGGTCACGCGTTCACACCCATGGCTGGCGGCGGCATAGTCATTGACTACAATGGCAAAATGATCGGTCCCAGCGATTATCGAATCACCACCACCGATGTAAGGCGCGAGGGTGACTGGGTGTCCAGTACCCAGCGTGCAGAGATAACTGGTGATTCGCAGGTCGGGAATGAATCGGTGTCTTATACTCTGCGGGTCTGCCTTTCTGATGAAAGCGCGCGTATACAGATATCGAGCGACAGCCCGCATATTCGAGGTATATATCCGGGACAGTGTTCAGGAATCGGCACTATTCGAAGCCTTCCGGTAAACAGATACGGAGAGCAGTGGGGATGGGGGACGACAAACGCGTACTGGCTGGACGACGCTAAGCTCTGGGTGAAGGGCACCTGGGACCTGGATCATGGCAACTATTCCTTGGTAGGATGCGCGTTATCCGATTTCTCCAAGACAAGCCTGTTTGAGGGCCTCACGTACTTGACACGTAGCGACGGCAGTGTCGCGTCTCTTCGGGAGACGCTCACGATGCGGTTGAGCAGGGACCTTTGGAAGACGGTTCCGAAGATCGACAATCCGCCTTCTCCATTCGCCGCCGATCTGCGCAATATGATTTATCTGGACATGTGGGAAGCGGGATTCGGCTCGTGCGAAAAGATGCTGCGACAGGTTAGGGCTTGCGTGGGCGATTCATACAAGTTTTATACCACTGTTCACGCGTGGCAGTCGAAGGGCTATGACAACTGCTCGCCTAATGTCATGCCCCCCAATGAAAGCATGGGAGGCATGGAGGGAATGAGGTCACTGCTTGCCGCAGGTCGACAGATCGGATACATCGGCCTGCACAACAATTACACTATGACTGGGGCACCGGACGATGTTGCCGCGCGCGCCGGTATGAAACCCCTGCTGGATAAGCAAGGTAAGCAGATTCCCAAAATGGGGAGCTTTGTCCCTAAATCCTGCACGATGCTTGCCGGTGCAAAGGCCATCGAACCGAGCATTCAAGCTATGGGAACTTCCGGTGTATTTCTCGACGAGCTAGGCGCAGGTGGAATCGCCCACACGCCTAACTGGTCTCCTACCTCGATTTCGATCCCGCTAATCCGAACGGCATAATGATGAGAGATCTTATTGCAGATCAGAGAAGCCTTGCACAGACAGTGAAAGACATACACAAGGGTCCACTGGGAACCGAGACCTGTAGCAGCGAGTATCTAGCCGGATATGTCGATGTCCACGATTACGGCGTTGCCGACGGTTATCACCGGGTGCTTCTGCCGGATTACAAGCTCCACAACTACCAGCCCCTGCTGGCCAGTTATGGAATGGGGTTGGTACTACCGCTACTTCGAGCCTACCACCACGTGGGGCACACGATGGGTTTGGCCAGCGAATGGCTACGAAACATCTGATAGCTACAGAGCCGCACAGGTTATGTACGGCAACGGCGCATACATATTCTGGTACAGGAACTGTCCAGCAGAGTACCTAATGACTGAAATAGGGCTTGTAGGAACAATCCAGCCATACTATATGTTCCAGACCGTGCGAGATATCAAGTATCTGGTGGATGGCAAATCATGGCCGAGGCTGTCCGAAATTGTCGAGACGGCTGGCCGTATGATGTTCGGCGCCCGGTAAAGGAAGTGTTTGAGAGCGGATATACCCAGGTAATAAACCGCACGGATAATACTATCATCGTTAGTACTCCGCGTGGGACCATGACGCTGCCCAAGAACAGCTTTGTTGCATGGAGCCCAAAAACCGGTCTCTGGGCACTTTCTTCCTATGCGCCTGGAACGGAGCACAGAATCGACTACGCGATTGATCCGTCCCGCAAAGTGGAATTCGTGAACCCGCGCGGCGGGCAGTACAAAGGGTTCGGTGCTGCTACTCTTCTGATCAACGGTAAGATTGTTCCAACTATTGGCAAATGAACTCTCTCATACCGCTGCGATCTGCAATCTGTTGACCTGTGAGGCTACCACGTCCTATAATACCAGGGAAAGAGTATGATCTCGGCTTATGGTAGCTTGCTTATGCTAAGCCCGAATCCCCGATCCCGTCTGCGCCGGATTTCCGAATCCGACAGAGCACGCCACGTAATGGCTGTCACTTGCAAACGAATGTGAGGAATCTCAACCTTTCGGATGGTCTCACGCAACGGAACAAGAATCCAGGCGTAGCGTTGAGATTCCTCGCTACCCGCTCGGAATGATATCTGCGGTGGCATGTAACTCACGATCCGTAAGCTGTTACCACGCCATCGGCCTAGGAGCGCGGGCCGGATTGAAATTCTCTTGAGCTACCTAACCCCCAAAGCGGCGTAGCCGCAACCAAGAAGGCCATCGCCGGAAAATCAATACGGCCTTTCCGTGATTCGGAAGGTCGGTTGTTTCTTCTTACGTATCTTACAACTGAAATCCGAGGTGACATATCAAAATTCAGTACAACTTGTATAGGATTTCAGTTGTAAGATACTAAAGCGGCGTAGCCGCAACCAAGAAGGCCATCGCCACCCAGAAAGCTGTACTGCCGGTGCGCGAGAGGGTTCTGGGCTTTCCACCTTCCACTTTCAGCTAAACGCTATTTTTAAGGGAGAAACAAATGACAGACAAAGACAACGTGCTGCGGCAGCTCATCGAGATGTCGCACTGGCTGGGCGAGGAGTGCCGCGGTTTCGCCATACTCGGAGAGGGCAATACCTCTGCCCGGCTTGACAGCGACAGCTTTTTGGTCAAGGCCAGCGGGAGTCAACTTGGGACGATAACACCCGACGGCATCGTGCAGGTGGGCTTCCGGAAAGCCTTGAGCATGCTCGATGGTCCGGCGCTTTCGGACTCGGAGATCAAGACCAGGCTTCTCGACGCGACAATCGACAACCCACGAGGCCTCTACCCGTCGATAGAAACGCTTTTCCACGCCTATCTGCTCAGCATCCCCGGAGTAAACTTCATAGGTCATTCCCACCCGGTCTCCGTGAACGCGATCGGATGCTCCAAGAGCTGGAAAGAGGTTACCAGCAGCCGTCTGTTTCCCGACGAGATCGTCTGCTGCGGAGTTGCCCCGGTCCACATTCGCTATTCAGACCCCGGCGTGATCCTTGCCGCAAAGGTCAGAGAAGCGGTGGAGGAGCGCATGTTTTCCTCCGGTGAGCGTCCGAAGGCGATCCTGATGCAGAACCACGGGTTGATAGCCATCGGGTCCACCGATTCCGAGGTGAAAAGCATAACCGCCATGTGGGACAAGACCGCCAAGGTACTCGCCGGCACGTTTCTCTTCGGCGGGCCGAGCTATCTGAGCCACACCGACGTCGACCGCATCAATACAAGACCCGACGAAGAGGTTCGAAAGAGGATGATCGAAGGGAAGAGCCCGTCATAGGGTTGGTAGGGGCGACGCCTGTTCGGGCGGATTTGCAATCCGGCCCGCGGGCGGCAATCTGGGGATTTGCAATCCCCCGGAACAGCCGCTCGAATTACCACGCCGTTCGCGGCATCGGAGATGCCCGGGTTGTCCTTTACAGGCCAGATTGCAAATCTGCCCGAACGGAGAAACCTCCCGTTTCGGGAAAGGGGTTTCCCGAAACAACAAAAAGAGTCGACTTCTATGTCGCTGCTCGATCTTGGAGGTGAAGAGAACCTCGAGACGATACCCGAACTGATCGAACGCGCGCGGCGCGAAAGAGTCGTCTTCGAGGCGACTCACCTCCGCAAGAATGGAAGCCCGATACCCGTCGAGGTGAGTCTGAGCACCGCGATGATCCAGGACGAGCCCATGCTGCTGGCGATTGTTCGGTGGGTCCCTTCCCTAAAGCGGCGCAGCCGCAACCAAAAGGGCTATCGCCGGAAAATCAATACAGCCCTTGCGCAATTCGGAGGTCGGTGGTTTCCTCTTAGGCGCTCAGCGCCCTCCAAGAAACAATTTGTTGTCGCTAAGGCGGATTCGACGGCGCACCGCCTTTGGGTTTTCCGCTTTATGGTTGTTAAGGGATGGCCGATGAGCTATACTTGCTTTGCCTGGGCGGAGGGTAGGGCAACGCTGGGGAGCTCTCCCGAGCGCCGACTCAGGTGTTGTTCAAGGGATGGGGGTGGAAATCTCCGCCCCCTCCAAATCATCCCTTAACAACCGAAAAGCGAAAAACCCGACCGCCTGCCTTGGTCAACTGCCACCGTAAGGTGGCCACTTTTCCCCAGCGAAGTCTGGGGAAAAGCGTAGTATCTTACAACTGAAATCCGGGGTGGCCTTTGAAATTCAGTACAGCTTGTATAGGATTTCAGTTGTAAGATACTAATTCAAAATTCAAAATTTACAATTTCGGGATAGTCGTTCCCGCCGCATAGGGGGCGGTCATTATCAATTATCAATTGTTCAACTGCCCTGCTCCAGGTAAACAGTCACGCGCACCTTTGCTTTACCCACCACGTCGACTCCCGACGGCAGGCGCAGCGGCACCTCGGCGGATACCTTGGAAATGGCGCCCTCAAGGGAAACTCTGTCGGTCGTGACCGTGCTGATGCCCATAAGGTCGGTCGGGCTGCCCTCGAGCGTGATGGTCGACGGCGTAACTACGACCTTGCTCACACGATAGGGGAATCTGGGCTCCCCCGCCACGTCCGGGCTGACGATAACGGACTTGGTCTGCGGCTCCTGAACGAAATCGAGTTTCAGCCTGGCTTTCGCCGGCTCCATCCCGATCCCGCTCACGCTCCGCTGGCGGCATCCAGCGCGGCCAGATCGAAGTAATCGTCCACCGGCCCCGACTCCTGATTTGGCAGGTTCAGAACCACCCTGCGCACTTTCGCGACGTCGGTCGCCTTGCCCCAAACGCTTGCGCCCTGCGGGGAAAGCACAGGCTCGCCGTACGAATATCCCGGGGGCGGCGCGGATGTGAATTTGACCTCTATCGGCAGGCGCTTACGCGTTACGGCTTCGATTGTCACCATGGCCGTGTCCGGGCTTGCGGTGTGGGTAACACCCTCATCGCTCGACACACCCAGTATTCGCGTGTTTACTCCCTGTATCCGCTGGGCGGCGTTCTTATCGGTCTTGACCCCGCTCATATCGACCCACGCGATAACATCTTCCCGGCGGATCGAGTCCACCACCGACTTCAGTCCCGTGACACTGACGGTTGCCTCGGGAGTACGCGACTCGGCCACGTAGCCCTTGGACACGTTGTGCACCTCGACCGGGACCGTGAACGTCTTCACGGACTGAGGGTTCCTTATGGAGTTGACGTAGAACCACAAGGTCAGCGACACCGCGAGCGCCAGCAGCTTGTAAGACCAGTTGTGCCTGATCATTTTCGCAGCAACCTCGCTTTTCTGAGCGTGCCGTCGACCCTTCTGACAAACGGCGGTTTTTTGTCCGGGTCCTCGGGCGGCCCGATAAGGTTCCTCAGCCACCTTGTCAGGCTTTCCTCCGAGAGCCCTCTGTGGAGTTTGCCGTTGATTGCCAAAGAAATGGTTCCGGTTTCTTCCGAGACCACCACCACGGCCACGTCGCTTTCCTCGGCCACGCCCAGCGCGGCCTTGTGTCGAGTGTGGACCATGGTCCCGATATGGGTGCTCTCGCTAAGTGGCAGCGTGCAGCCGGCGGCAACGACACGGGCCCCTCGGATAATCACCGCGCCATCGTGAAGAGGATTTCCCGGGAAGAATATCGAGCCGAGCAGACTCTCGCTTACGTCGGCGTTGAGCTTGGTCCCCGTGGCCGCGATATCTTCAAGCGCGCCCTCGCGTTCGATCACGATAAGGGCCCCTATCTTGCGCTGCGACATCCACGTGCTCGCCCGCACCACCGCCTGAATCAGCGAAGAGACGTCCTCCCTGGGCATCATCGCCAAACTTCTGCCCCAGGCCGACACTCGCCCGAGGTTCTCCAGGGTGTGACGAAGCTCGGGGTAAAACAGCATCACGATGGCGATTGGTCCCAACGGCACGAACGCCTGCAGCAAGTAGTTGAAGGTGTGCAGTTGCATCCGATCGGTGAAGAAAACAAGCATGAGGAAGATCATCAGCCCTATGATGACCTGCCAGGCCCTCGTCCGCCTGGCAATCACAATGAGGTAATAGACAACCACAGCCACCAGAATGATGTCGGCAACCGTGGAAACCAAGCCCGTCCACCCGGTGGTGGCGAGATCCTTCTGCCAGACGTGTAACGCGTTCAAAGTGGCTCGTCCAATTGGGATATGAGTGAGTTCAGTTCTCCGGGACCAACAGCTCCGTCAGTGCTGAGTAGGCCGGTCTGTGGCCGTATCGAAGCACGGTTCCAGGAGGCCGCCCTTCGATACACCTCGCTTGAGCTCGGCACTCGGGGCTGGCGGGTTCCGAATTCCCGCGAAATGCTATAAGATTCGTGAGGAAATTATATCATCGTGGAGGGAATGGGGTCAAGCGGGCGAGCAGGGTTTCAAGGTTACAAGAATCCTATACGGGCGCAACGACTGCGGCGAATTTTGAATTTTGAATTCTGAATTGAAGGGAACCCTGCCGGATCCCTTCCCTAATTCAAAATTCAAAATTCAGAATTTCAAAATTTCCTAGCCCCGCGGCTTATTCTCCTTTTGCTTCTTTTACGTCCACCAGCCCGAGCAGAGCGGCGCGGCGCATAGCCTGAACGCGGTTCGAGACGTGGAGCTTTTCGTAAACCCTGGCGAGGTGAAAGTCCACTGTCCTCTTGCTGCAAACCAGCACGGCCGCTGTCTCGCGGGACGACTTTCCTTCCAGGACGAGGCTCAAAACCTCGATCTCACGCTTGGTGAGGCTGACTACTCGATCTTCGTGCACATCCGCATGTGGCTCGGCTGCCAATGGTGTGCTCCTTTCACTCCATACATACTCCAATCGGGGAGATTCGAGACGAAATTTGCGCCTCGTTTTTCGGGCGCCGTCGTCTCGGCGATAAATTTGCCGGGTACCCGGCGAATTAGTTGCAAATTGGCCCTACAATTTGGAGTATATCAGCACTTTTGCTGGTTGTCAAGGCACAATTTACACGGCAGGTAGCCGCATTATTAATATTTTGCCCAGTTGTTTGCAGAGCCTGCAGTCGGCGGGATGGAGTCGACAGAGAAGGAGATTAGAGTTCCACGGCTAATAGTATCTTACAACTGAAATCCTATACAAGCTGTACCGAATTTCAAAGGCCACCCCGGATTTCAGTTGTAAGATACTACGCTTTTCCCCAGACTTCGCTGGGGAAAAGTGGCCACCTTACGGTGGCAGTTGACCAAGGCAGGCGGTCGGGTTTTTCGCTTTTCGGTTGTTAAGGGATGATTTGGAGGGGGCGGAGATTTCCACCCCCATCCCTTGAACAACACCTGAGTCGGCGCTCGGGAGAGCTCCCCAGCGTTGCCCTACCCTCCGCCCAGGCAAAGCAAGTATAGCTCATCGGCCATCCCTTAACAACCATAAAGCGGAAAACCCAAAGGCGGTGCGCCGTCGAATCCGCCTTAGCGACAACAAATTGTTTCTGGGAGGGCGCTGAGCGCCTAATAACCCTAAAATCTTAAAGCAAGGATTCCGATTTGATAAAGACTTCCGACATAGCGACAGGTTTCACCCAGCAGATACCGGGTGGGTTCGTCTTCGAGATAGGCAATGGCTGGGTGAACAGGCGGATGCACTATGTCGGCAGCCGCCTGGCGACTACCAGCCTGGTGAACAACCTCAGCGCCGAGGAATACCTGGAAGAGACGACTTCCGAGTTCGAACTGACCATTTGCGGCGAGGGCCGGTGAGCTGTCCTCTCGTCCAAGGACTTTACCCTCAAGGATTACAACACTCCCGACTGGAGCGACGATCTCCGCACGCTGGAGATTCGAATGGAGACCGACCTCAACGAGCAGCCGCTGGCGGTCTCCGTGTTTTACCAGGCGAAGGGCGGCGATGCGTTCATCAGCAAGTGGATTCAGGTCCACCCCTGCGCCCTGGACGGATTCGTGATCGCAAACGTGCGCGTAGAGAACATCGCGGTTCAAGGAGATGGTCGAAGGTGTCGCTCCTCAGCCGCGCTACCCCAGGACTTACGAGGACCACGAGGACAGGGTCCACTCGGAGCCGGACCAGGTTACGACCGCCCAGCACGCCAGGCGATTCGCCTTTGGCGACCTTTCCCGCGCGATCGTGACCTACTGGGGCTATCGGGAGGGGCTGTTCTTCTTCACGGAGTCGCTCCTGGGCAAGGAGTCGTATTACCGGCCCACGGGTCTGGTGATGGAGCAGCGGGACTACGCGCCGCTTTCCGAAGGGCTTGTGACGGGGCCGGCCATCATCGGAGCATTCAGCGGCTCGCCGGAGATAGGTTTCAAGCGTTATAACGAGCACCTCACCCAGCGATGGTGCGTCATCGGTGACAAGCGGGCGCCTATAGCGTGGAATACCTGGCTGGTGACGCTGGCAAACGACGTCCCGCTGCTGTCGAACTACGACCGGAACTTCCTTATGGAACACATCGAACTCATCAAGGAAGCCGGCTTTTACGACGTTTTGCACATGGACCTGGGGTGGGAGGCGGGCTGGCCGATGAAACCCGACCCCGCGAAGTTTCCGAACGGTCTGGGCGAGATCGTTCGGCGCGCGAAAGAAGTCGCGGACCTGGACATGGCCTACTGGGTGAACCCCTTCAGCGCGAGCTACTGGCGGTCGGACGTGCAGGACGAACACCCCGAGTGGCTGGCCCCCGGCGCCGTGAGCGGCAGGTCCGGGGCGACGGCCATCTGCCCGCTTACCGATTACTTCGACTACGCCAAAGACTGCTTTGTCGAGCTGGCGACCGATTTCAACGCTCGAGTGATCTACTGGGACGGCAGTGACTGGAACATCCGGCCCTGCTCGGCGGCCGGACACGGCCACCACAACCCGGAGGAATTGGAAGTCAAAGCCTGGAAGCGCCTCGCCCAGTTGTGCGAGGCTGCCCGCGCGGCGAGGCCGGATGTGATGATTGCGGTCTTCAGCCTTCCATTCGACAACCACCGGCTCCGCGCGGTCGATATGGAACAGGTTTCCGACACGTACTCGTTCTCCACGGGCCAATCGGAGTTGATTGCTCGCCAGCAGCTTTACCAGATGACCTGGGAGCACCCTTACGCAGCGATTTGGGGAAGCTGGTACGGGGTGAACTGGCATAACGCCGGCGAGAACAACCTCGCGCGGCCCTTCAAGGACCTGATCCACGCCCAGATGAGCATGATCGCCTGCGGGCTGCCCCAGGCCGGAGGGAGCATCGACTTCAAGCAAGCGACGCCGGAGTTCATGAACGTCCTCGCCAAACTCTTCGCGTTCAGGAAGCGGTTCGAGGACTACTTCGCTGTCTACCAGCATGTCCTGGGATTTCCCGATGGGACGCACATCGACGGCTCGGGACACATCATCGGCGACTCGGGCTTCATCGTGCTCATAAACCCGACCGGCGCGCCGCAAGCGGTCAAGATTCCATTGAACGAGCCCGAGATGGAACTGATTCCCGGCACCCACTACGAAATCACCGACTGGACCAACCTCGAGCAAGGCATCCCCATCGGGGAGGCCTTCCTCGATCACCCAACGACAATCGACCTCGCGCCGATGGATGTCAGGTATATTGGGGTGAATATAGTGGGTTAGGCGCGTAACCATCACTTCAAGATCGCGCACGGTCTGCCGAATGTCGCGTATCTGCTGATCTCCGGATATCTCACGTTCGATAATGAGTTCACCGTCAAAGCCTATGGACTTCAGTTTCCTGATAAACTCAGGAAACCTGACGAGTCCCTGGCCCGCGGGCACTTCCTTCCCGAGTTCACTGCCGTTGGTCGGCGCCAAACCGTCCTTGACGTGAATGTTCCGGACGTACCCGCCGAAGACATCCAGTGCATCCGTGGGGTTGCCCTTCCCGTACATTATCAGGTTCGCGGGATCGAGATTTATGCCGAGATTATTTGTTCCGATGGCTTCGATTGTTCTGAGCAATACGACGGGAGTCTCCTGGCCGGTCTCGAACCAAAACCCCAGACCCCGCTCGCGGCAATAATGCGCGATCTCACCAATTGCGCCGGCGACCGCGTTGAATTGCGGGTCGGTCATATTCTCGGGAATAAACCCGCAGTGCGTGATTATTGCGGGGGCCTTTATCCGGGATGCAAAATCAGCCCATTTCTTGAGCGCGGCCAATCGCATCTCTCTATACTCAGGGGTACCAACCCCAGTGTGACAGGACCTTCCGTGAAGTTCCACTCCGCCGGACCGGGATCACCGGCCCAAAGCGCGGATACTCGCACGCCCGTCGATTCTGATTCCGACACCACGCGCTGTGCTATTTCCCGGGTGGCCTGGCTTTCGTCCCAACTCACAAGCTGGCATACTTTAAGTCCGAACTGGCTGACGTGGTTGAAGCACCTCCCACCCTCTGTAAGCGACTGCATGACTCCTATTTCCATTTGGATAACTCCTTGTTGCCTGTGCCATACGGCATCAGTTTATTTTTTCAGCGCCGCGATCTTGCCCTGGACGTCCGGCAACTCGGTCGAGTCGCAGAACTCGGTCGCTTCCTGGTAGGCGGAAAGGGCATCGTCGGTGTGCCCGCTTGCGGCGAGCTGATCTCCTTGAGAAACGTAAATCGACACCAGCCAATGCCTGGCGCTTTGGGCGTAAACGTCGTTGCCGCCATAGGTATTCGCCTGCCTGTACTCCTCGGCGGCCTTTTTCAGATCGCCGGAAAGCTGATATGCCGCGCCCATGTAATAATGGCCCTCGGGCTTTTGCGGGCCGGCCTGGATGAGCGCCTGCGCCTGTTCCCGCAGAGAACCGACATTTTGCTGCTCCAGATACTGCCCGGCAAGCGCGGTGGAGACGTTATAGACCGCTTCCCGTGCCTTCTTGGCGGCATCCGAGTCGGGCGAAACCGTGATGGCGCGCTGCCACTGCTCGATAGCGGCCTGGGTGTCCCCTCGCTGGTAGAGCTTATTGCCCTGATCATCGTCCTGTGCCGCGGCGCCGCTGGTGGAGGCCACCTGGTAGCTCTTGAACGCCAGATTCACCGCCCAACCGGCGAATACCAGCATTCCGATGAGGGCTATTATCAGGGAGAATATCCCCAGGAAGTTGCGGGTGTCCGCGCTAAGAATCGGCTCCCGAGGCGGAGGCGGAGGCAGGACAACCGGCGCGGCGTGCGGGATATTGGGCTGAGCGAACGGATCGGGAGAGACCCCTGAGTTGGAAGAGGGTATCGGGGTGCCGTACGGCGTGATCGGGACCGACGGCTGATGCTGATAAGCCTGGCTCGCCCCACCCAGCGGATGCGGCGCCGCCCCATAACCCATCGCGTCGACCGTATAGGCCCCGTCTGCGTGCTGATTCCTGATATCGTCGGCCATCGCATCCGCCGTCTGATAACGCATATTTGGGTCTTTGCTCATCGCCTTTCGGATGACGCCGACCAGGTAAGGCGGCGCCCCCGGAGGCGGGCTCGGCTCCAGGTTCATAATGTTATAGGTGATGGTGACGATGCCATCCCCGGTGAAAGGCTTCTGCCCCGCCACCATCTCATAAATCAGGACGCCCAGGGAGAATATGTCGGAGCGCTGGTCGATCGCCTTGCCCGCGACTTGCTCGGGAGACATGTAACTTGGCGTGCCGAATACCTGCCCGTCCTGCGTAATGGACGGTTCGCCCATCAAGCGCGCAATGCCGAAATCCGTCAGTTTGATGTGCCCGCCCGGCAGCACCTGGACGTTCTCCGGCTTGATATCGCGGTGGACGACGCCGTTGGCGTGAGCGTAAGCAAGCGCGGAACAAAGCTGCAGGGAGTAGTCGACGACTTCCGCGAGCGGCAGCGGCCCACCGCTTTTGATCTGGTCCCGAAGCGTGAAGCCTTCGAGATACTCCATGGCGATGTAGTGGCGGTCGCCATCCTTGCCGACCTCGTAGATCGTTACGATGTTGGGGTGAGTGAGCCTTCCGGCGGCCTTGCCCTCGCGCCAGAACCGTTCGATCCGCTCGCGGCGCGCGGACCCTTGCAAGTCGGGCGGGATTTGCAGTTCCTTCAAGGCGACACGCCGGTTGATGGTGGGATCGACTGCCTCGTAGACTATATCATTCGAGCGGGCGATTTCTCTTATGATCTGGTATTTGCCCAGAGTATTTGTCGAGGAATCCAATATGAAAGCCCTTTCGCCTGTTCATCTTCACGATGTCTCTTATCGCGACGATGAGCACCGTGACGTTGTCGCGCCCGCCGTGTTCGAGCGCCAGGTCCACGAGGTCCCACGCCGCCTGCGACGCCGCGCTTTCCGAGGCGGCCTTGCGCATCTCGTCCTCCGTGACCTCGTTCGAGAGACCGTCCGAGCAGAGCAGAAACACGTCGCCGACGCGCAGCTCCTCGCTGAAGACATCCACGTCGACGTTGGGCACATTGCCCAGCGCCCTGGTGATAACGTTTTTGAATGGCGACGAGGCAGCCTCCTCTGGAGTAAGCCCGCCGCGTCTGACCTGCTCGTTCACCCACGAGTGGTCCTCGGTAAGCTGAGCGATGCGCCCGTCGCGAACGCGGTAGCAGCGGCTGTCACCCACCTGGGCGATGAATGCCTCTTCCCCGCGAATCACCAGAGCGGTCAAAGTGGTCCCCATTCCCGATCGCTCGACGATGGCGCGCGAAGCCTCGAAAATCAGCCCGTTTGCCTGCTGGACCGCTGCCCGCAGCGACTCATCGAGTATCGGTGAGGTATCCGAGTAGTAAGCCCGGATGGCCGTTTTCAGGGCCAATTCGCTGGCGATCTGGCCCGCGGCGTGCCCGCCCATTCCATCGGCGACGGCATAGAGCGCCCCGCGCTTCGCAAGCAATTCCTCATCCTCGGGCACGAAAAACTCGAACTTGTCCTCGTTGTTCTCGCGCACGCGGCCGAGGTCGGTCTTTGCGCCGAGTGCGGTCACGAATTTAACTGCCTTGGCGCGCTCAGCCCGCTCTTCCCAGGCGCTTAGGATTCCGGCGGTGTTGATTTTGGCCGTTATCTCGCGTTCCTCGGGAACCTGTTTGCCGCAGTCCGGGCAAACGCCGGCGCCATCATCGAGCTTTGCGCCGCAGCCGGCACAGTTCATTGCCTGGTCTCCTCCGTTCTAAGTCAAAAGTCCGAAAGTCGAAAGTCGGGAGCGTCCGTTCGGGCAGATTGCAAAATCCCCAAATTGATTGCTACACGCCGGATTGCAAATCCGCCCGAACGGGAAAGAAATACCCGTCGTCGCGAGGGTCCCGACTTTCGACTTTCGACCTTAGACTTTCGACTGTATCTTGAATACCACCCTGCCTATTGTGATCTCATCGCCATCGACGATTTCTCGCGGGGAGTTCGCATCCAGCCTGACCCCGCTCACGGCGGTCCCGTTGGTGCTGCCGATATCGGTCAGAGTGAGCTTGCCATCCCCCACCGACAAGTCCGCGTGCCTGCCGGAGCAGGACCGGTCCGGCACGACGATCGTATTGTCCCCATCCCGTCGCCCGATAGTGTTGACCCCTTCCACGACTTTGAAGCTGTAAGCCCCGTCGGAAGAGACGAGCATCGCGACCGCGGCAGGCTCCGATTCGGGGGCAGGTTCCGCGCCGGCTTCCTGCTCGACCGGCTCAGTCTGGACGCCGGCCGTTTCCTGATTCTCGTCCGGGGACTCGGAGGTCGAGGCTTCGGCCTCGTCAGATGGCTGCTCCTGGGCCGGCGTCTCGACCTCCGGCGCCTGATCCCCGGCTTCGAACTTGAGCGCCACCGTGCCGAAGACTACATCGCAGCCGTCTGCCAGCCCCGTTTTTTCGCCGGGCGCGATCTTGCGGCCGCCCACCGTGGTCCCGTTGGTGCTGCCCAGGTCTTCGACAAAGGCGCCTGCCGGGTCCACGGTTATTTTCGCGTGCCTCCGGGAAACTGCCGTTTCGGAAAGAAGCACATCGCAGCCCTCGCGGCCAACGGTGTTTTCGCCGGGGTTCAGATCGAACTCCCGCGTGCCGTCACTCGTCACCAGCTTCCCAACCGACCGCGATACAGGCGCGTCCTCGATAGCCACCGGCTGCGCGCTGAGCATGAAGCCGCAGTCGATGCAATAGATCTCCGACGGCGGATTTGGGGTGTGACAGACGGGGCACTCGGTCTTGGAGATCGCCTGGGTTGCGTTGGTCGCCGGCGCCATCACCTGGGTAGAGCCGTTGTCGACACCGGCCTGGATTGTCTTCTCGCTTATATCGTTCATTTGGTCTTCCCCCGGTCGAGGTTCATTATCGCGCCGACCAGCGTCTTCTCCGCGCCGGCCCCCTGCTCGATCTCATCAATCGCTTTCTGAATATCCTGCGCCTGCAGCGTCTTGCCCTGCTGGACTAGTAGGGTGCGGGTCTTCTCCAACTCGCGCATGGCGTCGGCCGAGGCGATCTGCTGGGTGCGCATCCCCATAACGGTCTTCTCCAGATTCTTGGAAGCTTCGGCCACCTCGAGCTCGCGCCCAACGAGAGCGTTGACTCCCGACGCGACCAGGGCGGCGTCGGCGGTGAACTCCACCACCACGTCGCCCATCACGGTCTCGGTGCGGCCCGAAATCGAGTCGTCATAGGTGACTTCCACTTTGAGGACCCGATACGTGCCCCCGGGCCTGGGTTCAAAGCCCAGCTCGATCAGGGCTGTCCGGGTCTCGCTCCGCTCCATATCGGAAAGCGTCACCTCAGCCGAGCGATGGCCGAAAGTCGGGAGCTTGCCATAAATCTGGCGAACCTGAACCCACCGCGACAACTGCGCGCGCATACGGACGTTGCGGGCGACGATCATCATCAGGGTTTCGAGTTCCTTGCGGAAGATCTCCGGGATCAGATCGGGGCGGGTGATATAGTAGTAGTTTCCGCCGCTGCGCTTGGCGATTGCGGCGAGCAGCTCTTCGTTGTATTCGCCGCCGAAACCCAGCGCCGTCACGGTGACGCCCCGGCTCTTCTGCTCGGCGACCTGGCCGACGATGGAGTTGAAATCTTTGTTTCCGGCGGTCGGCTCGCCGTCGGTAAAGAGCAGTGCGCGATTCACGTAGCCCGGCGAGGCGACCGACGCGATCTGGCTCGCGCCGGCGGCGATGCCATCGTAGAGATTGGTGGTATTGCCGACGTCGATCCGGCTGATATGCTCCTTGATGAGGGCCTTGTTGACCACCCGCCGCGCGGGCATTATCACCTGCGCGGTCTCCTCAAAGGCGACGACGGAGAGCACGTCATTAGGCTCCAGCAAGTCGACTACGTAATAGCACGCCTGCTTCATAAACTCGATTGGCGGGCCTTCCATCGAGCCGCTGCGGTCGAGGATCAAACACAGGTTCACGGGCATTCGCGCGCCCATCGCCATCCCGCTGGCCGTCATCTTCACCAAAACGTGCTCGCGGGTGTTTTGCGCGGCCATGGCATGGCTATTGCCGGGGACGCATTCCAGGGTGATTGCCTGCACGCTCGCCGCCATGGTGGTGCGCTCGCCCCCGCTCATGCGGGTAGCGTTGGGGTCGAATCCGCCCATTGCGGTCTTGTTCGCATCGTCGGACCAGATCATTTGTGTGCTGTCATTCATGCCGAAAGCTCCGGGAAGGGCAGTGAGGAACAAGGCAATGATAACCGCTATTCGCTCGAAAATCAAGGCGCGGCCCACAAGGTTACGAGTGTACGAGGGTACCCGGTGCAAGCCCGCAACCTCGTACCCTCGTAACCTCGCTCCAGCCGCCCTTCCCTTCCACGTCCGAAAGTGTTATAATTAAGTAGTTCATGCAAGCAGAAAAATGTGAATTTCGCGCTTACATCAGCCGCTGGATCACCGGTGTCACGAGGACCGGTGGCGCGGCTTATGCGGCGTACATGGAATGGCCTGACGCGGCATAGCCGCGATCAAAAAAGGCCATCGCCGGAAAATCAATGGGGCCTTTCAGTAGTATGGAAGGTCAGTGCTGTCTTCCAGGTATCTTACAACTGAAATCCGAGGCAGCATTTCAAGTTCAGTAACAACCTGTATAGGATTTCAGTTGTAAGATATTAATTTCGGAGCACCAGATGGCGGATCAAAACGAAGAAAACGACATCCTCGAAGGGATAGACTCTAATACCGAAGTCAGCAGCGATATGATCTATGATGCTGACCAACTCCACGTTCTCAAAGGTCTGGAAGCCGTGCGAATGCGCCCGGCTATGTATATCGGCGATACCACCTCGCGCGGGCTTCATCATTTGTTCACGGAAGTGGTGGACAACTCGATCGACGAGCACTTGGCGGGTTACTGCACGCGCATAGATGTCATCCTCGCAAGTGACAATACTGTCAGCGTGGTCGACGACGGCCGCGGAATCCCGACGGGCATACATACCGAGGAAGGAATCTCCGGCGTGGAGGTCGCGATGACGATCCTGCACGCGGGCGGCAAGTTCGGCGGAGGGGCATATAAGGTCTCCGGCGGGCTGCACGGAGTGGGTGTCTCGGCGGTGAACGCCCTTTCCGAGTGGTGCGAGGTCACGGTCTGCCAGAACGGCAATCGCTATTACCAGAAATACGAGCGCGGGGTCCCGTGCGCGCCGCTCAAAGAGATCGGCGATTCCGACTGCACCGGCACCACCACCAGATACATGGCGGACCCGGAAATATTCGGAGAGATCGTCTATCACCCGGACATGTTCGTCAGCCGCCTGCGCGAGCTTGCGTACCTCAACAAGGGCCTCACCATTGTCTTCACAAACGAGTTTGCCGAGGAAGGCGAAGAGGCGACCCGCACATTCCACTATAAGAATGGCATCGCGGAGTTCGTGGAGCATCTAAACCGCAACAAGAACCCGCTGCACAGGGTAGTCTATTTCGTGGGCGAACGCGAGGAGACCTCCGTGGAGGTGGCGCTGGCAGTACAACGAGTCGTTCCAGGAGAACATTCTCACCTTCGCGAACAACATTCACACGCAGGAGGGCGGCACGCACCTGTCGGGCTTTAAGACCGCCATCACCAGGGTCATCAACAACTACGCGCGCAAGGCAGGGATCTTGAAGGAAAAGGACCCCAACCTCCAGGGCGACGACGTCCGCGAGGGGCTGGCCGCGGTTATCTCGGTCAAGCTTTACCATCCGCAGTTCGAGGGTCAGACCAAGACCAAGCTGGGCAACAGCGAGGTCGAAGGGAATCGTGAACTCGGTGGTCGGCGAGAAGCTGGGCGAGTTCTTCGAGGAGAACCCGACCGCCGCGAAGAGGATCATCGAGAAGGCCCTCACCGCGCACAGGGCCCGCGAGGCCGCGCGCAAGGCCGCCGATATGGTGAAGCGCCAGTCCGCGATGGAGAACTCCTCGCTGCCAGGGAAATTGGCCGACTGCATCGAGCGTGACCCTTCCAAGTGCGAACTGTTCCTGGTGGAGGGCCAGAGCGCCGGCGGCAACGCGAAACTGGGCCGGAACAAGCTCTATCAGGCGATTCTGCCTCTGCGCGGCAAGATCATAAACGTCGAAAAGGCGCGCATGGACAAGGCGCTCGAAAACGAGGAGATCAAGTCGCTGGTGGCGGCGCTGGGGACGGGAATCACTCACTCCTCGATGGACAGCGACGCCGAAGACGAAAACGGCGAGTTGGACTTCGGCGAGGAGAATGGCGACAGCGGCAATGGCGGCGGCAAGAAGAATGGCTTTACAGCGACTTTCGATAAGTCCAAGCTGCGCTACGACCGAATAATCATCATGACCGACGCGGACGTTGACGGCAGCCACATTCGCACTTTGCTGCTGACGTTTTTCTATCGATACATGAAGCCGCTGGTGGATGACGGCCATATCTTTATCGCGCAGCCGCCGTTCTTCAGGATCAAGGCCGGCAAGGACAAGGTTTTCTATGCGAAAGGCGACGAGGAGCGGGAAGAGATTCTAAAGTCGCTCGGCAACAAGAAAGATGTCATGGTCACCCGGTTCAAGGGGCTTGGCGAGATGGACGCCGAGGACCTCGGGGATACCACGATGAACATCGAGAGCCGCACCATCAAGCAGGTGCTGGTGGAAGACGCGATCGAAGCCGACGAAATGTTCACGGTGCTCCTGGGCGACCACGTCGAGCCGCGCAAGGCCTTCATCGAAGCCCACGCGAAAGAAGTCACCAACGTCGACTGGCACGCTTAGGGATGGCGGAAAGCAGAGAGCAGAGAGTGGAGAGCCGCTGCTCTATCTCTTGGGTAGCGCAGCGGAGGGACGTGTAATTGAAGTCACGTATTATGGTGGACGATGAACGTATAGCGCGCTTTTGCAGGCAAAACCACATCGCGAAGTTGTCTTTTTTCGGCTCTGTCATTCGTGACGACTTTAGGCCGGATAGCGACGTTGATGTGCTGGTCGAGTTCGAGCCAGGCGCCTCCGTCGGCCTGATTCGCATGGCCTCTATGGAGATCGATCTGTCTGAAATCGTCGGACGCAAGGTGGACTTGCGCACTCCTCGAGACCTGAGTCGTTACTTCAGGGACAGGGTGCTCTCTGAAGCCGAGGTCCATTATGCTGCTTGAAGAGGACATTCTGCGTCTTCGCCATATGCTGGATGCCGCGAGGGAAGCTATAGGGTTTGCTTCGGGGCGTTCGCGGAGCGACTTGGATACCGATCGAATGCTTGCGTTTGCAATAGTCCGCGCTGTGGAAGTTGTCGGCGAGGCTGCCAGCAAGATCCGTCCCGAGAGCAAGGCGGCCTTGTCTTGCATTCCTTGGCCAGGTATCACAGCGATGCGCAATAGGCTTGTGCATGCCGATTTTGACATCGACTTGGACCGCGTCTGGGATACGGCTGTCGACGATTTGCCACTCTGGTCGGTCAATTGGAAACCATCCTGGAACGGGATGATATCCCGGACTGACCTGGGGCGTGCCCGACGGACCGGGACCGCTATCTCGGTCGACTTCACAGGGTTATTCTCGACGCGGACCTAGCCAGGCTGTATGGGGGGGGTCCACCAAGGCGTTTAACCAGGCCGTGTAGCGCAACCTAGATCGGTTTCCGGAAGACTTCATGTTTAGCTTAGCCCGAGACGAATGGAATTCTTTGAGGTCACAAATTGTGACCTCAAAAGGACGTGGTGGCTGACGATACTTCCCGTACCACTCCGCTCTCTGCTATAACCTACCATGGAAACCACCCTGCTTGGAAAAACGCGTTTAGAAGTCACCCGCACGGCTTTCGGGGTATTGCCTTTGCAGCGCGTCGAAGTGCCCGAGGCGGTGCGAATCCTGCGGCGGGCATTCGATGCCGGGATCAATCTCTACGACACCGCGCGCGCTTACACCGACAGCGAGGAAAAGCTGGGGCGCGCCTTTAGCGACGTGCGCGAGGGCGTCGTGATCGCCACGAAGAGCCTGTCCACGAGCCGCGAAGGAGTGCTCGCGGACCTGGAAACGAGCCTGCGGAAGCTGGGCACGGATCACGTGGACATCCTGCAACTGCACAACCCCACGCCTTTGCCCGACCCCGCGGACCCGGATTCGGGGTATGCGGGGCTGTTGGAGGCGCAA
>CAWGNL010000107.1:0-10561 GCA_963823885.1 uncultured bacterium
AATTACCAGCTAGGTACAATTATCACCTAATTACGAAACGAACTCCCGCAAGGAGACAAAAATGACGCATCCAGAAGGCATCCCAGAGCAACTCCTGCCGGCCCAAAGGCGCAGACCCGGCCGAGGCGTCACCTCCTCATACGGCGCTTCGGGGCATACGCCCGCGAAGTATCAGAGCGAGCAGTGTTTTAAAACGGCCCCGCCATATGTGCGGCGTGGGCCTGAACTCTCTCTGTCCGTGGGGCGGAAGTTCCGGGCTTTTCGCTTTCCACTTTCAGCTTTCCGCTATTTCCGAAGGAATTATGCACGAAGGCTTCGCCTTCATCAATATAGATGGAAATGAGAGCGTGTGCTCATGGGTTGCAAACCCGCATTAACTGGGTCCGGCGTTCGGAAACGCCGGACCATCGGAAAGAGAAGACCCGTGGTCGCGAGGTCCCTTCTGACCTCCGACTTCTGACTTCTATTTCGAAGGAGCTACCATATGATAACCGACAGCATTGCAAACGCCGCCCAATATTATGGGTTGGGCAAGGGAATCGAGGCTGCGCTGGAGAATCTTAGGAGTCAGGATTTCGATTCGATGGAACCGGGCAGGCACGATATCGAAGGGACGGAGTGCCACGCAATCGTGCAGCGCTACGACACAAGGCCCCGCGAGCAGGGCAAGTGGGAGGCCCATCGCGCCTATATCGACATTCGATATGTCGCGAGTGGAACCGAGTTCATCGGGTATCCCGGCATCAGCAGTCTGAAGCAAGGTGAGTTTCAGGCGGACAAAGACTATTTACCCTGGAGGGCGAGGGCGATTTCATAACCATGCGCGAGGGGATGTTCATGATTCTATTACCATCAGGATGGCCACATGCCCTGCATTCGCTTCGGAGCACCTGTCCGGTATGCAAGGTGGTGGTGAAAGTGCCAGTGGATATCAGGTGATGGGGAAGGGAGGGGAAATTGCCCTTCCAACACCTAAAGCGCCTGAAACCCATCACCTATCACCCGTCACCCGCCTTCACCCGCTGGGTATCTCCTGCCAGCCCGTGTCATCAACGGTGAACTTCATAAAAGACGTCCTCACCTGGATGAAGAGCGCCTGATCGAAGTCGATCTTCTCCAGGGGGACGGCCACCTCCAGGATGTTGCCGCTGCTGGCCCAGATGGTGTCGGGCGGGTTGCTCCTAAATCGCCTGATGACCACGCTGCCAGCGGCTGTCGTCGTTCTTGGCGTTGAGGCCGCGCAGGTTGATGACATAAGTAATCTGCCTGGAAAGACGCCTTACGCAGTCCACACGAATGTAGAGGAATTCGTTATCTTTTACCAGGTAGACCGAGCGCACGTCGCCGCCCTTGGTCATCCCTGCCATCACGTAGTCTCCAATCGGATCGATTACCGCCGGGGGTTACTTTGGGCCAGTCCTCTGCCTTTCCGTCGACCTTGACCGTCCCCGGCGCCACCTGCGCGATGTGGCGTCCCGGCATGTCCCCGAAAATCTCATTCCCGCGCGCGAAACTGTACATGAACGATGGTTCCATCGCGGTCTGTGTGTGGTAGCACTTTATCGCTCGCAGCTTGGCGGCGGCGATATCCGCCGGTAAATCGAGGGTGTACCAGTTTGTGTCGCCGCCCACCAGCGCATGCGGTAGGGAAGCGGCGCACCCGCGGATGATTGCCCGTCGGGGTGGGCCAGTCTCCTCTGTGGACCAGATATGTGTGCTCCCTGATCTTGCGCGCGAACGACTCGCCTTCAGAATCCAACTGCTGCAGCGCGGCGGAGACGAAGCAGTAAGTGGCGTAGTGATCGGGATGGTTATCGTCGGGATGAGGCAGATAAACGTCGGTTGGCCGCACGCGCCTGAGTATCTCCTCGATATCGTCCATCAGGCTCTCTCCACAGTAGGGAGCGTGGGTGGTAAATGAGTTCGTGTAGGGAGAATACTCCGAGTCAGTGGTGCGGGAACGGTACAACTTCTCCCTGCCCCAGGTACACATCCCACATGCGCGCCGTGCCTCTATCGGGGTAACCCAGGAACGTCACCGATTCCTGCTTAACGCCCAGCGCCCGCAGCGCGTTGATTGTCTCCCGCTGCCGTTTGTAGGCGAAGAAAACGTATTTATCCGGGGTCATTCTTATGGTTCTCAAGGCTCGATAGGCGGCGAATCTGAATGCGTCACCATTTGTCACCAGTACCACGTGGACTTTCGCCCCGTTTCTCGCAGCCAGCGCAAGCATTCCGCCGCAGCCCAGGGTCTCATCATCCGAGTGGGGGGCGAAAACCAGCACGGTGTCGCCGCGAGCGGGAATTCTGCTTTCGGCAGGTGTGCGAATTGCTGCCATTCATTGGACACGTGAATGCGAAACTGAATGGCCAGTCCCGTCGCGGCCAGTGCGAGCGCGGCTGCGGCCAAGATTGTCGCCGCAATCCGGTAAGTCCTGCGAAGTTTGTCTTTTGCCATGGAGGTAGTGACGGAGCAGACCGGGTTCGGACCCAGCTTCCGGCTCCGGTTTGTAAGTAGTAGTATACCACGTTGGCGGAAGCAGCGCCAATTTCCGCCGACTCTGAGAGTGAGTTGAGTTTTGCGGGAGCTTTTTGGGGGCGTTGCCCCCAAACCCCCACCAAAGGCTTCGCCTCTGGACTCCACCAGGAGCCGAGTTGCCATATAACGGCCCCAGCAGTATAATCAGTGCAGCAGTTCCGCCGGATTGGCAAATCCGTCGGGAGGGTAGGGGGGCGATTCAAAATCGCCACCCAGGGAAGGGAATCTCCATCCAGGGCAGGAGCTACCCGTGTGCGAGAGGTCCCGACTAGCGACTGTCAACCGACAACTATTTTTCGTGGGAGGATAAAGAGTTGAGCGTTATCAAGCGACCGGAGTTTCGCAATGAAGCATTTCAGGATTTCTCCAAGCCCGATATTCGCCGGCAGATGTTCGATGCGCTGGCATACGTAGAGGAGCGGCTGGGAAAAGAGTGACCCGCATGGTGATCGGTGGGAAGCGCGTGAACGCGCCCGACGTGTTCGTTTCGCACAACCCGTCGGACTACAACCAGGTGGTGTCCGTCTTTCCCAGAGCCACCCCCGAAATAGCGACCAGGGCTGTCGAGACGGCCTCCGAGTCTTTCAAGAAATGGTCGCGCACGTCCGCGGAGGAGAGGGCCACACTCGCATTCAAAGTCGCCGACATGCTCCGCGAACGCCGTAATCTCTTCAGCGCTCTTATGGTCTATGAGACCGGCAAAAGCTGGGTGGAGGCCGATGCGGACACGGCTGAGGGTATAGATCTGATCGAGTTCTATGGGTTGGAGGCGCTGCGCTATGGGGGAGAGCAGCCGATCACTCGGTTGGCATCGGAGAAAACCGAGTTGAGATACATTCCGCTGGGGGTGGGGGCCGTCATTCCGCCGTGGAACTTCCCCGTGGCAATTATGATGGGCATGACCACTGGCGCCTGGGTTGCGGGAAATACCGTGGTGCTCAAACCATCCAGCGATGCGCCGACCTGCGCAAAGTGGTTTGTGCAAGTCCTTGAAGAAGCCGGTCTGCCGCCCGGCGTTGTCAACCTCGTAACCGGATCCGGCAGCGACATCGGAGAGGTGCTCGTGGCGCACCCGTTGGTGCGATTCATTTCCTTTACGGGGTCCAAGCAAGTGGGCCTGCGCATAAATGAGTTGGCGTCTCATCATCAACCGGGACAGATATGGATCAAGCGTGTCGTGGCTGAGATGGGGGGCAAGAACGCGATTATTGTGGACGACGAGGCCGACCTGGATGCCGCCTCCACCGGGGTCATGGTCTCCGCCTACGGATACCAGGGCCAAAAATGCTCGGCCTGCTCGCGCGCCGTGGTGGTCAACAGCGCTTACAATTCGTTCGTGGAGAAGCTCGTTGCCAAGACCAAAGCGATCAAAGTGGGTCTGCCTCAGGACCCGGACACATACATGGGCCCCGTGATCAATCCCAAGGCGATGGCGCAAATTCTGGACTATATAGAGATCGGCAAGCGGGAACACGATCTGGTTCTTGGAGGCAGTAAGATCGACGGACCGGGCTGCTTCATCGAACCCACCATATTTACCGGGGTCGACAGACACTCGACAATCGCACAGGAAGAGATCTTCGGTCCAGTGCTGGCGGTGATTCGGGCAGAGGACTTTCAAGACGCCCTCGACATCGTCAATTGCACCGAGTACGGACTGACAGGCTCCGTGTACACCACGAACCGGCAGAAAATGGACCAGGCCGGAGAAGAGTTCCACGTCGGGAATCTGTACTACAACCGCAAATCGACCGGCGCGCTGGCGGGGGTTCATCCGTTCGGCGGGTTCAATATGTCCGGCACGGACTCGAAAGCCGGAGGACGGGACTACCTGCTGCTCTTCTCGCAGGCAAAGAGCATTTCCGAGAAGATTTCGTAGGCCCCATAGAGCATTTAGCGGAGAGCGGAAAGCCCGGAATGCCTCTATGCGGCGGCCAGCAAGACCGCGGCGACAATCAGGAAATATCAGATAGCGGACAGCCGGTAGTGGATGGCCGATGGCTTTACGTCAAGTTCCTTCGAAGATATCCGAAGGAAGCGCTAAATGGGGGATCGGGAGGTTGCTCGCAATGAGGCTGGTTAACATAACATATATTATCGCGCGTCAACCCGCATTCCCAGGAAGCCTCCGGAGTCTCGGGAAAAGGGTTTCCCGAAACAACGGCCGGGGTTCCTTGCAGGCTTCGGGACGGTCATCCGCGAAGCATGCTAACCCCGGTCACGCCCCGGCTTTGCGGAGCATCTCGACGGCCTCGTCGAGCCTTTGCACCGTTTGGCGCGCTGCCTGGAATATGTCGTTGACATCCACAGGATCGGGTGTGTGCTCGCGGTGCTTTGCGACATATATGCTCACGGTCGCCGCCACGGCGGCAATGCCTACAGCCGTTCCGAGGATGATTGCAAGCGATTTTCTATCGTTCACTGTCGCGCTCCGATCTAATTAGGAACTAAATCCTAGCCCCTAGTGCTTAGCTGCATAATTGATTGATAGAATGCCGTAACGGGTGTTTCGGGAATCTTGTTCCCGAAACTAAGTGCGTATCGGGAACAAGACTCCCGATACACCGGCAATTGATTGATAGAATGCCGTAACGGGTGTTTCGGGAATCTTGTTCCCGAAACTAAGTGCGTATCGGGAACAAGACTCCCGATACACCGGCAATTGATTGATAGAATGCCGTAACTGGTGTTTCGGGAATCTTGTTCCCGAAACTAAGTGCGTATCGGGAACAAGATTCCCGATACACCGGCAATTGATTGATAGAATGCCGTAACGGGTGTTTCGGGAATCTTGTTCCCGAAACTAAGTGCGTATCGGGAACAAGACTCCCGATACACCGGCAATTGATTGATAGAATGCCGTAACGGGTGTTTCGGGAATCTTGTTCCCGAAACTAAGTGCGTATCGGGAACAAGATTCCCGATACACCGGCAATTGATTGATAGAATGCCGTAACGGGTGTTTCGGGAATCTTGTTCCCGAAACTAAGTGCGTATCGGGAACAAGACTCCCGATACACCGGCAATTGATTGATAGAATGCCGTAACGGGTGTTTCGGGAATCTTGTTCCCGAAACTAAGTGCGTATCGGGAACAAGACTCCCGATACACCGGCAATTGATTGATAGAATGCCGTAACGGGTGTTTCGGGAATCTTGTTCCCGAAACTAAGTGCGTATCGGGAACAAGATTCCCGATACACCGGCAAAAGCGTAGGAACTAAATCCTAGCCCCTAGATATTTATATCGTATCGTTTATCGCCGTCAGGGCCGCCGTCCAGGGAGTCGAATATTCTCTTAACGAATGCGAGGAGTTCTATTGGGTTGAAAGGCTTTGTCAGGTAACAATCGACGCCCGACTGCCAGCCCTTGAATACATCAGTGTCCTGAGCTTTGGCGGTTAACATAATAACAGGTATGTCTCTCGTGGTGGGGTTGCGGCGCAGGTTTTGCAGCACCTCGAATCCATCCATATAGGGCATCATAACGTCGAGCACGACCAGATCGGGATTCTCATCCGCCACCACCTGGAGGGCTTCTTTTCCATCATTTGCCGTAACTACCTGATATCCCGCCCGTTCGAGATTCACTTGAACCAGGCGGACTATGTGTTTCTCGTCATCGCAAGCCAATATCTTCTTAGGCACGCCGGAACCTCCTTGGCACAAATCCATCGAATAAAGTATAGCACGTGAGGGATTCTCAGTCAATGAAAAATCGAGGGCGTGTTATCTGAGTGCCGAAGTTACTTACCTGCATTTGTAGATGTGCACGTCGAGCGGACCGAAAGAATCGCTGAGTCTGCCGCCATCAACGCCGACTTTCCTATTCTCGAATAATACTTGTGCCGATTGTCCAGAGAGACCTTGAATCGAGGCACAAATCGGTTTATCGGCTGAATTGACGGCTATAATGTAGCGGTTGTGATGGTATTGCCACTGTGCCGAATGGATAGATTCATCCGACCAGGCACAGCGCCCTACTCTCTTTCCCGTTGTGATGACAGGCGCCAGACTATTGATCTCGGCGTTTAAAATTTTGAAATACGGCCACAGCGGCGTGTCCGAAATGCACCACTGATTGCGGCCCTTCTGGTTTTTGGACCAAGGCTCACCTGTGTGATAGGCGTACCAATCGAGCCCCGTTGCGCCGTGGACAATGCTGATATATGCCTGGAATCTGAGTTCCACGGGTGTAGGTTCCGAATAGTTGTTATAATCGATTGCGAAAGCCTGAGGGATAACCCAGATGGGTTTGGTCCCCCCCGTGGCACTGATTCCCTCGTCTACCCATTCACCTATCTTCGACAGCGGCGCGAACCGCACGAAATATGGGTCCATCATCAGAATGTCGAACGCTTTTGCTCCTGAATCGAACAGCGCAGGCTCGTTTATAGCTCCGGAAGTCGGCCGATCAGGGTCTTCTCGCACATATTGCTCGTGTGCCTTTATTGCACGCTCCATCTTCTCCCCCGCCGGCTCATCGAAACCGTACCAGAAAAGGATATTACCAAATTCCTCCGCAGTCTTGCGATATTTGGCAAACTCAGCCACCGGCGGACATTCGGCCTCCGGGATCACGTATAAACCCGCTTCCTTTGCCATTCGCACATAGTCATCATCCGGCATCGCGCAGGTATTGTGAATGGTATTGAAACCGTGGTCGCGCACATCCTTAATTACCGATTCGAGGTCGAGCATCGGCAGCCCGATCTGTTTTGCTCGATCGTTCAGCTCATTTAAAGCAACCCTCGATACGTGAAAAATCCCTATCGGAAAGAAAGGCTTGCCGTTTATATAGCAAATCCTGTTTCTATCGAAGGTTACCTCCTCGGGCGCGGGAGCCAGGACCCTGATCGGAAACGACTGCGATCCAATGCTTTGGCCGTTCTCATCGATCAGCGAAATATCGAGGCTGTAATCCCCGATGGGTAAATCCGATGCGTTTCTCTTTATCTCGAATGTGCCCGCCCGAGCCGGCTCGATGGACGTTTGCCAAATCGGCGGCCCCCAGTGGGGGTTGCCCACTTGTATCGCTTGAGAAAATGTCGCGTTACAAGACGTGGCTCCCTCGTCCGGAGGGGACAGCTTTCTTAGGAGGGGCCGAAGGACCGCAACCACTTTCCATCTCTGCTTGCCCGGCTATGCCGACGGCGCCTTGCACCAATATCTCTTTCTCGGGGTCCTTCGACTGAATATTGCCCCTGAATGCAGGGCTCACCAGCAGGCAATCCAGAATGCTCGTCCGTGCGCGCAGCACCCGGCTTGCGGCAATGACGGCGCCCGCGGAATCGAACACGGCGTATTGTCGCATGTAGTCGCCGCTTTCGGGGAGATCTAAAGGCACGTTGAGTTTTGTCTCGGATGAGGCGCCAACGCGGGTGGTGTGCCGCATCATCACGGCCCCGGTCTCGGGATGCAGATGCATGCGACTTGTACGGCGCATGGCGAGCCTGACACGGATTTGAGTGTCAACTCGACGTTATTGGCGCCTATCAGCCACCTTTCAGGGGCCTTGAGGCCTGTTTCCGGGCTCAGAACAAGATATCGAGAGTCGAGGGTCATCCCCTTGAGCAGTCCGAATCGCTCGGGAGTGTGATATCCGCTAAAAGTGGGCGACCAGCAGGAGAGTTCGGCATCCGCCCCGCCGTGCCGCCAATAATCACGGCAGAAATTTGCACGCCACGTGCCGTCCAAATTAGTCCTGGATGATATACCAAGCGTGGAATATGGTATTTTCAACTCAGCGTACCACGCGTCTTTACCAATGCTGGTTCGAGCAAGCCAGTAACCGTCCCAGCTTGCATCTCTGTCACGAGCGTCGTATTGCGCTCCGCTGGCGCTTACACAGAACTGGTAGTAGGTCTTTGCGTCGCTTGTTGTGCTCAAGAATACCTCGACACAGTCATCCACCCAAACCGCGCCGTCCCTCTGCCTGATATTTCTCCGCACCTGGCTCGTGTCGTCATCCTTGCATTCCGAAGGCAATATACAGGGCATCGGAACCGCGACCGACCCAGCAGATAGTCTGGTGAGCAACATTCTTCTCGCCAGTGAAGTAGTTAACCAACCCGGGTATTTGGCTGGCCTGCTCCCACTGCTTGCTGTCAAGCTTACCATCTATAATGGGGGATGTTTGCATTTCGGGGACATCGATCTCGGGCAGCGCGCTCTCGCTTGCAAATAACGGAACCACCAGAAGAGCACAAGCGATCCCGGCCACGACGGCGGCGTTCAATTTCATTACCAATTAGTACCCTCGACTTCATTATGCGGCGATGGCGACAACCCCGCCCCGTTGTTTCGGGAAACCCCTTTCCCGAAACGGGTGGCACACCACCTATGCGGCGGGAACGACAGGCCGAAGAAACCCCCCGGCATTGGGCCTTCGAGTTCCCGCTGCACGCATGGCTCGGTGGCTGCGACCCCATTATCAATTATTAATTATCAATTTCCGCCTAATTGGCCTCTATCATAAATATCCGGTCCACATATACGTCCGTAACCTTCGAATTGTTCACCGGCGCAAACCAGAACTCCATTCCCGTCGTCAGTGTCTGAGTCCCAAGGCTATAGGTCTCATATAGACCGTTATACGCGCTTTGAACTGTCTGTGTCAGCGTCTTGACGGCTGTGCCCGCGCTATTATTGTAGATCCCCGCTTGGAACGCATTGCCGCTGGTTGCGGTACCAGTATACTTTACAACGACGTAGCATTGCCATTTTCCCGCATTGGCAATCCAGGGCGGAATATTGTACGTAACACACCAGTCCGTGGTGTTTCCCGCCATCTCCGCGGCATAACCGGTGGAGGCCGTTGAGTCAACGGTTATACACGCCACAGTGGGGCCATAGCCGATGGTGAACATGTTATTCGGCACATCTATCCAGTCCGTGAGCCCCACGCATTGACTGGGCACGGTTGCGACAGGACGGCACTGAGCAAGAAGACCGGCGCTGTCAAGTGGTTGGCCTTCCGACATGAAACCTGCGTTATATTCCACGGCAGTCGAGATGAAGCTGTTGCACGCCGTTACCTGGTTCGTGGGACCATCGAAAGGCAGGTTATCTATCACCTGCTGTTGCTTCAATGCCGGGTTACACAGCACCCATGCCAGCTCGAGCGGCAGGCTGTCGCGCTGCACCCGCGCGCTAAGAGTAGGATTACCCGCCACAGCCGCCGCGGCGCTGTTCAAGGACTGCTGGGCCTGGTTCATAGTCGCAAGAGTCAGGAAGTTCCAATTCGCATTGCTCTCACCTATCGGATATCCCGCTGATGTCGCGGCATTATAAATTGTGGTGAGATATGATGATATGTACCACCGTTGCGCCATAATAACCATTACAGAATTCATTCACCAGCGTGGTCTCGTTCAAGGACGGATTCCAAAGCAAGTGAGCGAGAACCCAGCACTTGAGTCTCAAAATCGCCGCATGGCTCTCATAGTCACCTTCTTCAAAAACACCCGTTACGTTGTTCGCGGCAAAATAGCTGATATTGGGGCCGAAGACATTGAGATCGGGCTGCGGCATAATAAAATTACCCGAAGTTCGCGGGATAGTCCCACATCCACAGGTTCGGGGCTATCGCCTTCCAGCCAGTAAGCTCGGTTTGTATAGTTGCATTTGCTGAGTTGGTCAGCGGTTCGACAAAGTCGGCGCCGATATCGCAAAGCTGGATCAGGACATTGCTCGCCGGTTTTGTTACCTCCGGCGGCGTAGTGCTGTACCTCGTAGGCAAGTGTTCGGACCAGAACGTTCGGATATTGGGCCTTTACACCAGCAGCCACGGCGTTCACGAATCGGATGACCGGTCCAGCCTGGGATCCTTCCGCATTCGCGGCGGACGTGCAGACGGAACACTGGCAATAGTTAGTGTTGTCATTTTGCATGACCGTAACCATCGTGGACGGGATTCGCCGCGATCTCAGCCAACACATTGGCAGTGGCCTGCTGCTGCATCGCGGTATTCGTGCAGCACAGTTGAGTCAAATAGTTTCCGTTGGAGTCGACTGGATCTATT
>CAWGNL010000108.1:0-9154 GCA_963823885.1 uncultured bacterium
GTGTCCACCAACGCTCAACTGTGCCTCACGAATACCGCGATGCAGCAGCAGGTCATTACCAATGTATTGGCGATGATCGCGGCGAATCCCGGTACCGCCATGGTTACGGTCGAGCAAAACGACAATAACGGCTATTGCCAGTGCACTGTCTGTACGGCTGCCGCAAACACGGAGGGTTCACAGGCGGGACCGCTCATCCAATTCGTGAATAACGTGGCGGCTGGTATAAAGGCCCAATATCCGAACGTTATGGTCCATACACTTGCTTATTGGTACAGCACCACGCCGCCGCAGGTAACAAAACCGGCCGGCAATGTCGTGATCCAGCTTTGCACCGGCAGCGGCACCAATCTTCTCGAGCCGCTCAACAACTCTGCGAATGCCACCTTCCAGAATCAGCTTACTGGTTGGAAGGCAATAAGTTCGAATCTGTGGATTTGGGACTACGTTACGGACTTCGCAAGTTACATGATGCCCTACCCCACCTTGAACCTTTTTGGCCCCAACATGAGCTATTTTGCGGGCAACGTAACAGGTGTCTTTGACGAAGGTGATTACCAATGTCCATGTGGTGATTTCTGCAGACTCAAGTGCTGGGTTCTGGCTCATCTGCTTTGGAATCCGTCACTCAGTGAGACCACGCTGGTGAATGAATTCTGTAATGGTTATTATGGCGCCGCGGGACCGTACATATCGTCGTATCTGACGACCATTTACAATGCCGCGCTGGCAGCGGGATACCCAACAACTTGTGGCAACACGAACATCAATTTCCTGACTTGCTCGGTAATGAACCAGGCCCAGCAGTTGTTGAACAGCGCGGCGGCGGCTGTGGCGAGTAATCCTACGCTTAGCACCCGGGTGCAGCGCGACAGCCTGCCGCTCAATCTGGCGTGGATGATGGGCTACCCGGCATTCAAGCAACAGCAGGTGATAGGCAACCTGCCTTTCTATGGTCCGTCGGACCAGGTCACGGCGTGTAACAGCTTCATCTCGACCGCCAAGCAGTATAACGCTACTTACTTCGGAGAAGGGGTACCACTTGACAGCACCGCGCAGACCGCTCTTCTTTCCCAGTGCCGTCCTGTCGCTACTGTGCCCAGTCAATGCGTGGGTCTGACGGACTGGATAGATGTGCCGAATAACATGTTCCAGATGGGCTACCCAACCTCCGTGGCGACGATGGTCGTTGATTCAACGGCCTCGACCGGTTATGCCGCGGAGATGATAGGAAACAACGTTGACTGGTCTGTCCAGTATCCTGTTCCATCTTGGATTGCAAATGCGGGGAAATGGCACTGCTACGCCGTTGTAAAGGTTAAATGTAATGGGACCAGCGGCAATGCGTTCAACGTGGGGATCTACGATAGCGCAGGTTCAGGCGGGGAGACGCTGACTGAAACACTTCAAGGCGGCGCAAAGAACCAACTATACGACACTTATGACCTGGGGATTCGTACACTGACGACTAACATGAGTTTCTGGTTCGCGCCGGTAAACAATCCGACTCTGGTTCCGGACATATATGTGGACCGGATATTTATGATAGAGTCCAATTAAGCGCCACTGTGCGGCGGGAACGACAACTCAATACCTTCTTTCGGGTAGAGTTTTTCGAGTTCCCGCTACGGGGTGGGGCGTCTGTTCCCCGCATAGTGAAGGCCGTCCCCAACCCCTGTTCGGGCAGATTTGCAATCTGGCCCGCAAAGGACAATCCGGGCATCTCCGATGCCCGGAACAACATTGTAATTCGAGCAGTTGTTTCGGGGATTACAAATCCGCCCGAACGGACATGGCCTGCCTTTGCCGGGCGTACGTGCCACGCGTGCAGCGGGAACTCGAAGGCCCCGATGCCGTTTTTTTCGAGTTGCCGTTCCCCCGCCGCATAGCGAGCTTCCGGTTCCCCCGCATAGTGAAGTCGAGGTACTAATCCGTAATGAAATTGAACACCGCCATTGTGACCAGCATCGCTTATGTTCTTCTGGCAATTCCACTCTTCGCAAGCGAGAGCGCGCTGCCCGAGATCGATGTCCCCCAAATGCCCACACCCCCCATTATAGATGGTAAGCTTGACAGCAGCGAGTGGGCGCGGGCCGCTGAAATACCCGGCTTCGTTGACTATACGACCGGAGAAAAGAATCTCGCTCACCAGACTATCTGCTGGGTCGGTCGCGGTTCCGATGCTGTGTATGTCGCGTTCGAATGCAAAGATGACAATACGAGATCCCTCGTGAAAAGTGTCACCCAAAAAGGTGGTCCTGTCTGGTCGGATGACTGTGTCGAAGTATTTCTTAGCGCAACGAGCGATGCAAAAACTTACTACCAGTTCTGCGTGAATGTAAACGGAGCTCAGTATGACACTTGCGGCAGGGATGGTGGCTGGAACAGTTACTGGCTTGCCCGAACCAGCATCGGTAAAGATGCGCGGTATGCTGAGTTAAAAATACCCTATTCGGCGCTTCGCATATCATCCGCGACTACGTTGGGCGGCGCGTGGCGCGCGAATTTCCGCCGTGATTATCCCCAGCGAAGCGGCGCGAATGCCGAAACCTCATGCTGGTCGCCCATTCTAGGAGCTTTCAGCGGATTTCACACTCCTGGGAGGTTCGGACTGCTCAGGGGCATGGCGCTCGATTCCCGATATCTTGTTCTAAGCCCCGAAACGGGTCTGACGACCCCTGAAAGGTGGCTGATAGGCCAAAATAGCGTCGAGCTGACACTCAAGTCCCTGTCAGGCTCGCCGTGCGCCGTACAAGTCGCATGCATCGATCCCGAGACCGGGGCCGTGATGATGCGGCGCACCGCCCGCGCTGCCGCCTCATCCGAGACAAAACTAAACCTGCCTTTGAATCTCCCCGAAAGCGGCGACTACAAGAGACAATATGTCGTGTTCGATTTCGCGGGCGCCGTCATTTCCACAAGCCGGGTGCTGGACGCGCGAGCGAGCATTCTCGATTGCGCGCTGGTAAGCCCCGCATTCAGGGGCAATATTCAGTCAAAGGACCCCGAGAAGGAAATCCTGGTGCAAGGCGCCGTCGGCATTGCCGGCAAGCGGAGTTGGAAAGTGGTTGCGAGCCTTCGGCCCCTCCTAAGAAAGCTGTCCCCTCCGGACGAGGGAGCCACGTCTTGTAACGCGACATTTTCTCAAGCGATACAAGTGGGCAACCCCCACTGGGGGCCGCCGATTTGGCAAAGATCCATCAGGCCGGCTCCGGCGGGCACATTCGAGATCAAAAGAAACGCATCGGATTTACCCGTCGGAGATTACAGTCTTGATATTTCGCTCCTCGATGCGAGCGGCAAAAGCCTTGGATCGCAGGTCTATCCGATCAAGGTCATGGCTCCCGCGCCCGAGGAGGTAACCTTCGATAGAAACAGGATTTGCTATATAAACGGCAAGCCTTTTTTCCCGCTGGGGATTTTTCACGTATCGAAGCGTGCTTTGAATGAGCTCAACAATCGAGCAAAGCAGATCGGGCTGCCGATGCTCGATATCGAATCGGTAATCAAGGATGTGCGCGACCATGGTTTCAATACCATTCACAATACCTGGGTGATGCCGGATGATGACTACATGCGAATGGCAAAAGACGCCGGTTTATACGTGATCCCGGAAGTCAACTGTCCTCCCGTGGCTGAGTTTGCCAGGTATCGCAAGACCGCCGATGACTTCGGCAATATCCTCTTCTGGTATGGCTTCGATGAGCCGATAGGGGAGAGGCTGCGGCTTGCAATCGAAGCGCACGGACAATATGTGCGAGAAGACCCTCATCGGCCGTTTGCCGGAGCCATATGCTATCCCGAGGTGTTCGATTCGGGAGTAGGAGCGTTCGACATCCTGATTATGGACCCATATTTCGTAGGGAGCGCGCCGCTGTCGACAATAGGCGAATGGATCGACCGGGGAATGAGCGCCACAAAGGGACTGAAGCCTATATGGGTTATCCCGCAGGCTTTCGCAATCGATAGTTGCCCGTCGGAGCCAACGCCCGCCGAACTCAGATGCGAGGCGTATATCTGCATTGTCCACGGCGCGACGGGGCTGATATGGTACGCCTATCACACAGGTGAGCCCTGGTCCAAGAATCAGAAAGGCCGCAACCAGTGGTACATTGCGGATACACCGCTGTGGCCGTATTTCAAGACTTTGAACGCCGAGCTTAGCAGTCTGACGCCTGTCATCACGACGGGAAAACAACTGGGGCGCTGCGCCTGGTCGGATGAATCCATTCATTCGGCACAGTGGGAATACAATGGCAGCCGCTACATTATAGCCGTCAATTGCGCCGACAAACCGGTCGGCGCCTCGATTCGAGGTCTCTCCGGAAAATCGGCACAGGTAATATCCGAGAACAGAAAAGCCGGCGTTGACGGCGGCAAACTCAGCGATACATTCGGTCCGCTCGAGGCGCACATATACAAGTGTGCCGGGAAGTAAGGCGAACACCACGCCGGTTCGTTTCGGGATTTCCGGAGCGGCTGATGAGCACGCCTCCCCATGCCCACGCTGTGCCCGCTCCTCAAATCCCGAATAACACCGAAAAAAACACGTCCCGTTTCGGGACCTCCGCGGCGAATACACCGTCCGCCGCCCAACTAGACGGCAGTGCTCGCTGCTCAGGTCCCGAAACACCGTCACCCCACCCCGGAGCACCGCCCCCTCATACGGCGCTTCGGGGCATACGCCCGCGAAGTATCAGCCCGCCCAGTGTTTTGAATGACGGTCCCGCCGTGCTCGCTCGTCAAATCCCGATGCGCCAAAATATGGCAACCACCCGTTTACCGCAACTGGTTTCAGAGGGTGCTACAAATTCCCGATGAGGGTAACTGAAGCGTTTGCGGCGTGGCCAGGCAAATATAGGCACGACTTCGGCAAAACAATATGTAAAAATAGGCTTGACAAACCGAGAATATGGAGGTATAGTGCATTGGATAGTGGGTGCAGTGGGTGCAGTGGTTCCCCTTGCCGAATTATACTGGGAAAGGCGCCATTACGCAGATGAGCAGCAATGTCATAGAAGATAGCGGTCCGATTTACGTCCGCGTGCGAGATACGCTGATCGAACAGATATCCGAATTGGAAAAGGGCTCCAAACTGCCTTCCGAGAGAGAGTGCTGTCAAAGCGCCTTGGTGTGGACAGAATGTCGATCCGGCGTGCCTTGAAGGACTTGGAGCAGGAAGGTCATGCGGTGCGCTACCACGGAAAAGGCACATACATACACAAACCAGTAGTGCCCACCGCTTCTGCCGGAACGAATATCAAATGGTCGGGTTGGTCATGCCAGGGATAGAAATATCCGATTACATAGAGATGTTGCAGGGCATCCAGGCAGAAGCCGCCACCTCCGGATACTCTCTGATGGTGTGCGACTCTCTGTTTAGGACCCGATCGAAGAAAGAGCGCTGTTGGACTATGTTAGCCAGCAGCCGATTACACGTATGCTGGTTTTTCCTTTCTTTACGGATTCGGTCGACCCTGAGTATGCCGAGTCGATTCAGCGCATTATTGGCAGAGGGATTAAAGTCGTTCTCGTCGATCAATGTCTATACGAACTTGACATTCCATCCGTCACTACCGATAAGGTCCGGACCGGATACATTGCCGCTGAGCATCTCGTCAGGTTGGGTCACCAGCGGATTGCATACGCGACATCGGCGAGTTTTGACCTTGCCGGAAGAGATCATCTCCGCGGCTTCAAAATGGCGCTTAAAGACAACGACATTGAGTTCAGAGAAGATCTTGTATTCGATATCCCTACTAACAATAGCGCCGTACCTACGCGAGACGCTGTTGTTGAAAAGCTTACTCAAAATCCGAGGGCATTTACCGCTATTGCGGCTCCGTATTTTTCGATGGCTTATGGAATCATCAAGGCTGTAAGTCAGCTAGGCATGCGAATACCTGACGATATTGCGTTGGTGGGGGGAGAAGCCGACGAAAATCCGGACTACGCTTACCTGACCTATACTCGGTCACCAAGAACTCTGGTTGGCACGGAAAGTATGAAAATGCTTCTTCGGAGTGAAGATGACGAATCGATGCAGCGCTACAAGCTTGTCAAACCGGAGGCTCGTTCTGGGAACTACGTGTGGGGCTATCAGGAGGATGAAATGAGAGCTGATAAGTCGCGAGGGTTCACCCTGATCGAATTGTTGGTGGTAATCGCCATTATAGCGATCTTGGCGGCCATACTGTTTCCGGTGTTTATAAACGCGAAAGATAAAGCAATGCAGGCAGGCTGCCTCAGCAATGAGACGCAGATAGGCAAAGGCATGTTTATGTATGCTGATGATAACAACGGCAGATGCGTGGGCCAATGGGACACTGTTACTACCAGCCAATGGGGCGCTGCCGGCACCTATGCCCCGGCTGGGTCGGACCCGAGCGGGAACCCATACCCCGACTGGGCTCAGCCTCTTGGCATTGGAGGAAGCACCTGGACGTCGAGTGTATGCCCCTACATCCATAACAGACGCGTATTCGCCTGCCCGAAGATGGGAAATGTGCGCACACGTTTTGATAACAACGGGAACGTCATAGGAGAGTGGTATATCTCTGCCTGCGGTAACAACAATAGCTACCTGTTGAATGGTGTCATGAACGGTCGGATGTTCTCAGATATTAAGAAGAACTCGAAGATGGTGTTGATGTGGGAAGACGGAGTCCAGTGCAACCCATTTTCACAGTCATATCCGAACCGGACATCAACCATTCCGCCCTATTTTGACTTGTGGCTCCAGTGGCCTATGCCCCACAACAATGGGGGAGACTACCTCTACGTCGATGGGCACGTCGCGTGGTACGACAACTATCTGGTACAACGACATGTTCGATGATCGGCTGCCTCATACGGTGATGGCCAGACGATAAGAACGCGGATGCCGGGAATGCGGCATGGAAAGGAGAGTGCACCGCCCATAATACGAACAACACTGCTCGAATGTTTCTGATTTACCGGTTTCAAAACAAATGTTGCACCCGCGCAAGCAAGGATCGAACCTATCGGCCTGGTGCAATGCCAAAAACAACGCGCACAGCGCAAGGGAGTAGAGAAAGATGAAACACTTAACACTTACTTTGTTTGTTCTATTGTTGATTGCCGGCAGCTTGGCGGCAGGCAATGCCCAGATTATCTACCAAGATAATTTTACCGGCAATGACTACTCGTCACGGTACGCCGACCAAAACCCGCTTGAACAAGGTTGGTATAACAATAACTGGTTATACACCACTGTTGGCGGGAATTCCTGTCTTGAGCCGCCGAAAGGCCCTTGGCCTGGAGCTATTAATACGACTGCTGTCGACGGTGGGAATTTTAGGAACACCTCGTATTTGGCCAGCGTGGGAATACTGTTTCAGACGAACAATTCGCCGTATTTTGACCTCACACTGCTCAACAACGGCTATGGCAGGTACAGATCCTACTACCCCTTGGTTCTACGGCTATAAGGCGCTGCTGTACCATGACGGCGCGCTTTGATTCAGCTCGCCAGGATCAACTCTGACGGATCGGCTACCGTCCTGTCCGACAACTACAACAGCCAACTTTCGCTCGGCGCCGCCGAATTTGAACCAGTGGGGGACATTCACCGCGTCTGTCGCCGTGAGCGGTACGGACACCAATTTGACTGTGGTGTGGGCCGGGGTCGACGGCAGTGGCAATCCGGCGAGCTATTCGTGCAGCTACGACGACACATCGGCTCAGAGATATACAAGCGGCACGGGACTCGCGATGATAGGTTACCCGTCATATCCCGTGATCCCACATGGGGCGGTAACGGCGTCGATGGCGTGGTCATAGACAATCTTGTGGTTACGACGGTTCCCGAACCTGCATCGCTTGTCGCTCTCGTCTGCGGGTTGGTATCGCTTGTCGGTATAAGGCGGCGGAGGATGTAAGCTCGGCGGGCTTGCATCAACGGACCTGCTGACAGTTCGGCCCTGGCCCGCATTATTCGTGAATTGATAGACGAGTATCTCGATTCAGGCACTCACGTGCTCCCTCTCTTCCGGATGGAGAGGGTCTGGGTGAGGGGGAAACGCTAAATGAGGCACAAGCTCATCAAGCGCGGCGTTCCACCCTCACCCCCAGCCCCTCTCTCGTCAGGGAGAGGGGAGCACAAAGCGGCGGGCAAACGGATGACGTGCCATGAATAATGCGGGCTAGCGAAATTGCAGCCCGCCAGCCCTTCGGCTGGGTCAAGAAAAACGCGGCGAGGCGTATCGAAGCGCGGTATCCGTGAGGCCGTTTCGACCAGGCCCACAAAAGGAGAAAGTAATGAAAAAGACAGTATCGACACTCTTGATAGCGATGTTGATCACGTGTTGCCCACTAGCAGGCAATGCGACTATTATCTACCAGGATAATTTCCAGGGCGGTGACTACTCGTCACGTACACCACCAAAACCCGCTTGAACAAGGTTGGTATAACAATAACTGGTCATACACCACTGTTGGCGGGAATTACCCGTCTTGAGCTGCCGAAAGGCCCGTGGCCGAAGCGATTATACGACCGCTGTCGACGGTGGAAATTTTATTAACACCTCGTATTCGGCCAGCGTGGGAATACTGTTTCAGACTAACATTTCCCGCATTTTGATCTTACGCTGCTAACAACGGCTATGGCAGAAGATACCCACTACCCCTTGGTTCTACGGCTATAAGGCGCTGCTGAACCATGATGGCGCGTTTTGGATCCAGTCGCCAGGATCAACTCTGACGGATCGGCTACCGTCCTGTCCGACAACTACAACAGCCAATTTTCGCTCGGCGTCGCCAATTTGAACCAGTGGGGGACATTCACCGCGTCTGTCGCCGTGAGCGGTACGGACACCAATTTGACTGTGGTGTGGGCCGGGCGTCGACGGCAGTGGCAATCCGGCGAGCTATTCGTGCAGCTACGACGACACATCGGCTCAGAGATATACAAGCGGCACGGGACTCGCGATGATAGGTTACCCGTCATATCCCTGTGACCCCATATGGAGCGGTAACGGCGTCGATGGCGTGGTCATAGACAATCTTGTGGTTGCCGACAGCATAGCAGCCGCGCCGATATTCATTCCCGGGGGAGGCAACTTCACCGCTCCCGTGAATGTCACTATCGACAGCGCGACTCCCGTCACGACCATTCGCTATACCACCGACGGCA
>CAWGNL010000109.1:0-4271 GCA_963823885.1 uncultured bacterium
AACCCGAAATCCCGAAACATCGGGCAAACTGCATTAGAAGTGTTGCAGGCTCGCCGATACCTGAAAAAAGGAGAACATGTACAGCCCGGAAACGTGCTCCACTTCCCCTCATATTCCCCGTTAAGCGTTGTTAAGTAAGCCACTCTCTGTCGACCGGAAGGCTGAACCCTCGTTAGCTCCATTTCGCTCAAGGACCCGACGTGTCCATCGCAAAAACACACGTTAGCAAAGCCATTGTGTCTAAACCGATATGACAAGCATTCGATGGCATGATGATGGTCTTGCCGCCAACACCTGGAAAGCTAAACCCCCCCAATGGCCAACTAACTCCTTGGTACTGGTATGTGCCTGAGCCAAGATCTTCGGCAAGACTTATCCAGTTCGCTCCCACGACGTCGGTGATAAACACTGTGCCGGTAGTCTTATATACATCGCTCTGCTTTACCGGGAACGTGTCCGGGTAGTTGAACAGGGTTGCGTTCCAGCCGTACGACAGGTATCCGTAGTAATAGAGCTGTGCATTGCATTCGAATTGCATCGCCGATGTAGGCACAATATTACTTGACGGACAACCGAACACCGCGCAATTCCGCACGTACGGCAACAATTCCTCCATCCAACTCAGGGAAGCCGACGAGTTGTAAACAGAAGGGCACAGACCCTGGTTGTCGTCGGTATACATAGTCCAGGCGGAACCTATCTGGCGCATGTTGTTGATACATGCGGTCTTCTGCGCCGTAGCCTTGGCCGCCGTAAACACCGGAAATAGTATCGCGGCGAGTATCGCGATGATAGCGATAACTACAAGCAGCTCGATCAGTGTAAAACCCTTCAACGATCTTTTCATCATTTACCTCAGCTTACGTCGTCGCTAGTAACCGGCTGTGAGTGTGATATTGTCCACCCACACGTCCGGACTCGTTCCAGTGCCAATGGCGGCGAACCAGAAGAATCACCCGCCTTCAACGTTTGATTTCCAAGATCATACGTGTGGTACAGGCCATCGCTTGCACCGCTTTGAAGTGTGATAGTCTTGGAAACCGGATAGCTCAGGTTGCCAACACTGGGATCATAAATGCCCAGGGTAAACGCGGGCCCGGAACCGTCAAGTGTGCCGCCGTCGGGTCGGAGCACTTCACAGTCGCGTAGCAGTGCCATGTTGACATGACTGGGTGGAACCGCATACTGAACGGCCCAGTCAGTATAGTTGCCGGGTATCATCGCAATCGTACCATCCGGCGATGAGGGATCAACCACAATCACCTCGCTGCTGCTTAATGTGAACTGGCTCTCGATAATAACCACCGAGGCACTGGTATCGACAGCTTGCAGGATCGGCACTACCACATTCGAAGTGCCGCTGGGAACCAGGGCTTTCGAAACCACGCCCGTCGCCGTCGCGTACTGGCCGAGAACCGGAGGGTTGATCGGAGTATTCAAATTGTCGATTTCCACTCGAAGTCCGGCAGCCACTCCGCTGGAGTCAGCGAGGTGCGAACCATCGTCCATATAGTAGAAATTGCCGTCCGATGATACGTAGGTCACTTTACCCCAGGCGCGTGCCAAGAGCGCATACATACTCGGTTTTGCCTGATTGATAGCCTTGCGCGCTGCCCCCAGGATACCAATGGCACTTCCGGCGCTGTCTGTTATCGATCTGACATTATTGAGATAAAGCATACCTGCGATCGGTAATACGGTCCCCATCAATGTTACCCTGTCCCAAAGACCCGGCTGGTCGGAGTTCAACACACAGCGGATGCCGGAGCCTGTCAGGCGATTCGACGTACACGCTGTTATCAGAAAAAGTGCTGGGTAATGTGGTCACAACCACCGGCGAGTTCAACTGCACGTCGCGGTTATCGCGAATGCTGGATAAGCTGGATAGACTATCGCCTGCGCCACGTCCACCAGGAAGGACCCGGTCAACGAGACCGTAGTGCCATAAGCGGTCCCAGGGCTGACGAAAAACTCGTCAACGTCAGTTAGTTGTTGAATGCCAAGGTCGTAGATCTGATATTGGCCATTGGCCACGCCATTCCCAAGATCAGCGCCCACCCAGGTCCACGTCTTCGTGCTACCGTAGTATATTCCGACATCACACGCGCCATGCCGGAGGTGTATATGGAACTGCATTTCATGCTTCATAGCAGTGCCACGTTCCCGCCTGACTTGCCGGAACATAGTCATCAGCATTCCAACCCGCGTTCGGTGGCACTTCCGCGGCGTACCAGCCAGCAGGACGGCGGCAGAGTCACTTACTAACGACACCGGCCCGTCACTGAAAGAGAAGTCCTTCGGCAGTATGTCTACCCAATCGCTTGCTGAAAGGCCAGCACACTGGGAAGGTGTGGTAGCCGTAGCGGCGGGGGCCAGGTCATCAGAAAGTATCGATCAATGTAGACAGTGGTGTCAGTAGTGGTCGGAGCGGCGATGGTAAACTCCATGGTGGGGTTAGTTGGTAAATACACAGTTGGTCCCTGATAATTGGCCGTACCCCGCGCCATTCTCAAGATAGACGTCGTCGCTGGCAACCCAACCCGCGCTATTGTCCCATAATATGACACTGCACGCCACGCCCGCGGTATCTATCGAAGAGCATCTTACGCTTGCGTAGCAGTGCCACGTTCCCACCTGACTTGGTGTAATATAGTAGGTAGCAGTCCAACCTGCGTTCGCCACCACTTCCTTGGCCCAAAGGTCCGGGGCGGCGGGTCGGGCACTGACGGCGCACTAGCAAACTCGTTATCCTGTATATCTATCCAATCACTTGCTGGAAGCCCCACGCACTCATGAGGAGGCGTCAACCGGCGGGATTGCCACCATAAAGTACCGATCAACGTAGACAGTCGTCCCATAGGTGGTCCCAGCAGCGACGAAAAACTCATCAAGGTCGGTTACTTGCCAAACCCCGAGGTCGTAAATCTGATATTGGCCATTGGCCGCGCCAGGAAGATAGAAGCCATCCCAAGTCCACGTATTCGTGCCGCCGAAGTCTAGTCCGACATCACACGCCGCGCCGGAGGAGTATATGGAAACGCATTTTATGCTTGCATAGCAGTGCCACGTTCCCGCCTGACTTGCCGGAACATAGTAATCAGCAGTCAGACCTCCATTCACGGCACTTCCACAGCGTAACCAGCAGCGGCGGCGGAGTCGCTTGCTAACGAAACCGCACCATCACCCTCATTGAAGTGCCACTTCGGCAGTATGTCTACCCAATCGTTTGCGGGAAAGCACCAGGCTGTCATGGAAGGGACCGTAGCAGCGGCGGGGGAAACCGTCAGGCGGCCATCAAAAAGTACCGATCGATGTAGACAGTCGTGCTGAGCCCCAGTTATGTCCGGACCGGCGATGGTAAACTCAGTGGAGTCCGTTAGTTGATGATTCCCAGTACATATGATAGTGTGCCGTCCACCGCGCCATTCTGAAGATAGACGGTGACGCTGCTAACCCAACCCGCGCCCGAGCTAGTGTCCCATAATATGACATCACACGCCCTGCCCGCTGTGTCCGTCGAAGAGCACCTTACGCTTGCGTAGCAGTGCCACGTTCCCACCTGACCTGGCGTAATGTCGCATGAGCAGTCCAACCTGCGTTCGCCTGCGCTTCAACAGCGGATCTCTCGTCCGAAGCAGCAGTGTCAGGCAGCATTGCCCCACTGGCGAACTCGTCATTGGGTATATCTATCCAATCACTTGCCGGAAGCCCCAGGCACTCCTGAGGAGGGGTGGCTTGGACATGAAGGGATCCCGGTATCCCCGGCAAGCGCCCACACCAGCGTCATTAGTAATACTATTCGTTTCATTGTTATTTACCTCCCTACGAAACAGCAATAAATGCTGTTTCTTCTCCTTGCCGGTGTATAGGAAATCTTGTTCCCGATACGCACTTAGTTTCGGGAACAAGATTCCCGAAACACCTGCTAAATGCGATGGTAATTAGGAATCGCTCTACTAGCAAGCATTTCGCAAGCTTTGCCGGTGTATCGGGAATCTTGTTCCCGATACGCACTTAGTTTCGGGAACAAGATTCCCGAAACACCTGCTAAATGCGATGGTAATTAGGAATCGCTCTACTAGCAAGCATTTCGCAAGCTTTGCCGGTGTATCGGGAATCTTGTTCCCGATACGCACTTAGTTTCGGGAACAAGATTCCCGAAACACCTGCTAAATGCAATGGTAATTAGGAATCGCTCTACTAGCAAGCATTTCGCAAGCTTTGCCGGTGTATCGGGAATCTTGTTCCCGATACGCACTTAGTTAGGGGAA
>CAWGNL010000110.1:0-9641 GCA_963823885.1 uncultured bacterium
TGAACGGTCGATAGAGCGTGGTATCGGAATAGGCGGTATAGTCGTAGCTCCCACCGAAGCTGTATCCTATGAGGCCGGTGTTGTACTTGTCAAAGGTATTGGTGGTCCAGTCAGTTGTCCCTTTCACTTGGGCGTTCCCGGGAAGCTCCTCGACAAAGCCGCTGTCGAACGTCCGGGAGCCGGTGGCCCCGGCAGGGCACTGCTCCAGCACCCAGTTTCCGGCGAGCGCGGCAGCGCGCCCCGCGGCATCCGCCGCGACCGCGTTGGAGATGAGGTTCATTACGTAGGCCGGCCTGCCCGCCGTATCGAGGGGCAAAGCGGGACCATCGAGCCTGGTCACAAGGTAGCGGAGTTTGGCATTGGCCGCCGCCGGGGTGAAAGAATTGCCCCAGGTGACGCAGCCGGCGGCGTACGTGCCGGGGTCCAGGGACCTGCCGGCAAATACGACCCTCGACCCGGCCCAGGCCGCCGAGCCGGCGAACGGCGGTGTCGAGACGAGGTTCCAGCCCGATCCGTCGAAAAACTGCGTGCCGAGGAGGCTGGCGACCACGACGTGTGACGTGTCGTAGACGGCAAGGTGGGCGTCGCCGTCAAACGGCGATACCTGGGACCACGAACCATTCGGCTGCAGGGCAACTACCCAGCCCGAGTTATCTATCGCCCAGCCGGCGTAGCCGGAGCCTGTGTTCTTCACCCAAATCTTGCCCGTGCCCGAGCTATCAGGATAAACGGAGGTCAGGACGAGGTTCCCGGTGGAATCCGCGCTGCCGTCGGTGAAAAGGATGCCGGTGCTGCCGGAGATCCAGATGTGGCTCGCGTCAGCCGCGGCTATTCCGCTGGGCACAAACCCGGACGGAAGCGGGTACCGCGGTCCGGACGGTTGTCCGTTGGCGAACGGCTCCGCGTAGTGCTGGGCCGGCGGCTCAGTGGACGCGGCGATCCAGCCGCCGCCCGAGTCGAAGAACGAGGCCGCTATGATAGGGCTGGGCATCAAGCCATCGTTGCCGGGTATCTTCGGCGTCCAACTTGCTCCTCCGTCAGCGGTCGCGATCATCGACCCGGCTTCGGTGCAGAGCCATGCATGTGTGGAATCCAAAACGAATATGTCGTTTATCGGGGATGCGATAAATTGCTTCGCGGTGTCGGGGACTGGCGTCCAGGTCCAGTTGATCCCGTCGGATGTCACGCCGGTGTAGAGCACGCCATGTTCTCCCCCGGCGATAGCGTGCGACTGATCGAACATGCGCACGATGCTGAATCCCGGAAACGCTATGGGGATGGTGTTTGCTGGGCTTGCCCGAAACTGTCCAAAGTCCGTGGGTGGGGGGTTCTGGGCGTTGTAATAGCGGTGGTACGGATTGGTCCATCCACTGCCCCAGTAGTCCCCCATCAGCGTGTCGCCCCAGGGCGTTGTACTAAAGGCTGTGGCGATAGCCTCGTCGACACTTCCCAGTTTTTCGCCTGGAGCACCTGTGATTGTCAAGGGAACACCGAACACACAAAGGACACACTTTGTTACGTCCGACGCTGGGGCGCATGGGTCGTTGACATCGAAGCCCCCGCGCTGGGCGAGTTGAGAGAGCAGGCCGGGGTGACCGGGCCGGTCGTGGAGAATATAGTTGACGAACTCGGTGGGTCTCGTGAATTCGCCAGCGAAGGGCCAGTAGACGCCAATCTCCTGGGATTGGTCTAAATTTCTGGCTCGGATATAAGCATCAGCCACACTTTTGCTTACCGACCAATCATAGTAATCGTTAGGACCAGCAGAGTTATACAGCACAGCTATATCTGGAGGGCTAATGGAGGCAAAAACGGAGGAGGCGGCCGCCGCCGTCAGCAGCGCCGCAATCATCGCGGGCGGAATTCGTCTCGACTTCCTGAACGCCCAGAGACCTGCCGCTGACAGGCCCACGAGGATCGCCACCGGGGCGGACGGTTCTGGAACGACCGTCACCTCGAAGTAGTAGTCGTCCGCAGTCAGAGGGACGTAGATCTGGGCGAGCCCAACCTGCACACCGCCCACGCCCTGCGACCACAGGCAGGACGCGCTGCCGCCGTAGGGCGCCTCCCACAGGCTGAGGAACATCTGCCCGGGGTCGTAGTCGGTCCCCCACCCGACTTGCAGATACCAGTCCGGGATCGGTGGGTAGTACGGCATCGTGAACGGGAGCGTCAGACTGTCCGCGCCGCTGGCGTCGAGGGTGGTGGGAACCGACACAATCCGCGAATACCCCTGGATGAAGCCGGGGTCCGTCACTTGAAATGGACCGCACGTTCCCACGGGCGATGCGAAGTAGCCCCCCTCGTTGCCCGGTTCATCGGGGAGGGCCATCTGCACGTAGCCCACGTCGACGTACCACCCGGCCTGTAGCGTGGCCGAGTTCGCTGCCGCCTGGAGGCCGATTATCGCGATGGCCGCCAGCAAAATACAGAATCTCTTACTCATCTTACTTTCCTCCTCTTAAATGTACTGCAAGAACAGTGCCGAAATGCTCGGATTTGCCTTAGGCATCCACCTCCTTTCCCTGAAACTCGACGCACTGCTCGATCCGCTCATCGCGGGCCGGGCACTACGACGAGCCTACCTCACTATACCTCACGTTTGCCCGGTTGTCAACAGCCGCGCGATCCAGCCGCCGCCCGAGTCGAAGAACGAGGCCGCTATGACAGGGCTAGGCATCAAGCCATCGTTGCCGTTTATCTTCGGCGTCCAACTTGCTCCTCCATCAGCGGTCGCAATCATGGACCCCGCGGCGGTGCACACCCATGCATGTGTGGAATCCAAAACGAATATGTCGTTTATCGGGGATGCGATAAATGACTTCGCGGTGTCGGGGACCGGGGTCCAGGTCCAGTTGACTCCGTCGGTCGTCGCGCCGGTGTACAGCACGCCGTGGTCTCCTCCGGCGATCGCGTGCGACTGATCGAACATGCGCACGATGCTGAATCCCGGAAACGCTATGGGGATAGTGTTTGCTGGGCTTGCCCGAAACTGTCCAAAATCCGTAGGGTGGGGGGTTCTGGGCGTTGTAATAGCGGTGGTACGGATTGGTCCATCCACTGCCCCAGTAGTCCCCCATCAGGACTGAATCCCAGGGTGTGGAACTAAACGATAGGGCGATCGCCTCATCGACGCTGCCCATTTTCTCGCCGGGTGTCCCGTTGATCGTAAGAGGGATTCCGAACACACATAATATTGCCTTCGTTGGATCAGGCCCTGCGCTGTCGATGTTGAATCCCGGGCGGCTGGCGAGTTGGGAAAGCAGGCCAGGGTGACCGGGCCGGTCGTCGAGGATGTCGTAGACGGAGTACCCGGGCGTTGTGAATTCGCCGGCATAGGGCCAGCACACGCCTATCGCCTGCGATGCCGGGATTTGGCGGGCCTGGCGGTAAGCGTCACATATCTCACGGCTCACGCTCCAATCGTATCCGTCGGCGGCCGTGGAGCTATTGAAAAGTACGACCAAGTCGGTGGCCTGGAGGGAGGCTACGCCTGCCCCGCGAAGGCGGCCAGAATGGCTGCGAGAAACATGAGTCGCGCTATCCGTGACATAGTGACCTCCTTGCGGCAAATCCGGCGGCCGCCGTGAGCGCCACGGCCAGGCACAGGAGCGCCGACGGCTCCGGGACGACGGTCACGAGAAAGTAGTAGTTAAAGTCGATGGCCGACAGGTCCAGCGTCGGCGTGCTCGCCTGCGCCCCACTCAGTGTCTGAGACCACATGCAGACCGGGCTGCCTCCCGAAGGATTATCCCAGAGGCTGACATACATCTGGGACGCGTCGTAGTCCGTCTGCCAGTTGAACTGCACGGAGGCCCACTCGTAGCCGGGTTGCACGTACCCCATCGTGAATGGGAGGGTGAAGCTGTCCGTACCGCCCGCCTCCGTCGCGTCGGGGACGGTCACTATCCGGGAAATGTTCGGAACAGGGTACGGCGTGGCCTCGGCACCCGGATCGGTCACCTGGAACGGACCGTACGTGCCCACGGGCGTGCTGAAACAGCCGTTGGCCATGTTCAGGTACCGGATTGCCGGGCGTGTACCACGAAAACATCCCTGCGTCTAGGTTGACGTTACCACCCGGCCTGTAGCGTGGCCGAGTTCGCTGCCGCCTGGAGGCCGAGGATTGCCGCGACCGCCAGCAAAATACACAATCTCTTACTCATCTTACTTTCCTCCTCTTAAATGTACTGCAAGAACAGTGCCGAAATGCTCGGATTTGCCTTAGGCATCCACCTCCTTTCCCTGAAACTCGACGCACTGCTCGATCCGCTCATCGCGGGCCGGGCACTACGACGAGGCTACTTCACTATACCTCACGTTTGCCCGGTTGTCAACAGCCGCGCGACCCAGCCGCCGCCCGAGTCGAAGAACGAGGCCGCTATGATAGGGCTAGGCTGCAAGCCATCGTTGCCGGGTATCTTCACCGTCCAGCTTGCTCCTGCATCAGCGGTCGCGATCATCGACCCGGCGGCGGTGCATAACCATGCATGCGTGGAATCCAAAACGAATATGTCGTTTATCGGGGATGCGATAAATGACTTCGCGGTGTCGGGGACCGGTACAGGTCCAGTTGACTCCGTCGGTCGTCGCGCCGGTGTACAGCAGCCGTGGTCTCCTCCGGCGATCGCGTGCGACTGATCGAACATGCGCACGATGCTGAATCCCGGAAACGCTATGGGGATGGTGTTTGCTGGGCTTGCCCGAAACTGTCCAAAATCCGTGGGTGGGGGGTTCTGGGCGTTGTAATAGCGGTGGTACGGATTGGCGTACCCGCCGGTCCAGTAATCTCCCATCAGCGTGTCGCCCCAGGGCGTTGAACTAAAGACTGTGGCGATAGCCTCGTCGACACTTCCCAGTTTTTCGCCTGGAGCACCTGTGATTGTCAAGGGAACACCGAACACACAAAGGACACATTTTGTTACGTCCGACGCTGGGGCGCATGGGTTGTTGACATCGAAGCCCCCGCGCTGGGCGAGTTGAGAGAGCAGGCCGGGGTGACCGGGCCGGTCGTTAAGGATATATTCCGCGAAATACCCGGGCGTTGTGAATTCCCGGCATAGGGCCGGCACCGCCTATCGCCTGAGACTCGTCCAAAGTCTGGCTTGAACGTAAGCGTCCGCTATGCTTTTGCTTACCGACCGATCATAATAATCGTTAGGACCGGCCGAATTATACAGCACGATTAGATCCGACGTGCTCAGGGAGGCAAACGCGGAGCCACCTATCGCTGCCAGCAGGAGGGCCATCGTCACGAGGCGAGCGGCCTTGGATGGCCTGAGCGCCCAGAAGGCCGCCGCGCAAAGGCCCACGAGAATCGCCACGAGACCAGATGTCTCCGGGACGACGGTGACCAGGAAGTAGTAATTCTGGCTTATAACGGATAGGTCGATGTCGCCCCCGCCCCCCTTGACGCCGCCGTTCATCTGCGACCACAGGCATACGTCGGTTCCGTCGCTCATAACCTGCCACAGGCTCGCGTACATCTGTGACGGGTCGTAGTCGGTGTAGCAGGGGAACTCCACGGAGGCCCACTTGTAGCCGGGCTGGGCGTACACCACCGTAAACGGCAGGGCAAGACTGTCCGTGGGGTCGGCTTCCAGGGTCTGAGGGACGGTGATCAGCCGGGAAATGTTCGGAATAGGGTACGGCGTCTCCTCGGCACCCGGATCGGTCACCTGGAACGGACCGTACGTGCCCACGGGCGTACTGAGTAGCCGTTGGCCCCATACAGGTTCCCGTACGCGTCGTACCACGAGAAATCTACTGGGTTTATGTTGACGTACCATCCGGCCTGTAGTGTGGCCGAGTTCGCTGCCGCCTGGAGGCCGATTATCGCGATGGCCGCCAGCAAAATACAGAATCTCTTACTCATCTTACTTTCCTCCTCTTAAATGTCCTGCAAGAACAGTGCCGAAATGCTCGGATTTGCCTTAGGCATCCACCTCCTTTCCCTGAAACTCGACGCACTGCTCGATCCGCTCATCGCGGGCCGGGCACTACGACGAGGCTACTTCACTATACCTCACGTTTGCCCGGTTGTCAACAGCCGCGCGACCCAGCCGCCGCCCGAGTCGAAGAACGAGGCCGCTATGATAGGGCTAGGCTGCAAGCCATCGTTGCCGGGTATCTTCACCGTCCAGCTTGCTCCTGCATCAGCGGTCGCGATCATCGACCCGGCGGCGGTGCATAACCATGCATGCGTGGAATCCAAAACGAATATGTCGGTTATCGGGGATGCGATAAATGACTTCGCGGTGTCGGGGACCGGGGTCCAGGTCCAGTTGACTCCGTCGGTCGTCGCGCCGGTGTACAGCACGCCGTGGTCTCCTCCGGCGATCGCGTGCGACTGATCGAACATGCGCACGATGCTGAATCCGGGAAACGCTATGGGGATGGTGTTTGCTGGGCTTTCGGTGTTTCGGGAACTTGTTCCCGAAACGGACTCCCTCACTTCGAAGCATCAAAGGCTGCGCGTCATGCCCAACCCTTCCGCCACGCTCACAGAAACGCCGAAAACGTTCAGGTTACGCAGTAGTAGCTTGCCCCTGTATCGATGTTCTTCCATCTTACGGTGTCATATTAGCCGCACTTGCCGGCTGTTCCTACCCGGCATGGCACTTGTTCGTTTCGGGAACAAGTTCCCGAAACGGACTCCCTCACTTCGAAGCATCAAAGGCTGCGCGTCATGCCCAACCCTTCCGCCACGCTCACAGAAACGCCGAAAACGTTCAGGTTACGCAGTAGTAGCTTGCCCCTGTATCGATGTTCTTCCATCTTACGGTGTCATATTAGCCGCACTTGCCGGCTGTTCCTACCCGGCATGGCACTTGTTCGTTTCGGGAACAAGTTCCCGAAACACCGAAACACCGAACAGGCAGGCCTGAGTACCAACTACGTGGCGCGGCTCGAACTGGGAACCAGCACGCCGTCGATGTCGGTGTTTCGGGAACTTGTTCCCGAAACGGACTCCCTCACTTCGAAGCATCAAAGGCTGCGCGTCAGGCCCAACCCTTCCGCCACGCTCACAGAAACGCCGAAAATGTTCAGGTTACGCAGTAGTAGCTTGCCCCTGTATCGATGTTCTTCCATCTTACGGTGTCATATTAGCCGCACTTGCCGGCTGTTCCTACCCGGCATGGCACTTGTTCGTTTCGGGAACAAGTTCCCGAAACACCGAACCACTCCCCCGGCGGCGGAGTAGACCCGGCGATCCACCCGCCGCCCGAGTCGAAGAAGGATGCCGCTATAACAGGGCTAGGCTGCAAGCCGCAATTGCCGGGTATCCAGAGAGACCAACTTGCTCCTCCGTCAGCGGTCGCGATCATCGACCCGGCGGCGGTGCATAACCATGCGTGCGTCGAGTCCAGAACGAATATGTCGTTTATCGGAGATGCGATAAATGACTTCGCGGTGTCGGGGACCGGAGTCCAGGTCCAATTGGTCCCGTCGGATGTCACGCCGGTGTACAGAACACCGTGGTCTCCTCCGGCGATCGCGTGCGACTGATCGAACATGCGCACGATGCTGAACCCGGGAAACGGTATGGGGATAGTGTTTGCTGGGCTTGCCCGAAACTGTCCAAAGTCCGTGGGTGGCGGGTTCTGGGCGTTGTACGCGCGGTGGTACGGATTGGCATACCCGCCGGTCCAGTAATCTCCCATCAGCGTGTCGCCCCAGGGCGTTGTACTAAAGGCTGTGGCGATAGCCTCGTCCACACTTCCCAATTTTTCGCCTGGAGCACCTGTGATTGTCAAGGGAACACCGAACACACAAAGGACACACTTTGTTACGTCCGACGCTGGGGCGCATGGGTTGTTGACATCGAAGCCCCCGCGCTGGGCGAGTTGCGAAAGCAGGCCGGGGTGACCGGGCCGGTCGTTGAGGATGTAGTAGACGAAATACCCGGGCGATGTGAATTCGCCGGCGAAGGGCCAATAGACACCGATCTTTTGTGACGCCGGAATTTGACGAGCCTGGCAGTAAGCGTCACATATCTCACGGCTCACGCTCCAGTCATAATTATTTGGGTTGGATGCAGTGGGCACGCTGTTGTTATACAGAACGCAAACGTCTTGGGGCGAGAGGGCAGCAACGGCGGGCAGGGTTAGGCATACTGCGAACGCGACCGCAAGCGGCAGGCATGTCCGACACAAACGCCCCCTGCGTAGGGTCACCACCAAGCCGAGGCACCCCGCGAAAAGGCAGACCGCCGATGAAGGCTCGGGCACCACAGTTACGAGGAAGTAGTAATTGCGGCTGACGGTGGCCTGGAAGATCTCGGGGCCCCCCGGCTGCACTCCCGACGTGAGTTCCGACCAGAGGCAGGCGGGGTTGGAGCCGGCGGGTGCGCTCCACAGGCTGAGATACATTTGGGAGGTGTCGTAATTTCCCCCCCGAGACGAAGTTGATGTAGGCGTCCGTAACATCATACGGCATGGTGAACCAAAGGGCCAGGCTATCCGCGCCGCCCGCCGTCGTGGTGTTGGGAACAGTGACCCAGCGCTCCGCGTTCGGGACGCTGCCGTAATCCGCAACCTGAAAGGGACCGTACGTGCCCACGGGCGTGCTAAAGTAGCCGTTGGCACCGCTAGGCTCGCCACCGCCGGACGCGTCGTACCACCATAAACCCACCATGCCGGTGTCGACGTACCATCCGGCCTGCAGCGTGGCCGAGTTCGCTGCTGGCTGGAGGCCGAGGATTACCACGACCGCCAGCAGGATACAAGATACCTTTCTCATTTTGTTCTTCCTCCCAATCGTTGTGTTAAGGATACGCGATTTCTCTCTCATTGTTTTACTCCTTCTAGGTATAGTGCATAAATGCTGCCAAACGGTCCGTTATCTCATGTATTACCTCCTTAAATTGGAATAACTCGACGGCTGCCGCAGCAGCTCGACCTAAAGCTCCGCCGGCAGTCGCGTCTTGGGTTCGTTTCGTAAAATCATTTCCATCCGTCATGGCTTGGGTTCGTTTCGCAAAAACGATAAATGCTACGCCGGCGGGATTCCCCGGATCATCGCTCCTCCACATGGGAGGACACCTGCACATCCAGGACAAGCGGAGCAGACGCCGCCTCCCTCCTGCGCGCCGCCTGCAAGCGCTGAAGCTAGTCCATGCCTTTACATTCCCGATAGATTGCCGTCTCATACCTTGAGAGATTGCTAAACGCGTTCGGGCCGTCGCTGTCCGCGATGAAGACCATCCCGACATCGGCCCCCGTCAGGGGGTCGCGCAGTCCCGCTTCAAACGCGCCTTTTTCCACGGCACGAAGCCTCCGCAGCCGCCATCTCAACTCGATAATCGTCTCCGCGAACATCTCTTCGCTCTCTCCCACGGGCTGCAGGCTGGCGCGCATCCGCTGTTCCATGTGGGCAAACTCCATGCTGTCTTCGGTTTCGAGAACGACCTGGGATGACAGAATCCCGTGCCTAAGAGAGTTCCTGGCCGCTATCTCTTTCCCCGTCTCGGTTATCGGCCCGATCTTTAATGCGCCGTTCCGTCGGCTGGCCTCGATTTTTTTCAGGGTCGTCAAGATTGCCTCCCTCGCGCGGCGTGAACTGCCAGTCGATCCCGACCGACCAGCGCCTGTTTCCATGATAGCCTGCTTTTGCGGGTCTGTCAATATAAAACATGTCGG
>CAWGNL010000111.1:0-6791 GCA_963823885.1 uncultured bacterium
TGGCCCTTTGGTTCACCATGCCGTATGATGTTACGGACGCCTACATCAACTTCGTCTCGGGGGGAAATTACGACACCTCCCAAATGTATCTCAGCCTGTGGAGCGCACCCGCCGGCGGCAACCCCGCCTGCCTCTTGTCGGAACTCACGTCGGGAGTGCAGCCGGGGGGCCCCGAGATCTTCCAGGCCACCGTCAGCCGCATTTACTACTTCCTCGTAACTGTGGTGCCCGAGCCTTCATCGGCGGTCTGCCTTTTCGCGGGGTGCCTCGGCTTGGTGGTGACCCTACGCAGGGGGCGTTTGTGTCGGACATGCCTGCCGCTTGCGGTCGCGTTCGCAGTATGCCTAACCCTGCCCGCCGTTGCTGCCCTCTCGCCCCAAGACGTTTGCGTTCTGTATAACAACAGCGTGCCCACTGCATCCAACCCAAATAATTATGACTGGAGCGTGAGCCGTGAAATAGATGCTACGCTTACTGCCAGGCTCGTCAAATTCCGGCGTCACAAAAGATCGGTGTCTATTGGCCCTTCGCTGGTGAATTCACATCGCCCGGGTATTTCGCCTTGACTCACATCCTCAACTACCGGCCCGGTCACCCCGGCCTGCTTTCGCAACTCGCCCAGCGCGGGGGCTTCGATGTCAACAACCCATGCGCCCCAGCGTCGGACGTAACAAAGTGTGTCCTTTGTGTGTTCGGTGTTCCCTTGACAATCACAGGTGCTCCAGGCGAAAAATTGGGAAGTGTGGACGAGGCTATCGCCACAGCCTTTAGTACAACGCCCTGGGGCGACACGCTGATGGGAGATGATAAACCGGCGGGTATGCCAATCCGTACCACCGCGCGTACAACGCCAACCCGCCACCCACGGACTTTGGACAGTTTCGGGCAAGCCCAGCAAACACTATCCCCATACCGTTTCCCGGGTTCAGCATCGTGGCATGTTCGATCAGTCGCACACAATCGCCGGAGGAGACCACGGTGTCTGTACACCGGCGTGACATCCGACGGGACCAATTGGACCTGGACTCCGGTCCCCGACACCGCGAAGTCATTTATCGCATTTCCGATAAACGACATATTCGTTCTGGACTCGACGCACGCATGGTATGCACCGCCGCCGGGTGGATAATCGCGACCGCTGACGGAGGAGCAAGTTGGTCTCTCTGGATACCCGGCAATTGCGGCTTGCAGCCTAGCCCTGTTATAGCGGCATCCTTCTTCGACTCGGGCGGCGGGTGGATCGCCGGGTTTACTCCGCCGCCGGGGAGTGGTTCGGTGTTTCGGGAACTGTTCCCGAAACAAAGAAGTGCCATGCCGGTAGAAAGCCGGCAAGTGCGGCTAATATGACACCGTAAGATGGAGGAACATCGATACAGGGGCAAGCTACTACTGCGTAACCTGAACATTTTCGGCGTTTGAGCGTGGCGGAAGGGTTGGGCCTGACGCGCAGCCTTTGATGCTTCGGAAGTGTTGGAGTCCGTTTTTCGGGAACAAGTTCCCCGAAAGGCCGACATCGACGGCGTGCTGGTTCCAGTTCGAGCCGCGCCACGTAGTTGGTATCGAGCTGCCTGTTCGGTGTTTCGGTGTTTGGGAACTTGTTCCCGAAACGAACGGTGCCATGCAGGAACATAGGCAAGTGCGGCTAATATGACACCGTAAGATGGAAGAACATCGATACAGGGGCAAGCTACTACTGCGTAACCTGAACGTTTTCGGCGTTTCTGTGAGCGTGGCGGAAGGGTTCGGGCATGACGCGCAGCCTTTGATGCTTCGAAGTGAGGGAGTCCGTTTCGGGAACTGTTCCAAAACGAACCGGGTCATGCGGGTCCCAACAACCGGCAAGTGCGGCTAATATGACACCGTAAGATGGAAGAACATCGATATCGGGGCAAGCTACTACTGCGTAACCTGAACGTTTTCGGCGTTTCTGTGAGCGTGGCGGAAGGGTTGGGGCATGACGCGCAGCCTTTGATGCTTCGAAATGAGGGGGTCCGTTCGGGAACGAGTACCCGAAACACCGAAAGCCCAGCAAACACCATCCCCATAGCGTTTCCCGGATTCAGCATCGTGCGCATGTTCGATCAGTCGCACCACAATCGCCGGAGGAGACCACGGCGTGCTGTACACCGGCGCGACGACCGACGGAGTCAACTGGACCTGGACCCCGGTCCCCGACACCGCGAAGTCATTTATCGCATCCCCGATAACCGACATATTCGTTTTGGATTCCACGCATGCATGGTTATGCACCGCCGCCGGGTCGATGATCGCGACCGCTGATGCAGGAGCAAGCTGGACGGTGAAGATACCCGGCAACGATGGCTTGCAGCCTAGCCCTATCATAGCGGCCTCGTTCTTCGACTCGGGCGGCGGCTGGGTCGCGCGGCTGTTGACAACCGGGCAAACGTGAGGTATAGTGAAGTAGCCTCGTCGTAGTGCCCGGCCCGCGATGAGCGGATCGAGCAGTGCGTCGAGTTTCAGGGAAAGGAGGTGGATGCCTAAGGCAAATCCGAGCATTTCGGCACTGTTCTTGCAGTACATTTAAGAGGAGGAAAGTAAGATGCGTAAGAGATTCTGTATTTTGCTGGCGGCCATCGCGATAATCGGCCTCCAGGCGGCAGCGAACTCGGCCACACTACAGGCCGGATGGTACGTCAACATAAACCCAGTAGATTTCTCGTGGTACGACCGTACGGGAACCTGTATGGGGCCAACGGCTACTTCAGTACCCCGTGGGCACGTACGGTCCGTTCCAGGTGACCGATCCGGGTGCCGAGGAGACGCCGTAGCCTATTCCGAACATTTCCCGGCTGATCACCGTCCCTCAGACCCTGGAAGCCGACCCCACGGACAGTCTTGCCCTGCCGTTTACGGTGGCGTACGCCCAGCCCGGCTACAAGTGGGCCTCCGTGGAGTTCCCCTGCTACACCGACTACACCCGTCACAGATGTACACGAGCCTGTGGCAGGTTATGAGCGACGGAACCGACGTATGCCTGTGGTCGCAGATGAACGGCGGCGTCAAGGGGGGCGGGGGCGACATCGACCTATCCGTTATAAGCCAGAATTACTACTTCCTGGTCACCGTCGTCCCGGAGACATCTGGTCTCGTGGCGATTCTCGTGGGCCTTTGCGCGGCGGCCTCTGGGCGCTCAGGCGATCCAAGGCCGCTCGCCTCGTGACGATGGCCCTCCTGCTGGCAGCGATAGGTGGCTCCGCGTTTGCCTCCCTGAGCACGTCGGATCTAATCGTGCTGTATAATTCGGCCGGTCCTAACGATTATTATGATTGGTCGGTAAGCAAAAGCATAGCGGACGCTTACGTTCAAGCCAGAAGATCTGGACCAGTCTCAGGCGATAGGCGTGTGCTGGCCCTATGCCGGCGAATTCACAACGCCCGGGTATTTCGCGGAATATATCCTTAACGACCGGCCCGGTCACCCCGGCCTGCTCTCTCAACTCGCCCAGCGCGGGGGCTTCGATGTCAACGACCCATGCGCCCCAGCGTCGGACGTAACAAAATGTCTCCTTTGTGTGTTCGGTGTTCCCTTGACAATCACAGGTGCTCCAGGCGAAAAACTGGGAAGTGTCGACGAGGCTATCGCCACAGTCTTTAGTTCAACGCCCTGGGGCGACACGCTGATGGGAGATTACTGGACCGGCGGGTACACCAATCCGTACCACCACTATACAACGCCCAGAACCCCCCACCCACGGATTTTGGACAGTTTCGGGCAAGCCCAGCAAACACCATCCCCATAGCGTTTCCGGGATTCAGCATCGTGCGCATGTTCGATCAGTCGCGCCGATCGCCGGAGGAGACCACGGCGTGCTGTACACCGGCGCGACGACCGACGGAGTCAACTGGACCTGGACCCCGGTCCCCGACACCGCGAAGTCATTTGTCGCATCCCCGATAAACGACATATTCGTTTTGGATTCCGCACATGCATGGTTATGCACCGCCGCCGGGTCGATAATCGCGACCGCTGATGCCGGAGCAAGCTGGACGGTGAAGTACCGGGCAACGATGGCTTGCAGCCTAGCCCTATCATAGCGGCCTCGTTCTTCGACTCGGGCGGCGGCTGGGTCCGCGGCTGTTGACAACCGGGCAAACGTGAGGTATAGTGAAGTAGCCTCGTCGTAGTGCCCGGCCCGCGATGAGCGGATCGAGCAGTGAGTCAAGTTTCAGGGAAAGGAGGTGGATGCCTAAGGCAAATCCGAGCATTTCGGCACTGTTCTTGCAGTAAATTTAAGAGGAGGAAAGTAAGATGAGTAAGAGATCTGTGTATTTTGCTGGCGGTCGCGGCAATCCTCGGCCTCCAGGCGGCAGCGAACTCGGCCACGCTACAGGCCGGGTGGTAACTCAACCTAGACGCAGGGATGTTTTCATGGTACACGCCGGCGATCCGTTACCTGACATGGCCAACGGCTGTTTCAGCACGCCCATGGGCACGTACGGTCCGTTCCAGGTGACCGATCCGGGTGCCGAGGCCGCGCGTAGCCTGTTCCGAACATTTCCCGGATAGTGACCGTCCCCGACGCGACGGAGGCGGGCGGTACGGAAGCTCACCCTCCCATTCACGATGGGGTACGTGCAACCCGGCTACGAGTGGGCCTCCGTGCAGTTCAACTGGCAGACGGACTCGCGCGTCCCAGATGTATGTCAGCCTCTGGGATAATCCTTCGGGAGGCAGCCCGGGTGCACGTGGTCTCAGACACTGAGTGGGGCGCAGGCGAGCACGCCGACGCTGGACCTGTCGGCCATCGACTTTAACTACTACTTCTCGTGACCGTCGTCCCGGAGCCGTCGGCGCTCCTGTGCCTGGCCGTGGCGCTCACGGCGGCCGCCGGATTTGCCGCAAGGAGGTCACTATGTCACGGATAGCGCGACTAATGTTCTCGCAGCCATTCTCGCCGCCTTCGCGGGGCAAGCGTACCTTCCCTCCAGGCCACCGACTTGGTCGTATCTTTCAATAGCTGCACCGCCGCCGACGGATACGATTGGAGCGTGAGCCGTGGGATATGTGACGCTTACCGCCAGGCCCGCCAAATCCCGGCATCGCAGGCGATAGGCGTGTGCTGGCCCTCTGCCGGCAATTCACAACGCCCGGGTACTCGTCTACGACATCCTCGACGACCGGCCCGGTCACCCTGGCCTGCTTTCCCAACTCGCCAGCCGCCCGGGATTCAACATCGACAGCGCAGGGCCTGATCCAACGAAGGCAATATTATGTGTGTTCGGAATCCCTCTTACGATCAACGGGACACCCGGCGAGAAAATGGGCAGCGTCAATAAGGCGATCGCCCTATCGTTTAGTTCCACACCCTGGGATTCAGTCCTGATGGGGGACTACTGGGGCAGTAGATGAGCCAATCCGTACCACCGCTATTACAACGCCCAGAACCCCCCACCCACGGATTTTGGACAGTTTCGGGCAAGCCCAGCAAACACTATCCCCATAGCGTTTCCGGGATTCAGCATCGTGCGCATGTTCGATCAGTCGCACACAATCGCCGGAGGAGACCACGGCGTGCTGTACACCGGCGCGACGACCGACGAGTCAACTGGACCTGGACCCCGGTCCCCGACACCGCGAAGTCATTTATCGCATCCCCGATAAACGACATATTCGTTTTGGATTCCACACATGCATGGGTGTGCACCGCCGCGGGTCCATGATTGCGACCGCTGATGGAGGAGCAAGTTGGACGCCGAAGATAAACGGCAACGATGGCTTGATGCCTAGCCCTGTCATAGCGGCCTCGTTCTTCGACTCGGGCGGCGGCTGGATCGCGCGGCTGTTGACAACCGGGCAAACGTGAGGTATAGTGAGGTAGGCTCGTCGTAGTGCCCGGCCCGCGATGAGCGGATCGAGCAGTGCATCGAGTTCGGGAAAGGAGGTGGATGCCTAAGGCAAATCGAGCATTTCGGCACTGTTCTTGCGGTACATTTAAGAGGAGGAAAGTAAGATGAGTAAGAGATTATGTATTTTGCTGGCGGCCATCGCGATAATCGGCCTCCAGGCGGCAGCGAACTCGGCCACGCTACAGGCCGGGTGGTACGTCGACGTGGGCTACGTGCAGATGGCCCTCCCCGATGAACCGGGCAACGAGGGGGGCTCCGGCGCATCGCCCGTGGGAACGTGCGGTCCAGTCAAGTGACGGACCCCGGCTTCATCCAGGGGTACTCGCGGATTGTGTCGGTTCCCACCACCCTCGACGCCAGCGGCGCGGACAGTCTGACGCTCCCGTTCACGATGCCGTCTACCCACCGATCCCGGACTGGTATCTGCAAGTCGGGTGGGGGACCGACTACGACCCCGGGCAGATGTTCCTCAGCCTGTGGGAGGCGCCCTACGGCGGCAGCGCGTCCTGCCTGTGGTCGCAGGGCGTGGGCGGGGTGCAGGTTTGGCTCGCCCAGATCTACGTCCCTCTGACTGCGGACGACTACTACTTCGAGGTGACGGTCGATTCCACAACCGTCCGACCCGGTGGCAATCCTCGTGGGCCTGTCAGCGGCAGGTCTCTGGGCGTTCAGGAAGTCGAGACGAATTCCGCCCGCGATGATTGCGGCGCTGCTGACGGCGACGGGTGCCGCCTCCTGCCGTTTTTGCCTCCATTAGCCCTCCAGATATAGCTGTGCTGTATAACTCTGCTGGTCCTAACGATTACTATGATTGGTCGGTAAGCAAAAGTGTGGCTGATGCTTATATCCGAGCCAGAAATCTTAGAACCGATCCCAGGAGATTGGCGTCTACTGGCCCTTCGCTGGCGAATTCACGAGACCCAC
>CAWGNL010000112.1:0-8334 GCA_963823885.1 uncultured bacterium
CAAACAGCAACGGACTTGTCTCGTGGGACGACCAATCCGGAGGGGTAGACGGATGGTGCGGCAAGAACACCGGCGCCGCTGTCGATAACACGCCTGATTACGAGTATTACCAAAGCTATATGGGGGCAATGCATCCGGGGTCGGCCAATCAAAAGGCAACCGCGAGATGGACGGCCCCAACGAGGGGATGGCGCAGATTTATGCCAGCTTCTCCAGCCAAAGCTACCAGGGCAGCGGCACGACCACCGATGTGCACGTCTACCATAACACCACGGACCTTTATGACGGCGCAATCAGCAGGTTTGCGGGCGGAGGCAGCCACGCCGCATTCGGCACATCCCCTGTTCTGGGACCTGCTCCGGCAGTATCAGCGTGTCTGCCGGAGACACCATAGACTTCTTCGCCGGCTACCGCTCCAACGGAAATTATAGCGGCGATACGACAGGACTCGAGGCCGATATCTCCATGGAGGGCACGCTGTCAGGGACAGTCACCGCGGCCGACCCAACAGCGAGCCGGTCACTGCTACCGTGAGACGACAGACGGGGCTTACTCGACTACCGCGGCACTTTCCAATGGAGCATACTCACTGTCGCTGTGGCCGGAAACATACACTATATCGTGCAGTATGCCCAACTTCACCACTCAGACCGTGAATGTGACCGTAACAGGTGGGCAACGTTTACTCCTGAGAAAGCTGTCCACTCTGGACGAGGGAGCCAGGTATTGGAACGCAACGTTTTCTTAAGCGATATGAGTGGGCAGCCCCCACTCGGGGCTCAGAACTTCTCACTTGTCCCGACCAACGCTCTATGATGCTGCCGCGAATTACTCCGCAACCAGCAATCCCAACGGCCAGTGGAGCTACGGGGCCAGAGACGCATCCGGAAACCTTACTCTCTTCTCCACTCACGAAGTGCGTAACTTTATGGACACATGGATTGATGATGACGGTTGTTTCCTTTACAGAAACGACCGGGCATTGCGGTAAACGATTCCGCGGATGGCGCGTGGAGGGCGACGAACACGTTTGGTCTATATCCCGGTACTGCTGGTGCAAAAAGCACTGCTCGGTGGACCGCGCCTTCAGCTACCACGGCGTATATTCAAGCGACATTCAGTGGGGCAAACTACGCAGGCCCCACGGACCACCGATGTTCATGTCTACAATAACACAACCTCGCTTTATAATGGAACGATATCAGGGTTTGCGGGATGCAGCGTTCAAAGCGCATCAGGTTCACTACAGACAGCGGCCTATTCAGGACAAACCACGGTGGCGGCGAACGGCGCGATCGACTTCTCGGTAGGCTGGGGGGCCAACGGCAATACCGCCAACGACGACACCGCACTCGCGGCGACAATCACGACCATGGGAACTGTCTCCGGTAACGTAACCTGGAGCGACCAGGGTCTTCCGGCCCGTTTCCCGGAGCGACGGTAGTCGCCAGCGATGGCTCCGCATCGACGACAACGGACTCGAACGGCAACTACGTCCTGCCTGTCTGGCCGGGATCGTATACTCTGGAAGTTTCCAACGCGGCAATCGGGACCCAGACATCCGTGGTTACAGCGCATCTCTGATAACTTCGACGCAGAACTTTCAGGTCGGTCTTGTCGAACCAGGTATACAGCCGGCCTGAAGTCGCTTTCCAACGGCGCCCTGATAGCGATAAACTCACCAGGGTGGTCACGGTTGCGAGCGGCACGTTCACCGACGGCACGTGCTATATCGAAGAGCCCAATCGCGTTGCCGGTATCAAGATAATGGGAGCAGGGGTTTCGCTTGGAGACAGGGTCACTCTGATCGGAAACATGTCCACCGATGCGAATGGGGAGAGATATGTCGCGGTATCGTCCCTCACCACCCAGACCTCGGGCATCCCACTTGGCGCATTAGGAATGAACAATACCGCGGCCGTCAGCCGGAGCGTATCGGGTCTGCTCGTGAAAGCCTGGGGCAAGGTGACGGCGAAGAGCGGCGGCAACCTGATGGTGGATGACGGCTGTGGAGTTGGAGTCATAGTTATTATTACCGGCCTGACGACTGGTATCACCCAGACGATTAATGTTGGGAACTATGTCACGATAACCGGGGTGGCGAGTCTCCTCAAAATCGGATTGTCCACTCTTGATGTGATAAGGCCCAGAGGCAGCGCGGACATCGTTGTAGTGGAGTAGGTAATGCTGACTGCCGCGAGGAATATGAGAATTTCGCCGATAGGTGGCGATCTCGGAATCGCCACCTTAGAGCCAGACAGGGGTCTCCGAACCCCGGAGTCTTGGTTACAGCAGCCGGATTCGGAGATCCGAGACTGGCTTTGGGGTGGGGATTCGGAGATCCCCCACCCATCAAGGGATGGCGGATGAGTTGCACGTGCTGCCCAGGAAACATGTGGCGTTCTTGCCACAGAGCCCCCGAATCATGTCATTCCGAACTACCGTGAGGAATCTCGACCTATCAGTTGAATCTCACATGTCGGACGGCACATCCCGGCGCAACGTTGAGATTCCTCACATTCGTTCCTAAGAAACTCCCCAGTTTCGGGAACAAGATTCCCGAAACACCGGGGGGTGGGTTTCTTTCCAATGTGACTGCGACAGCGTCGCCGTCAGTTGCTCGGAATGACATGATTTGCGGCGTGTGTGCCAGGAGCATTACCGGTTCTCTGGGCAGCCAACAACTTTGGGACGATACCTGAAATTTAGAATTCGGGATTGTAGTTCCACGCCGCCGCATAGTGGGCTGGCTGTCGTTCTCACGAAAGCAATATGTTACATGGTATGAATTCCGGGGCATGTGTTTGATTGCGGGATTACAAAAGGAGAAGATTTGGATGACAATCGCTACGGATGCCGACTTGGCGGCTTTGTCCGAGTGGAGCGAAGTCGGTTCTTTCGTGTTCCTAGATAGACGCGGCCGTCTTATCGTATGGCGAGCTGAGGGTTTTATCGCAGGGTTATGAAGTTGCCAAGTTTGGCAGATGTCTGGTAAACAAGCCGCTCAGCTATCGGAGGCAAGCCAATTCGAAACGGGGTGTAGCGACGCACGCGTTGAGCGAGATTGCGGTGAAGTTGCCCTCGCGCGGGAGATGGTTCGAGCCAAATAGGCAGAGATAATAGCTCGGTTACCGCTGGTCACGAGGCGAATATCGTCTTCTCGGTTGAAGCTGATCGGCAAGGAACTGTCCGCTCCGAGGTTTTCCGCGGCGGTGGAAGAGCCTGTCCCGGTCAATGTTTGCCTGGGTGGCGCGGAGACGTTCCTGCTGAAGGTAACGGGGCAGCAGATGGGGCGCGCCAACTGGGCGGAGGCGGTTGTGGAAATGGAGTCGGGTGAACAGGTATGGCTGGATGACCTGCCTATGTCCGGGATATCCTCCGTTGCTTCCGGCCTGCCGCCATTCTCATTTGTCTATGGCGGAGACGCTCAGCCGATTTCCTCTCGGCCTGGAGATGCGAGGATCGAGAAGAGAGCCTCGACGGACAGAAGACGCTTCACGCGCGCACCTATACTGACCCGGACACCGGTCTTGCGGCGATCCTGGAGACGACACTGTGCAGTGACTATCCGGCGGTGGAGTGGTTACTGAGCTTCAGAAACGACGGCGATACGGACACGCCGATCATCGAGGACATCCAGGCCATCGACACGTCATTGGGTCGTTCACCTGGTGAAGCCGAGTTCGTGCTTCACTCGGCTATCGGCAGTGTTTGCTGCGGTTCAATGACTTCGCGCCGCGTGCGATAACTCTTGGGGCGAATGTGACCGAGAGATTTGCCTCACAGGGAGGCAGGTCATCGAGCGGCGTGATGCCGTATTTCAATGTTGAAGCCCGGGGGAGGGCGATACTGGCGGTTGGCTGGACTGGCCAATGGGCGAGCTTCTTCGACCGCGATGCCGAGACTCGTTGAATATTCGACGGAATGAGCTTACCCATCTGAAACTCCATCCTGGCGAGCAGGTGCATCCCGTCCATAACGTTACTATTCTGGCGAGGCGATCCGACGGCATGGCCACAATTTGTGGAGGAGCTTTGTGCTGGAGCATCACACGCCGAGGCCAGGAGGAAAGCGGCTCCAATTTCCTGTGTTTTACAAGCTGGGGTATGGTTCCCGAGAAGACTCACCTCGAACGCATAGCGTACTTTTCGAGAACAGCATCCCATTCGATTATTACTGCTGACGCCGGCTGGTATGGCGAGTGCGAAGCGATGGATGATTGGGTTTCGCAAGCCGTGCAACTGGCACATAAACAAGTCGCTGTATCCGCGGGGAATGAAGCCGATCAGTGATGCGCTTCACGCACAGGGTAAGGGCCTTGTCCTCTGGTTCGACAGCGAACGAGTCTACGAGGGCACACAGCTTCACAAAGAACATCCTGAATGGCTTTTGAGCCTGCCCGGAAGCCCGGAGGCGTTCTCGATTTGGGCATTTCCAAGGCACGGGAGTGGATAACCAATCTGATTTCACGGAATTTCGGAAGGGCATAGATATCTACCGGCAGGATTCCAATATCGATCCCTTGGACTACTGGCGCGCCAACGATGCGCTGGACAGGCAGGGAATGACCGAAATACGGCACATAGAGGGCCTCTACGCTTTCCTGGACGAGTTGCGGCGAAGACACCCGGACCTTATCATAGACAATTGCTCGAGCGGAGGCAGAAGGCTGGACCTGGAGATGACGCATAGGAGCATTCCACTCTGGCGCAGCGACTTGCAGTGCTCGGCTGATTACTCGGCGGACGGAAGTCAGTCTCAGACCTATGGTCTGGCCTATTGGCTGCCGATGAACTCTTGCGGCGCCTCGCGCGTGGCTGATGCTTACGATTTCAGAAGCGCGATGAGCGCGGGCGTTCAGGCGTGCTGGCCGGAGATCATAGGTTGCGATTTTCCCGCCGAGTGGGCCCGCGAGATGATGAGAGAGATGTTCTCGATCCGCGATTACTTCTCCGGCGACTTCTACCCCCTGACCGCCTACCACACATCCGACGATGTCTGGATGGCACATCAGCATCACCGTCGGGATCTCGGGGAAGGCGTAATCATTCGTACAGACGAGAAGGCAGTCCGTATTCGTCGGCCGGATTCAAGCCACGCGCCCTCGACCCCTGCTCATCCTACGAGTTGACATTTCTTGGCTCGGGGGACTCGCGGGTTTGCTCGGGGCGGGATCTCGCTGGTCGCGGTATCGATATCGAGCTGGACGCCCCCGGCTCGTCGGCCATAATCGTGTATCGCAGGGTTCAGGCAACCCTGGAGGCGGGATCGTGAAACGCACGAACTTTGATGTCCATGATTAGGAGGAATCGTACCATTGCGCATAGGATTCATCTGCCGTTTGCTGGCCCTCATCCTGCTCGCGTCTCTGGCCATTGGCGCGGGCGCGGAGGACGCGAAAGTCCCATATCAGGTCTCGGTCGACAACAACGGGTTTGCCGGGATCTACGAATCTCCGAAGAGCGTATCAGTCGTGCTGAAGCTGAAGAACAACGAGCAGCGGGACGTGCGCGCCGTGTCCGACTGGGAATTGCGCACCCTGCCCTCGGGTAAGGCGGTGACCAAGGGGCAATCGACTCTGACGGCGGCGCCAGGCACAACGGCCCAGGCTGCCCTCCCATTCCCCGCTAAGGCCCCTTACGGACTTTACGAGTTTAGAGTCACATCCACAGTTGAAGGCTCCAAGGTCGAGACCGAGCCTGCCAGGGTGGCCATAATGAGGTTGCCGCCGAAGAACCGCGAGATGGACAACCTCGGCTTCAATATCCATGTGGTCTACGACGAGCCCTCATTGCTGCTCCGGCGCCTCGGCGTGCGCTGGGCCCGCATAGATTTCAACTGGGACTTCACCACCAGTCGCGACGGCATACCCTGGGACTACTTCGACAAGCAGGTGCGGATCGGTGAGAAACACGGACTGAAGATGCTTCCCAACTTCTGCTACGTGCCGAAATGGGCACGCAAGCCGGACGGACTCTTCGACCCAAAAGACCACGCCGACTACGTCACGAAGCTCTTGACCCGTTACAAAGGCAAGTTCCCGGCGTTCTGCGTGTGGAACGAGCCGGACGATAGTTTCAGCAAGATCTGGCCGGATGACCTGAAAGCAATCCGTGCGGCTGTTGACGCGACGGATCCGAACTGCAAGATAACCGGGCTGGCTCAGGCGGCAAACCCCGGGAACCCTGGGGGCTACTTCAACCTCCTTTTGCCACCGGCGTCGATCGGCCGGTATCTCGACGCCTATGACTGGCACAACTACCCCGCGCCTCGCAACCGGCGTCCCGAGGAGTCGTCGAAGGTTGATAGTGTGGAGGAATTGGAAACCTATGTGCCGAAGATACGCTCATTAGTCGCCGGCAAGGAGGTATGGATCTCGGAGCACGGGTTCACCACGTGCGATCCGAGATACGACGACGCAACAATTGGGCCTTTCGCCGTGACCGAGCGGCAGCAAGGAGATTATCTTGTGCGGCAGTTGATGCTGGAATACGCCTACGGCATCGACCGGGTGTTTATATACCAACTCGGCGCGGACGGAACGGGAGGTGATTCGGAATCGCAGTTCGGCATCACCCGAAGCCGCTCCAACGGGTTGTCCGCTAAGGTCGCCTACGTGCAGATAGGCAATATGGTGCGGGAAATAACCGGCGCAACCCCCGCGGGCGTCGAGAAACGCGCCCCGGACTATCGCGTCGTGCGGTTCCGTAGAGGACCTACCGATGTCGTGGCGGCGTGGAAGATACGTCGCGACGGACAACTCACGTTTCGCATGAAGAGCGGCTATCTGAGCGATCCGTATGGCAACAGGACCATGAAGAGTGGAACTGTCACCATCGACGTGTCGGAATCTCCGGTGTTTCTGGTGGGCAATAAAGTCGAGTTCTTGGCGCGGTCGAGCGTTTTTTTTGAATCGCTGAGACGCTGAAGGGAATGAGGCCACTGAGGTAAGAGTTCACTCTTCACGAGTGCAACCCACGTATGCGGCGGCTGCCGTTCTCAGGAAGACTGAGTTCTCACTTTCGACCTTTGACTTTTGACTTCCCTTCTGTTACAATTGCGGTTGTCGATGGATCGCCAATCGTGGTATAATTCGTAAGACAGGCGTGGGGCTGTAGTTCAGTTGGGAGAACACTACACTGGCAGTGTAGATGTCAGGGGTTCGAGTCCCCTCAGCTCCACCATTTCCCAAGAAAACTGTCCCCCTTGGACGAGAGAGCCACATATTGGAACGCGGTGTTTTCTCAAGCGATACAAGTGGGCAACCGTCACTGGCGGCACGAAAAGGACTTAGTTGATTCAGCCGATTCTTCGCATCGCTCGTCCAAAATGCAGAACCTGTTCCGCGGTGCTTGGCGCTGTTGTGGCAATAGCGCTTGTCTTTCTTCCAGCCTCATTTTCGCTCGCCGATCAGCCAGGCCGCGGCGCCCCGCCGGACGTGCTGGTTCTTGTCCTCTCGGGGATGGGTCCCCTGGATTTCCTCTCGGTAAACTATAACTCAGCCGTCCCAAAGGCCGAAGTGCAAGCCGATATCGCCGCGCTGACCGGATCTCTGGCGGTGGTGGTAAGCAAGGAGTCGAGCGTCACGAAGGCAACGATCAGAGGTTCCAGTCCGACTACCAGTTTCGAGTTGCAAACCACGCCCATCGTCCACGTCAGCGATGGCACGCTGCCTCTGGAGCCATTTATCGTTGCTCTTAAGCGATTCCCATCGATCGAGGTCAGGTATATAGTGAAGTCGCCGATGGCGTTCGTGGGCTTGCGGGACTTCGAGAACGAATACGTTAAGATAACCATGAACGAGTCGACCGACTCGTATGCATACAGGATTCGCGTCAAGAATAGCAGGTTCGAGCGGCTGGGCCTGCCGCTGAAACCGCCCCCGCCCCCGCCGCCCAAGCCCTCCGGGATTCCCGCGGGCGCGAGGGCCATGATCGTCTTTGGAGTCGCGGCGCTGGGAACGATCCTGGCATACGTGGCTGCCGCATATTTGGCGAGAAAACGAGTAACGAGTAACGAGTCTCCGACACGGGAGATGTAACTTCCGTCTCCTAAGAAACCTCCCATGCCCGGCGGCTTCGGGGCAGTCGCCCGCGAAGCATAGCCTGCCGGGGGGGTCTTTAGGAAATTACCGTGTGCCTGTCCCACGGTCGGGCGCTCCTAAGAAACGCCCCCTGTTTCGGGATTTCCGTTCCGCGTTCGCTTCACTCAAATCCCGAAACACCGGGGGCAACAACGGGGCGTGGGTTTCTTTCTAATGTGACTGCGACGGGGTCGCCGTCAATTGCTCGGAATAGAGTGACGATGGACTGGGTAACGAGGAACGAGTGCGCG
>CAWGNL010000113.1:0-13741 GCA_963823885.1 uncultured bacterium
GGAATCAGGTCGGCCACCACGGGCACGCCATTAGCGCGCTTCTTTCGCGGCCCACTATGGCCAAATCAGGATAGATATCGTCCACGATCAAGGCGTCGGCTTCGCCAATTCGAGCGAGGCTGTAAGAACTGTCCCACACCAGACCCGCGCCCGGGCGATGAAAGATTGTTCTGTCCCCGGTCTTATCATCAACGTGAATGAAACTAAAAGGACTATCCCCGCCCTGAACTTGCGTGATGCCTGAGGTGGACACACCCTCGGATCTGAACTCGTCGATTATCTGGGCCCGACTCGTCAGTTCCAAGCAGGCTATATAGATCACAGTGGGCGCCAAGTCGCGCGCAGGCAACTATTGCCGTGGCCACAAGGCCGCCTCCCTGGGCCACATAACCACTCACCAGCGCAGTATCTCCCGGGAATTTGGGAGCAACAACTATAGATCATCCAGCATATTCCGACGCCAGCTACTTTCGGAGCGTCATTAATCATCAGACCCGCCATTCAAGTCAATATGTGAGCATCACTCATCCGCATTATATCATGACGTCTGCTAACAGTCAACTAGTGATTGCACTAATTGCATAGTATGATCGAGTGCAAGCAATAGTCGCTCACTATTTGCTCGATCCCCATTGACAGCAGTAAAATCGTGGCATACAATACTATGGTAATCATGAGATTGTAGAGGATGCCGGTGAAGAAAATAATGATTCCTGATCGCTGGGAAGAAATCATTCAACTGGTGGAAGAACAAGGCAGCGCCACCGTTGAACAGATTGCCCAGGGGCTCGACATATCTCCCGCGACCGTGCGAAGGGACCTTGCGCGCATACATCAGCGGGGTCTTATAAAGAGAACCAGAGGTGGAGCAGAACCATCTTCGCGGACTCGCATCAAGCCGACTTTAGCCGAGAGCCGAAAGACCAATCCTGTCGAGAAAGAATTGATTGGACGAGTGGCCGCCGAGCTTATTGAACCTGGAGACATCGTAATGATAGACGGAGGGTTCACGACCTATCAGGTTGCGTTAAACATAGCTGCGAAAGACGTCACGGTAGTTACCAATTCCCTCGATGTCACGCAGGCTCTGGCTGGAAGAGAAGATATCAGGCTTATTGTAATAGGTGGAGAATTGAGTGCGGAAAGCGGGTCGACTGTCGGCCCCGCAGCCGAGCACCAAATACTACCGCTTGTTGCGGACAAGGCCATTCTGGGAACTGACGCGATTTCACCTGAAGATGGAATAAGCTCGCCTAATTCGCAAATTGCAGGGGCGAAAAAGGCGATGATCCAGTGTTCTCGGGAGCTGATCGTGGTGGCAGACTACAGTAAACTAGGCAGATCGGCGCTATATAGAGTGGCATCCGCCGACAGCATCACGACTCTGGTGACCGACGATAGGGCAGATCAGGGCATATTGGATGTATTTCGCGCATCCGGCGTTGAAGTGATCGTGGCGTCAGCATAGATTCGCCAGGGAAGAAAGGTGAGGAGTAGAATGTATCGGAATGAGTTGTCTGACGATAGATGCAGCTTGCGAAAGTCGGATATGGTCCGAAAATCTGGTCCATTTCCAGCCGCCAGCACCCGAAATGCCACGTCTTCCACAAGTTTTATTGCAATCTTGCGAGAAGCGCCTACCCCGGTGCAATACGAATAAAACAGCAGTTTTACCATCATCCCAGGATGATATGGCGGGTTGCCCCTCAAGTTCGCCTCGTAAACGGCCTCGATTTTAGATAAGTCCATCTCATCTATGGTGTCGCTCACGAAGTATGCCAGGTGGTTTTCGGGAAGCCAGTCATGTAGAGATGGTGGCATCAGCAACTGCTGGTCCGGATTATATGCTCGATATGTCTTGGCCATACTGACTACTTCGACACCTGGCAACTATATCCTTGTATGTCTCCGATTTTTTTGCACCCTTTCCGATTACTCGGACAGGCTCCTAGTCCGTCATCAGGCTCTTCGCCGATCAGGTTTACGCGTGACCCCATGTGGGCAAACGGCGAACTCATCGTGATGACCGGATAAGACAATATGAGGAAGTCGGGCCTGCAACTGACGCGTTCGATCGGATCTTGCGCGGCCGGATCACCATCATCAAATCGTGTAGCCGCGGTCGACGCCAGGTGTCCTCCGGCGGAAAAGCCCCACATGCCTATCCGTTGAGAATCGATATTCCATTGGGATGCACGCGCACGTACGGTTTCGAAATACTCTCCGAGCATCCATGGGGCAGGGTGATGATATTGCGGGGCGGTGCGATAGGACAGAACAAACGAGGTGACTCCCAAGCGGGCAAGCCATTCGGCCGAGATGGTTCCCTCGTGCTCATCAGCGACGTGAATGTATGCGCCGCCGGGGCAGACGATCACAGCCGTGGCGTTGGCTTTTTCCGGTATTGGCCGGTAGAGTAATAGAGCAGGTTCAAATGCGTCGCCGCGTGTGGCGCTCGGTATTCCATCGGGCCAAAGATATATCTTGAGATCGGAAGGCTTGCCTGACTCGAGTTGTGGTATCACGGTTCCTGCCCTCGCGTTGTCGTGAACAGAGGCGATTGTATATGTTGTCTCACACATACCACGACACTTTATACCCCAAGATCATGGCTTTGTCAATAGGCATGTTCCTAATTGTTTTCGGAAATGCAGTCGTGATATGAAGCTCGGAACGTGAATTTGCTTCAACAACGAGGTAATGGCAGGCGGGATCACGAGACTGAAACTATACTGTGGTCGAAAACACACATTGTGTCGACGCAGCCGTCTCAGGGGTGCAAAGGTGAGCGAGGGATGGGTTCTTCGCAAGCGGGGTAACTGCCGTTTGCCTTATAAGTGCTTGCAGGACTTACGTTCGATCAACCTTGTGGAAACTAGAATTGTCTCGCAGGGCAGGGATGGGTTGTCCATTCGTTCCAATATCAGCCCCACCGCCTTGCCGGGCCATGGTTTCCACGGGCTGATGAATGGCGGTGAGCGGAGGAATCGAGTATTGGCCGATAGGGTCGCCGGAAAACCCGACGACCGAGACATCATCCGGCACACGAAGGCCGCTTTCGGAAAGGGCCGACATTGCTCCAAGAGCAACATAGTCGTTTGCAGCAAAGATCGCTGTGAATTCGAGTTTGCGAAGCAACAATTGCTCCACGGCTTCGTATCCTCCGGAGAGGTTGTAGTTCGAGGTTGTGACCAGTTCGTCTCGGTAATCAAGTCCTGCGTCAACGAGGGCCTGACGGTAACCTTTAAGTCGCTGCGTGGCAGTATAACTCTCGGGCGGTCCCTGCAAGTGGGCGATATTTCGGTGGCCGAGACCGATCAGATACGATACCGCTTCTCGCGCACCGCTGAGGTCGTCTGTGCAGACATTGACATATCCCTTGATCACTTGCTCGGTAAGGATAATAGGGATATCTTTGTTGGCCAGATGGCGACTAAGTTCCGGGCCCAGGGGGAGCGCGATTACCAGACCGTCTACCTGCCTCTGAAGGAGGAAGTCGAGTTTGGCTTTCTCTCGCTCGTGGGCAGTTCCTCGGGCAACTGGATCACTATTATGTGGTAACCCCGTTTAGACGCTTCCGCCTCTATCGCCTGGATCAAGCGCACGAAGTAGCCGTGCTCGAGCGTCGGACAGACCACTCCCAGAGCGTAGCTCTTCTTTGTCCGCATGTAAGCAGCCAGCAGGTTTGGCTGGTAGTTGAGCTTGGAGCAGGCCTCGAGCACGCGACGCTGCGTGTCCCGGGACACGTAAGGGTGATTCTGAAGCACCCGCGTGACCGTCATGTGGGATACCCCGGCCACCCTGGCCACGTCCAGCCTCGATACAGCCTTTCCATTCTTGATGTGCGCAGGCTCTTTGTTCATTGTCGATCAGCGTAGAAAAGGATCCGTTCGTTCTTACCGTGTTTACGATCATATTATACCACGACAATTGGGCTTTGTCCACCGCGTTTCGACGGAATCAGTCAGCTTGCCGGAAGCCTGGAAGCAGGCTCCCTGAGAACTAAACGCGATCTTTGAAAAAAAAGGGCTTGACAACCCGATAATAGTGAGGTATGATTAATATGTTCGCGAACACATACGCTCGGTTGGGAACTGGAAGCAGGCTCCCTGAGAACTAAACGCGATCTTTGAAAAAAAAGGGCTTGACAACCCGATAATAGTGAGGTATGATGAATATGTTCGCGAACACATACGCTCGGTTGGGAGGTTGTCGCGCGATGAGTAAACGGAGTTCGGGCTTTACGCTTATTGAGCTGCTGGTCGTGATTGCGATTATCGCCGTGCTGGCTGCGATGTTGTTTCCCGTGATTACGGCGGCAAAGGAAAGCGCAAGGCAATCTGCCTGCGTAAGCAACCTCAGGCAGATTGGCATCGCGTTCCTGATGTACACCGACGATTACTATGGGGTTTTGCCCGAGGGCCGAAGCCGGTGGTTGCGGGTGACGACGACAGAGCACCGCTCATATGAACCAGTACCTTAAAAACAAAGGGGTCACACACTGTCCATCTGCCCCGGCGCTAAACTGGAACGCCGCTGAGTATAGATACTGTTATACGGACTATTGCTGGAGGGGAATGAACGGGGAGCACTGGAGCATAAACACCTATGGCGACGGCTCAATTAACGCTCCCTACTGCGGCGCTCTTGGCGCTGCTCCCCTCGGCGCAATAGCACGCACAAAACAGCGCGAGTTTATGGAGGATTTCGGCCAAGTCGTCTCACAACGTCGAAGCCTGGGCTGAGCCTTATGATCCGTGCAGGCACGGAGATGGGCTGAACATGTTGATGATAGATAACCACGTGCAATACATCGTGTCAAACGTAGTCACCGGGGGTGGCGCTAACACCATAAACCGGACAATGCAGGCCGGAGGTAAGTGGTACTTCTGATCATTACTACCCCATAAACTTGCTCCACTAACTGGCGCCATGGTGGTGAGCGGACTTGAAGGGAGGTGCATAGGAAGTCGAATGTAATAGGTATCGGATTGCGGGCCCGCCGACGAATCCCGGAGCGGTCGGCGAGAGCCCAGCGAGGAAATTGCTTTGGGAGATTACACGAAAGGAGTAAGGGAACATGAAATTCTGAAGTAACTCAGTTTGGTTTTGTTATCGTTGGCCGCGCTCTTGCTCGGCTGTGTGTCACTGGTCTGGGCGCAGGACTACCTGGCGGTAGCCAAGGAAAATGGCGGGGTAACGATGACAATCCTACCACGGGAGCGGTAATTGACAACACCGATATGACTAGCATGACCAACGGCTCCCAGTCGGTGAAGTTCATAGGCAGCAACCTGTTCGATGAGAGATACCAATCGAACCCCGCACAATGGGATGTAGCGACGTTCCCGGTGGGCACGTGTCGCCCATGACGATTTTTGAAGAGGGAACAATCGATATACCGGCCAATGGAATTGCGTCCGGCGGGGATGGTTACATCTACATCGGGTCTTTCGACGGGACCTTTTGGAGAGAGGCCGTTGGGGGAGGCGTCGTGCAGTCGTTACCCAGCGCCCCGTATGGCGCCAACGAGAAGATGTGGCTGGGACCGGGGGGTATTATTTACTGGCTTGGCGGCTGGGGCCCTTATCTCATGCGTTTCAGCATAGCCAGTCAGACGTGGTTGAGTACCTGGACCCTACCCAACGCGTATGGCGGGGGATGCTTCGGACCGTCCCTAACCCTGGACGGCGTGCCGACGATCTATCTCGCCTCTTTCTCCGCGTACGTTGACGCATTCAACGGATCGACCGGCGCCTACATCAAACGTATCTGGCAGACCGGTGGTGACCGGCTGCAGGATATTGTTTTCAACGCGTCCGGCACTACGGCCTACATCGCGGGCTGGGACTACAATGCCGTGTACACTTTGCCGTACACTCCACCCACGCCCCCGAGCCTCACGGGGTCTTTCGGGACTGCGACGGCGTTCATCTCCGCCGGCGTCCCTTCTGACGCCGTGGCGCTCAGCAGTGCATTCGACCCCACCGTCCCGATAGCGCCGCCAACCACGGCCATGACCTATCAGGGGCAACTCACGAACCCGACTACCGGCCAACCGCTTGCGAATGGCCAATACAGCGTCACGTTTGCAGTGTATAACGTCGCGAGCGGCGGCACTGCTATGTGGACCTCGTCCTCGGTCAGCGTGACAACCACTGGCGGTGTGTTTTCGACCATAGTCAACATACCAGTCTACTTGTTCACCAGTGATGTTGGTCGCTGGCTTGAGGTCGGCGTTGGCGGTGAGACCCTCTCACCGAGAATGCAAATCTGCTCGACGCCGTTCACCGTGCGCTCGTTCGAAACGATCCTGCCATAGGCTAATGCGGAAACGGGAGGCGAATAACATGAAAAAAACAATACTGACATCGCTTGTCCCGGCTGTCATACTGTCTTTGGCGCTGGTGAGTGGGGCTTATGCCCAGGTCGCCCTGAACAAGTATGTGATTAGTGGGGCCGGCGGGAGCAGTACTTCCGCGGACTACGCCCTCAACGGGACCCTGGGTCTGCCGGTGGCAGGCAGATCGTCCAGTGCGGACTACGCCCTGCAGACTGGCTTCTGGTTTAGCCAGACTTCTACTCCGCTGGCAGTCAGCACCCTCGACAATGCAAAATCGCTTGCAAACGGCGCCTACGTCCAGGTGACCGGGAAGATCGCCACTACGGACTACTCCAACTTCTCGGGATTCTTCTACATAGAAGAGCCCGAGAGAAGCAGCGGAATAAGGGTCGTGGCGACATCCATGTCGGGCACGCTGGCCAAAGGCATGACAATCAGCGTTACGGGCTACACAGACACCACGAACGCGGGTGAGAGGGAGATCGACAACGCCACCGTGACGGTGAGCGGTACCCCCGCGCTGCTCGGCGCGCTGGGTGTTACTAACAAGAGCCTCGGCGGCGGGAATCTGGATATCCCGCATCGGGCTTGGGCCAGTACGGCGTTCCGAGCGGCTCGGGCAGCAATAACGTGGGACTCCTCGTTAAGGTGTGGGGCAACGTTACGTCCTCCGGGACCGGTTATATCGTCATAGATGACGGATCCGGAGTGTCCGTGAGAGTAAACACCTCCGAAGCGCCCAGCATTCCAACCTCGGGTTACGTGGAAGCCACAGGCATATCCAGCCTTTACGGGACTACCGGCAGCGCGACGAGGCTCGTGCTTGCCATCGACTAATCAACGCTTGCCGGCCGCCCGAGAGATCGAGTTCTCGGCGGCCGGCAAACATCAACGAATCGAGCTGCGGGGAATGACGTCGTCTTGAATGAGAATCCCTGCCTCCGGGCAGGCGCTGAATGAGCGGAAGAGGCGGCTACGATACAAAAAGCAGGAGCGAAAGGGGTACATTAGGGAATGAAAAATGTCATCAAAGAAAGGGTTTTTGGTCGGAATGGACCGATGACGGTCCCCATCGTTATCATGGCAGTCGCGCTGCTTCTTGCCGCCGTGTCAGCAGGCAACGCGACCAATTACACCGTATCGGGCACAGTAACCGATAGCGTCACTAGCGCTGGCATCGTCGGGGCGACCGTTAGCTGGTCCAAGGGCGGCAGCACGGTCACCAGTGCTGGCGGGGGCTATAGTGAGAGCGACACCAGTGGGAGTGGGACGCTTACCGCAACCGATACCGGCCTCTACGTTACCGGAACCCTATCGTTCAACCTCAACGGTAACAAGACAGGTGAAAACTTTTCACTGGTCCCCGCGGGGACTGTGAGTGGAACGGTAACCGATACCGCCGGTAATCCGGTTGTCGGGGCGACCATGACGGCTTCCACTTCCGGAGTGACATCCGCTGCCACCGCCTCTGGTGGGACTTACACCCTCTCGGGCGTCGGTACCGGGGCCACGGTCACCGCGACGTATACCAATACCTACGTTACAGCGACCGGAACTGTCACTCTTACAGCAGGTGGGACCACAACTCAGAACTTTTCACTGACCCCCGCGGGGAAAATCACTGGAACGATAACCAACGCCAGCACCCTTGGTGGAGCTTCCACTGTGACGGTGACCTGTACGGGGCTGAGCAGTACCACTACCAATGGCAGCGGGGTCTATACGTTTTCCACCGTCCCCGTCGGGAGCTATACGGTCACCCCGACTGGGAGGACCAGTTACTACGCCGCGGCGACTGGGGTAGGCGTCAACCTCACCACAGCGGGTCAGACCATCACCCAGAACTTTACAGTGAACCCTTTGGGGACTGTGAGTGGAACGGTAAAGGATGCCGTCACCAGTGCTGGTATTTCGGTGGCAACCGTGTCGACATCGGCGTCTGGGGTGAGCTCGGTCGCTACCAGTGGCACTGGGACTTACACGATTGGGAATCATAATATCCCCTACGGATCCACGATCACCGTGACGGCGACCAATTACGTTACAGCGACTGCAACGCCCGCAATCACAGCGGATTCGACCACCAGCGGTTTTAACTTTGCACTGACCCCTACGGGGACTGTGAGTGGAACGGTAACCGATGCCGTCACCAGTCTTGCGATTTCCGGGGCAACCGTGTCGGCGCCTGGGGTGAGCAGCGTCACCACCACTTCCAGTGGGTACACGCTCTCGAATGTCCCCAACGGAAGTGTGGTCACCGTGACGTACACCAATTACTACGTTACAGCGACCGCAACTGTCACTGTCACAGCAGGTGGGACCACCACGCACAACTTTTCACTGACCCCTGTGGGGACTGTGAGTGGAACGGTAACCGATGCCATCACCACTGCTTTGGTTGTCGGGGCAACCGTGTCGGCGCCTGGGGTCACGACCGCCACCACGAATTCCGCTGGGGCTTACACGCTCTCGAATGTCCCCAGTGGAAGCACGGTCACCGTTACGGCTACCAATTACGTTACAGCGACCGCAACGCCCGCAATCGCAGCAGGTGGGACCACCACCCAGAACTTTGCACTTGTGTCCGTGGCGGTGCCAAACGGCATAAACTACCAGGGCAGGCTGATCAATTCATCGGGCCAACCGGTCGCGGACGGCCAGTATTCCGTTACGTTCGGGATCTTCAACGTTGTCACGGGAGGCGCCGCGCTGTGGACTTCCGCCGCGACCAACGTCACGACCAGCGGCGGCGTGTTCACGACCCAGATTCCGAGTGTTCCACTGTCAATATTCACTTACACGGGCGCTCCGCCCACCTACCTCTGGGTCGAGGTCACTGTCCGAGGCGAGACTCTCTCGCCTAGAACGCAACTAGACCCGGTTCCTTATGCCGTGCGCTCGTTCTCAAACGCCACGCCATAAACTAGTACGCAACGGAGGCGAATAACATGAAAAAAACAATACAGACATCGCTCGTCCCGGCTGTCATAATGGCTTTGGCGCTGGTGAGTGGGGCTTATGCCCAGAACTTCGTCCTGCAGAGTAGTGTGATAGGCGGGGCCGGTGCAAACATGGCGTCCGCGGACTACGCTCTGAGCGGAACTCTGGGTCAGAGTGTGGCGGGCTACGCATCCAGCGCGGACTACGGTCTGGAGTCAGGGTTCTGGGTTACCGGGCCCACTCCGGTGGTCGTCAACGGCCTTAACGCCGCAAAGGCGCTCGCGGACGACACCTACGTCCAGGTGACGGGCGAGATCGCCACTACGGATTACTCTAACTTCAGCGGATTCTTCTATATCGAAGACTCCAACAGAACCGGCGGAATAAGAGTGGTGGCCACATCCATGTCGGGAACGCTCGCCAGGGGCATGACAGTCAGTCTCACAGGCTACATGGATACCACCAGTGCCGGTGAGAGGGAGATAGACAACGCCGCAGTGACGGTAAGCGGCACTCCCGCATTACTCGGTCCACTCGGCTTGACCAACGAGAGTCTCGGTGGCGGGACGTTGGGCAATCCCGCGGGAGGCCTGGGCCAGTACGGAGTTTCCGGCGGATCGGGAGCAAACAATATCGGTCTCCTCGTTAAGGTATGGGGAGCCGTTCGAGTCCTCCGGGACCGGATACATAATCATAGACGATGGTTCGGGGGTGACTGTGATGGTCGATACCTCGGGGCGCCTGGCGTTCCCACGTCGGGTTATGTGGAAGTGACCGGGATATCGAGCCTGTATGGGACTACCGGCAGTGCGACAGGGCTCGTGCTGGCCATCGACTAACCAACGCTTGCCGGTCATCGAGTTGGCGGTGTCCGGCAAGCCCGATACTTCAAGCCGCGGAGGGTGATGTCGTGTGGAAGTGGCCGGATGTGCGATCATCGCTTTCCTCCGCGGCTTCTAGTATCTTACGCGCTTAGCGCCTCCCTAGAAACAATTTGTTGTCGCTAAGGCGGATTCGACGGCGCACCGCCTTTGGGTTTTCCGCTTTATGGTTGTTAAGGGATGGCGGATGAGCTACACTTGCTTTGCCTGGGCGGAGGGTAGGGCAACGCTGGGGAGCTCTCCCGAGCGCCGACTCAGGTGTTGTTCAAGGGATGGGGGTGGAAATCTCCGCCCCCTCCAAATCATCCCTTAACAACCGAAAAGCGAAAAACCCGACCGCCCGCCTTGGTCAACTGCCACCGTAAGGTGGCCACTTTTCCCCAGCGAAGTCCGGGGAAAAGCGTAGTATCTTGCAACGGAAATCCTTCAAGACACTCCCTTGGTTGGCTTGGCCCTCGGAACAATTACGAAAGGACCGGGTTTCAATTGGCTGATCAGACTGCTACCGTCGAAGTGACGTCGAACTGCCCCGCTGAAAGAATGCCTGGTTCTGCCTGGTTTGCCACTAGTTGGCGCAGAATCCTGGTGGATATGCACATCCCGGATTGGGATGATGAGTTTCTTTCGAAACTCGACCCGGAACGCTACGTCGATACGATGGCGGCGGACGGCGCGGTCGAAATGGATGTCGCGCTGGACGAGACGTTGACTGTCTTGAGCGTCGATTACTGAATGATCTAGGACAAGAACCGCAATGTGGAACGGCCAAGTAGATAGCGGAGATCGCGCAGTCCTGCGGCATCTTGCCCAGCGCGTGGCGGAGATTGCCGCGAGCGACGAGAATAATGCCAGGTGGGAACTCTGGAGGCGGCACAACTCCCTGGAGAGGGTCCGACCGCTTGTGCGAGTGTCTCCGGAAGGTGCGTGGATTGAGATTCTTCCGCCGGATGCGCTTGCCTGTTTTTCCGAACTAGCCAGATACTTCGAGAGAGACTTCAGGCAGAGGATTTACTACGCCGAGTGTCTCAAGGATGACACGTACATATCGGACATGGTCTATGTCCCGCTGTCTCTCATCAACACGAAGTGGGGGGTTGCATCGAAACAGGCGCACACGGATCAAGGCGACGGGTCCTTCGCGTATGAGCCTTTCCTAAAGAGCCCCGAGGACTGGAAGCAGATGATACGGCCGACCGTGAAGATCGACACAAATGAGGACAATCGGCGGATCGACATGATCGAGGACCTCGTCGGTGACCTGCTGCATGTCAGACCCTCACTGAACGTGCCCTGGGATTTGCATCTGGATACTTACCTGGTGGACACGCTTGTGGCGCTTCGCGGAAATCAGCGGTTTCTCGAGGATATGTATGATCGTCCGGAGTGGGTTCACGAGGTGATGAGTTTCATGACCGAGAGCATCGTAAGACTCCTCGAAGACACCGAGAGAGATATGCCTCTGATACTCAATAACGGCCCGGATGGCGACGGCACCGGCAGCCTGCACGTCACCGATGAACTGCCGGGACCCGGTTTCGACGGTCGCGTCAGGTTCAGGGATCTGTGGGGCGACTCGAATGCGCAAGAGTTTTTCGGAGTATCTCCCGAGATGCATTATGAGTTCGGCCTGAAGTATCAGATCAGGATATTGGAGAGATTTGGGCTGACAAGCTATGGCTGCTGCGAGCCGCTGGATCGCAAGCTGGATTACGTGAAGATGATCCCCAACCTCCGCCGCGTATCGATCAGCCCGTGGGCGGATGTTACCAGGGCAGCGGAGGGGCTTCAGGGCGATTATGTGTTCTCGTGGAAGCCGAACCCCGCCTATGTGGCCGGCGATTCATTCAACTCGCGGCAAATCCGCGACGACATCAGGCGGACCGTCCGAGTGGCTCGGGAACACGGCTGCGTCCTGGAGATGATCCTAAAGGATACTCACACAGTCCGAAACCGCCCCGAGCGATTGACGCAGTGGGTGAGAATTGCGCTTGAAGAAGTGGAGAGTGTAGTCGAGGAGGTCAAGTGCGGCGAGTTGAGCCCCCAGTGGGGGTTGCCCACTTGCATCAATTAAGAAACTGTCCTGGTTCCAATACGTGATTCTCTCGTCCAGAGTGGACCGTTTATTAGTATCTTACAACTGAAATCCTATACAAGCTGTACTGAACTTTGATATGTCACCTCGGATTTCAGTTGTAAGATACGCCAGAAGAAACCACTGACCTTCCGAATTACGGAAAGGCCGTATTGATTTTCCGGCAATGGCCTTCTTGGTTGCGGCTGTGCCGCTTTAGGAGCACAATGGAGAAAGTGATCGATAATACGCGACAGCTTACGCCACGGGAACGGGTGGTTCGCCACCTGCTTGGCGAGCTGGTGGATCGCTTGCCCTTTATGACGATCTGGGGTCCATGGCCTAAGACAACGCGCCAGTGGCAGGCCCAAGGAATGGAAAACGAGAATGATTGGTTCGACCTCTTCGGCTTCGACCCGTATATGAAGTTCATTCCCGTCAAATTGGGCGCCTGGCCGCGGTTCGAGACAAAGGTGTTAGCCGATGAGGGTGAGACTTACGTTCACCTGGACGAATGGGGAGTTACACTGCGGGACCGCAAAGACCACGACAGTATGTCCCAGTTCCTGGATTACCCCGTCAAGGACCGGCTGACCTGGGAGAAGTTCAAAGAGGAACGGCTGAATCCGGACGCGCCGGGCCGGCTGCCTGACAACTGGACGGAATTGGCAAAGGAGTACACCTCCCGGGACTACGCGCTGGTCATAGGCGAATACCCGTGCGGCTTCTTTGGGACTCCGAGGCTGCTTATGGGGGACGAAGAGTTCCTGGTTATGGCTGCCACGGCCCCGGACTTCGTTCTCGAAATAAACGAACACCTCTGTTATCTATGGCGCGCTATCTGGGAGAGGGTTTTTCGCGATGTGCAGCCGGACCTTGTCTTCTTTTGGGAAGACATGGCCGGTGAGCAGGGTTCTATGATCTCACAGGCGATGTTTCGGAGATATATGACTCCCTTTTATCGGTTACTGATCGGGCTGGCCAAGAGCCACGGCGTGCCGATTGCATCGGTGGACACGGATGGTTTCGCGGAGGACTTGGCGCCTCTCTTCGAGGAGGCCGGGATCGATTCCATGTGGCCCTGGGAAGTTCAGACCGGCAACGACCTGCGGCGCGCGCGAGCAGCACACCGGACCATGGCGTTTGCGGGCGGAATGGACAAACGAGCGATGGCCAAGGGCAGGGAGGCCATGGATGTGGAGATTCGCAGGGTTGGGAATGTGCTGTAGATCGGCAGGTTTATTCCGTTCCCCGATCACCTTATTCCGCCTGACGTGTCGTGGGAGAACTACTGCTACTTTGCCCAAAGATGGCGGGAGATGATCTACAGCTACCGGCCTTTCGAAGCGAATGATTCGGGTCTGGAGGCCGCAATCGCTAACCTGTAGAGAGGAGAGAGTTCAGTTTCGCGGGAATTTGGAACCCGCCAGCCCTGAGTGGCGAGCGCAAGCGGGGGTATCTCGGAGGGCAGTCGCAAGGAGAGGTCCTTCGATACGGCCCACAGAC
>CAWGNL010000114.1:0-27445 GCA_963823885.1 uncultured bacterium
CGTCCACGATGGTCGGGGGCCGACGAAATAACCGCTGGCTGGCAGATCGTCACGTCGAAGCACAACACGGCCCAACTGCTCGGCGCGGTCCTGCCAACCGTATGCGCTTCACCGAGTCCTCGTCGATGACCGGGCCGAGCTCGGTGCCCCTCTTGGCCGGCGGCCCGATGGCCAGAGAACGCGCTGCCTCCACGAACCGTTCGAGGAACAGGTCGTGCACGGCACCCACCGTGATGATCCGGGAAGCAGCCGAGCAGCGTTGGCCGGCAAAGCCGAAGACCGACCGGGATCACGATCGGAACGGCCTCGTCGAGATCGGCGTCGAAGTCGATCACTATCGCGTTCTTGCCGCCCAGCTCGGCGATCACCCGGCGGATCTCCCGCTGGCCCTCGGTCGATGCGGGCGGCCGACTCCACGATGGCGAGCCCCACCTGCTTGGAGCCGGTGAAAGCGAGCAGGCTCACGCCGGGATGGTTGACAAGATGAGCGCCGATCTCCTCGCCCAGCCCGGGGACGAACGACAGGACGCCCTCGGGGACCCCTCCCTCACGCAGCGCCCGGACGAGCATGGCGGCTGTCGAAGGCGTCTGCTCGGCAGGCTTCAGGACGACAGTGTTGCCGGCGACCAGGGCCGCGCTCACCATCCCGCTCGGGGACCGCGAGCGGGAAGTTCCACGGGGAGATCACCGCTGCGACACCCCGCCCGTGGTAAGTCAGCCGGTTGACCTCTCCAGGTGGCGACTCGACCTCGCCGCCGTGCGCCAGGCGCAGGCCCTGCCGGCCGTAGTACTCGAGAAAGTCGATAGCCTCCGCCACGTCCGCGTCCACGTAGTCCCAGCACTTCCCGGCTTCGAAGACCTCGAGGGCGGCGACCTCGAACTTGCGCCGGCGCAACCAGTCTACTATGTGGCGGCGAGTGTTCTCAAGGATATTTACGAGATGATGTCGGCCGCACCCGGAAGCGACTATACCGAGCAGGAGTTCGTTCGGGACATCTACCTGCTCGATGCGTCCGGCGACGATCCGGAGGTTCGGGGGCATGTGGCGTCTCTCGAGGCCAGCGGCGGGACTCGGGACGAGCGCAAGACCCTTTATATAATCACACGCGATGGTCAGAAGCGGCTTTACAGCACAATCAGATTCGATCAGGTGGCGAGGTAGACAAATGCAAACAACCGAGCCTGAATGGCTTATGGCACTGGACAAGTATTATCTGGGTGAGTTCATCAGCTCGGGCGGCGCTGCATTCAAGCTGCTTCTGAGCCCGCCGGATCGCTCGAAAACGGTCCTGGCAGATCTGCGATCTTCGGCGGAGAGTCGGGGCTATCTCTATGTCCAGGTGTCGGCGGCCGAGACCCGCATCGACAGAATAGACCAGGTCTTCTTCGCAGTCTCCAGGCAGATCGACTGGGAGAGCCTGGTGGACCGGGATGCGCTGGGGTTCCTCGGACCACGATTACGAGGTCACGGAAGGCGTGAACCCCGGCGATACCGCCGCCATCGCCGAGGCCAACGGCTCCGAGGTGGAGGACCTGCTCAAGGACATCAGGCGCGCGACCAGGCAGGAGATAGTCCAAGACCGAAGGATGTGCAAAGAGTTCGAACGGCCATCGCGCGGCTTCGGGGCGCGCGATTCTTTCCCAGGAGCGTGACCCCCACGGATACCGAGACCATCAGCGGATGGATCCGCGGTGAGAAGGTGGGCACTGCCGCTCTGAAGGACCTCGGCATTTACTCGAGGATAGGCAGGCACAATGCGCGGGAGATGCTCATCGCGCTTTCCCACTGGCTAGCCAGGTCGCTGGGTAGGGGGCTTGTGATAGGGATCGATCTGCAGGCGCTCCTGGCCGCTCGCCCGGCCCAGGAGCTCGGGCAACCGCTTGCCCTGCACTACAGCCGGAGCGCGCTGCTGGATGCCTACGAGGTGATCAGGCAGTTCATCGACCAGACCGACGATGTCACCCACTGCCTGATCTGCGCGGTGGCGCCCCAGGAGATCGAAACCGACGAAAGACGGTCGATATTCAAGTATTATGCGCTTCAGAGCCGCCTTGTGAGCGAGGTCCACGACGTGGAGCGTCAAGACCTCCTGGCCTCCATGGTGCGCCTGGACGGAATGAAAGGATGCGGGACATAATGAGTAGAGAGGCTGTCCTGAATGCCAGGAGAGCGATAGAGGCGCTGCGGGCGGGGGTGCCGAATCGCGATGCCGCCCGGCAGCTTCCGGTTTTTCAGGGAGATATAACCCAGAAGTTCACCGAGACGTTGTGGGAGGTCCAGCAGGCCCCCGCGGGCGACGTGACGCCGAGGTCGATGGTGCTGGCTGGTGCTTTTCGGTCGGGGAAGAGTCACGTGCTTGCGTATCTGCGGCACGCCGCCATCGAAAACAACTTCGTGGCGAGCCACGTGGTCATAAGCAAGGAGACCCCGCTGTTCGATCCCTTGAAACTGGTGCGGGCGGCCGTCGAGAGCGCCGCGATATCGGAAACGGCGGCCGCGCGGTGCCGGAGCTATTGTTTGCGGGCGGATTCGACCCGGAGCGATTTGCCGGGCTTTTCAAGTGGGCGTGCGAGCAGCCCGAACTGGGAGACCGCCTCGCTCCGCTGCTCAAGATCATCGACGAGCGGCCTGCCGGCGGCGAGGAGTTTCTCGACGAGATTGCGTGGGAGTGGTCGGGGTATCCGATGAAGGTCAGCGCGATCCGGACTGCCTTGAAGGAGACGGGCAGGCAGGGAGAGTATCGCGTGAAGGCAATGCCCCAGCGCGAACTGGGCGTGCACTTGTGGCGGTTTCTGCCCCGCCTATTCCAGGCGGCGGGCTATAGCGGATGGGTCCTGCTGCTCGATGAAGTCGAGTTGGTGCTGCGTTACAGCAAGCTGCAGCGCGCCAAGGCATACGCGCAGGTCGCAAGGCTCGCCGGGGTCGCCAAGGACTACAAGATATCGGGCTTTCTGCCCATCTTTGCCGTCACCGACGACTTCTGGGCCACCGCCGAAGGCGAGAAGAAAGACTCCGAGCTTGCCGAGTGGCTTCGAGAGCGCGGCAGGCCCGGGGATGTGGAACTCGCCCGCGACGCGCGAAGCCGGCATGAAGCTCTTGAAGCGTGCGAAGACGCTCCGCCCGGCCCGGCGCGATGAGTTCGCCGAACTCAAGGAGCGAGTGCGGAGGCTCCACTCGCTCGCGTTTGATTGGGAGGCGCCCGAGATCGGCGACCGGGAAGCGCTCTCCTCGCAATCCATCCGAGAGCATATCGAGAGCTGGATCACCCGGTGGGACCTGATGCTGCTTTACCCGGACTACGGCGCCGATATCGTGGTCGACGACATCCGGCCGGATTACTCCGAGGATGCCGATCTATCGCGAGAGGAAAGCCCAGCGCGGGAAACGGAATAGCTGAAAGTGGAAAGGCCGGAACTTCCACCGGCGGGAACGACAAGCCGAGGTGACTCTTGGAACACAGACCTTCGAGTTCCCGCTGCACGCGCGACGCCTTCCGCCGCGAGAAGGAGACGCGATCTGCCTCTGCCCAGCGTGAGTGCTGTGCGCGCAGCGGGAACTCGAAGGTGGCGGGTTGAAGCAGACGCTCTATTTGTCGTTCCCGCCGCACAGGTGGGTTGTGCGCGTGCGTTTCGGGAAAGGGGTTTCCCGAAACAACGGGGAAACGCAAGGTGGTATAATTAATATGCGGCCAGCGGGGTGGCGATTCGGAAGTCACTCGAGGACACCGCCTCATAAATTTGGTGACGTATTCACCGTGGAGGCGGGCCGCCGTGCCTGCCACACATGGAATGCGGCGCTAAGAGTGGAGGGTGAAACTGATGATAGTCGTAAGCATACAGGAAGCGCAGCGCGATTTGCCGAAACTGCTTGACCGCGTGATGAGCGGGGAGGAGGTCATCATAGCCAGCGATGATAGAGAGGTGGCAATTGTCTCTCCGACGAGCCGGCCGCGGAAGCCTCGCGTCCCGGGAAGCGCCAAGGGCAAGATCGAGATTCCGCCGGATTTCGATGCCCCGCTGCCTGATGAAACCCTGGAGAGCTTCGAGGCATGAGAGTTCTCCTTGATACTCACACTTTTCTATGGTGGATCACCGATGCGCCCGAGATGTCGGCCCGTGCAAGGAGCCTTATTGCCGACAGTGATAACCGGGTTTACGTGAGTGCCGCAAGCGGCTGGGAAATCGCGATAAAGGCTCAGATCGGCAAATTGCTCGTCCCGGAAGACCCGCAGCGGTTTGTTTTGGAAGAGATTGCTGCCAATTCCTTCAGTGTCTTGTCGATACGCATGGAGCATGCTCTTCATGTTTTGAGTTTACCGATGCGCCACCGTGACCCGTTTGATCGTCTGCTCATGGCACAGAGTCGCGTCGAGGGCATGCCCATATTGACGGCGGATTCTGTCTTTGCGGACTACGAGGTCGATGTGGTGTGGTGACCTCGTTGCGGCAGGAGCAAAAGATGCCCATAACGTTCGACCACTCCACCAATGAGGCCGCGGGCACTGCCGGCTACCTCAAGTTCATCTTCCACTCGCCGAAGGATACCTGGCTCGGGGCGCTGTTTGTCATGAACGCGCGGGGGGAGCCGGTGGAGTTTGCCCACGCCCGCGTTCGCGCTCCCAGGTCCTTGATGTGGCGGCCCGCGGACCTCCGGCTGCGCTGTTTGCAGTCGCTTTGCGCCTCGATGTTCGAAGCGTGCCCGGTCGCGCCGGATATTCTGCTTTGCCTTGCCCGCGAGGTCGCCCCAGGCCTCTTCGAGGAGCGAATAATCCCCGAGACACCGGTCGGGCGAATAAATCTCGACGAATCGACCGGAGAAATAGGCGTCGAGTGGGGCGGGGAACGGTCTCGCAGTTCGCCGCCGCGGCTCTTCGAAGCGATATCCGAGCGCGGACTCGTGTTCGAGCCGTTCGAGCGGGCCGAGGCCGGCCTGCGCGAGGTCTACAAGGACCTGTTGCTATGACGACCCTCCGCCCGCGCCCACGGCATCGCCTCGTGAAGCATCGACGCTATCCCCTCGGCCGCCCCGAGCCGGTCGCGTTTGCCCAGAGCATCCCGATTCCCATGCCTGCGAAACCGGTCGTGGGGGTGTTGGAGCCGAGGACCCCCGTCACGCTCTCGTCGGGTTCTTTTTCTCTGGCGGGGTGGTTCGAAGACGGCTCGGACTGGGCCTCGCCTGCATGGAGGCCACCCGCGCATTCGTCGGGATCGACCGGCAAAACCAACGAAAGCGAACGCGTCCCCCAGCGCATCCCCCTCGCCCAGGTGCTGGCGCTCCTCATGCAGCCTCCCCTATGGTTATGCGTGTCGGCGGACGGTCCCCTGCAATGGCCGGCTGAGATATTGGACTTCCAGAAGACCGGTGTGGCGGTACTGGTCGAACGGAAATCGGTGCTCCTCGCGGACGACATGGGGCTGGGAAAGACTATTCAGGCCGCGGCGGCGATGCGGCTTCTGGTCCGGCGACATGAGATAGAGCGGATACTGGTCGCGGCGCCGGCGGCGGTCCTGCGGAACTGGCGCGAAGAACTCAGCCGGTGGGCGCCCGAACTGCGGGTAATCGAAGTCACGGGAACGCAGGCACAGCGCGTCTGGAAGTGGGACGCAAGAGTCCACGTCAAGATCGTCAGCTACGAAACCCTCAGATCGGACGCCGCCCGCGTGATCCGCAGGCATGGCAAGTGGGACGTGGTCTGCCTGGACGAAGCGCAGCGCATAAAGAACAGCGGCTCCGATATCAGCGGCGTGGTGAAGAGCATCGAGTCGGACCGCAGATGGGCGCTGACCGGAACGCCTCTGGAGAACAGCCTGGAAGACGTGAGATCGGTGCTGGCGTTTCTGCGGCCCTCGGGGCCGGGGGAAGCGCATAAGGCCGACCCGGACGGCGCGGACATACGGCGGGCCTTGAGCCACGTTCAACTGCGCCGCCGGAAGCTCGAAGTGCTGGCCGATCTGCCGGCAAAGACCACCAGCGAGACGTTCCTTCCTCTGGGCAGGCGGCAGCGCGAAGAATATGACGCGCTGCTCGGCAGAGGCGTGGAAGAACTGCGCCGGATGGGCTCGGCGGCCGGATCACGGACGTGCTCGCGCTGATAGTGCGCCTGAAGCAAGTGTGCAATTTCTCTTCGTCGGGGCATTCTTCCAAGCTCGACGACATCGCCGCAAGGCTCGCCACGCTCAAGGGGCTGGGCTATAAAGCCCTGATATTCTCGCAGTTTACAAGCGAATCTTATGGCGTTCGGCGGATCGCGCGGGCGCTGAGCGGGTATGGCCCGGTGATCTATACGGGCGATATGAGCGCCGAGCAGCGCGGCCTGGCCGTGGCCGCGTTCCGTTCCGACCCGGAGGCCACGGCGATGGTGCTCTCGCTCAAAGCCGGTGGCGTGGGTCTGAACCTGTAGGCCGCCTCGTATGTGTTTCACTTCGACAGGTGGTGGAACCCGGCGAGCGAGGCCCAGGCGGACGACCGTTCCCACCGGATCGGGCAGACCCGCGGCGTGAGTGTCTACAAGTATGTCTGCGAAGACACGATCGAAGAACGCATACACGACATTCTTCTCGCCAAGCGGGCCCTGTTCGACGAGTATGTCGACGATGTCTGCATGGATATCGGCGAGCGGCTTACGGAGGAGGAACTGTTCGGATTGCTCGATTTGCCACGGTAGGGTTCCTAACCCGGCAAAGCCGCAAGGGAATCAACCACGAAAACACGAAAGGGAGAAAGCGCGAAAAGGGATTTCAGAAGGAATTTATCCCCTGGGTGGCGATTCGGAAATCGCCATCCGGTAATACGGCTGCGGCTGATCCGCTCATGGATTGGCGTGCGGTAGCTGCCAACTTAACCTATCTGCAATACAATGTAATAACTTAGCGAGCAAGGGAAATTTCGATGCCGGTGTCCAGTCATGCAATCAAATTGATTGAAGCGGAGTTGCGAGAGACGGGATACAGTGCTAGTCTCATTATCCCCAACTATCAGTACGCCGCATTTGATGATTCTGGTCCACGCTCACGTAATGCCGAGCTGGCAGCCTTTGCCCAGGCTCCTCCATCGGCATTGACGGCCTGCATTGGCGTTACTCCGTCTGAAAACAGTATTGATGACTTAAGATCCCTAGGGGCTGCCATTCTCATTGAAGTCGAGAATAATGCCGGGCGTCGCTGGAAGAACGCGGCGTCAGGCCCCAAACTCTTGGATGCAACGCCTGTACCACTAAAACTCCTGTTCGACCGTTATCGCGAACAATGGGAACCTAACCGGATACTGCGCGCCAAGTCAATAGGTGCAGTCGACCGCTCGGCTCAGCTTGATTTTCGTCGATCTCGGGCTGCTCCCAGCTCTTTGAAACTGAGGCACGGGAGAAACTAGATGAACTCATTCGCGAAGTCGCATATGCTGCCAGCCGCACTTATAGCAAAATCCATTCGGGCGAAACACCAGATGGGGGTCAACTCTTTCGCCTGCTCTTTGCACTTATAACCGCCAAGGTTCTAGCAGATACTGGTGTGTTGCCCAATTTGGATTTCAATGAGCCCGGCGACTTGTTTCGACAGGTTGAGCGGTATAATCCATTTCCTGATACGGCGCCGTTCGACGACCAAGTCGTTCGGGAAGCAGCAGCCCGCATTTCAGGTAGTTTCCCGTTTTCGAATCTCAGCGTTGATACCCTGGCGTACGTTTACGAGAATACGCTGGTTTCACCGGAGACGCGCAAGAAACTCTCTGTACACTGATACTCCATCTTATGTCGCGGAGTATCTTGTGAGCAGATTGCCTATTGAGGATATCGATCCCGATCAACTATCTGTCTGCGATCCCATGTGCGGTCATGGCACTTTTTTGGTGGCAGCTCTACGACGACTCCGAACGCTTCTCCCAGGCGACTCGTCACCAGAAGCACGACACGACTTTTTCGTTGATCATATCAGTGGACGAGATATTGACCCGTTCTCAGTTGAAGTGGCCAGGCTCACTCTAACACTGGCAGACTTGCCTAACCCCGATGGCTGGGATATCAAACAAGCCGACGCATATCTCGACAGAGCGTTGGAAGCAGTGGCAGAGAGAACAACTGTCTTTCTAACGAACCCGCCGTGACGAGGAGTTTACCGCGGAAGAGCGCAGCGATCTCGCCGCCACGCAAGCTACAAAGGCTGCTGAAATGCTTGTGCGTGTGCTTCCGAATCTTCCGGAGAACGCACTCGTCGGTATTGTACTACCCATAAAGTTTCTTAAAGGGACACAATTCAAGCAGTCCCGCACCATTCTGGCTCAGCGGTTCCAAATACTAGAGCTTCTTCTGTTGCCAGACACGATCTTTGAGAAGTCGGAGTCTGAGACGGTTCTGCTGATGGCTAGGAAGTCACAACTTCTTGCAGAGTCCCGTAGTTACTTTATCAACTACCGATCAATATCTGAACGGGACATCAATGCCTTCAAGCTCAATCGAGAATTAACTCGGGATCAACCTTTGCCAGCTAAGACTGTCCTTGGCGACACCAGTAATGCCGCACCAACATTCTGGGTCCCATCTCTTTGCTCCGTATGGAACGCACTGGACAGAAACATTCGTGTTACGGACATCGCTTATATTCATCGTGGCGTTGAGTTTGCCTCGGGACTACTTAGCAACCATCGCGATGCGATTGTTACGAATGAGGAGTTTGGGGATTCAATGCGCGGGGTTGACAGAATTGATGACCAGTTACTACCGTTCCAATTGCGGAATGCACGCTGGCTAAGCGCAGCCCATGCCCATAGACGACTTCAGATGGCTAAAGCATGGGATCTTCCGTGGTCTGAACCCAAGGTGTTGATGAATGCATTACGCCAAAGTCGTGGGCCATGGCGTGTCATCGCCGCTTATGACAGGGATGGGCTCCTAGCGACACAGTCATTCCAATCCGCCTGGCTTAAAGAAGGTGCTCTGGCTTTATTTCTCACGGCGTTCTTCAACAGTGCGGTCACTAACGCCTATATTTTCGACCACGAGTTCGGTCGGCCCAACCGTGTGAAAACACTCGATAGCATACCTCTTCCATCGTTGACTACGTATCTGATCGCTACGGTGCAAGAAATCGCAGAGGAGTGTGAAAGAAGAACAGCAGAAGACCCAAATAGTGATCTGACATCGCTAATGATGAGTCTTGATGCTGAGCTGCTTAAGGGATATGACTTGGCTCCCAGGGAGGAAAAACAGCTTCTTGATCTGTTTTCTGGCACCCAACGTCCGGGTTGCCCATCGTTCTGCGGGTTTTATCCCAAAGGGTTTGTTCCCGCGGTTCCATTGCATGAGCATCTCTCGTCCGAATATAACGCTGCGCGTGGATCGTTGTTCCTGTCACGTCTGAAAGTCGTCGATGATGCTGAGATATCTGCCAGACTCCATGAAATCCGAGGTCAGAGTGACGACGATGACTGACCTATACCTGATCGATTCCAATTACGCACCTGCTCCTTGGGACAAGAACGATAGGCGCCATGATAAAGTGCGCCGATTCATTAACTCAATAGGTGAAGAGTCACGCGTCGCTGTATCCGTGGTGACTCTTGGAGAGGTTGAATACGGACTTAAGAGCGCCCCCGAGATGGATGAAGGCAGGCAATCAATCGTGCGCGCCTCTATGGCCGAATATACATATGTGCTGGATATTACACGGCATACTGTCAGGTTCTATTCAGAGATACGAGCCATGCTGTTTGCAAATCATGCGCCCTTTGACAACAAGGGGAGGCTGAAGAAGAAGTGGGTAGAAGATCTAATTGATCGAACAACAGCAAAATCGTTGGGCGTACAAGAGAACGATGTGTGGATTGCCGCCCAAGCATATGAGCGAAATGCGTGCCTGATAACTGATGACAGAATGGCCCACATAGCTAATCTTCAGCTTAACCCACCACTTCGCATATTGCGGCTCGAGGATATTTGATGGTCCGTTTCGCCGTCACTGGATTCCTGTATCAACCTGCAGCTTCCTTCCCTGGGTGGCGATTTCGAATTGCCACCCCGCCCCTTCCGCCGGATCCGAATCCGGCAAGGGCGCTGCCATTTCCGTTGACAGTTGTGCGAAGGGACACGTTCGATTCATCCCTTTTCGTGTTTTCCTGGTTGAAAAATCCGGTCACGGCTCAAGAATCGAACAAGCTAAGCTGGGTTTTCTCTTTGGGCGTTCGGCCTTGCGGCGCCGGAGCCTGTTCGCCGCGCCGGCCATTCCAATTCCAGGGGCTTTGCACAGGCGCTTGCCCAATCGCTTGGCGTTAAGCCGGCGTTATCCCGAGCAGCGAGCGATGCGCCGCTGTCGAGCAGCAGTTTCACGAAGCCCGAGTGGCCGTTTGCGCACGCGGCGTGAAGGGGAGTGCGGCCGCCGCTGTCCGGCAGATGGATGTCGGCGCCGCTTGCGATAAGCGCCCGCGCCGCCGCGGCACGGCCACCGAACGCGGCCAGATACAGAGCCGTTGCCTGGGAAGAGTCCCGAGCGTCTATCACAGATCCGGCCCGGATCAAAATCGAACAGACCGGTGCGCCGCCCGCCGCGGCCGCGAGATGAAGCGCCGTGCGACACCTGCAGTTCACCGCGCCCGCCCGCGCCCCGCGACCGAGAAGCAGTTCCACCCCCTCCTGGCGACCGTGAGCCGATGCCGTATGAAGCGGGGTCTCGCCATCCCTGGCCCGCGTTTCGACATCGCCGCCCAGGTCCAGCATTGCCGCCAATACCCCTGCTTGACCCTGCCGCGCGGCGCTATGGATTGGCGCCAATCCGTTCCTATCGAGCGCCGCTGTGTTCGCCCCGCTTCGGATCAGGACATCCACGACATCCACACAGCCGTTTGCCGCGGCCAGATGGAGCGGGGTCCGTGCATGCCGGTCCCGCTTCGAGAGGTCGCACCGGAGCCCTATCAGCCAATCGACCGCATCGAGACTGCCGCTCTGGGCCGCCAGATGCAGCGGGGTGTGTCCCGAGCTGTCCTGAATCTCGATCAGCGCGCCGCGGCTCGCCAGGCGCTCCATCACTTCGGCGTGTCCACCCATCGCCGCGTAGTGCATCGGCGACTTGCCGTCGGGCTGGGTAATATCGGCTGGTATTCCCTGAGCCAGGGCACGTTCCGCGAGAATCGCATCGCCGGATTGGGCGGCCACAAAGAGCGCGTCCGCAAGTTCCGTGAGAGAGTTCTTCAGGATATCGGCTACATCGAGTTTTCGGTTCTCGAGGGCCAGATTCACGGGCGTCATGCCCCGGTTGTCGGCCAGGCTCAAGTTGGCGCCGCGATCCGTCAAGAGCGATACAACCCCAGCGTTGCCGTTATACGCGGCGATGTGAAGAGGGGTCTTTCCGAGATCGTCTCTCGCGTTTATCGGCGCCCCACACTCCAACAACAACGCCGCCGCTTCGGGGTCCGGCAGCGTGGCGGCAATATGCAGTGGTGTTCGCCCGCCGTCATCGGCAAGCGATGCGACCTCCGGCGTCTCGCCCAACAACGCCCGCAACTGGGGCAAAGCGCCGCTATCGATTGCTTCGAAGACATTTGAGAGGGGGGCCGTTTGAACTTGCGTTTCTTCCGTTCGGAGGTCTCTAATGGGCATGCTTCTAACCTCGGAGGCGACTTCATCACGAAAACACGAAATTCGTTTCTGAAATCCCTTTTCGCGCTTTCGTGATGAATTCCCTTCCGGCTTCGCGGGTAAGGGAAGGGATTCAGCAGTCCGGGGTCCAAAATTCCCGGTAGAACCCGCATAAGTACGGGGATTACCCGGCCATTGTACGTGGCACAACCTTAGTGAGAACGAAAATACAACACTAGTTTGCCGCTCAAACAAATATCACGGAGGACGGCCCACTGAGCAGGAGGATCATTTGCGAACCCTGAACGCTCAACCAAGGACCTCCAGGAAAATGCCCGGCCGCGTCAGGGCCTGGGATCTTCGGGGCAGCGTTAAACGCCCAGCTTGAAGACCTTAAGACGCGAGAGCGCCCCGATAGAACTATCGGGGCGCTTCTGCTATTCGGTCACATTTTCCACGCGCTCGATTTCCGGCACCTGGTTTCTGATTACCCGTTCCACGCCCATCTGCAGGGTCATGGCCGCCATCGGGCATCCGGAACAGGCGCCCTGGAGCCTCACCTTCGCGACCTTGTCTTCGATTCCAACCAACTCGACGTCGCCGCCGTCCGCTTGAAGATTAGGCCTGATCGCCGCGATTGCGGCTTCCACGCGTCCATAAAGTTCGTCCTTTATTTGCTCTGTCAACTTTGTTGCTCCTTTTCGCTTTAGAACCCCAGCTACGTTTCCGCCAGTTCGTGATGCAGGTCCTCTTCGGACTTGAGTTCAAGCCCTTTGCCCGTCGTCCTTCTTAGATAGTCGTCCACGGCGCCGCGCACGGCTTGCTCCGCCAACACGCTGCAATGCATCTTGATCTTTGGCAGCCCTCCGAGGGCCTCGGCGACCGCCTCGTTGGTAAGCTGCAGGGCCTCTTCAATGGTCTTGCCTTTGATGAGGTCGGTGGCCATACTGCTCGTCGCTATCGCGGCGCCGCAGCCGAATGTCTTGAACTTGACATCGGTGATGACGTCGTTCTCCACCCTGATGTACATGTTCATTATATCCCCGCACACGGGGTTGCCCACCCGCCCGATTCCGTCGGCGTTTTCGATCTCGCCGACATTGTGCGGATTTGCGAAGTGTTCCATTACTTTCGTGCTATAGGGCTCAACCATGGCATCCTCCGGTCTGGTAGGAACTAGTGCTTAGTTGCATAATTGATTGATAGAACGCTGTACCGGGTGTTTCGGGAATCTTGTTCCCGAAACTAAGTGCGTATCGGGAACAAGATTCCCGATACACCGGCAAGAATACTATTGGGTGTTTCGGGAATCTTGTTCCCGAAACTAAGTGCGTATCGGGAACAAGATTCCCGATACACCGGCAAGAATACTATTGGGTGTTTCGGGAATCTTGTTCCCGAAACTAAGTGCGTATCGGGAACAAGATTCCCGATACACCGGCAAGAATACTATTGGGTGTTTCGGGAATCTTGTTCCCGAAACTAAGTGCGTATCGGGAACAAGATTCCCGATACACCGGCAAGAATACTATTAGCTATTTATGCAAGTAGACACTAGTATCTTACAATTGAAATCCTATACAAGTTGTACTGAATTTTGATATGTCACCTCGGATTTCAGTTGTAAGATACGCCAGAAGAAACCACCGACCTTCCGAATTACGAAAAGGCCGTATTGATTTTCCGGCGATGGCCTTCTTGGTTGCGGCTACGCCGCTTTAGGGATTAGGGGCTAGGGGCTAGGGAAGGGAGGGCTCCCTAAATCCTAACTCCTAATTCCTGCTCTTTGCTTGTTCGTCCTTTATTTCGTTCACGATGCAAAAGGACACGTGCTCGATACCGCATCTGTCGACATGTTCGGCCGGTATCGCCGCCTTTTGCCAGAGCCGCCTTCAGGAACCCCTCCAATCCATCGAGCAAAGCCCTGCGCTTATCGCCGGGCATGGCATTAATGATCTCCTCGAACCACACGGACCGGCCCGTCCGCATCCCGACCACGGCGCTTTGTCCTTCGGCGGTCAATTCCACTTTGCTGAGGCGCCTATCCGATTCGTTTTCGCGCCGCGTAACCAGTTCTCGCTTTACCAGCCTGTCCACCAACTGGCTGGCCGCCGAGACGCTTACCGCCAGCCCGCAGGCTATTTGCCTGATGGGCGACGGCCCGTGGAGGAAGACGTACCTGCAGACAGTCCATCAGCGAGGGTGTGATCTCCTCCCCGGCGGCATCCAGGCAAACCGCATCCTGCGTGACCTTGGCTACTGTTTCCACAAATACCTCCGCCACCAGTTCCGCATATCCGGGCGACTCTCGGTCCGCGGCGCCTGCATTCACGTGATCGTTAAGCCCCTTAATGAATAAGCTACTTTATTATACCACGCCGCCCCCGCATTGAACCAGCTCTGCGGCGAAGGGAAGTCAGAAAGTCTGAAAGTCGAAAGTGGAAAGCCCGGAAGGGACACTGTGCCCGGAGGTCGCGACCTACCTATGCGGCGGGAACGACCAAACGAGGTAGTCCCCGGCAGAGAGCCCTTCGAGTTCCGCCGCACGCATCGCACCTTCTATGGCTACCGAGGATTAGCCCCCCAGTGCGGCGTCCCTTCCCGACTTTTGACTTTCGACTTCCCTTCGCCCTAGAATAGAATTGTGCGCAACCTGAATTCAATTCTTGAAAGATGCCTGGCAAGCGGGGATCTCACGCGTGAGGAGACTGTTTTTCTGCTGAGCCTGGAAGATGAAGCCGATGTAGCGAGGCTCCTGGCGGCCGGCGACGGAGTTCGCAAGGCGTTCTGCGGCGAAGAGGTCCATATCCGCGGGCTGGTGGAGTTTTCCAATTTTTGCGCGCGGCAGTGCAACTATTGCGGGCTTCGCGCGCCCAACATCCGGGTCCAGCGATATCGAATGACCCCCGACGAGATAGTCGAGCTTGCAGTTAACCTGGACCGGAAAGGCCTCCGAACAGTCGTGCTGCAATCGGGCGAGGACCCATTCTACACGGGCGATATGATAGCCGGCATCGTCAGGAGAATCAAAGAATCCACCGGCCTGGCCTTGACGTTATGCATTGGCGAGCGGCCTTACGAAGATTACAAACTCTGGAAAGAGGCCGGAGTGGACCGGTACCTCCTGCGCCACGAAACCGCGAACCGCGAGCTTTACCAAAGCCTGCACCCGGACAGCGACTTCGACAACCGTATGCGCTGCCTTAGGTGGCTTCGCGAGATTGGTTTTCAGGTGGGAGCGGGATGCATGGCAGGCTTGCCCGGCCAGGCGTCGAGCACCTGGCCGGCGATATCGAGTTCTACAGGGACTTCCAGCCCGACATGGTGGGAATCGGGCCTTACATTCCCCATCCCGACACCCCGCTTGCCGGCTGGCCCGCGGGAACTCTCCATACGACGCTAAAGATGGTGGCCCTGACGCGCATCGTCACGAGAGACGCCCTCATTCCGGCAACCACGGCTATCGGCTCCATCGAAGAAATGGGGCGGGAGATGGCGCTGGAGGCAGGCGCGGACGTGGTGATGCCGAACTATACGCCGGCCAAGTACCGCGAGCTTTACGAAATCTACCCCAATAAGCGATGCATCACCGAGGACCCCGAAGCGTGTCACTCGTGCATGAAGCTCCGCATTCAGGCCATCGGAAGGACCGTCTCCACGGGCCAGGGACATTCACGCAAAGTCGAGAGTCCGAAAGTCTGAAAGTCTAAAGTCGGGGAACGCCCTATGCGGTGGAACGAGGCTCGCCTGTGCGATCCACGGGCAGTGATGTGGGGAACATAGGGTCTCCCAGCAGCCGGCGAGCTCTTGGGATAGAGTCGGGCAATGGTCTCCAGCGCCGCGCCGGCAAAAGCGCCCATTCCTCTCTCTCTGTCCTCCAGGTAGACTTCTCTGGATATCGGAATGGTTCCGTGGGCGAGAATGCTGTTGTTTCGCGTTTCAACGCAGGCGCGCAGCGGACCTTCCCATGAAGCGTAAATTCACGCAAATTGTCATCCAATGCCGCCGCCAGTCCCCAAGAGCGGATCAGTCCGGGTTTGCACGGCCATTTTGGCACGTTTTCCTTCCAATCCAGTGAGTCCGGCGCCTGTGCTTCTTCCGTACGGCCGCTGTCGATATTCCGGCAGTTGTTCCACAGAAAGGTCTGAGCCACCAGCTCGACGGCTCTATAGTGCCGGGCAACGGCGTCATCGTAACGGCCTTGAGACGCTCTTCTGACCGCATTTGCCATTATGTCTCCGGCAAGCAGATAACCTCTCGGGCTTTTCCAGTCCGGCGAGTCGTCTTTCTTCTTCAATAAGCCCAAGATCTCCAGATGTCTTTCGCGTCCGGGGCATTGGGCTCGTTTCAGGAGCGACAACGCTTCGGCATGGTCGAAGCGGTCCCGCGCATCGAACGCGCGGCAAAGCAGCAGCCATTGACTTGCAGGTGTCCCTTCGTCCGACTCTTCTTGAAGGTAGTGCGCGATCACTTTCTCAGCGGCCGCATAGTCGTACCGCGAAAGCAAGGTGTCGACTTCGCCCCTGGCCCTTCGGAGATTGACTTGCTGCACCCTTGCCGGCTTCAGGAACTCCGTGCCGTCTTCCACTTTCACAAGATCGGGCCTGGCGCCGGACACGAACACCAGCCTCGACATCGGCATCGTCCACCGCCGCCATCGTAAGCGCGGCCGACATGGTCTTGGTGCCGCCCGTGTAGTCGCAGTATATCCTAGCGGCCGGATCCTGCCCGCGAGCGTCAGCGACGGCTTCGGCGATGCGGATATAACAATCGCTGAGGTCGTCGGGATCGATGTCGTAAATGCTGAGGGCGTATTGTTCGGGTTTGAGTCCGGTTTGAGCGGGGAGATTGGGCAGATGTGGACGCTCGCCCGGCTTGCCGCAAACCTCGCCCGTGCCGGTCACCACGACATGCGAACCCTTGCTCCCGCCTGGCGTCGCCTGAGCAGACGAAGATAACGCGGTCCGGTTCAAGCTGTCTAATTGCCCTCACCAGCGGCTCATACGACCCGCCCACGGTTTGGATAAGCCATTTCATTTTAAGTTACCTCACTACTCTCTTAATCCCCTTGCGGGAATTGGATTCATTCTGACGATGACACTCTAGTGTCTACTTGCATAAATAGCTAATAGTATTCTTGCCGGTGTATCGGGAATCTTGTTCCCGATACGCACTTACAAACGCTTCTGGCCATTGTTCAACTGAGTCTTAATCCCCTTGCGGGAATTGGATTCATTCTGACATACGCAACGAAAAGGAGAACGGAAATGTATCGACAAGTCTTAATCCCCTTGCGGGAATTGGATTCATTCTGACGCAGGTATGGATTGGCTAAGTGCCGGGCTGGCCGGTGTGGTCTTAATCCCCTTGCGGGAATTGGATTCATTCTGACGAAATTTCTCCGACTATCGAACGTGGGGTGAATTTATGGTCTTAATCCCCTTGCGGGAATTGGATTCATTCTGACTTAAGATTGGCCTGTGCATGCGGTGTGGAACGGTCGTGAGTCTTAATCCCCTTGCGGGAATTGGATTCATTCTGACGGTGTAACTCAAATGTCAGATATGAATTTCAAGCTCAAGTCTTAATCCCCTTGCGGGAATTGGATTCATTCTGACATCAAAATGACTAGCATGAACTGGAAACTCACCCTAGTGTCTTAATCCCCTTGCGGGAATTGGATTCATTCTGACCAACGCGCTTCAGACGTTAGCCATGCACGGGCTGGGGAGGTCTTAATCCCCTTGCGGGAATTGGATTCATTCTGACGTCGTACCGTAAGCCGGGGCGACGCCCCGATCTGCCGCCGGTCTTAATCCCCTTGCGGGAATTGGATTCATTCTGACAGCGCCCCTTGTCCACCCTCGGAACTCACGCTCAACAGCACCATTTCCCGAGCGAGGCGCGTTTGCGTCAGTACAACATTCGACCACGATGTGAAATCTCCTTCTCTTGATCTCAGAATTCTTCCGAGCGAGACGCCCGTTTTCGCGGTCTTGGAGTCGCTCGGAGAATCACTACCATCCCATAACTGGGGAAATGGCCTGTTTCCCAGGCATTTCACGCTCAGCAGCGTGTGATTTTGCAAATACCCGTTTTCGGTTTTCCGAGTGCTGTCATTCGCAGGTGCGCAACCCCGGGGGCATGGCGAAAACGCGGCGGTTATGTCATTCCGAACGAATGTGAGGAATCTCGACCTATCGCTTGACTCTCACATGCCGAAGGACGATACAAGCGCAACGTCGAGATTCCTCACACAAACCGTTCGGAATGACATGATTCGCGACGGCTGTGGCGGAGCGAGCACGGCGCCTCGCCGTGGGACGGTAGTGTCGGAGGATCAGACTACTATCAGGTCGGGGTCTTCGGAGACCGTGCCGTAGCCACATATAGATATCGCCGATTTGCAAGAGGCGCAGAGCCGGTAGATGCGAACCGTGTCTTCCCGATCATCTGTGAGTTTACGGATCCGCGTCACCATCTTCTCGAGCTCGACCTGATCCACGTTGCACTCAAAGACGCTGCGCTGGACCCTGTCGCCAAAGGCCTTGAGCGCTTTGGAGAGCCTGTTCCGTCTCCGGTCATCCACTACATCGTAAGAAACTACCACAAACACGGGCGGCCCTCCCGCTCACTTGACCAGGAACGGCTCATAGTCAGCGGCGCCTTTCCGAATGCATGCCGCAAGAGATCTTGCCTGTTCGAGACAAACGGCGTCGTAAGAGATCGAAGACGCCCCCGGCCGCCGCGTTACCGCCTGGGACATCCTGGCATGGAATGCCGCGAAGAGCTTCTGCCTGCCGGACTCATTGAGGAATATGCCCCCGTCTCGGCTCTCGAAGTCCGACTTGGGATCCACAATGTGCCTGCCGCAGCAGTTCAGCGCCACCGAGTCAGCTATTACCGGGCGCGGTTCCTCCATGAGGTCCAATACCAGACTCTGTCTGCCGTACTGCTCTTGATGGAAGAACCCGCAGTGCGGGTCGAGTCCGGCCAGGCAGACCGAGCGCTCCACCCGGCCCTCCAGGAGGGCATAAGCGAAACCGAGCATTGCGTTCACCGGGTCCAGCGGCGGTCGCCGGTTCCTTCCGGAAAACTCGAAAGGGCTTTTGACAATGCTCCGCAGAGCCTGGAAATAGGCGCTGCTGCCGGAGCCTTCCAGACCAAGCAGTTCCGGCAGGGAGTCCGCCGCACCGGCTTTTGCGGCGCACTCTCGCAGCGAATCCGCGCACTTTCCGAGGTCCACGCCGCCGCCGCGCGAGTAACGCATCACCAGCGTCCGCATGTTCGCAAGCTTCGCGGCGGCAAACCGGCGAGCGAGGAGCAGGCAGAAAGCGGGATTGTCGCCCATTCTGTACTGCTGGCGGCGCAAAACTATGTTTTTTCCGACGGCGGATTCCAGCCTTCCCAGGTAGTTGCCGCCGTGGCTTACAATTGCCAGGTCGATGCCGTTGCGCAGCAGGGCCCCAATCGCGGAACTGGTCACGCCGCAGTTTTCCTGCAATACGACCATCTCCAGCTCGCGGATGCGCACGCCGGCCAGTTCCCTACCGTCCTTCTCCACAAATATCCTGCCGGCCGAATGGTGCAGGCTACTGCCATATTCGTCGACATAGAGCACCGCCACGGCGCATTACCTCACGATTTCGCTGGTCGGCTCGCCGATGGACCCCGGCCCTTAATCCCCTTGCGGGAATTGGATTCATTCTGACTCCCGATAAAGGACACCTTCGTGCTGGTGCGGCTCGTTGCGTCTTAATCCCCTTGCGGGAATTGGATTCACTCTGACTAGCACTAGCGCTTCGAAGGCGGTGGGATACCACGATGGTCTTAATCCCCTTGCGGGAATTGGGTTCATCAATTCAAGGTTCGACGCCAATTTGAAATATCCTCCCTCCGAGACCAGTCGAACATGTAACGGATTAATTCCTTGCGTGTAAAGGAGGAACACCGCACTCGGACATAGAAGAGATAGTGGCAAGCACGAGTCGAGCTTTGCCATCCACTGAAATGCTGGCGCGAACGGAGGGACCGTGTGAACGCGGAGTATGAATCTGTGCTCTGTGCCGGGCTGCTGCATGACATCGGCAAGTTCTACCAGCGGGCGCAATCGGGTGAGGACGGGCACCGTGGAATGTCCGAGGCATTCATAGAGGCGCACCGGCAATCGTTCGAGGACCCGGACCTGGTCAAGACGCTGGTTGCGCATCACCACGAGTCCGAGCGGTATACGCCGGAGGCCGACAGGCCCTCGGCCCCGAATGACGGCCGCTGGGCGCACTGGCGTACCTCGTCAGCCGGGCGGACAGTTTCTCATCCAAAGAACGGCCCGATGCCGGGAAGTCCGAGGGCTACCGGGCGCGCGCGGCCCTGGACACCGTGTTCGCCCAGGTAGACATCGGCGGCAAAGGTTCAGCCGACTACGAGGGTTCGAGCTTCAAATACCGCCTATCCGCGTTCCTCGAAGGAGACGCTTATCCGGCGGATCTGGGAGAGGATTACGCTCATTCGGAACTCGAATACGACCGGCACGTCGAGTCGTTTCTGAGCGAGTTCAGAGGCTGCTTCCCTCGCCCCTACGAGGGGATGGCCGATACGCTCGCTCACCTCCTACAGAGAGTACCTGTGGTGCGTGCCGAGCGATACTACCAGGGACGTGCGCGATGTCAGCCTGGCGGACCACGCCAAAACCACCTGCGCGCTTGCCGCATGCTTCTACCGGTACCACGCAGCCTGTGGCTGGACCGAGTCCGCCGTAAAGGACGACAGCTTCACTAAGATCATATTGGTCTGTGGCGACCTTTCCGGCATCCAGGACTATATTTACGGTATCGCGTCAATCGGCCACGGTGGGGTGGCAAAGCGGCTGAGGGGAAGGTCTTTCCGAATATCGGTGCTCACGGAAGCCGTGGCGCTGAGGATACTCAAGGCGCTCGATTTGCCCATGGCTTGCAAGATCATAGCGGCCGGAGGGCAGTTCTACCTGCTCCTTCCAAATACGCCGGAGGCCAAAGAGAAGCTTGACGAAGTAAGACGTTCGGTATCCGCGTGGATGCTGGACGAGTTTCTGGGGGAGATTTCGGTCTCGATCGCCAAAACAGAACTCTCCGGTGAGCGCCTGGCGCAGGGTCGATTCGACGAAGCTCTGGAGGAAGTTCGCGCCGAGATGGCCAGGGCAAAGCTGCGGAAGTATGAGGACGTAATCGCACGAGGGCCGAAGGTGTTCGATGTGCAGTTCCGGGGCCTCGGCGCGTGCCCGGTCTGCGACCGGAGGCCCGCGCGGCCCGGAGACACACGGGAGGAGGCTTGTCCCGACTGCGAACTCGATGCCACGCTCGGCCAACGCCTGGCCTCGGCGGAAAGCCTCTGGTCAGTTTTTTCGCAGACGCCGGCGCGTGTGAATCTGCCGTTATTCGGCGAACCAGCCTGGTACGCTTCATTGGTGGACCGCGAGGACGAGATGAGGAGACTGAAGCCGTTTGCCGTTTTCAGCCTGGCCTCCACAACGCTCGCGGAGGGCATCGCGTCCGGGTTCGCTCCCTACGCTGGCTACGTTGCTCGTTGGCGGAACGAGGCGGAGTTCAACGAGGCCCCGCGGCGCGACCCAGACTTGGGTGACCAGGAAGATTACTCCGCTGATTCGCTCAACAGCGGGCAGGCCATCAAAAGCCTGACTGCGTTGGCTGGCGCATCAGGCGGCTCCGCACTGCTTGGAGTGCTGCGGGCCGATGTCGATCACCTCGGATTGGTCTTCACTCTGGGTATGAGAGGACGAGCGTCCCTCAGCCGCATAACTACTCTCAGGACCCTTCTTGAACACCTTTTTCGCCACCGAAATCCCACGCCTGATCGAGCGGGAGTTTCCGGACACCTACATCTCTTACGCGGGCGGAGACGACTTGATGCTGATTGGCGCCTGGGATAGGACCATCGAACTATCCAAGCGGATCGCTGACGAGTTCAAGCGGTTTACGGCAGGCAACCCGAACATCACGCTCTCCGCCGGAATAGGCACATACAAGCCGCACGTGCCCATAGCCACGTCTTCCGTCCAAACAGGCGAGATCCTCGATAAGTCGAAGTCCGGAGGTCGGAACAGGCTCACCATCTTCCAAACCACTCTAGCCTGGGAAGACTTCGCATCAGTAGAGGATTGGGCAAGAAAACTTACCCAGGGACTTGAGGGCGAAAGCCGCATCTCCAAAGGCTTCCTGTACCGGCTGCTGGAGTGACCAGCGCCAGTCTCAATTGTTCCACGGAGGCTCCGAAAACGCAAGAGCGGCGCTCTACAGGTCGCAACTTGCCTATGATATCGGCCCGCAACTTCAGCGACGAAAACGGCAAGGCGAAGATCGACGCCGAGTTGCACGCCATGCTGCTTTCGCTCCTGGGTTCGGAGGCGGAAGCGACTTGGAGATTACTGAAAGCGCCCATCACTTGGGCTTCGTACGCAGTCAGAAAGGAGTAACGGACTATGGCAATAGTAGTGTTCAACGATCTGGGCGTTACGCCCACATCTTGGTCGAGCAGCACGCTGATGAGTGTGCTCGGCAATTCGCCTCGGAGAAGACGGGAAGCAAGACGCAACTGCGCAGGTTCTACCAGGAGTACGTGGGCCTGAGAGAACGCATTCGCACGGAGGAAGACTATTCGAATTACTCTCCAGCCGTGAAGATGATGCTGTCCAAAGCGGCTTATGCCTGGCGGGGCGGGAGAGACGCAAAGATCCCGCGCTCTTTATACGAGTGGCTGACCCAGAACGTCAAGGCGATACAGAGCGCCGCCGATGTCAAGACGTTCGGAGACTACTTCGAAGCCGTGGTGGGATTCTACTACGGGTACGGGGCGCCATCCGGGGGAAATGTGGGAGGCAGAAGATAATGATACTTATGGGCTTTAAGACCATTACCGGGAAGATCCGCCTGGACTCGGGACTGCACATCGGAGGTTCCGCCGAGGCCACGCAAATCGGCGGAGTGGACAACCCCGTGATTCGCCAGCCGCTTAATGGCTATCCATATATACCCGGGTCCAGCCTGAAGGGCAAGATGCGCTCGCTGCTGGAATTATCGCTCGACAAGGTGGAACCGGAAGGAGATCTGCACAGGTACCAAAAAGAACGCTGCGACCGCGAGTCCTGCCCGATCTGCCACATCTTTGCGCCGCGGCAACCGACGGCGCTCCCATCGGCCCCGGCAGGCTCGTCGTGAGGGATTGCCTCGTGCATCCCGACGCCGAGCCCGATCTGCGGAGGCTCCGTGACGAACGAGGACTGCCGTATGCCGAGGACAAGCCCGAGATAGCGATAAACCGGATCACCGCTCGTCCGCACCTTCGGACAATGGAGCGCGTGCCGGCGGGAATCGAGTTCGCGCTGGACATCTCGTTCCGCATGTTCGATCGGAACGGTGACGGAGGGAGCGGCGACACCGAGTTGTTCGACTACGTACTCAAGGGACTGGCTCTGATTCAGAAAGATACTCTGGGAGGGAGCGGCAGCAGGGGTTATGGTAAGGTCACTTTTGTGGGCCTCAAGGACGAGGAGGGCAACCCCATAGAGCTTCCGAAAGTGTAGAGCAATGCGCGAGCTCTGCGGGTGACTTTTGAACTGGCTTCGTCAATCGGCACGCCTTTCCAAGCGGACACGATCTTCGGCCACATATGCTGGGCCTTGAATTACCGGGAGGGCGAAGGGGCTTTGCGTGACTTTCTGGCGGCCTATGATGATACCCCTCCTCTGCTGGTGTCGGACGGCTTCCCCGTTCTGGGAGACCGATACTATCTGCCGCGCCCCGCAACGCCCGCGTCGCCAAAGGCATTCGGGTCCGTCTCGGCATCTTTGGGAATCGATGAGCGGGATGTCGCGACTCAGCGAATGTTTTTCACGGCCCTGAAAGCGCTGGAGAAGAAAGCTTATATCGAAACATCCGCTCTGCTGTCACACTCCGATCCGCTGAATATGGCTGCACTTGCACGGGACTGCTTCCAACTTCGGCTGTGCCCCGGATCGATGGCCCCGGCGGATAAGGCCTGCTGCAAGTGCAAGAACTGGATGGAATGCCCCGCCCTTGAAACGGGCACCGATAGCTCTTACAAGTGTGAGTTCGACTACCCTCGCCAGACCGACGCCCCGATAATGCACAACGTCATAAACAGGTGGACCTGCGCATCGGTGAACCTCTTTGTGCAGAATGAGATGTTCCCGTCGTCCGGTTTCCACTTCTTCGCTCGGGTCGATGAAGACGTGATGGGCCTGAATCGGCTCGAGTCCTGTCTGCGGTACATCGAGCACTCCGGCTACGGACGCGATAAATCAACGGGCAAGGGGGCATTGAAAAACCTGCGGATAGAGGACTACTCCCTGCCAGATGCCGCGGCGATGAGCGCCTTCATTAACCTTTCGTCGGCCTACGTGCCACAACCCGGGGAACTCAAGGGAGGCTGCTACGCTGTTCATGTCAAACGCGGGAAGCTCGGTGGCGGATACGTGCTGAAGCATAGCCCCTGGAAGAAGCCCGTACTCATGCTGAAGGCGGGGGCGGTGCTGGCGGGAGACCCGCTGGCCACCCACGGCGCCCTCGTGAAGGGCATCCATTATGAACTGGAAGACGTCGTGCAGTATGGCTACGCGTATCCATTGGGGGTGACGGTTGATGAAACAGCTTTTTGAGACTTTCAAAATGGACATCACCCCCCTGACTCCCGTGCACATCGGCTCGGGCGAAGAGGTCAACCCCGGCGACTACTTCATCCTGGACGATGACGAGGGTCGGCCGATAATGCGTGTGGTCGATATCGGCTATCTCGGCAGCCGCCTGCTCAAAGGCAGAGAGGTAATGAGCAAGTGGATTGAAGAAGATCCCATAGCGTGGGTTAAGAAGGTCGAGCAGGACCCCAATCTTGTGAACATGGTAAAGAAGTACGCGCGTTTCGAGAGTTACTGCACCAGGAAGGTAGCCGGCGAGATTCAAGCGCGCTGGGGCTCGCGAGACAGCCGCCTCGGGATACAGATTATGCCAGGCGCCGTTCAAGGACACCATCATACCGGGCGGGCTTCCATAAAAGGGGCTTTGAGGACGGCTCTGCTCTGGTCTGCCGTCAGCAAGCCGCTGGATGTCCGCTTCGTCGGAACAGGGGACGGGCAAGTCGCGGAGTGGGAGAGATCTGAACTTGGGTCTGTTTCCAGAGACATACAGGACGATCTACTAAGGCACCTGAAGATAGCCGACGCCACGGCGGCAGGCGTGGAAACCATCGTCGTGGACACCGAACACGTCGGTATGCAGACGCAGGGCGGAGAACAGGCGAGCCTGCAAGACTACCGAGAGTGCTTGCCCGATACCTTGGGAGACCACCGCGCCTATTGCATTTCTACCTCGCTGTCTATAGCCACGGGCCACCCGAATTACAGGAAATCTCGGGGCACGTTGAGCAGGGATATTATCCTGGCCGCATGCCGGGAGTTCTACTCGACCGTGATGAGTGCGGAGAGAGGCTACTGGATCGGAGACGCGGAGATTACCGCAATTTACGATGAAATCGAGCACCGGCTGGGGCAGGAGCCTGACTTTGCCCCCATCCGCTTAGGCTGGGGAAGCGGGATGAACTCGGTGAGCCTGAATCTGGCCAAGCCCCCGGGCAGGCACCCGCCCAGAGCGCTTAACCCGGAGCTTCGCAAGGACCCTGTGACCCGCCGGTTGCTGGACGGCACATATCCGCCCGGCTGGGCAATGTTCAAGGTGGAGGAGTGTTAGGTGCTCGCGGCCATTGATGTAAGGGTCTACCCGAAGAGCAACTGCGAATTGCCCCATCCGAGCGGCTACCTGATCCACGCCGCGCTCCTGGACCTTGTGAGGTCGGATGCGCCGGAGGTCTCCGGGCCGCTGCACGACGACGCACAGGTCAAGCCGTTTTCGATCTCAACTCTCTGGCCGCGGAGCCGCGCACGGGGAGATTCGATGGCTATACCGAAGTACACCGAGTGCCGGTTCCGAGCGTGCTCGCTGAGCAGGCCCGTGTTCGACGCGTTTTCCAAAGCACTATTCACCCGACTTGCCACGAACGCGTCCATAGCCCTGCATGGGGAGGAGTTCGTGATTGTGGAGGCTACGATGGAGCCGCCTTACGGTGGAGCAGCCTGCTATGGTGGGACTGTTCCGCGATATGGGAACGTCCGTTGAACTCAGGTTCACCTCGCCCACAACGTTCCGCAGAAAGGGCCTCAGCGTTCCGCTGCCAGACCCGTCGCTGATCTATGGCAGCTTGTGGCAAAAATGGCAGGCGTTCTCCGGTGTATCTGTTGATGCTCAAGTCTTTGAGGAAATGTTGGACACAATTGCACTGGCCAGCGGCTGGACGCTCACTCCAGAACGTGGAAGTACCCCTGGTTCATGATGACAGGCTTCGTAGGCAGCGCCAGTTTCAGGCTGGCCAAGCCGGTGTCCACGGAGGCGAGGAAGCTCTTTGGAGGACTCTCGTCGATGGCATTTTACTCGGGAGTAGGCCACCGGACGACGATGGGAATGGGCCAGTGCATGGTGGTTCGAGAAGGTGAGACCCAGCCAAATGAGTCCCTGACAGGGCTTGTTGCCGAATCCTCCGTGCCAACAGTATAGAGTCACAAAGTCGGGAAAGGGTGACCGCGCCGCGATCTTCGACCTCCCTTCGCCAATTGACGATCATCCGGGCATAATGATACCATCTGTTAAGGCGGCGGCGAGGCGCGAAGCGGAGTATATCAAAGTGACAATCGACGAGCAATTCGAGATAATAAAGCGCGGCACGGTTGAAATTGTGCCGGAGGAAGGACTCAAGGCGAAGCTTGGGAAAGCTGCCCGCGAGGGCCGCCCGCTGAAGATCAAGCTTGGCCTGGACCCGACGGCGCCCGACATACACCTCGGCAACGCGGTGGTGCTGCGCAAGATGAGGCAATTCCAGGACCTGGGGCATGAGGTCTACATCATAATAGGCGATTTTACCGCATCGATCGGGGATCCCAGCGGGCGAACGATCACCAGGCCCCATCTCAGCCAGGAAGAGATCGAAAGCAACGCAAAGACTTACTACGATCGGTACTGCACCGTCCTCGACCCCGCCAGGACCAAAGTGGTCTTCAATAGCGAGTGGTTGGGCGGGCTGGGCTTCGCCGACGCGCTCAAGATCGCGGCCAAGGTAACAGTGGCCAGGATCCTCGAGCGGGACGATTTTGCGAAACGCCTGGCGGAGGGCAGACCGATCAGCCTGCACGAGCTGATGTATCCTGTGTGCCAGGCTTATGACTCGGTGGTGCTGGGTTCGGATGTCGAGGTCGGCGGCACGGAACAGAAGTTCAACATCCTGATGGGGCGGGACTTGCAGACGCAGTATGGCCAGGAAGAGCAGATCGGGCTGTTCATGCCGATCCTGACGGGGCTGGACGGCGTGCAGAAGATGTCGAAATCGCTCGGCAATTATGTGGGTGTTACGGAACCGCCCGGCGTTATGTTCGGCAAGATAATGTCGATCACGGACGATATGATGCCCTCTTTCTTCGAACTGTGCACCGACGTGGGTCTCGACGAGATAGCGGGGATGATGGCGGGCGTGGCCGAGGGCAAAATCCACCCGATGGATGTCAAGAAGCGCCTGGCAAAGGAAATCGTCGGCATTTACCACGGCGCGCAGGCAGCCGCCGAGGCCCAGGAGGGGTTCGAGCGGGTCTTCAGCCAGAGAGAGCTTCCCGAAGACTTGCCCGAGGTGGAACTTGGCCCGCAGGAGTTACCCGACGGCACGATTCGATTGACCAGGCTGCTGGTAGTGGGCGCGCTGGCGCCATCGGGCAGCGAGGCCCGCCGCCTGGTGCAGCAGGGAGCCGTGACTATCGACGGGCAGAGGCTGACCGATCC
>CAWGNL010000115.1:0-11307 GCA_963823885.1 uncultured bacterium
GACACCGCCGCTGGTCCAGGATCCCGAAGCGCTGCCGGTGCCCGTCAACAGGGTGGAGACAACCTGATCACCGGGGTCAAGGTTGTAGGCGAAATCTGGGCTGCGATGACGTCAGGAACCACGCTCAACAGACTCACCGGGTCGGTCACGGTGACCTTTACCTCGGTGTTAGCGGTGCCGGATGAACTCAGACGGTGAGCCGTTAATAACGGTGAGTGTTGTCTGGATCCCCGAGGAGGCGCAAGGTCCACCTCATAAAGCGTGCCGATCGAAGGGTCGAACAACGGGAACTCGAGGCTTTCCGGGGTGGGAACCCCCCAATCGGTCGTGGTGTACGGCACAGGTGTCGCGGTGATATACGACACCGAGTCTGCGTTGGCGGCAACGGCCAACAGCAGACAAGCACTCACCAAGGCGAGGTACTTACAAGCCAATTTCATCTTCTATCCTCCTTGTAGTGTAATGGGGCTCGTTTGGACGCAACTATTCTTGGGCAGTTTTTCGCGTTCGTCCTTATACGACGTTTAGTAGTATACCTTAGCATTTGAGCTTTGTCAAGGGGATAATTGAAAAAAAGGGCGGGTTGCTGAAAACCTAGTATAAATACTGGGATGACAACGGGAAGCGCAACCGCTATCGCTGCCCCACCGCCCGAGTAAGTGCTTCCCGAGCAACATTTTGCGCGTAGAGCGCCTCGGCGGACATGGTTCGCGCCCGCGTCAGGGAGGCGAGGGCGTCCAGCACCTCGACGTTGGTCGCTTTCCCGGCCTCATATCTCATTTTGATAACGCGGTAATCCTCATCCGCTTGGGCGATCGCGGCCTGGGAAAGATCGACGTTCTTGGTCGCCGCGCCGAACGCGACATAAGCGGTCGCCACGCTCTTGGAGACGCTCAGCACCGCGTCGCGCTCGTCAGCCTGCATCCGCGCAAGCGCGGCCCTGGCCTCATCCACCGACGATCTCCTGAGCCCGCCGTCGAGGACGGGCAGCGCCGCGGTCACGCCGACCAGGTAGCCGGTGTCGGTGTTCCCGTTTATCGAATCGCCCCTCATGATCGAAAGATCGGCCATCGCGGTGGCATACACCTGCGGCTTGTAGGCGCTTCCGGCGACGCCGACATCAGCCTGCGCCGAACGCACGCGCGCCTGCGCGGCCTGCACCTCGGGCCGCTGCCGCGGCGCGGCTGCCTGCAATTCTTCAAAAGCCGGCGGCGACGGACGGACAGCCAGGCCTTGCGCCAGCGTTATTTGCGAAAGCTGCGAAACACCCATTGTGTTCCTCAAATCGATCAGCGCGGTCTCGACGTCGCGCTGGGCGTCATTGAGCTGCCGCTGGGCCTCGGCAAGGTCTGTGTGGTCCCTCAGAAGATCGTACCTCGCGATGCGCCCGGCATCGAATGCTTCCCGCGCGATCCGGACCCTCTCGCTTGCCTCGTCTACTCTGCTTTGGTACGCATCCACATAACGCTGGGCAAGGAGCGCCTGATAGTAGGCGGTCTTGACCGCGAGCGCCGTATCGAGTTCCACCGTCGCGGCATCATAAGATGAAGCCACCTGCTGGGCCTGGGCGCTGCTTACCCGGCCTTTGAGATTTCCCCCGGTGTAGAGCGGATACATCGCCATCAGGTTCTGGTCCAGGCGCGGCTCATCACCCGTGAGGCTGAAGTCTTGCGGCCCCACGTTCGGCGAGCCCGGGACCACCATCGGCATATTGCCCAGAGTGCCGAATGTGGATGTCGATACCCGCGGTCTTCCCATGGCCTTCGCCATGCCGACCCGAGCCGCCGCGGCCTCGACCAGGGCCCTGCGAGAAGCGACGCTGGGGTTGTCTCTAAGAGCGATCCGGATCGCGTCATCGATGCCGATCGACCGGCACACGACCGGCTGCCCGGAAGCGTCCATTTGCTGCGTCGCCGCTGGGGCCGCTGGGGCCCGTGCGGCAAAGGCAAGGACCGCTGCCGCCAGCGCGAGGCTCCCGAAGCAGATCTTAATCGCGAAAGCTCGAAAGAGCGAAAACGCGAAAGTGGGCGCCGGATAGCGGCCCCCGGCTGTTTCGGGAAAGGGGTTTCCCGAAACAACAGGAAACGCCCCGTTCGTGCAGTGGGAACTCGGCTGGGCTTGCTCCGAAAGACAGTGCCGAATTGTCGTTCCCGCCGCATAGTTGTCTTCGCTAATTCGATATATCATGTTCGCTCCCCAATACGTCATCCGCATCATCGAGTTGAGCCGTCACGGGCCACTGCCATTTCCGCCCGAGGAACCTCCGGTTGAGCCATCCGATGAGATCGTCCACGTAAGTATGCATGATCGGGATATCGAAAAGGCTCAGAATGGTGCCCATCACAAGGCCTCCCAGGATCACCGTTCCAAGCGGCTGGTATGCGTCCATTCCGGTCCTCGGGAAGAATGCGACGGGGATCATAACGATGATGGTGATCGTCGATGTCATAAGGATCGGCCGCAATCTCTGGGGGTATGCCCTCGATAACAGCCTGGTCTCTGAGGGACACCGCGGTCCCTGCGGCGGGCAATCATATCTATCAAGAGGATCGCGGTAGTGATGTCCATGCCCGTCAACACTATGACCGCCATAATGGAGACCGTCGAGAAAGCCTGGTGCGCAATAAAGAGCGCCAGGAACACACCCGATAGTTCCAGCGGCAGGCTGAAGATCATCTGCAGCGGCTGCACGAATCCTCTGAACTGCGCCACCAGCACCAGGAAGATGAAAATCAGCGCTATGCCAAGACCACCCAGCAGCCTTGCGAAGCTGTCCATCATCTGTGTCATATCGCCGCGCGCCTCGATCCCGTAGCCCGGAGGGAAGTTGACCTTCGCCATCGCGTTCATCAGCAGGTCCATCGTGACATCCATGGAAGGCTTATCGCCCGGGCCTTTTCGATAGTAGCCGTCGATCGAGATCACCCGCCGGAGGCCATCGTGCTCGATCAGGGTGGGCGCGTATTCCCTGCCGATGTTCGCCAGGCTTTTTAAGGGCACTTGCCTGCCGTCGGGGGTCGTGATATACGTCTCGCCCAGGTCGGACACGCCGCGCCGCTGGTCGCCCTCGCAGCGCACGAGCACGGTGTCCTGGCGCAAATTGGGCAGGCGGTACCATTCGTCGGTCAGGCCGCCCTTCAGAGCATAATAAGCCTGCTGGGATATATCCTCCGGCGAAAGGCCCAAAGCCTGCGCCCGCTCGGGAATTACTCTGCATTTCTACGACGGCTGCATCGTGTCCCAGCTCGCCGCGGGCTGGTACATGCCCTTTGTCTCCCTGGCCACCTGAAGTGTCTGCTGGCCGATGCGGTCGAGAATGTTTATATCCTTGCCATAGACCAGCACCGAGACCGGGGCCAGGGAACTCGCCATCACGTCCGATCCCATTTCCTTGATCTGCAAGCGGCGGATACCCGGGATGGTGGACTGGGCCTCGCGCTGGACGGCATCCATTATCTTCCATATATCGCGTTTGCGAGTGTCCTTGTCGGACAAGGTGATCATCATCGTTGCCCCGTTGACCTGGGGCATGGCGTAGCCCGTGTAGTTGGGGCTGAAGCTCTCGAACACGCTCTCCGCGCCGATCTCCGTCGAGACCTTCTCTATCTCCGGATATCGCGACATGATCTTTTCCAGGGCAATCGTCGCGCGGCGGGTCCCGGCGAAGCTCGTGCCCGGGGCCATCTCCAGAACGCCGTATGCCTGGCCGACATCGGCAAGCGGCATCATCTCGGAGCCGATGAAGTGGTAGAACGTAAACCCGATGATGATCGTCGCCAAAATCCTGCGCCATGTTCGAGAATCTGTGCTTGAGCATCCAGCGGATGACGCTGCCGTAGCCGTTCTCCATGCCCTCCAGCCCGCACTGAATCGGCGCGAGAACTCCGCGGTAGAACCATCTTCCGCGCTCCCGCTCCAGCTCCGAATGGGGCTTGAGGAGATTGGCGCACAACAGGGCCGTGAGCGTGAACGACACCAGCATCGAAGCCAGCAGCGCCATGATGATCGGCCATACAAGCTCGACGAACATTTGCTGGACGATGCCGCCGCAGAGAAGCAGCGGAGCCAGCGCGAGCACCAGCACCATGGTGGACGCGATGACCGCGAGTCGCACCTCGGCGATGCCGTCGATAGTGGCCGTTTTGGGGTCTTTGCCCATTCGCATGTGCCGCTCGACGGCGTGTATATCGATGATCGAGTCGTCCACCAGCCGCCCGATTGCCAGGAGAAGCCCGATCAGGGTGCCGGAATTGAGCGTCATACCCAAAGACGCCACCGCCGAGATGGCAATCGCCAGCGAGATGGGGATCGTGATGAGGGCGATCAGCGTCCCCCGCCACTCGCCCAGAAACAGCAGCACCGCGATTGCCGTAAGCAGGATCGCTATCCCAAGCTCCTCGAACATGTTCCTGAACAGGACGTTCACGAAGTGGGCATTGTCGTAGGCGACCTCGAACTTGACGCCGGGGTTTTCCCGTTCGAGCTGGCTCACGACCTTCTCGACCGCGGGCACGACCCGCGCCGAGCTTGCGCTGGGGTCCTGGATTACAGCGGCCTCGATCGACTCCTCGATCTTCCCATGGTCCACGAAATGATAGGCGCTCCTGCGCTCCCAGTGGGTATCGGCGACGCGCGCGACGTCGCGGACATAGACTGTCCTGGGCTGATCCAGCGTGCCGCTGCCTGCGGCAGGTGTTGGGGGTTGGGTGGGGGGGGTTGGGCCCATAGCTTGTTGTGACGGGATTTGAAATCGCGCCCCGGACATGCTGGCAATCGGGTAACTGAGCACTGCGCGGGGATCGGTCGCGTGCGTGTCGAGCCTGACTATCGCTTCGTTTGGGCCGCTGGTGAGGATCCCACTCGACCTCGAAATGTTGTACCTGTCGATTGCGTTCTTGAGGTCCAGGATCGAGAGAGAGTAGGCCGCCAGTTTGTTTCGGTCCACAATTACTTGAAGCTGGCGCTTGTAGCCGCCGAACGGGACCACCGAATAGACTTGCGGAATGGTCTTTATGCGATTAATTACGTCATTATCCACAAACTCCCGCAGCCTTGTCTTGTCCCAGCGGCTGTCCCCCGTCACCGACAGAGACAATATCGGCAGGTTCAGCGGGTCTATGGGCACGACCCACGAAGGCTTGAGGTTCGCGCCGGTCGGAGGCAGGTTGGCCTGAGCAACGTTCATAAGGCTCTGAACGTCGAAGAGGGCCTTTTTCATATCCGTGCCGTAGTTGAACTCCAGGCTCACTATCGCGAAGCCGTCCTGCGACGTGCTCCTTATATAGTGCAGGTTCTTGACGTTGGTCATCTGCTCTTCGATGGGTTTGGCGACATACATCTCCATCTCTTGGGCGGAGAGTCCCGGCATCATAGTGACGACACCGATCATCGGGCTTTCGACGTAGGGCATGAACCGTCTGGGCATATAGAAGCCGATATCGAGCACCGATGCCACAACTACCGCCAGGAAGAAGGCGATAACTATGTACGGATGCTCGATGGACCATTTATGGATCATATGCAGCGCGTTCGCCGCGCGTTTTTCCATACGAGGTCTGATTGTGCCGTGCTCGTTCATGGTTATCCTGGAGGAATCTGTTCGGGCGGATTTGCAATCCGGCCCGTAAAGGGCAATCCAGGCATCTCCGATGCCCCAAAACGACGTTGTAATTCGAATGCCTGCTCCCCGTTGTTTCGGGAAACCCTTTTCCCGAAACCGCTAGCCGCATTATTCACGAATTGATAGACCAGCCTTTTGGTTCAGGACCCGAACGTGCTCCCTCTCCCGGATGGGAGAGGGCTGGTGAGGGGGAAACGCTGTAATCAGGCACAAGCTCATCAAGCGCGGCGTTCTGCCCTCACCCCCAACCCCTCTCCCGTCAGGGCGAGGGGAGCACAAAGTGCTGGGCAAACACGCGTTACGTGAATAATGCGGGCTAGCCCCCAGCCCCTAGTGCCTACCATTTGGTGGGAAGAACGGTATCGCCGTCCTTGAGATAGGTGTTGCCCTGGTATATGACCTCGTCTCCATCCTTCAGACCACCCTTTATTTCGACGCGGTCTCCCGCACTTGCACCGGTGGTTACCATCACGAGGCGGGCTTTCTTGTTGCCGCCGCTCATCTTGGGGACGAGCTTCATGTTGCACTTGGGGCAGATGCCGGGTTTGTCGCTGACGACTTCCGGGTGCATCGTGCAGGTATAGAGCATCTTGCCTTTACGGGCTTCGGTTCTTGCGACCCACACCGCGCTCGCGCCGTCTCTTGTAACTACCGCGCTTTGCGGAACGCTGATGGCATCCGGCTCCTCCGATACGGCTATGTCCAGCGTGACCGCGTCACCGGGCAGGAGCTTGTGGCCCGCGTTGGGCACCATTGCTTCGACCACGGTCGTCCGGCTTGCTTGATCGGCCAGCGGCGAGATCGACGTCACTCTTCCCGTGATTACCAGGTTAGGGTCTTTGGCAAAATGCGCGGCGACGCTGGCTCCGATCTTGATACGACCGAGGTCTTTGTCGGAAACGTTGGCCTGCAGGCGAACCCGGTCCATCTGGACGATGTCCACAATCGCCGTGCTGGGAGTCACGAACTGGCCAGGGCTTGCGAAGCGCTTTGTGACGGCGCCGGCATACGGCGCGCGGATATAGCGATACCCCTCCACCGTGGCAGCGGTAAGTGCCATTGCGCCCGCCTGGCGCGCCATCGCGGCCTTTTGCCGGACCTCATAACCCGCCCCAGTGAGATCAGCCGAGGCAGCCGTCGCCTTCCGGCCGGCGACACCCACCATCGACTGCTTGCCGGCGACATCCGCCTTCGCCGCATCGACGTTGGCTTCGGCTTCTTCCAGGGCCGCCTGCTTGTTCTCGAATTCGGCCTCGGCGGCGGTGGCCTGGGCTTTCTCCGACTGGTACTCCTGCATGGAGATCGCGCCCGATTTGAGCAGCTTCTCCTCGCGAGCTATCTCCGCGTTCCAGTAGTCGAGGTTGGCTTTGGCGCTTTCTACATCTTTGTGCCGCTGGACCACGGACTTTTGCGCGGCAGTGACCATCGCTCTTGCCCGAGCAAGCTCGTCCTTTGCGGATTGGACCTCGCCCTGAGCGGCCCCGCGCTCCGCGGAGATTCGAGCCACGTTATATTGCGCCGCGGGTATCTCGCTCGCCGCGGCGGCCCGCGCGGCAGCCGCTTCCGCTGCTTTGCTCTCGAGGTCCGGCGAATCCACCACCGCGATGAGTTGATCCGCCGAAACGCGGTCGCCATTGTAGACTGACAGGTTCTTGAGATATCCCTCGACGCGCGGGTAGACTACTTGTTCCTGCAGGGGGGCCACCGAGCCGGTGTATGTCACTCCGGCAGCGAACCGGCCCGGATGCGCCACCTCAGTGGCAACCGGCGCCGCGCCAACGGGGGGTTTCATGACCGTCATATCCATGGCCTGGCTTTCGAGGACGCTCATGGAACCCGGATGGGCGGCCTTCCAGGCTCGTACGGCGATAGCCGAGGCTATAAGAAGCGCCACAAGCAGCGCCACCCCCGAGAGGTTTTTCAATGACCTGACCAGACGATTCATGTCTCGTTCCTCTGAAAATAGCATATAGCGGAGAGCAGAGGGCAGAGAGCCCGGAACTGCCGCCCCGCACATCTTGCCGATGGTCCGGCGTTTCCGAACGCCGGACCCGGTTCCCCGGGTTTGCAACCCGCGAACACACGCTGTCACCGCGGATGTTTCGGGATTTGGCCTGGCCTGGCCGTCGGACCTGATCAGCCCGAAATCCCGAAACATCGGGGAAGCCCCGACCAATACCAGTTCTCAAGACATTCGCCCCGAATGATGGGTTGCAGGTATTTTGGAAGGCCCAGTAAGAAGTCGGAGGCCGGGGGTCCGAACGGACCTCTTACCCTGGGGTGGCGATTTTGAGAATCGACTGCCCGGCGGCGGGTTTCCGAATCCGGCAAGACGCGCCGTTCAGGGCAGCGGCGCCACCCAGCAATTCTACCTGATTTTAACGAATCGCGACAATTCGCATTGACAGGCGAGCATCTTTGGGATATACTGAGGGGCAAGCTGGGCCATATTGCCTGCAATCAGCAGCGCTGCGCATATAGGCCGGGCAATGCATAAGGAGGACTGCTATGTTAAGATTACCTGCGCGCCTTATATCTGTGACCGGTACTGGCGGTCATCTGCGCAAGTCCGTCGTGGTGCTCGATCACAATTCCGGGTGCGGACGGCTCGGATGGACAATTCAATCCGACTAAGAACGTAGTGATCGATCTATCGCAGGCCATTACGGGGCAGTGGAATGCCGACAACTCCGCCAACCCGGGAAACGGCGTGTATGATCCCACTATGTGGGCCGTGGTGTTCAAGTACGCGGGGGTCAATATCCCCAGCGGGGTGACGGTCACGTTTCTGAACCATGCGTCGCGCTGCCCTGTCGTATGGCTCGTGCAGGGAAACTGCACCATCGCTGGCTCGGTTGTCTTGGACGGCGAGAGTTACACATCGGACGGATCCATTCCCGAGTCGGGACCCGGCGGGTTCCGGGGGGCGCCGGCGGGGCCTTGAGGTCCGCGGGATTCGGCCCAGGCGGCGGCATGTATATCTCGGACAGCACTGGCGCCGGCAGCTATGCGACCGACGGCTATGGCAACTCCGGCCGGACATACGGCAATCCCGGCGCAATGCCCCTTATCGGTGGCTCCGGGGGCGACCGGTTCGAGCACCGACTACAGCGGTGGCGCCGGCGGAGGCGCGATCCTCATAGCTTGCACCGGCACGTTGACTGTGAACGGCTCGATAGGCGCCCAGGGCGGGGCTTGCGACTATTACTACAATGCGCGACCCGGAAGCGGAGGCGCCGTGCGATTGATAGCGGACCAGCTTGCCCGGCGGCGGGAGCGTCCAGGCAGGAGGCGGAGTCGACTATTACGGGGGGTATGGAGGAGCGGGCTACATACGTTTTGAATGCAACAACCCGGAGTACTCCTGTTCGATCAACCCATTGCCTTCCGTCGGCACTCCCGGAGCGATCTGGCCAGGTAGCACCGCGCCCACGGTCGCGATAACACAAATCGGCGGGGTGAATGCTCCAGCCGATCCTCACTCGAGTTTCAATTTCCAAAACCCGGATGTCGCGATCTCCACCACGACTCCCGTGACCGTGACATTGCAAGCCACCAACGTGCCCACAAACTGGAACGTGGTCGTTCGCCTGGCGCCTCTTGCCAGCTACGAGACAGTGGTTAACGCGACGCTCGTGAGCGGTGACGGGACTTCTTCGGTGTGGCAGGCTCAAGTGACGATACCCAACGGCATTGCGGCGATCCAGGCCCGCGCCTATCAACCATAGAGCAGCAACCTGCGCGACACGAGGATATCCCGTGAACGTACACCGGCCGGAATCTAGTGCCAGATCGCGGAAAAGCAGCCGCGCCATTTTGGTTGCAGCGCTGCTTGCCGTCGCCATGATGATGGCTCTTGCCGTCACGGCGCATGGCCACGCTGTCGGCGTCGCGGTGTCGGCCGGTCCGATAGCGACCTCTCCGGACGGCGTCACATCCGAATGGATAGTAGTCTACAAGAACTCGACTGGTCTCGCCCTGGGCGCCGGCCATGGAATCGGAAAGACGCGCCACAGCTACAGGATTATCCCGGGCCTTGCCAAGGGTCTTACCGCCCAGGAGTTGGAGCAGGTCAAGCGAGATCCGTCCGTCGCATACATCACACCCGATGCCGTCAGGCGCCTGCTGCGCTCGACAACGGCGAGCGGCACGTTCGACACCATCTTGTCGACCACAGGTGATTCCGCACCGATAATCCCCTACGGCATCGACCTCGTGAACGCCACGCAAGTTTGGCCTTATACAATGGGGTCGGGAGTGAAAATCGCCGACATCGACACCGGCATCGACCTGACCCACCCCGACTTGCCGCTGATCGTTGCTTCCACGACATTCACCGATCTGCCCGTGCAGGATAACGGCTCCAACGCCACCATCGGCCACGGCACATATACCGCCGGAATCATGGCTGCTCCGGGAAACGCGGGCGGAGTGGAGGGTGTTGCTCCCGCTGCTGGATTGCTCATAGCCCAAGTGTTCGACAGCGCCGGCAACGCCACCGATTCGGACATTATCGCCGCCATCGATTGGGCCATCCAAAATGGCGCGCAAGTCATCAATATGAGCCTCGGAGGATCGGATGACGACCCGGCGCTGGATCAGGCGTGCGAAAGCGCGGTTGCGGCGGGGGCGGTGGTGGTGGCCGCCGCGGGCAACGACGGCGACAACACTCCCAGCTATCCGGCCGCTTATCCGTCGGTGATCGCGGTGGCCGCGGTCGATATGTCCGAGGAAGCCGCTGATTTCTCGAACTACGGCTCCGACATCGCTCTGTCGGCGCCTGGGGTCGGCGTTCTCTCCACTGTCCCGGTCGACTACGGATGGCTTGTGACCGCCAACTGGAACGGCGGCGAACATCAGGCCAGCCCTATCGAGGGCAGCGGCAACGGCAGCTTGACCGCCAAGGCTGTGTACTGCAACCTCGGCCAGTCCGCGTTGGATTTTCCGGCTGGGGTGGCGGGGAACATCGCGCACATCCGGCGGGGCGCCAACACTTTCGAGGAAAAGGTGGATAATGCGATTGCCGCCGGGGCTGCCGGGGTGATAATCTCCAACAACGTGCCGGATTCGACCGCCGGCAGCAGCGGGGATACATTCGGCGCCGCGCTCGGCGAGACTGTTTCGCAGGTGGTGGTTGTGGTTTCGCAGGCAAATGGCAATGATCTCCAGGCCAACGATGGCGCAACAGCCACCATAACCAATACCAACCCTGCCGACTACGCGGTCTACGATGGAACCAGCATGGCGGCGCCGCACGTGAGCGGAGTGGCCGCGCTGTTGATAGCCGCAAGGCACGGTCAAATAACCCCGGCGCAAGTGAAAAGCGCCATGGAAAGCTCGGCTTATAGCTTGGGCGGTTCGGGCTGGAACGAGTTCTACGGCTATGGGCTGGTCGATGCGAAGGCGGCGCTCGGGCAGGTCATACCGGTAGAGCAAGCCGCCACGGTGTCGCCCAAGACTGTCCAAGCCGGTGGTTCGTTGACGGTGTCGGTTACTCTGAGCACGTCCACCGGCGTAAGCTCGGTCACGGCGAACGGTGTCTCTCTTTCCGGAAGCGGCAGTGTATAGCGGAACCCTTACCCCCAACCCCACCGTGGGAATGCACGCGATAGATGTCATGGTGAGCGATCAATATGGTAATGTAAATCACACCAGCCTTACCTACACGACCACATCCAACGCTGTCT
>CAWGNL010000116.1:0-33083 GCA_963823885.1 uncultured bacterium
CGACGCCCGCGCCGGGGGTGGTGCTGGTAGGCTCGTACGACTACAACCTGTACTGTCTCGATGCGCATACCGGCAGGCTCAGGTGGGCTTTTACGGCTGACGCTCAAGTGCATTGCTCGCCATGCGTGGCGGAGGGCCGCGCGATCATCGCCGGCTGCGACGGCAGCGTGCGGTCGATCGATCTGGCAACCGGCAGGGAGAAGAGCAAAGCGCGCGTCGATGAGAACCTTGCGGTCGCGCCCGCATATCAGGGTGGAGTAGTGTTCGTTGGGACCCTCACCGGAGAGTACCTGGCAGTGAGGGTCGGCGATGGAAAAGTGCTGTGGCGTCACAAAGAGCCCGGCGGCAGCGACGGAATCTATGCAAGCGCGGCGGTGTCGGGCGATGCGGTGATCTTCGCCTCGCGCAGCGGCCGGGTGTTTCGAGTGAATGGAAGAACGGGCAAGCTGGTGTGGTCTTTTAATGCCAGGTCCCAGGTGGATAGCTCGCCCGTGATCGCGGGCTCGGTCGTGTATTTCGGCTCGGATGGCGGCAATATCCATGGCATCGACCTTGCCGGCGGAAAGAAGCTGTGGCAGTTCAAGGCAGGCGCCGAGATCAAGTCATCTCCCGCCATCGCACGCGGCGGCATGGTGATCGGCACGGGCGACGGCGCGGTTTACTGCTTTGGGAAGTAGCTTCTCCTCGCGTAGATTAGACTGATCCCTTTCGCGTTTTGGCCCAACTTCCCCGAAATGATCTCAAATTGAATTCCCCGTCGCCACACTGCCTCGAAAACCATTTCGCTTACCGAAAACAGGCATTTGTGCTGATAATGCCTATCGCTCCTTTGCGGCAGAACTTAACAGAGGCAGGATCGATCAGCCAATTAGAGCCTGACCTCGTTCGACGGGACAACCACTGGGGACTATGTCTTCCCGCTGTTGCCTGGATCTATCGCTGTTGCCGAATCGAAAGCGGAACCTTACTCGCAAGAAGCAGTCTACTGAGCGTGACGTTATTCGATCCGCCGCGAATAGACACCTCCATTCGGGACCAGCCCCCGGTTCGATGCAACAAGGGTAAGTGACAGATCACTGATCGGGTGCATCCGAAGTCGTCTACCTAAGGAGGCAATTATGTCGCAAAAGCCACGTAACCCGCGGACACTGTCCGCCCTATCGAGCCACATCCCAACCCTTCCGGCAATCGTGTGCGTGTTGATGCTATGCTCCATAACCGCGCATTCGACCACTCTCACTTTGACTCCAAGCAATGTCAGCAACAGTTCTGTTACGCTTTGTTGGAATGCCAATTCGATGACTGGAGTGAGTTCATACCAGGTGGGGATTTCTTTGGGATCAATCGCCACTTGGCAGACCGCCGGTCTGGTCAGCTACTACTACGTTGGCGGTTGAAGTCCAATTCCAGCTATACTTTCCAAATAGCCGCGATTACCGCCAGTGGAACTATCTACTCGAACAAGTGGTCTCTGACGACAGGATCCGCCGCGACAGGCAAGCCGGCAAGTCCAGGAAGCATGGTCGCTACCACAGCTTCATCGAGTGAGATAGACCTGCGGTGGAGCGACAACTCTTCCAATGAGACCGGCTTCGATGTCCAGAGGGCCGTTTCCGCGTCGGGTCCATTCACGCAGATCGCCTCTCTGGGCGCAAATGTCACGACTTATCGCGATTTGGGCCTCGCCCCAAAAACAAGTTACTACTACCGAGTGTATGCCTACAACTCCGCGGGCAATTCCGGTTATTCCAATATCGCGAGCGCGGCCACCCTGGCCCCGGCGCCCACGATTCCCGCTTCGCCTAGCGGACTGGCTGCCTCGGCGGTCTCCACCACTCAGATCAACCTGCAGTGGAGCTACGACTCTACCAACGAGACCGGCTTCAACGTCCAGAGGGCCGCTTCCGCGTCAGGTCCGTTCACGCAGATCGCCTCTCTGGGCGCGGGCGTCACGACTTATCAGAATACCGGTCTATCTTCAACAACGACCTATTACTACCGAGCGTATGCCTACAACTCGGCGGGCAATTCCGGTTACTCCAATATCGCGAGCGCGGCTACCCTCGCCCCGGCGCCCACGATTCCCGCTTCGCCTAGCGGACTGGCTGCATCGGCGGTCTCCACCACCCAGATCAATCTGCAGGTGGAGCTACAGCTCTACCAACGAGACCGGCTTCAACGTCCAGAGGGCCGTTTCCGCGTCAGGTCCGTTCACGCAGATCGCCTCTCTGGGCGCGGGCGTCACGACTTATCAGAATACCGGTCTATCTTCAGCAACGACCTATTACTACCAAGTGTATGCCTACAACTCGGCGGGCAATTCCGGTTACTCCAATATCGCGAGCGCGGCTACCCTCGCCCCGGCGCCCACGATTCCCGCTTCGCCTGGCGGACTGGCTGCCTCGGCGGTCTCCACCACCCAGATCAATCTGCAGTGGAGCGACAACTCTTCCAACGAGACCGGCTTCGATGTCCAGAGAGCCGCCTCCGCGTCAGGTCCGTTCACGCAGATCGCCTCTGTCGGCGCGGGCGTAGCGACTTATCAGGATACCGGTCTATCTTCAGCAACGACCTATTACTACCAAGTGTATGCCTACAACTCGGCGGGCAATTCCGGCTACTCCAATATTGCGAGCGCGGCTACCCTCGCCCCGGCGCCCACGATTCCCGCTTCGCCTAGCGGGCTGGCTGCCTCGGCGGTCTCCGCCACTCAGATCAACCTGCAGTGGAGCTACAACTCTTCCAACGAGACCGGCCTCGATGTCCAGAGAGCCGCCTCCGCATCAGGTCCGTTCACGCAGATCGCCTCTGTCGGCGCGGGCGTAGCGACTTATCAGGATACCGGTCTATCTTCAGCAACGACCTATTACTACCAAGTGTATGCCTACAACTCGGCGGGCAATTCCGGTTACTCCAATACCGCGAGCGCGGCTACCCTCGCCCCGGCGACCACGACTCCCTCTCCGGTGGCGCCAACGAGCCTGGGGGCAACCGCGGTATCGTCCAGCGAGATAGATTTGCACTGGACGGACAACTCATCAGGACAGTGTGGTTTCTACCTCCAAAGGTCCACGAGTATACTCACAGGGTACGTGCAGATTGCCGCGCTCGGCGCGGGCGTGACGACATACCAGGATAAGGGGATGTCCCCCTCGACAAGGTACTTCTACGAAGTCTGCGCTTACAACAGCACGGGTTCCTCCCTCTACGCCGGGCCTTCCAGCGCAACAACTCCGGCCTATGTGTCTCCGGCTCCGACAAACTTGACGGCGACGGCCATATCTCCCGTGCAGATTGCCGTGCAGTGGACGTACAACTGCCCGGGCGTGGTCGGGTTCGAGGTCACTCGCACGAACCCCAACTCAACGATTAGTGAGTTTGGCCTTTCGGCGAGCACGACTTCCTTTGTAGACAGAACAGTTCAGCCGGGCACGACCTACCAGTACAGCGTCTACGCTGCAGGCGCCTCCGGCAATTCGCAATACTCGGCGACGGTGACGTGCACGACGATGCCGAACGTTGCCCTTGATTCAGTCGGCCAGGTTCCGGCAATCGGCGACGGAATCGCCATTTCCGGGCACTATGCATACCAGGCATCCTCCGTTGGACTGCAGGTCTTGGACATAAGCGACCCAGCGAACCCACTGCTCAAGGCTTCATTACCGATGGATGCATGGGCCGTGGCTGCTGATTCGGCGGGCAATCTCTACGTAACCGACGGGAAGACGCTGAAACTTTACAACGTGTCCAATGCGTATGCGTCGAACCCTCAGTTCATAGCAAGCCTTTCTCTTCCTGACTACGCAAACAGCATGTGTGTGGCGAATGGGATGGTTTACGTGGCCTGCTGCTACGCGGGTCTGGTCGCAGCCGATGCGTCTTTGACAGGGCTATACAGTCCGGGTATCATGGGTCCGTCGCCGGACCAAGCCTGGGAGGTTGCGGTTCTGGGTAACACGGCCGTTGTGGCTGACGGCAACGGGGGAATAAGGGTATTCGACGTGAGTAACCCAATTGCTCCAGCATTCCTCACGGCCATCAGCACGCCCGATACAGCATATGGTGTCAAGGTGAGCACGGCGCCGTCCGGATCCTCATACGCTTACGTTGCGGCCACGACGGCGGGACTGCTGGTCGTGGACATATCGACGCCGTCGCAAGCATCCATCGTGGGGACCGGTGCAAGCAGGGACTGGGCTATGGGCATAGCCCTATTCGGCCAATATGCTTGTGTTGCAAATGCCGGTGGTGTCCACGGGCTTCCCGCAAACGGGCTGCAAGTCTTCAGTCTTGCACAGCCGACACAGCCGCTGGAGACCCTGTTCGTGGAAACGCCCGGCACGCTCTGTTACTCAGTGACAGTATCAGGTGATCTGGCATTCGTCAGTCAGTACAACGCCCCTCTGTCAATATATCAATTGAGTTACGGGGATTAGGATTCGGAGCCGTCCCAATTTGTCCCGGTTATTTCGGAATGATTTCGGGAAATCCTGACCCAGGGTGCTGGGCTAAGAAAAATAGGCCCCGGCGAATCCGCCGGGGCCTATTTGAGTCTCAAGTGCGATAGTTGTCTTACTTAGTCGCTTTTGACTTAACCGACTGGAAGAGGTTCAGGGACTTCCCGACAGCCTCGCTGTCTACCAGCAACTTGCAGCAGGCCGGATTCTCGTCAGTACTGGCGATACCGGTGTTCACGCCTGTCGGAACCGGGGAAAGCGGCGAAGTAGCGATGCACGCATCCGATACTTCCATTTCGAAGTCCTCCAGCACCTGTCCGGCATCGAATGTGTCGCCGGTACCTACATAGGCTATTATCTGATCCAGCTTCGACTGAAGCACTGGGTAGAGTACCTCATCGGAAATGAGCCCTACCTCATCGCGTCCGAATGACACTTCGTGGAACAACTCGAGCTCATCCTTCATGCTCTGCAGAGATACATCAACGCTCCACGTCCACGTATTAGTGTGGAAGTAGGTCGGACCGGAACCGGAACCATCGTTCCAAGGAGTATAGGTTCCGTAAGAGATGGTCAGGGTCCACGTAGTGCCCGGCACCTCATACATGATCGGCCACCAGAGCCTGATGTTCTGCGTGCCCTGCTGGGTCGTCGTTGTGACCGGGAACACGTCCGAGCACTGTCCGAACGGAGCGGTCTTCTTTTGCAGGGTCACGTTCTTAAGGAAGTAAGGCACGTCGACTGTAGCGGCCTTGACGAAGTTCGACCAGTTGGTACCTGGTGTGATGCTGATAATGCCAGGGACTGAGTTGATCGTCAGCGGGCCGTTTCCAGCGTAGCCCTGGATCGCCGCCGCGCCCTCAGGCTCGTCCACGTGCACGGCCTGATCATTCTCATGATGGCAGAGGATCCGGACGTTGGCAGCCGCGCTGTCAATTTCCGGCTCGACGCCGCACGCGCCACTATCCGTGGCCAGCCCACAGGCGGTGAAGACGTTCGGCCAGTTCGACTGAGGGCAGAGCGTCGAGACGCATGAATGTCACCGGAATGCTCACCGAGACGCTTGTGCCGGCTTTCAGCACGCCATTGGTGAGCTTGGCAAGGATTAGACTGGACACGTTCACTGGGGTGCCCACTATGCCCGGGTTGGCTACATCCAGGAGCGAATCGCCAAGATGCGTGGTGCAGGCGCCCTTCGTGAAGTCTATGTCCACCTGACCATTGTTGGTCAGCGTGATCAATGTAATGCACTGGCTGCTGGTTCGCCGTGCTGCCCGTGAGGTCGAGCGACTTGGTCCAGACAGTCGGCGTGATGTTGTCGCTGGAGACTTCCTTGTCAACGGTGAGCGAAGGCACCAGCACGGTCACGGTCACCGGCGTGGTTGAGGCGGTAGACGACGTGCCCCAATGCGCAGTGGCTGTGTTGGTTATTATATACGGGCCGCCGCCGGCAGCCGAGTTGAGCACTGCTGAGCATAGGAATGTCCTGGTTTGACCCACCAGCAGGCTGCCCGGCACGGTGAGCGTCCCATTTACGAAGCACGACACTGGAACATCTCCGCCCGAAGTCGTCTCAACGCATCCACCGCACTGCTTGAACGCGCCAGCAGAATCGACTATCGAGTCGTTGATAGTGATGAGACTGATGGTCGTCGTGGCGCCGGTATTGGTGATACCTACCGTGAAGTAGATCTTCGAGCCGCTCAGCGCCGTCAATGTCGAGCTTTGCACGGCGTTCGCGCCCGAGTTGCAGGAGACGGTTTTTGTTATCGTGAGTGTTTGTGGACAACAGCAGCTGCACGCTCGCCGTGCAAGTCCCTGAATTGATCGTCTCGCCGCCGGCGGAGGCAGGCAGATGCCCGGTTCGGTCGCAAGCCCGCAGCCTACGAAAACGTTAGTCACCAGGCCACCCGCCGAGCCGCATAGCGCCGTCGAGCTGCAAAGTCACCGGCACGTCTACAGACACGCTCTGGCCGGACGACAGCACACCTGTCGGTATCTTCGCAAAGAACAGAGTTCCAAGGTTGACGGGAGTTCCGGTTACGCCGGTGATCGTTTTGGTGAGGAGGGTATCGCTGAAATTGCCGCCGGCGCTGGCGCAAAGCCCCTGGGTGAAGTCGATGGGAACTTCACCATTGTTAGTCAACGTCAGTTGGTAAATAACCGAGTCGTTGCCAGTGCATGGCCCTGTTGTCAGATCGAGATGGCTGACAAAGACGGTAGGATTTGCCGAGCTGGCGACCAGTTTGTTGCAGGTCAGGCTTGGCACCAGGATGTTGACCGTCGCGGTTGCCGGCCCAGCCGATACTTGCACTATGTCGGACGGCTCTGAGTTCGCAATCACGGCATCACCGGTCACCGTCGCGGTGTTGGTAATATCCGGATTCGTGCCAATGAGCGAGAACGTCGAAGAAGTCGGCACCGCATAAGTCTTCGTTACCGACTGGCCCGCGGTCAGCGTCCCGATGCTGATCGTTCCGGGGATGGGGTTCGGGTTGGCGGTGTCGAGGGCGCTGTACACATCGGTAACCACGACGTTATTCAGAGTATCGGTCCCGGTGTTGGTCACGGTCATCGTGAAGTAGACGGTCGAGCCGCGCAGCGCCGTCACACTCGAGCTTTGCACGGCGTTTGCGCCCGAGTTGCAGGAGACGGTTTTCGTTATAGCTATGCTCGGAAACTGCAAGACCGAGTCCGTCGCGTCCTCGCCTGAGCCATCGTTTATGCAACCTGAGCTGGTTTGGATCTCGACCGGCCCATCCGCGAACTGAACCGGTGTAGTTGAGGAGAAGAAGTGGGCGATCTTCAGCTCGATGTCCCAAAGCTTGCCGCTCGACAATCGCATATCGGGCACGGAAATTGGCGATTTCCCATTGGCGGGCTGACAAATGCTGCCCGCAAAGTCAGTTGCGTTAAAGCTGGTGATCAAGGAGTAGCTGCTGCCGCTGCCAACCGGGGTGGCGCCAATGCTCCTCAAGTCTAAGTATTTCGCAATTGCCCGCGGTATCGATGAATGTGAGGACATAGTCCTCCAGGCCTTGGTCGGCAGCAGAATTTAGCATCGGCGGGTAGATCCAATGGCATCCCGCCGGGAGCGCGCCAACGGAGTCGGGAGTTCCGTCTCCATCCGCGTCCCAGGCGACGGCTACGTCTCCGTCACCAAAACGGTGCGAGTGACAGATAACCAGGGCCACGTACATTGTGTCCGAGGGGGCGTCATAAAACGCGTAAACCCTTTCCACATTGAAGCCGGATGGCCAGACTTGGCTGTTGCCGGCTGAATCGAGGGGAACAGACACGCTGTTCGGATCGAGTGGAGTGTCCTTGCATCCGGCCTTGCCGGTTCCGTCCGCTTCCGTGTCAGGAAAATCCTGCACTCCATTGATCAGATTCGCTGGTGCGTCGGGGGTCGTTGGGTCGGCTACTGACCGCGCCGGGACCGTGGAAAAGTCGGCTTTAGCGTTGCCCGTGTAAGTGATAGTAGTTGCGCTGACTGAAGCAGCGCACAAGACGATTAGTGCCGCCATTAACAGCGGCAGCTTTCTACCAAACATTTTAATTATCTCTCCCTTCATTTTTGTCGTCTAGCGCAACAAGTGAGCCAGAACATTAATGAGCACGAAACAATAGGTTGGAAACTTTCCAATCGCATTACGGAACGCATTCACCTCCGCCAAAGACTGCACTCAGCGCAGTCTCTACAACATTACGATCCTAGCGTCCGTGCTATATTGGATGCGGTGATTCCTGAAGAAGGACCGGCAATAATCAATGACATCCCGGCTTTGATGCGACAAGAAGTACTTATTTGCAGAAGGCGCCGTTCAGCGATGTCGGCGCCGGAGGGCACACCCATCTTGCCACTTCACTGCACATCTTCTTCTCGGGCAGCCCCCAATGCGGGTCCGCCCGCAAGTGGTCTGCCAAGACCCGAAGCCTGACATCCTGTCGGCCATGGGTCGCCTTGACGCTAACGCCGTAACCCGGCACGGAACCCTTCCAGGTCCGTCCGGGATTAACCCGGTCTGACTTGTCTACATGTCCAGCCGCTTATGCTTTCGGCACCGGCCGACTGTAACGCCTCGACGCCCACGCGCTGTCCGTGAGGCTACTCGAATGGAGAACGGCTTTTTTCGAATATACCCTCCGTGGCACAGCTTGAAACGCTTTTTTGTTGTTGATTGCAAGTAATTAACCACAATATACCTCCATTTGGTGCTGCTGTCAAGGGTGTAGTTAATAATTTTTGCGTAATTTGTGGTTCTCGGTCTCAGAAGCCTCATTCAGCGAGGTAGTTTTGCGAGGCGAGAGCGTGTGTGGTATACTGTAACGGTTAAGTTCAGAAATCGGCGACAAATGGGGCAGCCTAAATCCATACGGGTAATCCCTTCTTTGAGGTGCTTGATTTGAATCGTTTGGTTCGCATACTGCTGGGAGCCATTATGGCCTCGGCGATAGGGTTGTTTACGCCCGGCATGGATGCCGGTGAAACCGCGAAGTCGATACGCGTCATCTATACAGGTGATCTGCTCGGCAGTATAGAGCCGTGTGGGTGACACGGTGGCAAGCAGGGCGGTCTTGCCCGGCGAGCGACTTTAATAGCGAGTCTCGTTAAGGAGAACGCCAATGCGGTGATCTTGGACAGCGGGAACCTCACGGATACGCCTGATAAACTAGGCATAGTGACTTCGCTCTTTGCGAAGATGCATTATACCGCCATCGGCATGGGCGCCTACGATTGGCGCATGGGCGATGAGTTCTTCAAACAGACTGCGAAGAACAAATTGACCATCCTCGACACCTCTCCAGGCGGGAAGGCGGGTGTTCAGCCATTCCTGATCAAGCAGATCGATGGGGTGAAGGTTGCAGTGGTCTCCTTCGGCGCTCCGCCAATCGAATGCAGCCCGGCCGACGACCTCGCCGTTCGCAAAGCCCGATTTGCAGCCTTTATGGAGGCACGCTGCGGCGCTGATGTGCTGATACTTCTCGATCAGGCCGGCGTGGCCAGCGCCGATTGGATAGAGCGTAACAGGGCGAGAATCGGCGCCCGGATATCGTCGTCGGCGGGTTGTCAAAGCCCACTCCGGCTGGACCGACCGCGGTCGGCGGCGCGACGATCGTTCCCACGAGCTACGAAGGCAAGACAGTCGGCGTGGTGGATATCGAAATCACCCCCGGTCACGACCCAAAGGTTACCACGCGGTTGATTGATTTGGATGAGAAGATTAAGGCGGATGAGCAGATCGATAAAGAGGTAAGCGCTTTCAGTGCGACCAACGTGCGTCCTGGGATGATCGTGACCGCACACGAGGCCCCGGGTACTCCGACTTCGACGGTCGCCAGCACGTATTACGCATCGACGCTGTGCAAGGCCTGTCACATCAACGAGTACGAAGATTGGCAAAAGACCGCGCATGCGCGCGCGCTTGCTACACTTGTGGATGCCAAGCGGGTATCGCCGGAGTGCCTGTCGTGCCATTCGGAGATGTTCCGGCGACTGCGGCGCGTGACGGTGCTCGGTGACAACCTCGGCAGCGTAGAGTGTGGGACCTGCCACATGAACTCGCTCCCCCACGGGATGGAACGGCGCGGCGCGCCGACGAAAGCATCGGTGGACAAGACCGTGTGTTTATCCTGCCACACCAAGGACAAGAGCCCCAACTACAACGCGCACACCTACTTCCCTAAAGTTGTCCACGCCGTCGCGAATGCAAATCCTAAAGGCTGACGGGGGCAGTCCGATGAGAACTCCGCTAACCCGCATCATTCATGCCATTCCGAGCAAATGGCTTCGGCGCCGCCGCAGTCACATTGGAAAGAAACCAGCACCCGGTGTTTCGGGAATCTTGTTCCCGAAACCAGCAGTTTCTTAGGAGCGTCGGACCCCGCGCTGCGGAGTCACGTTATAAAGAAACTCACCCCGGCAGGCTATGCTTCGCGGGCGACTGCCCCGAAGCCGGCGGCATGGAAGGTTTCTTAGGAGCAAATGGCTTCGGCGCCGCCGCAGTCACATTGGAAAGAAACCAGCACCCGGTGTTCGGGATTTGAGTGCAGCGAACGCGGAACGGAAATCCCGAAACGGGGGAGTTTCTTAGGAGGAGCGCCCACTGGGGGTTCGGAATGACAGCATGCGGAGGGGTTGTGCTATCCGTGGCTCACAAGAGATCGATGATCGTCCAAGAATGGCAGCCAAATTTCCGTCTTGGGCCGCTTTATCGAACTTCTCCCCTGTTAACCGATCAACGGAAGATAGTTCCCATTTGGTTCGATTCCGAGAAGGTAATTCCCTGCCCACGAAAGCGTGAAATCGGCGGGCAGTCCTCCGAAAGAATCGAGTTTCTGGGCAAATACCGCAATTTCGTAATCGATACCAATGACATCACCGCCATCGAGAGGGCCTATGCTGGCATACGCAAGGCCTGGTCCTGTCCACTTGTGATCCATCGGTTTTCCGCTCGATACTATCTTTACGGCGTCTCGTTTCACCCACGCCGGGCAGCCTAAACAGATATTCAGCAGGCTTATTGATTCTGATAATGGTTGCAGGAATGTTGCTGTAATCGGTTTCGACCTTGCACCATTGATTCTCGGTCGAGATAAAAGTGTTTATCCGGACCTCGCCGGTCCCGCATTTTACCGCCGAAGCAAGCCAGGCGTAGTATAGAGCAAGCATCCCCGAGGGAGGGCAGCAGCCCATCATATGCAGGCCGTTTTCTGCCATTCCGGGCTGCCCGAGGGTTTCCGGATGGGTTATCAGTTCGTTGATGCCGGTTTGGGCAATGAAGCCGCCCTCAAGACCTTTCAGTTCGGCAAGCGCATCTTCCGCAACTTTCGGGGCTTTGTCGCTGTGGGTCTTGCGGAATAATGCTTCGATTTTGTCCACTTTGAATTGTGTAAAGGACAGGTAATTGACTACCGTTCGCTCTATATCGTCAAAGCATTTGGTAAAGCCGCAAAGCCCGAGGTAGTAGGCAATCGCCGTCATGTCGCCAACCGTGCAGGTTTCGCTGAGCAACCTGTCATATCCCGGCAGCATCTGCTCACGATACCAACCGAAATCCGTCCCTTTGCAAAAGACAAAATCGTAGGCGCGTTTAGCCCAGTCGATGTACCGGCTGTTGCCGGTAACATAGCCCAGGTGTGCAATTCCCCATATCGTGCGAGTGTGAACGTGGACATGGTTCGTGAACTCGCCGGTGACCGGATCGATACGTTGTGTGCCCTGATCTTCCGGCAGGTCACATAACTGCCCTTCGGCAAACGCGATTGCGGCGGCAAGCCCCTCTTGGTCTCCGAACGACTCATAGTAATGCAGCGTGGGCTCGACCACCCAGCAGTAGTTGTAAGCGTTGACTTCAGCCCATCCGCTCAGCAAGGACTCCCCGTCCTTAAATGGTGTGCAGTACGGGTAATAGTATCTGCCGGTATCTTTGCGGGCTTTGTCCACAAATGCGGTGAATACTTTCCTGGCAAGATCTCTAGTCTCGTCCGAAGGCTCATCGCGATAGGTTTCGCCGAGCGAGACAAGTATATGAGCGGCTCCCCACGGAGTTGCCCATAACCCTTCGACCGGCTCACCCGTCCACGCCGCCGGATTTGCGAGGCACAATCCCTCTTCGTTCAAGTATGAGAGAATCCGTTTTCGCACCCCGACCTCGGCAGGGGTTTTCTCTTTGACACCGCATATCCGTCTCATATAGATGGTACTGCCAGTCCATCCGGCAATCGGTATCCGCAAGCGAGATCGGGTCATAACCATATTCGTTGGACTCTACCAGGGTAGAATTGTGACAGGGGATTCCCATCGGCCCGAGATCAAACTTGCACTCGTAACCGCGCGCCGGCTCCGGGTTGTTCTCCAGATAATTGCGCGCGGCGACAGCCATCTGCTCAAGCGTCGCGGCCTGGCGTGCTTTCACCTGTCGTCTATAGTCAAGGTCTTTTATGGCGCCTCTGAAGTTCTTCTCAAGGAGATTGCGTTTCACTATCCATCCTCACATTGCGATTTTGAGCTTCAAGTTGCTCTGGAATACTTAGACAGTTAGAGTAACTATATCCTGCCCCATCTTTCAATCCAAGAGAATGTTATCGCACGATTGCGCACTTGTCAAGAGTTTTTATGGAAAAATTAACTGGAACCACTTGACAAATCGACAGTTATGGGATAGACTGCGTTTGTGGGCATTAATTCGGCGGTTACACTTAAGCGAACCAAAGTGAATTCACAACAAACAGGGCACTGAGCACCAGGGCCCTTGATATCCGATTAAGGAACGTAATTATGGCACAGTCGAGGCATAGACAGACACTATTGAAGCGCAATAATGTCGCCCAGGTAATGCTGGGTGTTTGGAGGTATCGGCGGTTTTCTCGAGCCGAACTGGCAGGAATCACTGTGTTTAAGCATGCCTTGTATATGTGACCTTGTAGATGAGCTGATTGCGGATGGGAAGCTTATCGAGACGGGCACGGTAAGTGGCGCACGTGGACGTCCTCGAGTCATGGTGGATATCAATCCCAACGGTGCACCGATCGCGGGAGCTTTTGTAGCGCTGACGAGTGCGGAGATAGTCGTTGCCAATTCCGCCGGTGACTTTCTCACTAGAAGAACGGTTTCGATAGATCCGACAAATAGCACCCCGAAAGAATGCATCGCTTCAATTGTGAATGGAATAGAGCGGTGTGTTGAAGCTGCCCAAAAAGAGGTTGGATCTTTATCGGGAGTGGGGCTTTCCATATCGGACATAGTGAACCATGTTCTTGGAATAGTTGAAAGCTCGAATGAATCCTTCACCTGGTGGGATGGCTTGCCGGTAACCGATATGGTATCCGAGGCTTTGGGAGTTCCGGTGTACGCGGATCACGATATGCGTGCGGCCGCGGTGACTTCGGAGTGGTTCAGTGTCGATACGCGTGGCAATGCAGCCTATATATCTATCGGCAATGGCATCGGTTTCGCATTCGTGGAACCGCACGGCGTGCTCCGAGGGACCCACGATATGGCAGGCCAGCTCGAGCATATTACGGTCGATCCTGATGGCCCGATGTGCAACTGCGGAAATCGCGGCTGCTTGAGAGTAACGGGAACTGATACCTCGTTTGTGCGCCGGATATGGCCTGACCTGCCTGCTGATTTTAATGATATGCCTCTCGCGGAACGTGCGGTCTTGATGCAGCGGGGCCTCGATTTAGCCATGAGTGGCGACAGAAAGGCTATGTCTGCTCTCCAATACTCGCTGAAGAATTTGGGACAAGGCGTCGCCAATGTGATCAATATGCTTGATCCACGAGTCGTGTATATTCTCGGCAACCTTATCGATCCTGCTCCGGATCTAATCTCCGACATGATCAGAAAAGAAGCGCTTCAGCGTGTAATAAAGCAGTTGCGCGGCACGGAGATCAAAGCTATTCCTGATTGGTTGACATTCGAGCTTCGCGGCAGCATAGGACTTGTCCTTGGCAATGAGTTTCGCAACTTGCATGGGGATAACCTGAATGCTGGTACCGCGTATGATTTTCACGAAGCTGGCAGGAGAACAGGCGAGAAGACAAAGCTCCGGGATCCTGAGCATGGCATAGGTTGTCTTGGGGTTATGGAAAGGGGGGCGTGTATGAGAGTACACGGTAGTTATTCTAAGACATAGTGTTCACCCTGAGTCACTTTGAGGGCAGGCGCTTGTCTATTTCACGCACTGAGACGTAACGGTAAGAAAGGAGACTTAAATGTCAAAGAAAATCACTTGTAACGTATTTGTTTTTGCTCTCACGTTTGGCCTTGCGGTTCTTGCGTACCCGCAGACAGTCGGTTTCATCAGCGCGCATCCACTGCAATATGCCCCGGACAATTCCATCACGATAAATGGTGATGTGACGTCTGATTCCTCCGGTTGGTCCGGAGCGGATTGGATTCCCTTCGACACTGTCTATGATAGCAGCGGCACTGCTATCGCCGCTGATATCGGCGCCGGGCAGCGCGTGGGCGGCAAAGTGGGGGAAATGGCGGCAAGTATATCTATATCGCCGCTAAGGTTAATGACCAGGATCACGTGTTTTCCAATAGTCGTGCTGTGTGGAATGGCCAGGACGATATCGAGATATACTTCAACAACCCTCTTTCGCGGTCAAGTGCAAGTATCGCGACCATTGGGACAGATGCCTATTATCTGGAAGAGTGGGCTCAGCAATGGGAGATGGGAGTAATGACGAACGGCGTCTCCACCTGGGAATGTGTCGGGGACACGACCTATTATCCATCCGCATATACGGCGGTGTATGGTGATGGTGATTACACGCCCACCACCGCTGAGTTTGTTGGAGCCACAAAAGTCGTGGGGAATTGGCTTTACTACGAGGCCAGAGTGGAGGCGCTTTCTGACTTTGGCGGACTATTGCTCCAGCCGGATGTGGTGGGGCCCGTGGTGCCGGGTGAATACGTCGGACTTGATGTGTGTCTTGTATCTTGTGGCCCCGGAACGGGCAGTGCTCTTTATAACGGCATGCCTGCTCGGAGGAGAACATAGGACAGAAGTCCACTAGTTGGTACAATCTCGGCCAGCACTTGATCTTGCCCACGCCGACTCAGAGCGTAGCCACCGTGGGCAGTGCAAAGAGCCTGGACGACATGACAAGTGTCCAGATTACAAATGGCGAGGCTGTCACGGCAGCCCTGACTAGCAGTGTGGATAGCGGCGCATTCTATATAGAAGATGACAGCCGCGCAAGCGGCATCAAAGTCATATCCGGCTATCCCGCCGTTGTCGGTAACAGGGTCAGCGTTGAAGGCATGATCGACACTGTGAACGGTGAAAGAGTGATCGAAGCTTCAAGTGTAACCGCGGCTGCTGGAACGAACATCATAGCGCCCTTAGGCGCTACAAACAAATCCTTAATCGGCAATGGCCTTTCAATGACCGGTCTTTTGGCCAAGACCTGGGGCCTCGTCACCAGCGCCGGAGATTCCGTTTGGACTCCGCTGCAACTGACAGCTTGGCCGGACCCGAACGCGGGAAGCACAAATCTCTCAACACTTACCGACGGAATTTTGGGCAATACCGCGGAGGTAGATACCACGTATTGCGTCTGGGGATGGGACGACACGGTAACTCTCTACTTCGATTACGGACAGGTCGAGCCATTTAACAGTATCGCTGTTACCGGTTTTAACAACCCCAATGGCAGCACCCAAAGTGGTCCTCAGCAGATCGGAGTGTCCTACGAGAATCCGGATGGCACATGGTCCAATCAGGTTCTCTATACGGTCACGCAGGCTCAGTCCCCCGTTTTTGGGCAGTATACAGTCCAGGAAACACTGACTCCGTTCAATGCTCGCTTTGTGGATGTGGAGATCGTGCCATCTCAGGCAAACTCGAACACGCTTCTTTGCCTGAGTGAGGTGGATTTGAGTGGGCCGGACTATGCTCACGGTCCTTACGTCACAATAAATGATGGATCGGGCTTGAATGTAAACGTGGATACGTCTAATGTATCAGTTGGTCCGTCCGCCAACGAATATGTCAGCCTGACCGGAATCCGCGCCGATGAACTGGTGAACCAGACCGCCGCACCGGTGATAATTCCTCGCGGCAATGCGGATGTCTCCTGGTCCACCGCTGTCTTCACACCAGTAGCAGTACCCTCTGGCGGCCTGACGTGTTGGCCGTCGCCGAGCGCGGGAAGCACAAATCTCTCCACACTGACAGACGGCATTTTGGGCAATCCCGCGGAGGTGGATACCACGTATTGCGTCTGGGGATGGGACGACACGGTATGGCTTTACTTCAATTACGGTTCCGTACAACACTTTGACGCTATCAGCGTCACTGGTTTTAACAGCCCCAATGGCAGCACCCAAAGTGGTCCTCAGAATATCACAATATCCTACGGAACGACTAACCTTGTCTTGCCCGCGGTCACGCAGGCTGAGTCCCCCATTCAAGGGAGGTATACAGTCGAGCGAACATTTACCCCGTTCGATGCTCAAAATGTGACCGTGGAGATCGTGCCATCTCAGGCAAACTCGAACGCGCTTCTTTGCCTGAGTGAGGTGGACTTAGGCGCTTACGAGTAAGAGTGGTTTGCTCAGGCTCGTAGTGGCGTGTTCAACTAACCGGTTCTCTCCGTGGCCGGCGGAGGGAACCGGTTAAGCAACAGGCTCTTTGGAAGAGATGAAGTGTTCGGGCAGGCGGGTGACAATTCGTTAGGTGGGGTTCTGATAAGGCGTCGACTAGTTTACCGAGGAGTATGTTATGGTAATGCGAAGGCATATTCAAATTGCGGTCGAGATATGTTTGGCGCTGCTGGCGTTGGGCATGTCCGGAAACTGCGCAACCAATTTATTGAGCAACCCCGGATTCGACAATTTGACATTCGGCGTGCCCACCGGCTGGACGCAGTCAGCTTCCGGCGTATATACTTATCCAAATCAAGGGATCAGCGGACGTTGCGTGAAGTTCAGTTCCAGCACTGCAACAACCTCGGAACGCTATCTTGAGCAGAATGTGAGCATCACTCCGTGCCAGCAGTATACGTTGAGCGTGTGGATGGAGACCACATCCATTGCAACGACGGGAACCGGCGCGACAGCCTGCATTGTATGGACTCGCGACGGAATTCACCTCGGAGAAAACTGGCTGTCGGGACCAAGCGGAACCACGAGTTGGACAGAACTGACCGGCACATTCACCCCTCCCGCACTCGCGAACAGCGCGAGCGTGCTGGTGGACGTGTCCGCAGGCACAAGTGGAACGGCCTCGTGGGATAATATTTCGTTCTCTCAGGCGCCTGATCCTTTATTCTCTCCAACGCTGATTGCGCCGAACTATCGTGGGCAGATGTACGGCGGTTATCCAAGCAATATCACGCTCGATGTCGCCGTCGATTACGCGGATAATGGCTACAGCGCATCGGATTTGCAAGTCGTAACCAGCATCGCGAACTCAGGCGGGCAGACAATGCAAACCAATACGTTTGCCGTGTCATCTTCAGACAATACAGTGCTTATTCCCAACCCCTCCCTTGCAGCGGGCGCATACACTCTGAATGTTTGGCTCAAACAGATCAGCACCGGCTATAACATTGGAAGTGAGCAATACATGCTGACCCAGATGTCGACTTCCGCTCCGGCTACACAGTCCTATTTCGACGCGAATAACCGCCTGATAGTCAACGGCGAGCCTTTCTTCCCTATTGGGCTTTACTTGTGGACTAGGAACTCGGCGAGTGACGTGCAGACCATAGCTGAAGCCGATTTTAATACGGTTATGCCTTACCTATCCTATACCAGGTCAATTGACGATGAAAATGCCTGGCTCGCGAACGCATCCAGTCTGGGCGTAATGACAATCTTCGGCATGAAAGACTTTTATACCGAGATGCCCCAATGGTCATCATCGTTAAACAATCTTCCACCGGTAAACGGAACGAACGGTTTTTACGGTGAGACCGGCATGGTTACCGGCTACGTGAACGCGTTCAAAGGCAATGCGGACATACTCGCCTGGTATCTGGCCGATGACCCCGCTGACACGTCCGATTTGGTCAGCGATCTGCAATCGCACTACAATACCGCATCTTCGCTCGATCCTAATCATCCGTGTTGGATTGCGGTGGATCCTACGGTGATAAGGAGCATGTTGGGCGGTTTTGATGCTTATGGAGCGGATTACTATCCGGTTTCGTTGGATCCGGTCTATTGGAGCGGTACCTATTCGAGCCTCGACCAGGCTCAAGTATATAACTCCGTTGCCGGGTGGGATGTGCCTCAGGTGTCCAGCCTGGAGCCGGACACGGGCAACACCAGTGAGACTGCCCCCACCTATACCGAGATGCGCAACATGGCGTATCAGGACATCTGCGGGGGCGCTACAGGGCTTATCTTCTGGTGTTATGATGATCTCTACAATGATCCCTACGGGACATTCACCGAGGAATGGGCTAATGTAAGCCAGCTCAGCAACGAGCTTAGCCGTCTCGCTCCCGTATACCTCAGTAATGAGACCCCACTTGCGGTCACGGTATCGGGTTCCGGGTTTTCATATATTATTAGAGGCTATATGAGCGACACTTATGTGTTCCTTGTGAATCCCTATACCACGGCTACAACCGCGACCATTACGTTTCCAAGGTCGGGGTATAACAGCGTCACGGTAGATGGCGTTTCGGTGACTCCCAGTTCGCAGCACACAGTAAGCGTTTCTCTAGCTTCCTTGCAGGTTTCCGTGGTTAAGGTGGTGACCACGGTCTTGTGCACTCCGGTAGGCATAATAACTAATAGCGCGCCGACAGAGCTTGACCTAAGCACGGATGTTTCCACACTGATCGATGGCGACTTGGGAGACAGCTCGCTGGATAGCACATATTGCGGTTGGAATTCGAACAGCGGCACCAGTCCCACGCTGACTTTGGATTACGGAACGTACCAGTCCTTCAGCAAGATTGCGGTGTCCTCTTTTGCGAATTTGTCGACCGGTTCGGCTGGCGTGCCCCAGGATTTCCGTATATCGTATATGCAAGCGGATGGCACGTGGTCCAATCATACTATCTTTACGACCACACAGCTCGAACGCATCTGCTATGGCCAGTCTACCATAGAGCGTACGTTCACTCCATTCGTTGCCAGATATGTGCAAGTCTCTTTCGATCAATACCAGGCGCTTCTTTACCTGAGCCAGGTACAACTGAGCGGAGTCCAAGGCACTCCAGTAAGCGTGACCAACATAGGCAGTGCCAAGAGCCAGGGCGATAACACAAGTATCCAGATCACAGGTGGCGAGGCTGTCACGGCGGCCCTGACCAGCAGTTTGGATAGCGGCGCATTCTACATCGAAGATGACAGCCGCGCAAGCGGCATCAAAGTCATATCCGACTATCCCGCCGTTGTCGGCAACAGGGTCGCCGTTGAAGGTTTCCTTGGCACTGCTAACGGTGAAAGAGTGATCGAAGCTTCAAGTGTAACTCCGGCTGCTGGAGCAAACATCATAGCGCCCTTAGGCGCTACAAACAGATCCTTAGTCGGCGCCGGCCTTTCAATGACCGGTCTTCTAACCAAGACCTGGGGCCTCGTCACCAGCGCCGGAGATTCCGTTCGGACTCCGCTGCAACTGACAGCTTGGCCGGACCCGAACGCCGGAAGCACAAATCTCTCTACACTGACGGACGGCATTTTGGGCAATACCGCGGAGGTAGATACCACGTATTGCGTCTGGGGATGGGACGACACGGTAACTCTCTACTTCGATTACGGACAGGTCGAGCCATTTAACAGTATCGCTGTTACCGGTTTTAACAACCCCAATGGCAGCACCCAAAGTGGTCCTCAGCAGATCGGAGTGTCCTACGAGAATCCGGATGGCACATGGTCCAATCAGGTTCTCTATACGGTCACGCAGGCTCAGTCCCCCGTTTTTGGGCAGTATACAGTCCAGGAAACACTGACTCCGTTCAATGCTCGCTTTGTGGATGTGGAGATCGTGCCATCTCAGGCAAACTCGAACACGCTTCTTTGCCTGAGTGAGGTGGATTTGAGTGGGCCGGACTATGCTCACGGTCCTTACGTCACAATAAATGATGGATCGGGCTTGAATGTAAACGTGGATACGTCTAATGTATCAGTTGGTCCGTCCGCCAACGAATATGTCAGCCTGACCGGAATCCGCGCCGATGAACTGGTGAACCAGACCGCCGCACCGGTGATAATTCCTCGCGGCAATGCGGATGTCTCCTGGTCCACCGCTGTCTTCACACCAGTAGCAGTACCCTCTGGCGGCCTGACGTGTTGGCCGTCGCCGAGCGCGGGAAGCACAAATCTCTCCACACTGACAGACGGCATTTTGGGCAATCCCGCGGAGGTGGATACCACGTATTGCGTCTGGGGATGGGACGACACGGTATGGCTTTACTTCAATTACGGTTCTGTACAACACTTTGACGCTATCAGCGTCACTGGTTTTAACAGCCCCAATGGACCTCAGAGCGGTCCCCAGAATATCACAATATCCTACGGAACGACTAACCTTGTCTTGCCCGCGGTCACGCAGGCTGAGTCCCCCATTCAAGGGAGGTATACAGTCGAGCGAACATTTACCCCGTTCGATGCTCAAAATGTGACCGTGGAGATCGTGCCATCTCAGGCAAACTCGAACACGCTTCTTTGCCTGAGTGAGGTGGACTTAGGCGCTTACGAGTAACATTAGCGAACTGAAAGAGAGACTTACGATGAGAAGAAAAGGGTTTACCTTGATTGAACTGCTGGTTGTCATAGCAATTATCGCGATATTGGCCGCGATACTCTTCCCCGTCATGCTCTCAGTGAAGGCGCGCGCCAAGCAGGCTTCATGCGCGGCCAACTTGAAGCAAATCGGTGCAGCCGTTATGATGTACTGCCAGGATAACGGTGACGCCTTTCCGATGTGTTACCAGTGGTATGAAGGGGGCGCTATTACGTCGACATGGATGAATGATATTCAGAAGTATATTCTGAATTCGCACGTATTTTATTGTCCCGCGGCTACTTGGCCGGATACTTCAAGCAACTACAAAGCCTCGACATCTCAAACGTGGTATTACAACAGCAGTTCCTACGCATTCAGCGGTTATGCTTCCGGCTATAAAGGTGACACCGGCTTTTCTAAGTTTTACGGCACCACGCATCTGACACAAGGAAGCCTACGGCAGCCATCAAAGTTTTATCTTATCCTCGAAAGCCGATTCGCGGAAGTGGATATATGGAGTGCGCTAGACCCGAATGCAGTCTATTACCTATCTGGCGTAGGTGAAGCGGGAATCAACTGCACCCAGGTAAACGCGGGGTTTCAGCCTGACGCCAAGAACAGCCGCCACAATGGCGGCATGAACATATCCTACGGGGATGGTCATGTTGGATGGTGTGGTATGAAGACATTGGTTGCGCAGGCACGGCAGGCTTCGCTGGTTACGACCCAGCCTTCTTCTCAGGGTGTCACATCGTGGCTGGGTGGCTATACCGGTGGGTCTTACTGATGAATCGTCAAGGTTGCCGAAACTCAGCATTGTTTTCTAAGCGAGCATGTGCACCAAGAAAGTGGACTCCGCTATGTGTAGTCTTGTGTTTGACCTTCTTCTCTATGGGTCTTAGCGAAGAATTGTCGGCGTCCGGCATGCAGACAGAACCGTTCTCCTATACACAGGATTTTGAATCACAGTGTCCGGCAAAGTTTGCCTGGAATAACGGGGATTATAGGGTAAACTACGAAGGCTTAACAACGGAAAGAAGCGCGGGCGGCGACAAATCCCTGAAGCTGGATGTAACATTGCGCGGCACCGCATGGGTATGCTGGTTGATTCCTCTTCCCGCGGAAGTACCCGTGGAACGAGGGATAAGGGTTTCATTCGATTACTATATAGATCCCGCCAGCACCGCGAATGATTGGGCCTGGAACCTGTACTATTCTTATCCTCCCATCGACGCGCCATTTTACCAACCGGTCATGAACGTGTACACGAAGCAAAATGCGGGCATGTGGAAGACGTTGCAAGCCGACGCTGCCGCGTTCCGTACTCCTACAAGATCGTATGCTGCCTGGGGTGTGGAAGCTCAAAATGTAATGACCTGTCTTCGCGGTATCGGAATCGAAATCCGAGGATCCGCGGGAGACAGAATGGTCTTATACATAGACAACTTCAAGGTAAGTGGCAAAGTGCCGTCCGCTGCCGCTTACCAACATGAGTTGAGGGATAGATGGTCTCCGGCAAGAGAGCAAATAGCTGGAGAGATGAGATCATGGACAAGTCTATCTCCAGGAACGATACATATCTTAAAGGCATGAATTCGGCGATGCAAAGCACCGCGAGCAAGGAAATCGCGAAACGAATTGCGTCTGTAAAGAAACAAATCGCATCAATAAGAAAGAAGAAATTCTTCAGTCCTCATGAACAAGCTCGAATAGACTCGGATCTCGCATGGATTTCTGGGGCGCTTGACTTCCAAAGGACAATCAATAATACAAGTGGCGGCAGACACGCTGTCATCTCTATAGTCAATCCGATAACAGCCATCAAAATTCTGCCTCAAGAGAAGTGTGTCTATGGCAGGGAAAGCAAGGCCCTTTCCGTGACGGCCGCACCCGGGCAATATGAACCAGCGAGTTTTGTCGTTCGGCCGCTTGAGGATTTGAATGGTCTTGTGGTGAATGCGACGAATCTTATGTGCGGGAGCAGATCGATCGGCAAGAACAACATCGACATAAGAACTGTCAAATGCTGGTATCAGAATGCCGGCGCCGGGGAGACCTTGAGCCTCGCTGGGCTAAAGCCTGACAAAGTTCTTGTGCCGGAACTCCTGCTCCATGACGATTCACTTGTAAAAGTGGATCACGACAATAAAGAAAACTACCTGAGGCTTGGTTCTCCGGGCACCGGCAAGTATGTGTGGATAAGCAATCCCAATGAAAGAGCCGTGCGGGCAGTCCCGGATAATGTATCGGATGCCTATATAAAGCTGACATCGGATGATTTTCCCGTGAGTGACAGCTTAACACTTCAGCCCGTCGACATCCCTAAGAACACAAACAAGCAGTTTTGGATCACAATCAGTGTTCCGGAAGGCACCGCGCCGGGATCGTACAAAGGCGACATATATCTTTCCTCCCAGGGCAAGGCGATAGATAAGTTATCCTTACGAGTGCAGGTGTTACCGTTCAAGCTGGATAAGCCGTACTACACCTCTTCCATATATTATATGGGCTCGATCCAGAGAGATGGCAAGGGCTATATACATTCTTACTTCAAGAGTGAGGGACAGATGAGAGAGGATTTGGAAGACATGTTCAGACATGGCGTCACCAATCCTCAAGTTAGCCAGGACCCTGACGATAAGCTATTTGCTGAAGTCCTGCGGATGCGACAGGAGATCGGCATGGGCAAGCAGCCGATATATTGGTGCCCGCAAGTTCCCACAAGCATGGACGACCGCAAGATGGTGCAAAGGCTAGCCAAGGAGTATGGAATATCCGATGTTTATATTTACGGTGTTGATGAAGGTGTTGGAGAACAGTTGAGGCAACAGCGCGACGAATGGAACGCAATACATTCGATAGGTTGTAAAGTCTTTGTTGCCGGCGCCGCGGGCGTCAACTTCCCCTATATGGGCGATATCCAAGATTTGCTTGTTCAACAGGGGACTCCATCGATGGTCGAAGCTGAGAAATGGCACTCGAGAGGTCACAAGATCTGGAACTACGGCAATCCGCAAGGCGGCGTGGAGGATCCCGATATCTATCGCAGAACATACGGTTTGTTGCTGTGGGAGAATGGATATGATGGGGCGTGTACGTTTGCCTATCAAGGTGTCTACACTTATGCATGGAACGACTTTGACAACAAAGAGTATAGAGATCATATGTTCACGTACCCAACCATAAACGGCCCGATAGGCACAGTAGAGTGGGAGGGTTACAAAGAGGCTGTTGACGATGTGCGTTATGTGACAACGCTCCAGCGGTTCATCAAGAATGTGAAATCATCTGGAAATATGCAGAAAAGGGAAATTGCGCGCCGGGCTGAGAAGTATCTCAAGACAATCCATCCACTGACCAGCAATTTGGATGAAGTGCGAACGCGGATGACCAATTACATCCTCCAACTGTCCGGCGGGTAATGTTCCTTGCTGACGAAGACCATATCAACGAAACAATCGTTAATCTTGATTTGAAAGGACTCGTGGATGAAATCGAACGCCGATGATTACCAAGGGCAATATCAATCTTGAGCTGCTTTTGGAAGGAACGCCAGCTCAGATCGAATCGGCTGTTGTGAAGATCGCTGAGGCTACTCGCGGCCGGCGTCATGTTATAGGGCAGGCTGATTTAACCATTCTGGCGGGCACGCCGTCAGAACATCTACATGCGTTCCTCGCGGCTGTCGATAGGTTGACCTAACCCTGGCCTGGTCTAATACTACTGTTACCTTGGAGATGCATTTCATGAATATAGTAACAAACAGTGGCGCAATGGAACTGGATCGGACTTGCGTTGCGTCCGCTGAAGACTCCTCATCGCGCGATGGCTACAAGTATGCCTTAAGAGTGTGTATCGCTCCCGGGCACTACGAGGATAAGCGCATAGCTGCCCTTATCGACTTTTGCGCTCGAGCGGCAATAGATGAGGTCGTCGTCTTCTCGAACTGTGAAGAGATCAATACCGGGCATATAGACCTTGATGAGATGCAAGCGTGGCTTGGTGTAGCACGGCGAATCCAGTCCGCGGTCGCAGGGTATGGGATTGGCTTCAGCCTCAACCCCTGGAGCACCATTCTGCACACCGACAGAGGAAGACGGCTCAAACCAGGACAAGACTTCCGCCTGATGGTGGATATAGAAGGGCAGGAAGCGTCCGCTTGCGCGTGCCCTCTGTGCGAGGAATGGCAAGAACATATCCGCGCCGTATATGCCGAATGGGCAAGCCTCGATCCGAAGGTGCTCTGGATAGAAGACGATTTTCGGTTTCACAATCATTCTCCACTAAACTGGGGAGGCTGCTTTTGCGAGGAACACCTGAGAGTCGCATCTGCTGCCTATGGCAGGAGGGTCTCCAGGGAAGAACTCATTGAGTCGATCACTGCCCCCGGTCGTCCGCACGCGCTTCGCGCAATTTGGCTTGACCTCAATGGCCGGACGCTTGTGAAACTCGCTGCCCGGCTGAGCAATGCGGTCAAGCGGGTTTCACCGGAAACTCGGCTCGGTCTGATGACCTCGGTCCCTGCCACGCATTGCGCGGAGGGAAGAGACTGGTCGGGTATCGTTGATGCGCTGGGAGGCGCCGACCAGTGCATAATACGACCGCATCTGCCTGCTTATTGGGAGAACACGCCCGGAAAGTACCTTTGGCTGTTCACTGTTTCGCGGCAGACAGCCGCACTGTTGTCGGTGAATGCCGTCATCTATCCGGAATTGGACAATGGACCGCACACGCGATTCGCCAAATCGCGTGCCATGACCGCATTCCAGATAGCGATGGCTGCTTGTCTGGGTAATAAAGGCATAACGCTCAATATATTCGACATGATTGGAAACGGCACGAGTTTGCTCGACGGTCATCATCTTACCCTATCCGAGCTGAAGCCGTTCCTAAACTACGTATCGGGATTGGGGCTTAGTGATGCGTATCTGAATGGGATAGTCGTCCCGTTCTCAAGCAGATCGTCGTACACGCTGGATACTTCCGAGGGCAATCTGTGCGGCAAGCCATACTACGATGTTAACGAAGTGTCCGGTTCTAAGATGGAATTGCTCTATCCTGACGAAGGCAGATGGGCATCACTTCTATCGTGCTTCGGCTTCAGCACGAAGGTCGTCGCTTACCGCGATCGCTATCGCGATCAATTCGTGGCGGTCTCGGGTCAATGGCTTCGCAACCTTTCCAATGATGAGATAACGAGTCTGTTCGAGTCGAATATCGTCATCCTCGATGGCTCCTCCGCGGCGGTGCTCTGCGACCTTGGCTTGGGGCATCTGGCAGGCATTCGAGGAATGCGAAGGTCGCCGGTGAACAATGGGATCGTATCCTACGAGGAAATCTCTGACTCTACGATTATCCGAGGCATCAGCAACGCCAGATTCAGCGCGCAGGTCGACTGTGGCGATGCGTTACTGCTGGATTACGACGATAAGGCCCAAGTTGTCAGCCAACTCAAGGATTATAATGGCAACACGACCGCGCCGGGCACCGTGATATACGACCAACGGTGCGTGGTCCTGCCTTTCTTTTTTCCTGATTCCCCGGAGGTCCATATTCTGAACTCCTGGAGACAGGAACTGTTCCAAGTGCTTCTTTCCCGTCTTGCCCCCCGGAGATCGACGGTGTCGTTCAGCATAAACTCTCCTTACCTGGCGATGTATCGATACGACCTGCCGGATTCGATAGTTGTTTTGCTGGCCAACGCGAGCGCGGATATCGCGGAAACGCCCACCATATTCCTCGGAGGCATGGACGATGCGCAAGTGGAATGCGAGATATGCGAGTTTTCAGGCAATGTCTCCGTCCATAGACTGCGTTTCTCCGCGGGTTACTGCCGGTTGCCGATGAGCATTCCGGCCATGCGGATGATCGCATTGACCATTCCGCCACACAACCAAAGGTAATTCAATGATAGCTACAAACGGCACAACGAAGGTGGCGGAAGCAAAGAGTATTGGAAATCATGACCCACCTCGATTCGTTGAGAGCGGTTCTGCATTTCGAGAAGCCGGATGAAATCTGCCTGTTTGAGTGGGGATACTGGCCGCGGACTATTGAACGCTGGCGGACGGAAGGCTTACCAGCTTTTCATCGAGGCGGGCGTGGATGGGATGCTTCCGTTTCGAATGCGCCGCGGGGATGGACATTCGCGGAATCCGGGAGCAATTCCCCGACCTCATCATTGCAGGCGGGATCGATAAGCGCGAGATCGCGAAGGGAAAGATGCGATAGACGCAGAGTTGGAGAGCAAGCTGCCCTATATGTTTGAGCGCGGGGATATCTTCCATCGATGGACCACCACGTTCCACCCGAAGTAGGTTTCGAAGACTTTCTATACTATGTCGACAAAACCAGGCAACTCTACAACGCTTGTCAGACGGGTTAGCGGGTTGCTAGATGCAAGCCTCGGGGCGTCCTCGCCCGAGAATGCCGTCCATTCACGCGGCAAGAAGCTCGTCCAACTTTGAGGCAAGCTTTGGTTATGAATCGCCACCCGTCAACGGCAAAGAGTATTCCGACATGAAAAACCATCCGCGCGCGCGGTTTGCCAAATTCGGAGCGGGACTGGTTCCGTGGGCCGGCGCGTACGCCGTGCTGCAGCGCTTCTCGGACTTCGTCACTACCCACGTCCTGCGACTGTCGCCGCGTTCCAGCTTGGGGGCAAGCGTGGACCTTTTCCTATATCAGGCCCCGAAGATACTTATGCTCCTGGTGCTGGTGATCTTCGGCGCGGGAATTGTGCGGTCGTTTTTCACTCCCTCTCGAGTCCGCGAAACCCTGGCGGGGAGCAGTCAACTGGCCGGGGGAGTGCTGGCGGCGACGCTCGGGACCGTGACCCCGTATTGCAGTTGTTCCGCGCTGCCTCTGTTTGTCGGGTTCGTCGAGGCGGGTATTCCCCTGGGCATGACGCTCTCGTTCCTGGTCGCCGCCCCACTGGTCAATGAAATCGCCGTCGTCCTGCTGGTGAGTATGTTCGGCTGGAAGGTCGCTGCGCTCTACGTCGCCACCGGTCTGATCATAGCTATTACCGCCGGATGGATCGTGTCGAGGCTGAAGATGGACCGGTTCATCGAGCCATGGGTCCTGGAATCGCACTCATCGAGGATGGCCTCGCCCAATCTGCCGCTCATGTGGGAGGATCGACTTCGCATCGGCCAGGCGTCGGTGGGCTGGACTCTGCGCAGGATATGGCCATACTTACTGGTGGGAGTGGGCGCGGGCGCGGCGATTCACGGTTACATGCCGGCGGGATTCCTGACCCTCTTTTATGGGAAACAAGGCATGGTGGAGCGTGCCGTGTGGCGTGGCCCTGGGCGCGCCGATGTATTCCAGCCCGGCGGGTGTCGTGCCCATAATGCAGGCGCTGATGGAAAAAGGCGCATCGCTGGGCACGGCGCTGGCCTTTATGATGGCGGTGATCGGAATATCGCTGCCGGAGGTCATAATCCTGCGCAAGGTCCTGAAGCCCCAACTGATCGGTATCTTTCTCGGCATAATCGCTGTCGGGATTCTGCTCGTCGGCTGGCTGTTTAACCTGTTGGGGTAACGGGTGCTGAGTAAGAGTTCTTCGAAGCGGAGGCGGTCCCTTCTCGTTAGTCGTTACTCGTTACCCGTTACTCGTTACTCGTTACTCGTTACCCGTTGCTTGCCTTGGGCCTCCGGCAAGCCGAAAAGCTCGCGGACTATCTCGAGCTTGTGGCCGCCGCCATTGGCCGCGTATTCTTTCATTCGCAGGATCGGGTCGTGGGTGAGCTTCTTGACGGCGGACTTGATGCCGCGCCGGACGCACTCGCGGTCTTCTTCCGAAAGGTGTTCGAGCCTGGAGGAGCACTTCTCCCACTCCATCTCATAGATCGACTCGAACTTCTCCCGAAGCAGCTTGATCATGGGCGCGGCCTCCAGCGTTCGCAAGTACTCCATAAACTCGATGGTCTCTGGTCGATTATCGCCCGCACGTGCGCACCCTGCGCCTCGCGCTCCGATCTGTACCGGTCCACCAGGAAGCGCAAATCGTCGATATTGTAAAGAAACACCCCAGCCACTTCGGATACGCCGGGTTCGATATCCCGCGGGACCGCGATATCTATCAGGAAGACCCCCAGTGGGGATTGCCCGGTCTTATCGCCTAAGCGGGCGTCGCGTCCCAATTCGTGCCCCTCTCGTCCAAAGTGGGTGGCTTTCTTGGCGGCCCTCTCGGCCATGACTTTCTCCATTACCTCGCGGGTGATGATCGGCCCCGGCGACGATGTGGAACTGATGACCACATCCACCTCGCGTAAGGCTTCGACGAACGTATCCATATCCAGCGGCTCTCCGCCAAGTTCCCGAGCAAGTTTCTCGGCGGAGGCCCGCCCCCGGCTTGCGACATAGACTTTTTCGAGGCCGTTGGCGCGCAAATGCATCGCGGCGAGCTTGCCGATCTTGCCCGCTCCCACAAGCAGCGCCCTGCGTCCCCTGAGGTCACCCAGAACGACCTTCGCCAGCTCGACCGCGGCCGCGCCTATGGAAAACGTCCCGCTGGAAATCCCGGTCTCGGTGCGAGCGCGCTTGCCGATCTCTATCGCGCGTTGGAACAGGTTGTTTAAGATGAGGCCGGTGACTTCACAATCACCGGCGGCGCAGTAGGCGTTCTTCACCTGACCGAGGATTTGGGTCTCGCCGAGGGCCATCGAGTCCATCCCACAGGCGACTTCGAAGAGGTGCTTGACCGCGTGATGGCCGGGCAAACGGTAGGCGCTCTCTTCCAAATCGCTTGCGCTCACGCCTCCCCATTCGGCCAGGAATCGCACCAGAAGTTCGTCATCGCTCTTGGAATGGGTGACGGCGTAGAGTTCCGTCCGGTTGCATGTCCGAGATGATGCACGACTCATGCACGCACGGATGGGACGATAGACTCGCAAGCGCCCCCGCCAACTCGCCCCCGCCGATGAACAGCTTCTCGCGAAGTTCCAGGCTCGCGGTCTCGTGATTGATCCCTACAACGACTAAATGCACTCTAGCGCCTCTCTCTCGCTGCCTGCACGTTTCCAGCGCGCAGCAGTTCGAGTATTCCACAACCAATGAGCTTGTTAAACACGGCTTCACGCTCGGTTTGGGTCGGATGGTTTGCCTTTACCAGTTCCCGCATCTCGCCGAGGATTTCCACCAGCGCGCCATATTCCGGTCCGTACCGCTTTTCGATCTCCCGGCGAATCTTCTTGCTCAAGGCGGGACTTTTACCGCAAGTCGTGATCGCGATCAGAAGAGAATCGCGCCGCACCACCGACGGAACGATAAACGAGCAAGCTTTCGGATCGTCCACGACATTGCACAAGATCCCGCCGGATGCCGCCTCCTCGGCGACCGCCCAGTTCACGCTGTGGTCGCCGGTCGCGGCGAAAACCAGCGCGAAGCCGGCCAAATCGCCCCGTCGGTACGCCCGCCTGATGATCTCGACTCCATCCATTTCTTGCAGCCCGGGGTCAGGGTCGGGCGCGATCACCGTCACGCGCGCGCCTGCTTCGCGCAAGCTCCCCGCCTTTCGCAGCGCGATTTCTCCGCCGCCCACGATCAGGCAGGCTCCCGATCCGCCAATTCTAATACTATCGGATAGTATGCCATGGTTTCAATACAAGTATAGCTCATCCAACTCTAGTTGAAAAGCACTTGGTACACTATTTCACAAATGCGGTGAAGTATTCACCGTAGGGGCGGGCCGCGGACGCCCGCTGAAAGGAACGCGTTCCGCCTGGTGCGCCGCCGAATTCTTGAAATGAAGCTTAGCAGAGGGCAGAGGGTAAGGGTGTATGGTATAATAAACTGCCAATTACAAGCGCGTCGTGTTTATGCGGGGTAAGCTATGAGGAGACCGAGGAAGTATCACTTTCCAGTCATAATAGAGCAGGACGAAGACGGCATTTATGTTGCAAGTGTCCCAGCGCTGCGGGGCTGCCATACTCAGGGGAAAACTCTGACGGAACTCGATGAGAGAATAAGGGAGGTCATAATGCTCTGCCTTGAGGCGGAACGGGATGCCGCAAGAGATATCCCGCAGCCTAAGTTTGTCGGCGTCCACGAACTCGAAATCGCCGTATGACCGCCCTCAAACCGATACCTCCCAAGAAAATGGTGGTCATCCTGTTGCGGCTCGGCTTTCAACTGGACCGGCAAAGGGGAAGCCACGCCTACTACAAGCACACCGACGGACCGCAGCGTCGCTATTCCGATGCACGCGGGTGAAGACCTTGGTAAGGGTCTGATCCGAGAGATACTTCGAAGCATAGACTTGCCCGTCGCGGAGTGACGAGAAGCTGAGAAGGGGCGCGTGAGTCCCCCCATCAGCGCTCAAGGAGGCCATACAGGATGCTGCCCAGGACAACGGCGGCTTTCTTGTGTTCGGAGTCGAAGACGAGCAGAAGAGCGAAGGGGAGGGGCGTATCGTCTGGGCGTGGACAATCCCAATTTCCAGTCCAAGTTCGGCGAGTACCCGTCGATATGCCAGCCGAGCGTAAGCTGGGACTTCCGAGAGGCGCCGATTCCCCTGGGGGATGGAGGGTTCATTCAGGTCATTTGGTAGCAGGCATATAAACGAGGCCACACGCAGCAACAGCGAGTCGCTTCAAAGCATAGTCTCCAACGCCGCCGACGCGCTCGCGGCACTCGACACTCTGTTCCCGCAGGAGGGCCTGCCGGCTCACGAGGTAACTGACTGCCACCTCTGCCGCGCGCGTTATGAGAATGGTCCGACGTGCGGAGGAACCCGCGAATCATCGAGGGCGCCGTTTTTCAGCTTTCCGCTATGAGCTATCCCTCCCTTCCGCGTTTCGCGCGCTCCGCGTTTTGGGCAGATACTTATTGGCTATCGGCCCGGAGGAAACTGTGATGATAGTGGCATTACTTGCGGTTCTTGGCGGAATGGTGGTTCTGGTGGGCATATCGGTTCTTAGCGCGTGGTCGTGGCGAAGAAGACCGAAGAGATAATGCTGTGCGACGAGCGCGATTACCAGCGGAATAAGGAATCCCGGTTGCGGAAGGACATTCCTCACATTCGTTCGGAATGACGTGAGTGCCTCCTCCTAAGAAACCTCCCATGCCCGGCGGCTTCGGGGCAGTCGCCCGCGAAGCATAGCCTGCCGGGGGGGTTCTTTAGGAAATTACTATGTGCCTGTCCCACGGTCGGGCGCTCCTAAGAAACGCCCCCGTTTCGGGAACAAGATTCCCGAAACACCGGGGGCTGGTTTCTTTCCAATGTGACTGCGACAACGTCGCCGTCAGTTGCTCCTAAGAAACCTCCCATGCCGCGGCTTCGGGGCAGTCGCCCGCGAAGCATAGCCTGCCGGGGGGTTCTTTAGGAAATTACTATGTGCCTGTCCCACGGTCGGGCGCTCCTAAGAAACGCCCCCTGTTTCGGGAACAAGATTCCCAAACACCGGGGGCTGGTTCTTTCCAATGTGACTGCGACAACGTCGCCGTCAGTTGCTCCTAAGAAACCTCCCATGCCGGCGGCTTCGGGGCAGTCGCCCGCGAAGCATAGCCTGCCGGGGGGTTCTTTAGGAAATTACTATGTGCCTGTCCCACGGTCGGGCGCTCCTAAGAAACGCCCCTGTTTCGGGAACAAGATTCCCGAAACACCGGGGGTCGGTTTCTTTCCAATGTAACGGCGACAGCGTCGCCGTCAGTTGCTCCTAAGAAACCTTTCCATGCCGCGGCTTCGGGGAGTCGCCCGCGAAGCATAGCCTGCCGGGGGGGTTCTTTAGGAAATTACGTGTGCCTGTCCCACAGTCGGGCGCTCCTAAAGAAACTCCCCAGTTTCGGGACAAGATTCCCGAAACACCGGGCCGGTTCTTTTCAATGTGACTGCGACAACGTCGCCGTCTAGTTGCTCCTTAAGAAACCTCCTTATGCCGGCGGCTTCGGGCAAAATCCGCCCGCGAAGCATAGCCTGCCCGGGGGGTTATATAGGTTATGACTGTGTGCCTGTCCCACGGTCGGGCGCTCCTAATAAACTGCTTGGCTCCGGGGAACAAGATTCCCAAACACCGGGGGTCGGTTTCTTTCCTACGTAACGGCGACAGCGTCGCCGTTACTTGCTCCTGGACAAACTTCCCACCTGGCCGCTGGCTTCGGGCACTCGCCCGCGAAGCATAGCCTGCCGGGGGGGTTCGGTGGGACACCGTCGATCGTGGGCCCGTCCACGACGGCTCGGGTGCTGCTGGAGGAGCTCGCCTGTTTCGGGACAACCAAGATTCCCGAAACACCGGGGGGCTGGTTCTTTTCTACGTGACTGCGACAACGTCGCCGTCAGTTGGCTCCCCAAGTAACCTCCCATGCCCGCCGGCTTCGGGGCAGTCGCCCGCGAAGCATAGCCGGCCGGTTCTTTAGGAAATTACGGCGTGCCTGTCCCACGGTCGGGTGCTCCGGATCAAACTCCCCCAGTTTC
>CAWGNL010000117.1:0-25190 GCA_963823885.1 uncultured bacterium
TATGTACTATGTCATCTTTCTTGGCTCAGTTGCGTATTGCTATGTTTCCAGGATCGAGCGTGATGATATCGCTTGAAGCCAGTGATTCGGAGCCGCTAAGCTGCAATGATCTTTGCCCGAGAGCGCCTGAGAGGTCACAACGCTCGCGCCATCGGTGAGGTACCGGCCCTTCGGCAGGCCCGAATCTAGATCGCCAAAGCCGCCATATTGTGACCTTGGAGTCTTTCGGGCAGCCTTTCCAATCGTCAACAAGACACGATCTCAAGACTGCATACTCTCCCGAGATCAGATCGAGACGCTTCAGATAATTCGGATCGGATGTATCTGTTGCCAGGCGGCGCGCTTCATCAAGAGTTGCAAACATCGCGCGAAGGACCTTGGGTGTATATATATGGTTCCATCGACTGGTGCAGAGCCCATCCCAGATTAAGGGGTCCTTGCGATTCGTCCACTGGTCTTCCTGCAGCTGCCAAGAATTGCGCATGGGAGCAGCCGCGGGGCCATAGAAGTGCTTGCAGTAATCATCTAGAAGAGTATCAACATTGAGTGTCGGGTCCCAGGAGAGCTTGCCCAGAACATACCAGTTGACGTGATCCATGCCATAGTGTGTCAGAGTGGAAAGCCCCCAGTCGGGCGAGTTCTTAGCCTCATAGAAACCGCCCCGAGAAATACCGCTCAGACGTGAATAACGTTTAGCCAGCAAGTGTGGAATAACGAACGGAATATACGGCCCGTTATTGCCCATCAATGTCATGTGAGCGTTCATATAGTCCCAGTTAGAGAATGTCTTGATGCCCCTGTTCAACCAACCCTGCTCAAAATCGATCATGCCTTTATCGTACATCGAATCGAACATAAACGGAGTCATCGCGCAGAACATCACTATGACATTGGGCTCGAACTTGGCTACATTCCATGGAGGCTTCAGATACAATGAATATGCGCAGCAGCCGATGAATTTATCCGGGAAATCCACCCTGATTCTCCTTGCGACCTCATTGACTGCCGGCCAAAGAATGTTCGAGAACTTCTGATTGCCGCCGATAGAGTTGACACCCTCCCGCGGCGGGCTGTTGTCCACCAACTTCTGGCATCTTTCGCATTCGCACACTCCGTTGGTGTCCTCAGGCATCACCGGGAACATCTTCGCCGTGGGATTCTTCGTAAAGAACTCCTTCGCAAGCCTTGTCCATTCGTCCACGAGCGTCGGCTCGGTCCAGCACAAATCGACCCGGTCGCGCTTGCCGTTGTGAATCGCGAACCACTCAGGATGTAGTTTGTGGTTTTCCTCCTTGCCATAGATCATGTAGGCGCTGTGGTTGGGCCACAACGGTTCCGAAGTGGAACCGAAACCCGCTCGCCTGTACCATTTCGCGGCTTCAGGGTCTTTAGCAAAATTGAAACCGGTGTACATTCGGAATTCAAAGCTGGGGTCGATGCTGTAATTCGCGGCGGCGCCGCAATTCTCGGGGATTTGGGCACTACCTCACCCAGATCACCCGGCCAGTACCAGCGCACGTCACAGGTACTTCTCGAGGAAGTGATACACGGCATACAGGGAACCTGTTTGACCAGATCGCGGAGAGCTTCAATTCTTGATTGACGCCCATCTCGTAGCGGCCAATCGGATTCTTGTTCTCTATATACGGTACCGGCTCGTCGCGTCCGACGAGGATAAGCGCGTCCGGGGTGATGCGAACGTAGAATCCGTCGGGCCTCAGCTTTGAAACATCCAGTCCGAGCAGCCGGGTGTATGGAGGCTTCTCTCCGATAAAGACTCTGTGCTTGCCGTCAGCGGGCGCCTTGTAGTCTCTACCGACCTCCGCAATCGGAATGTCCGCGCCCGAGGTTTTTTTGACGTAGTCGCGAAACTCCTCGGCCGCGTACCGCACCATCGCCACCGAGGTCGACTCGATTACGATCTCGGCATCGGACTTGCCGTTCTCGACCAGGACGAACGAACTCGGGCCGGTCGGGCGGGGGCCGCACTCAAGCACGCAATAGCCAAGCACGTGACCAGTAGCAACTTTAACAAATACATCTTTATTCGTGCCATCCGTGAAACAAAAGGTAAGTGCTCAGTTCTTCCGAGGAAAAACTCCGCCAATGCTGAGTAGGCCCGGTTTGTGGGCCGGCATCGAGGCATGGTCGGCGGGGGGCCGACCTTCGATACAGCCCGCTTGATCTCGCCACTCAGGGCTGGCGGGTTCCGAATCCCGGCAGGACCGAGCACTCACAACGAAAGATTAGATAGAGGAATAAAACTAAGAAATGGGCGGTGGCTCCGGCGGACCAGCCGCCCATTTCCATGCGTTGTGATGGTTAGTTCGTTGAGCTAGTTTACGATTTGCACGTCACTGGCAGTCCGCGCCTTGATTGTGCGAACCCCACCGGCGCCAATAGAGCTGATGCCGGTTACTGTGACGTAATCGCCGTTGTATGTGGTTCCAGCACCGGCAAGAGATACCTGTATGTTCACGCCGGAACCGTCATTGATAGTGAATCCGTTGGCATTGCCCGGCGGAAGCAAGGCCAGTCGTTCGGACGAGCAGACCGATATTGTTCAGACCGGTTCCACCTGCAACCCCAACCTGTCCATTGCCGCCGGAACCAACCGCGCTGCCGCCGCCAGCCGACTTATTGGTCAAACCGAGAGGCTGTATAGTGTAAGTTTGGCCGGTCGGCGTGATCGATGCCGCTTGGATATAGATCTCCTGAGCGGCAGAGTCTTGCTGGACGGTCCCATCGACAGTTACAATCTCGCCCACATCGGTATTGGTGAGCCCGCTGGCCGACGTGTCCGTATCCACTCTAATACCGGATACTCTGTTGTCAGATTCAATATAGATGTAGTCTGCAAATACAGCGGTAATTGAGCCGGTTAGACTGACATCGCTGCCCAATGCATCATTCTTGGCAACGTTAATGGAAGCCGATGTGTACAAAATGGCCGGGCTGAGTATGAAACTCGCATTGCCACTGTTACTTGTTACCGTCACCGGCACAGATTGCGGTGTGTAGCCAGGATCTGAAGCAACCGCGGTGCACGCACCGGTTAGAGCTGTGTTGAATGAATAGACACCGGATCCGTCAAGCACCAGGTTGTGCGTTTCGGATGCGTTGCTTGCATTCGTGATGACTATGGTGGCTGTGGCCCCAAGGGTGCTCCCACTGAAGCCCTGGAGTGTGATGGTACCTGTCACGCCGGTCCTTATCAGCGTGCGCTGCAGTACATAGTTCCAGTATTCCCACCAACCGGCATTCACGGTCGTTTCCGACGCCATGCCACGATAGCCCGGAATACTGTCATATCCTACAGAACCACCGTCGTTAGCAGTTATAGTGACGCCAAGGTTGATGTTTTGATTCTCAGCCAGCGGAGATACGACACTTGTTTGCTGGCTTGCAGGGTTGTTCAGATTCCATCTTCCACTGAAGAACTGATATGGGGTCATCTCGGCCTCGTAATAGAGCCAGTCGCCACTGATCTGACCGACAGCCTCAAACTCATCGTTGGTTACCTGGTAATTACCGTAGGTATAAGGGTCGCCGAGGGCAGTCCACAAAGTGCCGGGATTATAGTTGCCGACTTCCTCAGAGTTCATGAAGCCACATATCCAGTGCTGCGCGGGCTCCTGGTATTGCACGTAGTTAGTAAATGAACCTCCTGTCGTGTGCACGTAAAACTCCGCGTCGTCTTTTGCGCCCCAAGAGTTTCCATCGCTGTCAATGTCGAAGAAACTATTGGTAAAGACGTGGCTGGGATCATCCACCTCAACAGCGCAATAGATCTTGCGTGCCGCCGGCGCCCCACAGGTATGCCACGTTGGCTGCCTGAATGGGACCGCCGACGTAGTCGCCCGCGGTATCATAAGGGAACGGGTATTCGTCGTACGCGTAATTCATTGGAACCCAGGTCGCATAATTCCAAGCCGGGTCAGACAGATTGCCGTCCATGATTACGTCATCACTGTAAACGACGGTCGAAGGTCCGGGTGTAAGCGCGGGATTGGGCACTTCGCTGGTTATTTGGATATTATCGAACCTTGCTGGGCTAACCGAATAATAGGGCTCCAAACAGCCAAAACTAAACGCGTTGCCGCTGGCGGAGGATATCGGGTTAATCGCCGTATAGCGCGCCTGTCGGTAATTCGTCTGCTGGACCCCATCGATATACCAGTCAATGTAGTCATCGGCTGAGTTGCTCATTTTATAATTGATCGTCATCAGGTACCAGTGATTGACGTTCCAAGTCCAAGTCGAAGGGCTATTTGGCTTTATGAGATAACCCCAGCTATTATTCGCTCCGGTGCTGGCGGCAACCATTGGATAGGCCCCCCAGTACCAGTTCTCGTACATCCCGAGGAAATTGTTGTTTTCGCCGTCTGATGGGTCGCCGCCGGTGCAGAAAATTACGTTATCAGTCGTCTGTGCCGGCTCATAGTAGAACGAAATGCTGCCCTGGTTTATGTTGAACGCAGTAGAGGGGAAGTAGCACGCGCCATAGAGGCTACCCGGAACGGGCTCCGTGAATATACAGTCGCCGCCCTCGTAGCCGCTTGAATCGATAGTCGCATCTCCCTCAAAATTAGGACCAATGGCTGAAAACGCCTCGCCATTGTTCAGAAGCAGGGTCGGCGCAGGCTGACCGACAATCTCGATGTCATCAAATCTGGCCGGCGAGTTTTCGTCACCAACCGTAACAACCCAACCAAAGCGGCCCCGCCGCAGCTCCTGAGAGCATTGGTGTTATGGGCGAATAATGTCCCTGAAGGCCGTAGTTCGTCTGCTGGACACCATCGATGTAGAAATCGATGTGGTCGCTCGGGGATCCGGTCATTTGGTAATTGATTGTTATTTGATACCAGTGAGTGGTATCCCAAGTCCAGTTATTGAGAGCATTGGCTTGAACATAATAACCCCAGGTGTTGTTGCCGCCCGCGCTCGCCGCTACCACTGGATAGTTGTTCCCCCAGTACCAGTTCTGATACAGACCAAAGAAATTCGAGTTTGTGCCATTCGAGGGGTCGCCACCCGTGCAAAAGATTACGTTGCCGGTCGTCTGAGCAGGCTGATAGTAGAACGAAATGCTGCCCTCATTTTTGTTGTAGGCTGACGAATCAAATGCACAGTCTCCGTAGGAAACACCCGGAATGGCGTCCGTAAATATACAACTGCCACCATTGTAACCACCGCTAGAATCCACGAGCACGCTATCCACATTGGGCGCCGGGCCTATCGCCAATGTTAACGCACCATTGTTGTTGAGAAGCAGCGTTTCCGCGCGCGCGCATATCGCGCAGGAAAGCATCACCGCGACCACCAATACTCAGCCGGCTGATTCTTAATTTACTTACCGTGTTACTAGAACTCATCCTAGTCACTCCTTTCTGTATCCATCGTACCTCTGCAATAAGGAAAAGCGATTGTCAGTGTACCCTTTTCATCCTATTGATTTGGGGTATCGGCAGCCAATGGGGGGGCATCCTGCCCCGCCATTGGCCGCGGTTAATCTGTTCCTCCGGCGAGACTATCTTCGCTTTCGGAAGGCAAGTCCGCATAGGCCGGTAAGACCTGCCAAGAGAGTGACACATGACCCCGGCTCGGGGACCCCTGAAGTGGTAACGATATTATCAAACCCATTTTCTGCGATCCCATAGTAGCTGTAACCGCCAAAATAAAGCGGCTGCGCGTTGGCGCCTGACAGCAATGGGTTGATGGCAGTATTGACAGCCTGTTGATACCCTGTCTGCTGGACACCGTCAATATACCAATCGATGTAATCACTGGCTGAACCGGTCATTTGATAGTCGATTGTCATCTGATACCAATGATTTGTGTTCCACACAAAGTTGCTGCCGGCGTTGTTCTGGATAAGGTAGCCCCAGCTATTGCTGCCAACGCTGGCGGCCAGCATCGGGCCACCACCCCAGTACCAGTTCTGATACAATGCGAATAAGCTTGAATCTCCGCCATTCGACGGGTCGCCGCCGGTGTCAAAGATTATATTGCCGGCTGTTTGTGACGGCTCATACATAAACGAAATGCTTCCCTGATTCGGGGCTAACACCGTTCCGGGGAAGGATATGATCCCGTAAGCAACGTCGGGGATAGGCTCACTGAGCAGGCAGGTTTCTCCGTCGTAACCGTTGGAGCTAACCGTAAAATCCCCGGACGGGTTCGGCCCAATTACCGAAGTTGCTGCCCCGTTGTTTTCCAGCAGAGTAGTTTGTGCCTGCGCGCATACCACGCTGAACAACAACATTCCAATTACCAGAACGATCAATTTTGCAGTTTTCATCTTTTTTTCCTCCTAGTGTAAATGTAGTTTAACTATCAAACAACAGAAACAGTAATTATGCTCTCTATCACCTCCTCAATTACTGCCGCCGGGCACCGCGGTAATATCGGCAAGCGGCGGGCTCATAGTCGTAAGCTCATCGATCCAATCACCCACGTCGCGTCTTCGCTGATCGGCCAGATAAAAATCGGCCCATGCCCCTGTCGACGACAGAAGCGAATCACAATCGAGATAACCTTCTATCTGTGTCTGGGCAGTAGCGCTCAGCAATGACTGTTTCAGAGCAAACAGCCGGCTGAGTTGGTTGAGCATCTCGTAGTCTTCCATGCCGTCGCGAAAGTTCGTCAGACGTGTAGATGGCATGGGAGCCGGGGGCAGGCTATACGGCGCCGACGGATACATCAGGCAGCCATCGCCCATAGTATCCATCACCCCGGTCTTGCTGCGATAATTTCCCCACGGCGTAGTGGGGAAACCCGATGTGGCCGTGGCGAACCCGTAGTTGAGCCCCCAGTAGAGATATCCCTCTGCTCCTGAATTGAACCCGTATACAGGAATGAGCCTGTCACGTACCCCCTGCTCGGGGATCGTAATTCCATAGGACACGCAAGAGTAGAACCAGGGCGATTGCCCCGCGGCTTCGGTCTGAGCGACATAAGCGCGGCCGTAGCCGTTTCCGGCATCGACGGCAGGTATGGTGGGCACTTGAATGCCCACATATTGGCCATAAGTGCCGGAACCACCACTGGTGTCAAGAATCCTGGTTCGAGGGTTCTCGGTCATAACCGTCGAATAAGTATTTTCCATCCAACTCCAGGCGGTCGAGTTCATCTCATCGTAACATTGTAAATATGCAAAGTCCGACCAGCCGAACTGGTCGAGATAAGCAAATGCGTCCTGAAGATATGTTTTCAGAATCGCTTGGCGATGGTGGGCAACGTAATCCGGTGTTTGTATCGCCGCATCTGGGGCAGTTTCGCCAGGGAACGATACCGGACTAGCGCCATTATTGAGATAGTTGGCGCGGTACCAGTGGGTGTCCCCCAGGTTTGCCGAATTTCCACCGTTAGAAAACACGTAGTTGTAGTAGTTCATCCACTTGGTCAGATTCACACTGTACGTGCCGTCGCTTTGCGGGATGCAGGTGAACATGGGGTCCTCAGCGGAAATCGGTGTAACACGACTCTGCAAAGCTAGTGCGACATACGGTTGAATAACGGCCCATTGCGAAGAAGGCGGCGTATCGGCGTAATTGGTAAACTGCGTTGGGTAGAACCAGAGGCTCGTTTTGAATGTCGGGCGCTTTGGCAGGGTGAAATTGTACACCGTGATCTGGACAAGGATTTGCCTTGTCACGCCGTCTCGGCTGAGTGTCAGATAACCCTGGTATATGCCGTACGGAGTGTTGTCTGGCACCTGGATATCCATCCACAGCACACTTACGTAGCTCGGATTCATGGAGATGCTGCCACCGGCCGCCGGATTGAGAACATCCGGATACCAACCCTCGTAAATATCAGTTCTATTTGCAGGAAGTGTCGGAACCCAGTTCAACTGATAAAATGTTGCATTACCGGGCGCAATTACAGCCCCGTTCGGGCCGGTCAGATTCCCGAGCGAGAAAGTCAAACGGTCCGTGGATGTCCCTACGGGCAGAACAACAACCTGCTTATCGCCGTGTCCACCCCCGGGCGCATACATGAATATGCGTGAATTTCGATCCGTTATTGGACCAGCTCATCTGCCAGCCATCACGAAACACCTTATCGGAAGCCAAAACCGGCTGAACCCAGAATGAATCAGGGGCAGAAATGGGAGCTCTCAGACTTGCCCAAGCCGCGGCACGGATAGAATCGGCCTGACCTAAGGGTTGTGAGTCAAATTTCGAGATTAGTTAGCCACACGTGCGAGTTCTGCGCGTCACTGCTGCTATAGCCCAAAAGCTCGATTTGGACGATGTCGGCTATGTTCACATTTGACGGCCAGCCGGTCAGGGCCTGCTCGACGAAGATCGGCTGACGCGCCAGCCACGCCTCTTTGCATATCATATAAGTGGCGGAGTTTCCCGAACTGTCGGTGAGCACCAGATACCATTTTCCCGAATAATAGCCATAAAGCGCATCCGTCTGAAAGTAGCACGTGAAGCGAGTCGCATTCGTGAGATTTAGTGGAGTACTCAGTTTATAAGTTGCGTTCCAATCGGAATTGTCTATGTAGTAGAAGTTCTTGCCGTATGCGACCTCAAGATCGGGAGCGACAGCGGCCGAATCCGGTGTGGAGGTCCCGGTGCAATAGTTCATACCAGCCCAGGCATTTATCGTCCAGGAGTTGGCCGGCGCGGCGGCGCAAATTCCGGAAGTGAAGAACCGCAATCAAAGCAATATATGTAAGTAATCTGCTCATTTCTTCGTTATCTCCGATCCTGCCGTCACAATACGCCGAAAACTAATCATCCCAGCCTATGGCCGGATCCATGGAGGGAGTCAGATAGGGACTGGGGTCTGTCACAGCCGTTTTTGGTTCTGCAAACCAATGAAAATCAACCGTCCCGTTGCTGGATGGAGGCGCCCATAATCTTGCATGTCCATCTGCGTATAGCGAGTTAATGTAGGGAACGCTACTGCCTGTAACGCTATCGTTGCCATATTCCGACCAGGTGTAATTACCACGAGGATGAAATACTTTACTCTCGTGGTATATCACCTGCTTAGTGGGATATCTGAAGTTGGAATCGCCAATTGTGCCCAGCTCGAAGGTGTACCAGCAGAGAAGATACCTGTATTCGTAAGATACGCTGTAAGGGGGCAGCAACTGCTTTTTTCCATTGGGATCGTTCGGACACCAAAAAACCTCGGTGTTCCTTACGTACGGTTGGAATCTCTTTGGAATGAAGATATTTAGTCCTCCGTCCGTATAAACATCTGCAAAGCCTCTCCAGGTCCAATTTGTATTATTCAAAGCAGCAACCACACGAAATGAGGGGTAGTGTCCGCTGTCGTCATTTACGTACAATTGAAAGGCGGCGGAAATCTGCTTGAGATTGTCCAGGCATGCGGTCTGCTGGGCCGCATTCTTTGCGCTGGTAAATACCGGGAACAGTATCGCGGCAAGTATCGCGATTATGGCGATAACCACAAGCAGCTCGATAAGGGTGAATCCTTTGGTTTTCATTTTGCTGGTCCTTCCCGTCAGAGCAATTCATACTATTAGTACCGATTCGACTGCGTTAATTGCTGATTATGGTTACGATCGCATCATCGATCTGGCGCTCTCCGTCACCGTTGGTATCCAAGGTCCCGACCACGTTCACGATGCTGCCCTCCTGCAAATCAGGCGGGATTGCAATCGACTCCACGCGAATCCCGCTCGATCTGTCGGTGTCTTCGATGTAAAAGCAGCCGGAAAAGTCCGTTGCGGAGGTGGTCGTGACCTTTCCGTTTATCGTGACCCCCGAGCCATCGCTGAGCGATTTCAATTGGCTTACCAGGCTCGACGGCTGAGCGGCTACAGCCGAATCGGTAATCTTGATATCATCGAATCGGGCTGATGATATCGAGTAGGTCTGATAGCAACCGAAATAGATCGGCTGCGCCGCGCCGCCTGAAAGTAACGGATTAATCGGAGAATACTGTCCCTGCGCTCCATAATTCGTCTGCTGGACGCCATTTATATAGAAATCGATATAGTCCGTTGGGGAATTGGCCATCTGGTAGGTAATGGTTATGAAATACCACTGGGTGATGTTCCATGCCCAACTCGAAGGGTTGTTTGCCATTACAGTATAGCCCCAGGTATTGTTGCCCACGCTTGCCGATACGACTGGGTAGTTGTCCCCCCAGTACCAGTTCTGATACATCCCAAAGAAATTGGAGTTTGCGCCGTTTGATGGGTCGCCGCCCGTGCAAAACACGATGTTGCCCGTCGTCTGGGCAGGTTGGTACCAGAATGAAATAGTTCCCTGGTTGCTGCCATAGGTCGGACCGAAATTGCAATCTCCGTATGTTACGTTTTGAATTGTATGGACGAATATGCAGGTTCCGTCATATCCGCTGGAGTCGATCAAATAGCTCACGGTGCCCGAAGATGCCGGATTGCGTCCTATTGTGGATACGCTCTCGCCATGGTTATAAAGGAGCGTATTGGCCGGCGCAACCGAAGCGCACAGCGCTATCAGCCCAATCAAGCACGCACACAAAAGGCCGACTTTAGACGAATACATCTCATTCCTCTCTCATCAAGAGCTAAGCCGCGTCATTCATGTAGACTGACCCACAGGCTCCGCATTATGCTTGAAATCTCTCGCGTGGAGCGCGGCGCCACAAGACTCCCTGACTATCAACCGCCCCGCGATTCGCTCTTGGACCTGATATGTGAGTTTTCCGTCGATGCGCCCGAACAGCAGATCAGCGGCCCGCCTGCCTATTTCAGTGGCGGGTTGGTGAACCGTGGTCAGCCCGGGAACGGTGTAAGCGGACACCAGCAGATCGTCAAAACCCACAACCGCAATGTCTTCCGGCACTCTGAGTCCAACCTGACCACAAGCTTTGATTGTCTTTATTGCGAGCATGTCGTCTACAGCAAACACCGCCGTCGGTCGCCCGGCGGATTCATAGTAGTGCGTGAAATGCACCGGTTGGTTGCCGGTATCGTTAAGCGCGGGATCAGCGATGCTCGTCAGACCATCCGGACAAGGCAGCCCAGCATCGGCCATGGCTGCCCTGTAGCCGGCGTACCTCTCTTTTCCAGGATAGTTGCAATCGCCCAGGTCATAACGAAGACAGCCGATTCTTTGGTGGCCAAGTCGAATCAAGTGATTCACAATTTCCTTTGCACCGCCATAATTGTCCACGACAACCCTGCTGAGTCTATTGTCCGGGATATTCTGTTCGAGAATAATTACCGGCAAGCCGGAATCGTCGATTTTCGCCAACCGATCTATTTCGCGGTCGTCGGCCCAGACGGACGGAATTACGATAATGCCTTCGACTCGACGGTTCTGAAGCATGTCCAGGTAGTGCTTCTGACGTGCCGGATCGAACTCGCTGCAACAAAGAGTAACGTTGTAGCCGGCATTGTAGGCCACGTTCTCTATGCCTTTGACCATGGCCGAATAGGCGGTATCGCCGATCATCGGCACAAGAACGCCTATTGTTTTCGTGCGGCTCGACGAAAGCGACCTGGCTATCAGGGAAGGCTGGTAGCCCATCTTTGCCGCCGCTTCGAGCACTCGCTTCCGGGTCTTTTCACTGATGCACGTGGCGCCGTTGAGTGCCCGGGCGACGGTACTGGAAGCGAGACCAAGCTCTTTGGCAATGTCGTAGATCGTTACACTTCGATTTGGTTGCGGTTTATTGGGACGCTCCAATTCATCTCACCCTTTCAGCTTGCTAATGCCCCAGGAGCGGCTTATGCCATCGGTGGCGTACATGTAGATATGCCATGCTCGCCGGACTTTGTCAAGGGCAATTTTGCTTTTTTTTCGTAAATCTCAGCGTGCGGGCTGAACAAGCACAGATTCAAGCGCTCATGCACGTCTAGAGTCCCGTGAGCCAACGCGTTACGACTCCCATCAAACTATGTGCCACCGATGGCAATCCGGGCTTGACTATGGCGCGAAACGCGGATATACTGCACATGGAAAATCATGCACGAAGGCTTCGCCTTCATCACTATATATGAAAATGAGAGCGTGTGCTCGCGGGTTGCAAACCCGCATTAACTGGGTCCGGCGTTCGGAAACGCCGGACCATCGACGCTTTCCACTTTCGGAGAGTTTCGGGATTTCCGGAGCGAATACGACGTTTTTGCCCTAGATCAACAGTTGTGGTCGCTCCTCAAATCCCGAAACACAGGGAGCAACCCGTGCGCCGGGGTCCCGACTTTCGACTTTCTGACTTTCGACTTTCGACTATTTTCGAAGGAGTCATCGTAAATGCTCACGATTCATCTAGTGCCGAATGCACACCTCGATCCGGTGTGGATGTGGGACTGGCGCGAAGGGTTAAACGAAGGAATCGCAACCTGCCAGGCCGTCGTCGAACTAATGGAAGCCAATCACGATGTCACCTTCACCAGAAATGAATCATTCATATACGAGCATATAGAGCGGCACGCCCCCCGACTGTTCGAGCGTATCAAATGCCTGGTCGATCAGGGCCGCTGGGAGATCGTGGGAGGAACGCTCCTGCAGCCCGACACGAACCTGGCGAGTGGGGAAAGTTACGTTCGCCAGTATCTCTACGGGCAGCATTATTTCGCCAGCCGGTTCGGTGTCGTGCCCCAAATCGCCTATCAGGTGGACAGTTTCGGTCACTCCGCCGGATTACCCTCCATTTACCGGGCCGCCGGATGCCGTTTCGCGGTTCAATGCCGGCCATCTCAGGAAGACTGCCCCACGCCCTCCCGCATTTTTCGGTGGAGGGGACCGGATGGAGCCGAAGTGCTTACGGCGAACCTCGAAACCTACACAATAGAATACAGCGACCCGCTATATGATCTCTCGGCTCGCGTGGAGCGGGCGGCGGAGCAATCGGTTGACGGCTTGGAAGACTGGGTTGTGCTGGTGGGGCTTGGGGATCACGGAGGCGGGCTGAACCGTAAGCTGCTCGGCGAGATAAGAAGACAGATCGCGAACCCGCCGGACGGATGCAGGGTCAAGTTTTCTACTCTGTCGGATTTCTTTGCAGCCATAGAGGGGCGGTGGGACGAGATGGCCGTCGTGGAAGGCGAGTTGCAATTCTTCGCGCGAGGATGCTACACGTCCGCGGCTCCCGTCAAGAAGGCCGTTCGCGAAGCCGAAAGCCTTGCCGGCGCCTCCGAAAGGCTGTCGACCGCGGCAAGCATACTCCGCGGATGCCGTTACCCGCGGGAAGAAATCAAGTCGGTCTGGCGGGACACGCTGTTCAATCAATTCCACGACATCCTGCCGGGTTCCAGTCTTGAACGGTGCTGCCTTGAGGCTCTGGACCATCTGGGCAAAGCCCGCCACGAAGCCAGGGCATGCGTCAACGACGCCATGCTCTCGATCTTCCTGGACATCGACACAGCCCAAAGGCAGGGCGTTCCGGTGCTGCTCTTCAACCCGCACGCGAACCCTTATGTGGGACCGGTCGAGGTGGAATGGATGCTGGACTACCGTCCCCTGAGCCACGCAACGACAAACAGGCAAGTTAGATATGTCGATGCGATAGCGCCGGATGGGACCGCCCTTCCCACCCAGTTCCTCCCGACTGAATGCGATACGGGCCTGGAGTGGCGGGTTCGAAGCTGCTTTATCGCCGATATCCCGGCCTGTGGCTACAATGTCTATTGGCTTCAGCCCACCGAGCTTCCCGCCAAATGCGAATCGACCGCCGTTGCAAGGCAGACATCCGACGTGATCTCAATGGTCAACGAACACCTGACCGTCGAATACACAAGGGGCGAGGCGGGAATTCAGGTGACGGAGAATACCTCCGGCGCGAAATGGTTTGCCGGCTGCGCCGGCCGCGGCGTCGTGCTCGAGGATCGTGGTGACTCCTGGGGAACAGGGATCAAGAGTTGGAACGAAGTGCTTGGGCACTTCAGCCCGGTTGAGGCGCGTTTGCTTCAGGCGGGTCCTCTGAAGGCGTCATTTGTGGTGACCAGCGAATACGAAGGCAGCCGACTGATCCAGGAGTACTGCCTGTATTCCGGGGACAGTCAGGTGCATTGCTCCGCGCGGTTGCTATGGAATCAACCGCGATGCATGCTTAAGCTGGAGTTTCCGGTAAACGCTCGAGATGCGCACGGATTGTTCTGGGCCCCTTATGCGATAGTCGAACGACCGTCGAATATCGGAGAGGTCCCGTCACTCGGTTGGGCCGCCGTTATCGGGGATGGAGCCAACGTCGGAATAGCAAATGACGCAGCCTGTGGGTTCGACATGATCGGCGGCAACTTGAGAATGTCGGTTGTGAGATCGCCCGGTTACTCAGAGATGGCAGGCGCCGCGCCCGACCCGGGCGCCCATCGCCCGTTTATGGATATCGGGCAGCATTGCTTTCGCTACGTTCTAACCAGCGCCGACCACGTGAGTCGCAGCTACGGGGCCCTCAACGCGCCACTGCAAACCGCTGTCGGGTTCCCGCACGCCGGCACTCTTCCGGCGTCGCTGTCGGTCTTGTCGGTGAGTCCTGAAAGCGTGGAACTGGTCGCGGCAAAGCAGGCCGAGGATGGCTCCGGCTGGATTCTGCGGCTTTGGGAGACCGCTGGCCGCCAGCAGGATGCCACTCTTATGATAATGGGCGAATCCGTCGGCCGCCTGCGCCTGCGGCCCTGGCAACTGCTGACTCTGCGCGCAACACAAGACCGCAGCGGCTGGAGATTAGCCACGGTCGCCCTGACCGAAATGGAGCCGCTAGTGCTTAGTTGCATAATTGATTGATAGAACGCTGTACCGGGTGTTTCGGGAATCTTGTTCCCGAAACTAAGTGCGTATCGGGAACAAGATTCCCGATACGCAGGCAAGAATGCTATCAGTTATTTATGCAAGTAGACACTAGAAGTCCCGGTTAAACCCACACGTCCAGCCGCCGTCGACGATAAGGTTGTGTCCGTTGATATATGACGCCGCAGCCTCACTCGTATTGGGCAAGCAGCGCTTCCACATCGATATCTTCGTCGGGTTCGCCGATAATAGCGATCGGAGTCAGGCACTCGATGTCGCCGTCATCCGGCCCGGCGAGGATTCTCTTCACCACGCCTGTAAAATCAGACTCGATTTCAAGATTTGCCTTGTCCGACATGATCGTGACCAGCGGCTCGCCCTTCCGAACCGGGTCGCCTTCATTCTTGAGCCATTCGACGATGGTTCCTTCCTCCATCGTTTGCCCACAGCGGGGCATAACAACTACGTTTGCCACGGAACTTTGCCCTCCAAAGAATAGCATTTAGCGGAAAGTGGAAAGCCCGGAACTATCCGCCCCGCGCACGATTATACGTCACCGCATATGTCATTCCGAGCGTCGGACCCCGCGCCGCGGGGTCACATTAAAAAGAAACTCACCCTGGCAGGCTATGCTTCGCGGGCGACTGCCCCGAAGCCGGCGGCATGGAAGGTTTCTTAGGAGGAACGAAGAATCTGCTTTTAGCTCCCGCATGGATCTATGCCGTAATGTAAAAGCAGATCCTTCGACTTCGCTCCTAAGAAACTCCCCAGTTTCGGGAACAAGATTCCCGAAACACCGGGGGTCGGTTTCTTTCCAATGTAACGGCGACAGCGTCGCCGTCAGTTGCTCCTAAGAAACTGCTGGTTTCGGGAACAAGATTCCCGAAACACCGGGGGGTCGGTTTCTTTCCAATGTAACGGCGACAGCGTCGCCGTCAGTTGCTCCTAAGAAACTGCTGGTTTCGGGAACAAGATTCCCGAAACACCGGGGGTGGGTTTCTTTCCAATGTAACGGCGACAGCGTCGCCGTCACTTGCTCAGGATGACGTAATCGTTGCGCTAGTGCTTAGTTGCATAATTGATTGATAGAACGCTGTACCGGGTGTTTCGGGAATCTTGTTCCCGAAACTAAGTGCGTATCGGGAACAAGATTCCCGATACGCCGGCAAGAATGCTATCAGTTATTTATGCAAGTAGACACTAGTGCCCTCTGCATTAAGCAGCTTCCGCGCTCTTTCGAAGAGAGTTTCTTAGGAGCGGGTAGCGAGGAATCTCAACGCCGCGCCTGGATTCTTGTTCCGGTGCGTGAGACTCATTCGAGCTTTGAGATTCCTCACATTCGTTCGGAATGACAGCCATGCGCTCCGTTGTTTCGGGAAACCCTTTTCCCGAAACGCATCGGCACAACCCTGTCCCCGCACAGCGAGGTAGTCTATCTCCTAAAGCGGCGCAGCCGCAACCAAGAAGGCCATCGCCGGAAAATCAATACGGCCTTTTCGTAATTCGGAAGGTCGGTGGTTTCTTCTTACGTATCTTACAACTGAAATCCGAGGTGACATATCAAAATTCAGTACGACTTGTATAGGATTTCAGTTGTAAGATACTAACCGTCAATCAGACTCCGAGCAGTAACGCTGCGGCCTGCTTGATACTCGGCTCGCTGCCTCTGAATGCCCAAACCTGCGCTTCGTCGTTGCATTGTCGACGTCCGGTCCCTAATCCTATGGCAGGTATGTGATACTCCAACTCACTGAATGATCCCAGTTGATTATTTACATTGCACGCTTGTATAGAGTAGCCTAAATCGTCGAGGTCTTCGCAGGGAGTGTCCACGGTACTCGCCCGAGGGGTTCACGGCAAAGTTGCGAACGATGAGCACGTATTGGCCGTCAGACTCATACACGTAGCCGACGCGACCCGCCGCGGCCACGGCTCTCACGGCTATCTTCTGGTTACCGGGCTCCCTCATCTTGTAGCGTATCAAGTGATCTTGGGCAATGAGATCGCCGGACGGAATGGAACCGAAGAAGAGCATTGGTCTGGTTCGGCCGAAAGTCGGAATCAGCAGTTCGCCGCCATGGGGCATCTGGACGAGGTTCCACAGCCCTATTCGCGAGTCTTCTTCGTCTCCGACGAACTTGAGCGAGGTATACTGAGTGTAACCTGCGTATTCCATGGAGAGAGCGCGGAGTTCGCGCTCATATCTCAATGGATTCGGCGCGGGGCCAAACCGCTTTGTCAGTTCGAGCGGTATCTTCTTCTTTGTGCGATAGTTTGTGACCGCAAACTCGTTCACCAGACTGAATCCGCCGTCTCTATTCACAACTTTATAGCTGCCCGGATCCAGCGACCGCTGCTGGAAGTAGACGTCGGTGTTGGGATAATTCGGGAAGAACAGATCGATTTCGGGCGCCAACCACGAGCGGTCACCGCCCGAATTGTGCCATTGGTCCGTCGAATAGAACTCGCGAGCCGATTCCACCGACTCCAGCGCGGGGTTAGTCCAGTAGAAATTTTCTCGCTCTCGGGCGCAAACAGCCCCAGCACTCGTCCGCCATAGGGCAGGACCAGGACTTCGCTGCGATCCGCGCTCTCGAACGTCACAGTGGGTTTGCCTATAACCGACAAGTTATCTTTGAGTATGTCCCGCATTGGACCTGAGCCTCCCACGCAAGGTCAAAGCTTCGGTTTCACACGCTAAATGCCCGGCACGTAACCTCTGCCCAGACTCGACGTGGCCTCGTTCCTGAAGTCATCGAGCAAGGACATCAGTGAGGTCGCGCCGCCGTCGGCGACGATAGTCTGCCCGATTATAAACGCAGCGTCGTCCGAGCACAGGAACGCCGCCAGCTTGCCTATCTCATTTGGCTCTCCGTGACGGCCGAGCGGAATCTTGTCGTGTGCCATCCGCGCACAATCTTCTGGAGTGAAAGCACCGGACTTGAAGTAATTCGGAACTACAACCATGCCCGGCGCGATGGCGTTGACTCGGACCCCCATATGCGCCAGCTGAACCGCCAAAGACCGCGTGTATGCGATAATCGCGCCCTTGGTGCCCGCGTATACGGAATGCTCCGGCGCGCCCGAGATCCCGTGGACAGATGTCAAGTTGACGATCGAGCCTGGCGGGTGCTTGAGCATATCTTCGACGATAAGTTGCGTGAGGAAGAATTGCGCCCGTATGTTCACGTTGTAGGCTATATCGTACTGCTCGCGCGTGACTTTCAGGAATCGCTTGTTGAAAGTAATGCCCGCGTTGTTGACTAAGCAGTCCACACGTCCAAGGAACTCTATTGCCTGCCGACCCAGACTCTGCACCTGGTCAACATCGGAAAAATCCGCTTTGAAGGCAGCGGCCTTGCGTCCCATGTCCGCATCTTCTCGACGCCTTCCTCGGCTCCAGCGGCGCTGTGGGAATAGTGCAGCACGACATCGGCTCCCTGCCGCGCAAACTCCAATGCTATCTCGTGTCCCAAACCGGTCCCGGACCCCGTTACCAGGGCCATCTTGCCTTCCAACCTTGACTCATTGCTCACGTTAGACCTCCCGTGCCGCGCGCGGCGCCCAGCCTGGTCCCAACATGCCCCGGGCATGCAATAGGCGACCGGCGGCCACTATTACCCTACCTCACTCCCGCTGCCCTTGTCAAGAGGAGATCGCGGAGGGCGGCAGAGCGAAGGTCCCGTGCCTGATTGCTGCGTTTCCCCCTCACCCCAGCCCTCTCCCATCCGGGAGAGGGAGCCCAAGGTGCCGAACCCAACGCCAGAATTTTACTAGCAACGCCGCGCCGGAACTCCCCTCGCCCTCACGGGAGAGGGGCCGGGGGTGAGGGTGGAACGCCGCGCGTCAGGCAGTGCTCCCAAACGCCAGGACAAGGTTCCAACCGCAGCGTTTCCTCCTCACCCCAACCCTCCCATCCGGTGAGAGGGAGCCCAAAGTGCCGACTCGTATGCTCCTTACTCGTTACTCGTTACTCGCTGCTCCTCGAGCATATCTCCTATCGCGGCCATGATCCGTTTTGCGATCTCGTCGAGCGCGGCGCGGTCGCCTTTTTCGTAGAGGTCGTCAAGGTGTAAAGGTTTGCCATAGATAACTTTAACATGGCTGAACTTGAAGAAGATGGAGTGAGACGGCAGGAGCTTTTCGGTGTTCACGAGGGCCACGGGGATCACGGGGACGCGCGCGCGCAGCGCGATCATTCCAATCCCTGCCTCGGGTGCTCGAAGGCCCTTTTGGGGTTCGTAGTTGCGCGCGCCCTCGGGAAAGAGGCCGACTACCTCGCCGTGTTGCAGGTAATCGATAGCTTTTCTCAAGGCGGCCCTGTCCGCGGCGCCTCGGCGGACCGGAAATGCCCCGACTTTGCGGATCAGAAATCCAATGATGGGAACTTGGAACAGCTCTTGCTTGGCCATGAAGTGGACCTGCCGCGGGCAGCCGGCTCCAAGCGCGGGCGGGTCGATGTAGCTGACGTGGTTGCCACAAAGCAGCACTCCGCCGCCGCGGGGAATGTTTTCGCGGCCGATCACCTGCCATCCGCCGAAGCCCCGGCACACGCACGCCGACAGCGTTCGCCCGACCCAGTAGAGAGCCGTCACTGGGACATCCTCTTGTGGTGAATGGTCAGGACTGCTTCGACTACTTCTTCCAGGCCCATCCCGTCGGTTTCCAGCAGGACCGCGTCGGGGGCCTGTTTGAGCGGGGCGCGGGCGCGGGAACTGTCGCGCAGGTCCCGCTCGCGGATTTCGGCGGCGATCTGGTCGACCTCCGCGCTGATCCCCTTTTCCTTAAGCTGTGCCGCCCGCCGGCGGGCACGCTCGCCCGCATAAGCGGTCAGGAAGACCTTGACCTCCGCGTTGGGAAAGACGACCGTGCCGATGTCGCGGCCCTCCATCACGACTCCGCCCTCCTCGGCCATCTTTCTCTGCAGCTCGACCAGACGCTTTCGCACGCCGTGGATCGCGCTCACCGGAGATGAAAGCCTGGTGGCCTCAGATGTGCGAATGGCCTCGGTGACATCCTCCCCGTCGGCGAAAACACGCTGATGGTCGTCGATCTTGTCGAAGTGAATGTCCAGAGCATTGGCCAGGGCGGTAATCCGTGCGTGGTCCAAAAGAGGGATGTTGTTCTGAATGACTTTCAAAGCCACGGCGCGATACATTGCGCCGGTGTCTATGTAGATGTATCCCAGCCTTTCCGCGACCATCCGTGCCACGGTGCTTTTGCCCGCTCCGGCCGGGCCGTCGATAGCAACTATTGGTTTTGTCATTTTACTATTCTCAAATACGTCTGCCTGATTTGCCGCGCCTGCTCGAAGAAGCCCTCTATCGCCTGCTCGCTGCCGGACGAAAGTGCTTGTTTGAATTGGTCCAGGCGAGTCTGGAAGTCCTCGATCGTTTGAATGATCGAATCGACGTTGGTGAGGCAAATATCCCGCCAGAGTTCCGGCGAGCTGTCCGACACTCTCGTGAGGTCCCGAAAACTGCCCGCGGCCAGCCGAAAGACCGTGCCGCGTGTCTCAGCGGATTCGGCGGTCTGCAGCAGGGCGCCCGCAATGGCGTGGGGGAGATGACTTACTACCGCGGCCGCCTGGTCGTGGTCTTCGGGGCTCATCACTTCCACGCGCGCGCCGATCGATTCCGCGAAGGCGGTCACGGCGCCCAGGGCGGCCAGGTCCGTATCCGTGGCGGGAGTCAGCACGTAGGTCGCGCCCAGGAACATATCGGGGAAGGCCGCGTCGACTCCCTGCATCTCGGAGCCTGCCATGGGATGCCCGCCGATGAAGTGAATCCCTTTTGGCAAAATTGCGAGCGCTTGCTCCACGATATCGCGCTTGGTGCTGCCGGCATCGCTTACGATGGCTCCGGCCTTGAGACTCGGGGCGATATGCCGGAGAGTTTCGGTGACCTTGCGAACGGGGGTGCATATAATTACCAGATCGGCCTGGGCCGCCCCGGTCGCGATGTCGAGGGAGTATTCGTCGATGGCGCCCAGAATCTTGGCGCGCATCAGCCTTTGCTCGGTCCGCCCGATGCCGATGACCCGGCGGGCCAGACCGTGTTTTTTGGCAGCCATTCCGAGGGACCCGCCGATCAGGCCCACTCCGACAATGGCAACCGTATCGAAAATGGAGTTGTCTGGGCCAGGCATCAGACGTAACGCCCCACGGCCCGCGCAACCGCCGCCAACTCGTTCATCATTTGCTCGAATCCCGACGGCGTGAGCGACTGCGCGCCGTCCTTGAGGGCTTTCTCGGGATGCGGGTGCACCTCGATCATCAGCCCATCGGCTCCAGCGGCCACCGCGGCCTTGGATACCGGTGAAACCAGACTGTGGCGGCCCGTTCCGTGACTGGGGTCCGCGATTATCGGTAAGTGGCTCAGGTTAATCACCAGCGGAATGCTGCTCACGTCGAAAGTGTTGCGGGTCATCGTTTCGAAAGTGCGAATCCCGCGCTCGCAAAGCATTATCTCGTAGTTGCCGGTGTTGGCGATGTATTCGGCCGCCTGCAGCCACTCCTCGATTGTGGCGCACATACCGCGCTTGAGCATGACCGGCTTGCGCGCGATGCCGACTTCCGTGAGGAGCGCAAAGTTAGCCATGTTTCGCGTGCCCACCTGCAGAATGTCGGCGTATCGGCTCACGAGTTCCACATCGCGTGTATCCATGACTTCTGTTATAACGGGCAGCCCGGTGGCTTCGCGGGCCGCGGCAAGCATTTTCAGGGCATCTTCTCCCAGGCCGTGGAAGCTGTACGGCGAGGTGCTCGGTTTGAATGCCCCGCCCCGCAGGATGGAAGCGCCCGCGGCCTTCGCGGCACGCGCAACCTCGATGGTCTGCTCTTCGCTTTCCACCGAGCATGGGCCGGCCATCACAACCACCTTCTGCCCGCCGATGTCCACGCCGCGCACCCGGATAATAGTCTTGTCCGGGTGGAACTCCCGGCTGACGACCTTGTAGGGCTTCAAGATCGGCACGACCCGCTCGATGTAATCCAGCGACGAAAGCTGCTCGGCAATCATCGACTTCACATCGTCGTGCGCGCCAATCACTCCAACTATCGTTTTTTCTATGCCCTTGGACAGATGGACCCCGTAGCCTCGCTCTTTGAGGTTGGTCACCAACTCGTCGAGGTCGGCGTCCGTCGCCTGGGGCGCCATGATAATTATCATATCGCAATTTCTAGGGGCTAGGGATTAGGGGCTGGGGGCTAGGGAAGGGATTGAGACTCCTGCCCCCAGCCCCTAACTCTCTTCAGCGTCCGAATGAATCTCTCGTTTTGCTCGTCTGTGCCGGTGGTCACGCGGATGTGAGTCGGGCAGCCGAAAATATCGCCCGTTCGCACGATTACGCCGCAGCTCATCAGTTCGCGAAAGACTTCCCGGCAGTCTCGCCCGACGTCGATCCAGATGAAATTGGCCTGTGTGGGAGTGTAACGCACGCCCATTTTATCCAGCTCGGCGTAGAAATACTCTTTCGAGCGCCGGTTCTGCTCGCGGCTCCGGGTCACCTGGTCCGGGTCCCGCAGGCTCGCGACAGCCCCGGCCTGCGCGATGCTGTTCACATTGAAAGGCGCCCTGACTCTTTCGAGCAATTCGATGATGCGCGCCGGCGCGACGCCGTAGCCGATGCGCAGGCCCGCAAGCGCGTAAATCTTCGAGAAAGTCCGCAGCGCTATGACGTTTCGACCTTCGCGGGCCCACTCGATGGAGCGCGTGTATTCCGGGTCGTCCACGTACTCGTAATACGCTTCGTCCAGCACCAGAATGCATCGCTCCGGGAGGCTGTCGAGGACCCCGCGAACCGCATCCGAAGAGACGATAGTCCCAGTGGGGTTGTTGGGGTTCGTTATAAAGAACAGCTTGGTCTTCTCGTTGACCTTTGTGAGCATCGCATCGAGGTCGTGGGTCCAGTCCTTGAGGGGCACGCTGTGGGCCACGCAGTCCATCAGTGTCGATGCCGCCTGATATTGCACGAAGCTGGGGTGCGCCTGGACGATCTCGTCGCCTTCCTCCAGGAGGGCGATGCCCAGGTAATGAATCACCTCGTCCGCGCCTGCTCCGAAGATGAGCATGTCCGGCTGCACGCCAAGGTGCTTGGCGAGCATGCGCCTCACCTCGAAGCACTTCCCTCGGGATAAAGGGCGACCTTATCGAGGGCGGCTTTCATCGCCGCCAGGGCCTCTGGCGATGGGCCGAGAGGGTTCTCGTTGGACGCAAGCTTTACGATATCATCTATTCCCAACTCGCGCTTGACTTCCTCGATGGGCTTGCCGGGTACGTATGGCGTGAGCTTGAGTATGCACTTTCGGCAGATGTTGATCTTGTCGGCCATCCATCGGTCTCCTTGTTCTCTTGACAGGATAGCACAAAAGGCTGGCTTTGGCAAAGCCGAAGGGTTGATAGGGTTGGTAGGGTCCGCTGTGCTGCTGGAATGACGAGTCCGAATTTGAAATTTGTAAATTTTGAATTAGGGAAGGGACCCCGCGACGCGGAGGAACTCCCTTCAATTCAACATTTAGAATTGAAAATTCGAAATTTCGTCGCATAGGTATCGCCTGAAGCCCCTACCAACCCTAAACTGGGCGGTGCTTATGGACGTTGGGTCCGAGTCGGGTGCGGCGGGAGGGGATTCGCCGCTTGATTTCGGTGTCGGGCTCGGTGGTGACGTCGGCGGTGTCGGGCTCGATGTGGGTTACTACCTGGGTGTTGGGGAACCTCAGCCGCATCTTGTCTTCTATATCTTCGGCGATGGTGTGGGCTTCGAGGACCGGCATATTCGCCGGCACGATAAGGTGATAGTCGATATGGCGGTATGGGCCGGATTTTCTGGTCCGGAGCTTATGGAAACCCACCACTTTGGGGGTTTTCATTACCATCTCGGCGAGTTCCTGCTGCTCGACATCCGGCAGGCCGGCGTCCAGCAGAGGCGCGGCGGACTTATTCGTGAGGCCCAGCGACACCCTGATAATCATTCCGGCGACGACCAGCGCCACGATCGGGTCGATCCACTGCCCATAAGGAAGGCCCGCGAGCCTCATAACCTGGATCAGGACCATTCCCGCGAATACCCCGACCGAGGTCCATACATCAGTGCTCAGGTGCTGCGCGTCCGCTTCCAATGCGATTGAATCAGTGTCCTTTGCCACTTTGAACAGACGCCGAGAAACCAGGGAGTTCGCCGCGACCGACAGCGCCATTACGATGACGCCCAGGAAGATCGTCTTGACGGGTTCGGGGTGAATGAGCCTCTTGATCGATTCGTATACGATCCAAGCGGCGGCAATGAAGATCAGAGCAGCTTCTATCATACCCGATAGGTTTTCGACTTTGCCGTGGCCGAACGGGTGCTCCCTGTCAGCGGGCAAGGCCGGACGTGCGCACGCTCAGGAAGGCGATCACCGAGGCAAACAGGTCCAGCGCCGAATGCGCGGCCTCGGATATGATGCCCACCGACCCGGTTATTATGCCTGTCGCCAGCTTCGCCGCCACAAGCACTGAGTTGGAGGCGACCGATAGCGTCGCTGCCTTGACTTTGCGGTCCATGCCCGCATGTCCTCCTAAACCGGATCTAATCGCGAAAACGCGAAGGGCGAAAGCGCGAAAGTCCGAAATGGAATCTGGTGGCGATCTCCGAATCGCCGCCCCGCACTTGGGATGTTGTTTCGGGAAACCCCTTTCCCGAAACCGCTGGGATGCACGCCCATTATAAATGCCGAAGCCCGGGGCTTAATACATGGCCTCGAAAAAATGCCCGTGGAAATTTCGCTTTCCACAGACTCCATTATGGCTTTACCCAACCTGGAGGAGTATACCACCGAGCTAAGGCGTGAGTCAATTCGAACAGGTTAAAGGTTACAAAGTTAAAGGTTAAAGGTTGGGGAGGCGCATCCCCCTGTTCGGGCGGATTTGCAATCCGGCCCGAGGGGACAATCTGGGCATCTCAGATGCCTTTGGCGAGGTGCGGGAAGGAAAAGTCCGCGGTTTCGAAGAACCCAAGTGCGCTGATAAACCGAAACGTTATTCTCGTCGCACGATAGGTAGCGATCTCAGAATCGCCTCCTTGCAGCCAGAACGGGATATCAGAACCCCGAAAGCTATCGGCGGACCGCCCGGATTCTGAGATCCGGCAACGGTTGTGGGGTGCCGATTTGAGATCGCCACCCATCAGCGGTTTATTATGCCTGGATTATTTTGAAGAACTTCGACTTTTCCCTGGTTTGCAGTGCGGCCCAGGAGGATGCCCGGGCGCTAACGTCGAAGGGGACCTCTGAGGCTGGCAACCGCCGAGGAGCGGAGGCGCTCGGGCTGGCAGGCAAGATAGGTGAGGCAGGTGGGTAAGAACAGATTCGTCAGCGTCGTTGTCGCCCTGGTAGGAGCGGCTGTGGTAGCCGCGCTGTATCGGTTCAACCAATACACCACGAGCTACAACTACTATATAGTCGCTAACATGATCCAGCAATACGTACTCTAGTCAAGGAAAAAA
>CAWGNL010000118.1:0-19591 GCA_963823885.1 uncultured bacterium
CGTGAACACCCCAAAACAGGCCGTTTTGCCGAACTGTGGGATGGTAGTGAATCGAGTTCAGCATGACAAAGCGCTCACCAAGAGTGAGATGTTACCCCTACACGTATACTTTTCGCGCTTTGCGATTAGGTCCTTCCGTCGCGCTTACGAATTAGGCGCTTACCACCCTGTTAGAAACAGTTTGTCGTCGCTAAAAGCAGACGGGGCGGCCTTTGGGTTTTTCGCGTTATTCTGGTCGAAACGGAAGTTCAGCAGGGCGGGATCGGCCAACGTGGCTGCGGCCCTGGACCCGTCACTTCCATTTCGACAGAAAAGCGGTAAACCCGACACGTTTTCGTGTTCGGCTCCCCGAACGCTTTCGGGGCACTTTTCCCCGGCCAAGTCCGGGAAAAGCCTAGAACTTTACCCCGAAGCTCGCCTGGCCGGTGAACTCGTCTTTGTTGAGCAGCATCTGGTCCTGCAAGATACTGCGTATAATCTCCCGACAACGAGAGGATGAAGTCCGAGCCTATCAAGTGCTTGTAGCCCAGACTATAAGTCCTGCTCGACGGCGTGATCCCATCCACCGCTCTGTCCATCTTAAAGCCCGTCAACAGCCGCCCACCCCCTAGCATCGGCATATCCAACCCGACAGAGCGCTCGCCCGAAAAGGTATTAGTCGTGTATGCGTCTGTTGTGGTATAACCGCCTGTAAGACCGAGCGACCCTATTCCCGCCTTCATTCCCAGCGTCGTGGCCTTCTGATCCTGGACTGTGCCCGAAGCGTCCTCGGGATTGCATTTGTAGTCCGCAGTCAGCGTGCACGCTTTCACCGGAGCCAGGGCGAGCGAAACCGCGCTGGTGTCCGGCACGGAGTTATCTTGACTGAGCCGATTGCGATATTTGCCGCTGAAGCTCAAGAACGGGCACAACTTGCTGGCGGCCGCATAAGTCTACAATCTGAAGCGTTCCCATCCCGGCGCTATCCATGCACGTGTCAGCCGGCGCTTACCTTGGTGTTAGCAAGCGGCGTTAATTCCATGACCGCGCCCTTCGAGACATTGTCCTGATCGTTGACCCCGGTTTGGGAATACATGGCCGTGAACCGGGTGAACTTTGTCGGCGTGCCGATCAGGTTGACATTCCGCTGATATTGCAGGCTCGAACCGGACGAATCGTTAGTCTCGGCGGAGAGCACGTTCGCCTGTATTTGCAGGAAGTCCGCCGGCTTCGCCTGTACGTTTACGTTCGTGGTGGTGGACTGACCGCCGGACGAATCGGTCTGCGAAAACGCCCCTTTGATATTCACTTTTGGCAGAGCGCCGGTCGCAACCGTGAACTGCGTGGTCTGCGCCTGGGTGGCCGCTCCCGCTAAATCCGTGCTGGTATTCGCCAGGCTGGCCGTAGCCTTTGTCTTGGCGCCGATGTTTTGCTCCAAGCTCACCTGGTCGACTTCGGTGGTGGTCGCAGTGGAAAAGGCAGCGCCCACGTCGGTGACCAAGCGAGCCATCGAAACCTTCGTGGCATTGCTGGGAGCAATCACCAGACTCTCCTGATCGAGGCGCGAATAGCCGCCATTGCTCGGGCCGCGGCCGAAGTGTCCTGGAACTTGATCGCGGCCTGCACGGTCTTGCTTGGCGAGTAGACCGCGGCCAGGTTGGTGACGTCCTGCCCCGACGCGAGAGCGAACGCGCTTGCGCCGGAAAAACTCTGTCCCGAATGCAGGAAGCTGCCGCTGAGCTTCAGCGCCCCGAAGGTGCTGTCCTCACCCAGCTTGAACGCGGACCGCTGCCAGAAGTCGGGGTTCGACGCGGAATCGGTTGTCTGGCTCACAAGGAACTGCGACGTCAGGTTGACAGACGACCATTTCTTATTGCCGGACAAGCCGAGCACGGTCGTGCCCGTATCCGGATTGTTCACATCCGTCCCGGAATAGAGACCCGTGAATTGCAGGCCCGCGCCCTGGCCCGCGAAAACGTTCACGGTGACAGGCACTGTTGCTCCCGCGGTCGATCTCTGCGATTTACCGGGGACCAGCGTGTAGGCGACGCGGGCGATCACATCCTGGTTCAGCGCCGAGGTAAAGGAGATAATACCCGAGGAGGCATCCACCGAGTAGTCCTGGTCTTTGTGCAGGGTCATTCCGCTGACGACCACCGAAATGCTGCCGGGGTCCATGTCAGTCCAGGAGAGAGTGAATGGGCCTTTGCCACCATGGCCAACGATGACGTCGGTCACCTGGCCCAGAGTCTGGTCCACCATCTGCGCGAACGCGCCCGAGGCGAGCAAAAATGCGGCGACCATCGCGGCAGCCAAGCCTGCCATTCGCCAGTACATCACCCAGCGCGACTTCATTTCCCCCGCAGCCCTCCGAGCTTCTCCCAACTATCACTTATACTTAGACGACAAACTCGCTTGCATGTTTCCTTGAATTGGACAAGATGCATCAATCGACGCGGCTTATTTTTATTGACGACGCCCATCGCGAGATAGTATGCTTCGTATGCTAGTCGGAGATTGGGTGCTTGGTGGTGGGTGATGGGTGGTGGAAGGGAATCCTCCCTTCCATCACCCAATACCCAATATCTATCACCCAGCCCACGGGTTGGAGGTCTGGATTCTAACTTGGGTGTATCGGGAATCTTGTTCCCGAAACTGACCACGTATCGGGAACAAGATTCCCGATACACCGGCAAAGAATACCATCACCCATGTATGCAACTGGTGCTTAGTTGCATAATTGATTGATAGAACGCTATACCGGGTGTTTCGGGAATCTTGTTCCCGAAACTAAGTGCGTATCGGGAACAAGATTCCCGATACGCCGGCAAGAATGCTATCAGTTATTTATGCAAGTAGACACTAGCCCCTTAGCGCCCTCCTATAGACAATTTGTTGTCGCTAAGGCGGATTCGACGGCGCACCGCCTTTGGGTTTTCCGCTTTATGGTTGTTAAGGGATGGCCGATGAGCTATACTTGCTTTGCCTGGGCGGAGGGTAGGGCAACGCTGGGAGCTCTCCCGAGCGCCGACTCAGGTGTTGTTCAAGGGATGGGGGTGGAAATCTCCGCCCCCTCCAAATCATCCCTTAACAACCGAAAAGCGAAAAACCCGACCGCCTGCCTTGGTCAACTGCCACCGTAAGGGGGGCCACTTTTCCCCAGCGAAGTCTGGGGAAAAGCGTAGACACTAGTATGAATCTCTGAGCGAATGCACCTGGATTCGAGACAGAGCCCCCGGATCGATCTCGGACTCGATATCCACCAGCATCGTGCGCCCAGCGGGTAAGTCGAAGTAGTTGTCCGAGAAGATGGTGTCGTTTTCGGGGATACTAAGCGACACAAACCGGGCGTGTTTGTCCGATCGGAGTTCCAGATATGCTCTGCCGGCATCCCGCTTGACCCCAACGTCGATCTTCGAATCAGGCAGTTCCAGATGCTTGCTCGGAACAAACGACGTAATCCCCATGCCCGCGGGCTTGCCGTCGATAAGCGCTTCGTAAACCAGCACCCTCTGCCGGATGGCATCGCCATCGAGCGCGCTCGCGAAGTCCAGCTTCGCCAGCACGGCATCGGACTCGCCCCTAACCTGTGCCTTGACCGCGCCGCGGTCGACCACGGAGCCGTCGAGATGCTCCAGCGACCAGTTTACCTCGACGTCCACCGGTTTGGTGGTGTCGTTTGTGACGTGAATCTCGGGGCGCCCATTCTTTTCGACCACTGAAAGCAACACCGGCGAGTAGAAGCGCTTTGCGAAGTATTGAAGCGCTTTCCACCTTCCCAGGTAGTCGATGCTCGACCAACTGCACACCGGCCAACAATCGTCGAGTCGCCATACAACGTGCCCATGCACCTGCCGCGGCTGCGGCGCGAGTGCTCGACGCCGTATCTAATTGCCTGGGCCTGAAGTATCTGGCTGACGTAACACATCATCTCGAAGCTCTTCGGGAAACGAAACGTCTGCGCCAGATAGTAAAGTATCAGCCCATTTCCTCCCGTATGCTTCTGGTGGCATTCCATTACGTAGCTTGTCAGATTCAGGTCCGCCGGATCGGCAAATGTTCTGATCGTCTCGATCGAGGGCACCGATTCGAACCCGAACTCGCTGACGAAGCGGAAGTATTTCTCGCCATAAGCCGTGAACGGTTTGCGTTCATGCCAAACTTCCCAATAGTGACCATCGCCGCTGTCCTCCGCGTTCGGGGCGTCGAACGGCTTCTCCAGACCGGATGATGGCGAACTCGGCCAGTAGGATCGGTCGGGATCCAGTGCGGAAACGATGGGGGGAATGAGTTCGTGGAAGATCGCGGAGTATTGCTTCTTGCGCAGTTCGCCATCCCCGGTCGCCCACCAGGCCTGGCAGCCCCATTCCATCTCGTTGTTGCCGCACCACAGCGCCAGGCACGCGCGGCTGCGCAGGCGCTTGACGTTGTATTCGATTTCCCTTGTCACGTTCTCCAGGTATTCTTTGTCGACGGGGTAATGCGCGCACGAGAACATGAAATCCTGCCAAACGAGGATTCCATACTGGTCGCAAAGGTCGTAAAAACACTCATCTTCGTAGTAACCACCGCCCCAAACGCGCAGCATGTTCATGTTCGCGCGCGCGCAACTGGAGACGAGATGGCGATAGCGCTGGTGCGTTATTCTCGGAGGAAACTGGTCCGCGGGAATCCAGTTCGCGCCTTTGCAGAACACCTCGACTCCATTCACCACGAAAGTGAAGCCGCGGCCGTGGCGGTCCTTTTTCTGCTCGAGCCTGAGCGTGCGGAGTCCGATGCGGCGGGAAGAGGATTGCAGCTCCTTGCCGGCGCTGCTCATAACGGCCTCAACTCTGTAGAGAGGCTGGTCCCCGTAGCCATTCGGCCACCATAATTGCGGATCTTCGATATCGATCGAGCAAACGGCCTCGGAGCCTTTGAGCGCGGCATCATGCTTGTCGACCTTCCCGTCGGGATGGGTCAGCCTGATGGCTACCTCGCATGGGCGAAACATTTCCAGTGAGACTTCCACGGCCAGCGTGACGCCGGCCGGGCTGTGGTCTTGCCTCACCCTGACGTCTTCGATCCGGCCGGTCTGGCACGCTGTCAGGCGGATCGACCGCCATATCCCAACAGTGGGGATCTTAGGCCCCCAGTCCCAGCCCCACTGGCTGGGAGACTTTCGCATGTAGATCGATCCCGGGATAGAAATACCCGGCGATATGAGCGGGTCCTTCTCCAAAAGCGGCCTGACGAAGTTCACCGGGGACACAAATCGGACCCGAAGATCGTTCTTGCCCTGGCGCAACTTATCCGTCACGTCGAACCGGTGCTGAACGTACATATTATCCACGCGACCGAGGATGTGGTCATTGATGATGACGTCGGCTATCGTGTCGAGGCCGTCACACTCGAGATAGACCCTGTCCGCCTCCAGGAACTCGGGCTGCACTTCAAACTCCCGGCTATATTCCCAGTCTGATTCGTGTACCCAGGCGATCCGATATTCGTTGTCACGGTAGAAGGGATCATCGATCTTGCCGAGGCGCATCAGATCGAGGTGTACGCAGCCCGGCACGCGGGCCTCAAGATACTCGCCGCCCGGTTGACTCAGGCTCCAGTTACCATCGAGAGATTGGACTAACATCGCGTGACTTTCCTCCGCAGTCGATTGTGGGTGAGAAATCCGTTCAGGCTCTTCGCGGGTTCACTAATATGATTCGCATGAACAGCATTCCCATCCACGCATTATAGCTCAACCTTGGCGATAGAGTCGATAGGCCCAGCTGAAGGTTGGAAGGTATTATACGAGGTTAAAGGTTGGGGAAGGGAGGATACCCCACTATGCGGCGCGATCAGCTAGTCTTCATGAGAACCGCAGCCACCACTATGCGGGGGGAACGACAACCCCTCCCCGTTGTTTCGGGAAACTCTTTTCCCGAAACGGGCGGCACACCCTATGCGGCGGGAACGACAAGGCGAGACAATCCTTGGCATGAAGTCTTTCGAGTTCCCGCTGCACGGGTGGCACAGTCTGCCCGCGAGACAAGGCATTGTCTGCATCTGCCCGGCGTGAGTGCTATGCGTGCATCCCGGTGATCGTAAAAGCTCAGTCTTGGTGTCATCCTGAACTTGATTCAGGCAGCCACCGCACCGTCCGCGGGACCGTCTTTCAAACCACTGATCGGTCTGATACTTCGCGGGCGTATGCCCCGAAGGGCCGTATGAGGAGGTAACGCCTCGCAGGGTCCGCGCCTTTGTGGCGGGCAGAAGTTGCTCTGGGATGCCTTCCGGATGCGTCATTTTTGTCTCGTTTCGGGAGTTTGTTTCGTAATTTGCCGGTATTTCTACTAGCTGGTAATTCGTACCTGGCCCAACATTGTCTGGCAGCGCGCCCGGCGAAGGCCGGCTTCGTGGTTTTGTAGCCCCGGTTTCAACCGTCAGGGCTGGCACGCGACGCATCGCGCCCGGTTTAGTGCGATTGCCCTGGCTTGGTCGTGACGATCCATTGACAAGCACAGGTGGTTGAGCTACAGTATGCGAAATCGTTGGGTAAAGCCCGAAGGAGTCTGCGCAATGTCGGAGATCAAGTTTTGGGGTGAGAAACGGCCCACCGCGCGTTATGTATCGGCGACAACCGTTCGCGAGGAGGCACTCGATAATACACGCCTCATCGGAGTGTACTGGTAAGCCAGCGGGCAGGTCCAGCGAGAGAACATAACGGATGACTTGCCAGAGGCTGGACCCGCTGGAGTTCAGGCTGCAGGTGTTCGACCTGGAAATCGACGGCCAGGAACTCCACAATTTTTCATGGCGCGAAATGAAATGACAGGCGAGTGCGCTATCATCGCCCTTGCATGGTCGGGCAACTGGTACGCCGAGTTCTGGAACGACCCGATGGTCGATGCGGGCTGGTACGGCAGCGACTTTGGAGAATGGTGGAATAATCGCGGAGATTGGAACGAAGGCGACTGGATACCGGGCGGCTTGGCTGCATGCAGAGACCGCTGTCACCAGCAGGATATGCTCTTCGGGTTATGGATGGAGCCTGAATCCATCGGCCGGCAGAGCAAATTGTTGCGGGAACAAATGACCTGGGAATGCTTTCCCGATTCCACTATGCTTGCGTGTCCGATTTCTCCACTTTCCCGCGCAGCATTCGGGCGATCAACGCGCTTACGCTCTTCCTGCCTCCCGAATCATTATGCTACTATCACAATCACCTGCACTGGGGGCATTATATGGCCGATGCCGATACCCACTTGAGAGTGGCGCTGTTTGCTCAGCCCATATTCGTGGGGTTCGGAGCGCGCCGCTTCGCCTTGCGGCCGAAGCAACCATGTGCGGGGCGGAAGTTACGGGCTCCCTGCTCTCTGCTCTCCGCTAAACGCTATTTTCTGAGGAGCCGTGTGCTGGCAGGGCTCAGGTATAAATTCGCATTATTCAAAACTCACGGTGACATTGTAGGAGAATCGGATGAATGGAATCAGACCAAACGAGTTCGATTATGATATGTACCTGCGCAAGGTTGACGAGATCGAGGCTAGAACCGAGCCATTCGTGACCGGCAAGACTCGCGAGTTCTTGCCTGTGTTCCAGTGGACGCTGGGCGATGCGTTCGGCAAGGACTGTCGCCATCAAGAGCGAATGCTTGAGCCTGCAGCTCGGTGGCGTAACGAAGTCGCTCCAGGCGGGCTCCGACTGGATTCCGTATATCGAGCCTTGGCATGGAGTGGGAGTGTTCGCGGAGGCGTTTGGCTGCCCGTTCGAGTGGCGGGACGACGATGCGCCCTGGAGCCACCCGATTGTGAGCAATATAGACCAACTGCGCGCCCTCAAGAAACCTAAACCTGAGAACGCTACGATGCTGCAGTATGTGCTCGAAACCCTCCGGTATTTCGAGAAGGAAACCGGCGGGATGCTCTACATATCGACGACAGACACGCAGAGCCCGCTGGACAACGCGACGCTAATATTGGACACGAACTTCTTCTTCTACGCGGCCTCGGACTACCCCGATGACCTTCACCGGCTCCTGAGCGACATCACCGATCTCATAATAGAGTTCACCATCGCCCAGCGCCGGATCATAAGCCGGCCTGCGACTCCGGGGCACAATTTCTTTTGCCACCCGAAGCTGCCGGGTCTGGGCCTGTCGGAAGATTGCATGGCAATGATCGGCCCGGGGTTCTTCGACGAGTTCGCGCGCCCTTATAACGAGCGCATCGCCGAGGCGCTGGGTGGAGTCGCAATACACTCCTGCGGCGTCTGGAAACAAAACTATGAGGCGATAAAGCGCCTCAAAGGCCTCGTGGAAGTGGATCTGGCTATCCACAAGCAGATGGACCCTCGCCAAACAGTCCCGAGGTGGTTCGGGAGGGGTTACGTGGAAACGATTTTTTCGTGAAGGCGCGCTGGCCTGGAGACAAGATCGAGGTGCTGGACAGGGTTTATGCCCCAGACCTGAGGCTGATGTGGGATATGGCATGGGTAGCGGACCCCGGAATCCGGCAGTACTTTTACGACGCGGCCAAACGCCGATTTGAGGAGCTGGCTGCGGGAAACGTGTCTTAGTTTGGCGGCCGATTGGTTGTTGTTACTACGCGGACAGGAGCGTCACCCGACACTTGGGATGCGAATCCTGTCCCGAGCAGTCTATCTCGACTTTTCTGCGCAGCGCCAGGCACACGCGGATCAGGAGTTCGATCGGACTATCATCATAATCCGCTGCTTCAACCTTTCGGATCACCTCCGCGTCAACGCCCACCTGCTGGGCTAGATCCGCCTGGCTGACGCCGGCCTCCTCGCGCATGTCATATACCATCTGCCCAACGCGGAGTTTCAGGGACTCCTCAGCAACCAACCGGTCCCACTGGGCGTCGCCGCCGAATTCGCCGTCGATGATCGTCAATGCATCAGTTGTTGTCTCGCTCATAACTGAACCTCCCGGGATCCGTCTCAAATCTCTGCTTACGCTCAACCGCCAAATCAATCTCCGGATCCGGAACCTTCGACTCTTTCGTTAGACCGTGTGACACCACGACACACGCGCTACCGGAGAAAAAGTAAAGCATTCGATAGTTTACTCCGCCGTGCACTCCAGCCGGAGCTCATATACTCCGTCACGAAGATAATCCGCCACTGGCCTACGCAGCTTGTTGCCGAACTCCGCAAGCATCTCAAGCCTGGCCCAGCACTTCGCCACGATTCGTCTATCTCTCTTGCCGACGGTCTTTATCCAGTCCAGCAATGGAACTGATCCATCCTGATTCCGATACAAGACAACCTGTGGCATGCAACCCTCCCTTGTGCATTATACCATGCGTTCGATATCCGACGGAAACAAGTCGCGATTGCCTTGCACCTTCCCGCCCCCTTACCAAACGGACGACGTGCGCAAAAAGAGGCGGCCAGAGCACTATTTCGCGCTCAAAGCCGCCTCTTTATGCTTGTCTGGTCGGGGAGACAGGATTTGAACCTGCGGCCCCCTGAACCCCATTCAGGTGCGCTACCAAACTGCGCTACTCCCCGACGACAGCACCAATATACTACCTTCCCATCGCACTGTCAAGCACGTTACGGGTTGAATGTTGAGGTTAAAGGTTGGGGAAGGTCTCCGTTCGCAAGTGACGGCCATGCGGTTGGTATCATCATCCTCCAGCGGCTGTGCCACCCGGGCAGCGGGAACTCGAAGGGCTCCATTCCAGGGATTACCTCGACTTGTCGTTCCCGCCGCATAGTGGGCTGGGGATCCCATCATTATCAATTGTCAATTGTCAATTATCAATTCCCCTCAACCCGTAATCGGCAGCTTGAGGGTAAATGTGGAGCCGATTCCCAACTTGCTGCGCACCGTGAGTGTGCCCCCCAGCAGCGTCGCGAGTTTGCGTGCAATGGCCAGCCCAAGGCCTGTCCCTCGCTGTCCCGCGGACTGCCTCGCGGCCTGGTGGAACTCCTTGAAAATATCGCGCAGGTCTTCGGGCGCAATGCCTATTCCGGTATCCTCGACCGAAATGCGCACGTTAGCGCCATCCCTCTTCGCGCTCACCTTCACACTTCCCTCGTGCGTGAACTTGATTGCGTTGGAAACCAGGTTGACCAGAATCTGGCTGAGCTTTTGCTCATCGGTCATCACGATCGGCAGATCGTCCGGCACATCGATCCGAATATCCAACTGCTTGTCCGCGGCAAGCGGCGCCATGTTTCCCACGACTTGATCCAGCAATTCGCAAACATGCACTCTACTGATATCGACCGGCATCTGCCCGGCTTCGACCTTGCTCAAGTCGAGTAGATCGTTGACCATCTGCAGAAGCTTGTGCGCATTGCCGACCACCTTCTCCAATTGCGTCCGCTGTCTGGGTGTCAGGGGTTCCTGGGTATCTTCGAGGAGCAGTTCGGAAAATCCTATAATCGAGGTCATTGGGGTGCGCAGCTCGTGCGACACATTTCTGAAGAACCTGTCTTTCTCCTGGGTCGCCGCCATAAGCTTATCGTTCTGGACCTGCAGCCGCTCGGCCTGCCGCCGAAGCTGCTCCTCCATTCCCAACCGTTGCGAGACGTCTCTTGAGACACATTCGAATGTACCGGTGTCCTTCTCATATATTACACAGGCCTCGACAGGTATTCGCGAACCATTTTTTCTTACCAGGTTCAGTGGTCCCATCGCGAGGCCGAATGCCTTCGCTCTATCCACGAGTTCTCGGCCGCTGGCCAATTCGTCTTTGGGAACGAGGGCAAGCAGGCCCCGCGCGAGGGAGAGTTCTCGCTGGGTATAGCCAAGCTCGCTCCTGACCTTGCGATTGGCCGCGATTATGCCACCGGTTTCGTCCGCGATGATCATAAAATCGTCGGATTCATCGGCCATTCGTTTATAGCGCGCAAGTTCAGCTATGACGTCTCGACTGATCGTCGACACTTTAACCACCCCTTCTTTAAGCTCAGTCTAGCACGTTATCCGGCACTGGTCAACGAGACGGCCCGGTGATTCTAAGAAAACCCGCGAGTCCAACCCGTATATAGCTGATAGCAATGGCGGCGATCAATATACCCACTACCCTGCTTGCCAGATCCGCTCCAGCGTCCCCGATCACGGCGCGGATCAAACCGGCCCCCAGCAATATCACGTGGCAGATCGACATCGCCACCACGGACCGCCAGCACCGTAGTGAGAACGCCATGAACGGCCGCAAGCACTATCGCCGCGGTTATCGCGCCCGGGCCGACAAGCAGCGGAGAAATGAGCGGGACCACCGCGGCCTGGTAGCCCTCCTCTCCCAAAGCCACCAACCCACCCTGCAGAAGCAGTTTCAACGCGAACGCCAACAGGAGCAGCCCGCCGCCGACGCGCATATCGTTCAGGGTCACGCCCATAAGGTCCAGAACCCACGTGCCGGCAACCGTAAAAAGCAGCAGCAAAACGGTGGCGCTCAGGGTGATTCTTAGAATCAGTCGCCCGGCGCCCCCCCGCGCGGTCAGCGCCGCCACCAGCGGCATCAAGCCGAACGGGTCGAGCACGATTACAAAAAAGACCACCGTCTTTCCGAACTCAACAAACGATCCCCGTGCTATGGTCGTGCAGAGCGATGACATTGCGTTGGCTCCAGCAAATGATGGGGTTGAAAGTTTAAGGTTCAAGGTTGGGGAGGGGCGCCGCACAGTGGAGCTTCCCTTCCCAACCTTCAACATTCAACTTGCGGATGTTTCGGGATTTTGGCCTAGTCTGGCTCGTCGGACCTGATCAGCCCGAAATCCCGAAACATCGGGCACTTAACCCAACCTGCACTATTCCCTGCATGGGCTTTTCCCAACCCTGAGCTTTCGATTCTTTGCGTTTCCTGGTATTTATGCGTGTTGACCACAGCCACAACCGGTGGTAGAATCCAGAAAGGGATACTTGGAGTCTGTTCGTTTAGCGGATGTTTCGGGATTTTGGCCTAGCCTGACTCGTCGGACATGATCCGCCCGAAATCCCGAAACATCGGGGAAGCTATAAATGTAAGGGTTCACCATTCACGAGTACGGTGTCATGCTGACCCTGAACTTGATTCAGGGGATTCAGCATCTCCTGCGCAGGCACCAGATCCTGAATCAAGTTCAGGATGACACCAGGACTGAACTGTTACCTGTAAACCATAGAGAGGACCTCGACTTGAGAAAACTACTTTCAATTGCATTCGTGACGTTGCTGACAGCGGCGGCGCTCGAAGCCGCGGCGACGCCTCTGCGTCTGCGCAACGGCGATATCGAACCGTCCGGGATGGTTTCCAGCATGAGTGCGCGGGCCGCCCCATGCGACGCATTCTACTTCATTCAGTTCCAGGGACCGGTGCTCGAAGAATGGAAATCCGCTGTTAAAGATTGCGGCGCAATCTTGGGCGAATATATACCGGAATACGCGTTCATCGCCGAAATGACCCCGGAACAGCTCGCGGCGGTAAAGAAGCTCGCGTTCGTAAGCTGGGTCGCGCGGGTGACGCCCGAATACCGCATCGACAAGAGACTCCTTGCCTCGAATCTGCCGCTGGTGGACGTAATAATACGTGTGTTTCCCGGCAAGAGCAAGGACGCGGCCAAGAGCCTTATTGCCCGCGGCGGGGGACTTATCGTCGGCGAGTCGACGAAGCCGAGCGACTATATCAGGGCGCAGGCGTCGCCGAGTACAGCTCGATAAGCTCTCGCACCTCGAAGAGGTGATGTGGATCGAGCAGTGGGCGCAGCCGCACCTGGCTAATAACGTGGTCGCATCGATTTGCGGCGCGACGGACCTGCGATCCCGAATCGGTCTGTATGGAGCGGGTCAGATAATCGCTTTCGGCGACTCGGGCCTGGATACCGGCAATCTCTCAAATATGAGCGCGGACTTCCAGACAACGCGCCTCGTCGGCGAATACTATCTTGGTCCGGTGTCACAGCAAGGCAAGCAGGCCGGCGACTGGAGCGATATTTCCGGCCACGGCACGCACGTAATAGGCTCGGCTGTCGGCGCCGGGGTCAATACTCCCGTGTTTAGCGGAAGCAACCCGCTCAGCCCGCTCTACCCTTCGAGTCCGTTGTCTCACAGCTACGCCAACTCCCTCACCGGCATGGCTCCCGAGGCGGATATCTACATTCAGTCGATCGGCGATTCCAGTGACAACGTCTATCCTCCCCAGGACCTCTCCGACCTTTTCCACCGGCCTACGACGCCGGCGCACGCGTGCACTCGGATAGCTGGAATATCGAGGTGGATCTGACTGATTACACGATCCAGTCGCAGCAGATAGATGATTTCGCATGGAACCATCCGGACTTCGTGATGGTCTTCCCGGCGGGCAATCAGTCCACCGAAACGCAAGACTCGACCGGCCAGGGCATCCCCACTCCGAGCACCCTGACCCCGCCCGGGACCGCCAAGAATTGCATAACCGTGGGAGCAACCGAAAGCGAAAGGACGACGGGGTGGATAGTAACCTATGGGAGCCAGGACTGGGGTTTTCCGTACCAGCCAATTTACGGCGCTGAGGTATCCACCGCCACTTCCGGCTCGCTTATGGCGGCGTGGAGCGGTCAGGGACCTTGCTCGGACGGCAGAATCAAACCGGACATAGTCGCTCCGGGCACTAACATAATATCCTGCCTCAGCCACGCGGCAATAAATCCATCATCGCTATGGTGGGATCCTCTTATCGACAGCAGCGGCCAGCAGGACCGCAACTATATGTATCTGGGCGGGACGAGCATGTCCACGCCGGAAGTCGCCGGCGCGGCCACGCTTGTTCGAGAGTATTGCCTCGAAGATCTCGGGATCGCCCCCAGCAGCGCGCTCGTTAAGGCCATCCTGCTCAACGGCGCTGATGATATATGGCCGGCCGAGTCCACGCCCACTTCCAATGTGCAGGTCCCGCCGCGCCCGAACAGCGTCGAGGGCTGGGGCCGGCTGGATGTGTCGTCGGCTCTGGACCCGGTGGCGCCGAAGTTTGTGCAGGTTGTCGATGAGGCTGGTGGGGTGGGCACCGGCCAGTCGAAGCAATACCAGTACAGCGTCCTATCCAGCGGCACTCCGCTGCGAGTGACCCTGGTCTGGACCGATCACGCGCCTTCTTCTCTATCGGGAAAGGCACTTGTGAACGAGCTGAACCTCGCAGTCCTCGACCCCGGTGGCGCCACGCATTACCCCAACGGCGGCACCGCTCCGGACTACACAAACAACGTCCAAAGCGTGGACATATCGAGCCCCGCAACGGGTACCTCTATAATTACGGTCTCCGGCTTCAACGTGCCCAACGGCATGCAGCCCAGCGGCCTTCAGCCCTACGCCCTGGTGGTATCAGGGGCGCTGCCGGGCGGATACATTTCCGGAGCGGTCACAACGTCATCCGGCGGTCCGGTTCCCGGCGTCTCGATCACCGTAACCGGCCCGTCGACGAACCAGACCACGGGCACGGGCCTCAACGGCGGCTACAGTGTCAATCTTAATCCGAACGCAACTTATACGGTCACACCGACCAAAGCACAATGGACTTTCAACCCGGCAAGCATTACGGCGCCGGTCGGCAGCGTGGGAGCGAGCGGGGTCAACTTTACCGGCAGCGCGGCGGCCGGCTCGATCGCGGGCGCCATCACCAAGGCTCTCGGCGGCACGGTCGATTACACCTTGATCTCCCCCAATCCGTACGACCTCTGGTGCGACTTGCTCTATACCATAACAGCCGACCCGACCGCAACCAGCATTAGCGTTCATTTCAACACGATAGGCCTATATACCGATCCCGACCCGGGCCTTTGTGACGAGGTGACGGTCTACGACTCCGCAGGCACTGTCTTGAATGATTACGTAGGGACCTATTCGGAAAGCTCCGGATACGAAACCGACTGGCAAGACCAGTGGAGCAGCGCGGCGACGGGCAATACAATCAAGATTCGCCTCCGCAACTATGGAAGCGATCCCGGCGGGTCATCGCTCCCATCGGGCTTCTATATCGATAGCTATCAGACGAATCTGCTCACGCAGGGAGGACTGTCCGGGGTCACGGTCAGCGCGGCGCCTTATGGGGCAGCGAGCAGCCCATCGGCCTCGACAGGGGCCTATTCCATCAGCGGCCTTGCGCCTATCGCGTACAACGTCACTCCGTCGCTTGGCAACTGGACATTCACTCCAAACGTTCAAGCAGTGGCGGTCTCGCCGGGATTGGCCACGGCTGGAATCAACTTCGACGCTTTCCCGCCCGCGACGGTTTCCGGCACGGTCTTTACCACGAATACGCCGAACCAGACTTTATACGTCATGAACAATCCCCCCGCCCCCGATACCACCGACACCTACCTGGCCGGCGTTAGCTACAATGAATCGTGGACGATCTCCGGCCCCACCGGAACGGCAAAAGTTCGCGTTCACTTCCCCTCTATCGGTGTCTGGCCCGGATCGGATTACGTCCTGGTGAGCGATATGAACGGGAATGTCGTCGACAGGTTCACCAGCTATTTGGACCCCTCCACCGACAGCCCGTGGAACGACGTGTGGAGTGACTGGGTACCCGGCAGCGGGCTAACGGTCAAGTTTGTAACCGATGGCACCGGTAATGGCTACGGGGGGGACTTTACGGGCTTTTCGGCAGACAAGTACCAGACCGCTTCCGCGGTCGCCGACTCGGCCGGCAACCCACTTGGGCTTCCGGGGGCAACCATCACTTTGGAGCCCGGCGGCTATAGCACGGTCACCGACTCATCTGGTAATTTCAGCATATCCGTTCCCGGCGGTATTCTCTACACCGCGACTGCCAGCGAGCCTTACTGGAGCATGGACCAGGCCAGCGTGCAGTTTAACGCCGTGCCGAACCTCAACGCCACGGGGATCGATTTCTTCGCCGAACAGGGCATGATCCCCAGCGTGGCCGGTGTGAAGACACAGCAGGACGACCACCGGTCACGCTCACGGGCGCGGTGGTCACGGCCGGCGACGATGAACTGACCAACTGCTTCTATGTGGAGGACTCTAACCGGGCCTCCGGAATAAAGGTCGCGCCCGCTGGGTCCGGATCTCTGCCTCGGGTGAGTGAAAATGATGTGGTAACCGTTACGGGGACCATGGCGACGGTATCGGGCGAGCGGCAGATTGCGGCGACGTCGGTAACCGTGACCTCGACGTCCGGGACCATGCCCAAGCCACTGGGGATGACCACACACAGCCTCGGCGGGAGCGCGAACGGCGGCGCTCCCGGCGTCCTCTATGGTGTTGGACTTAACAACCAGGGACTGCTTGTTAAGGTTTGCGGTGTCGTGAGTCTCGCCCGGCACGGGTTACTTCTACATCTCCGACGGCTCGAAAACCACCGGCGGCCCACTGCTGGTGGAAGTGATCTGCCCCAGCGGAGTCAGCAGCCCCGCGGCGAATGCCTTCCGTCGAGGTGACGGGTATCAGCTCCTGCGACTCCAACAGCCTCAGAGTGGTCCGGGCGCGCAAGGCGGCCGATATCGTGACAGTGCTGCCGGGGCATTAGCAGAAAGTGCTGAGTAACGGGTAACGAGTCATTAGAACCACACTATGCGGCGGGAACGACATCTCGCGGCAGCTCTTGGAATAGAGACCTTCGAGTTCCCGCTGCACGCATGGCGCCCGCGCTGGATGTGGAGGCGGAGCGTGCAGGCACTCGTTACTTCTTTTCAGGCTCTTCTGCACAAAAAATGCTGGATAAATGAACATGTTATTGGGAACTCTAATAATGAGGATTGCGTAGATTAAACAGAAGGCACAAAGCGATCTTCTTCTCCTTTCACCTCCTTTCCTCAAACCCTGGTCAACCGACCGGGGTTTGTTTTCTTGTACCCTGCGTCTTCGCTGCCGCGTCCCCTTCTCGTTACTCGTTACTGACACACGGGTCCTATTTCCTCGCCGGTCACGAGCCGCCATATCCGGGGGAGCGCCACGCCGGCCGGTTCGGGAATCCAGAAATGCGCATAGTGCGTGAGGACACCCTCGGCCGGGTTCACTTCGACAATCCTGGCCCCCTGAGAAAGAGCGTATTCCGCGAAGCCGTACCCGCCCGAGACTTCGCCCGAGGTGCCCACGATCAGCATCAAATCGCACTGCTCCGCGGCCCGAAAAGCACGCGACATCGCCTCCGGCGGCACGTATTCGCCGAACCAGACAATATTCGGCCTGCACAGCGTCCCGCATTCGGGGCATTTCGGTAGAGTCTCGGCGGTAAACTCATCGGGGAAATCGAATTTCGCGCACGTCGAATACCTGCTCGCAGTCGAGGCATCTCATCTGCCAGGCGTCGCCGTGAATCTTTACCATCTTCACATTACCGGCGCGCTCGTGGAGGTCGTCGACGTTTTGGGTAACCAGGAGGAAGTTGGTGTAGTGCTGTTCCATCCGCGCGAGCGTCAGATGAGCCGGGTTCGGGCGTGCCTCGGCGATCTGCCGCTGCCGCAGCCGGTACATATTCCACACGGCAACTGGGTCGCGGCTGAAGCCCTCCATGGTGGCCAGAGTCATAGGATCGTACTGTTTCCAAAGGCCGTCGTACTCCCTGAAAGTAGGCAAGCCCGATTCCTTGCTTACCCCGGCCCCGGTAAAGACAAAGACGCGCCTGGCCCCGGTAAACGCGCTCAAGAGTTGTTCTTCGCTCAATGCAGCACCCCGTTTAGAAGTTGGAGGTTTGAAATTGGAAGTTAGAATTCGGACATGACCCCCGGCATAGGGGTTGTGCTCTCTAAATTATACATTGCATTCAGTTTCAGACTCAACCGAAGCAGGGAACAAACTGACAGAACCTCAGTCTGTACTACTGGAAGTGAGTAACAGCTCGGCCTTGCTGTCATCCTGAACTTGATTCAGGATCTGGCACCTGCGAAGGAGATGCTGAATCAATTTCAGCATGACAGGTACTCATCAAGAGTTGTTACGGAAGTGAGGGCGTGGATGTGTCAGGTTAGAAATCACTTAATCACCGGATGTTTGGTGTTGGCACTGCTGGCATGCCTGGCCTGTGCGTCAAGTGCCGCCTACCGTGATGGCGAAGTCGTCGTGAAATACAAACCCGGGGTCGAGACCGCCGCGATGGCGGCTGTGTCCGCCCGGGTTGGCGATGTCATTCAGAGCATCGAGGGGATTCGAACTCACAGGCTCAGGCTCCCGCGGGGAGTATCGGTCGAGCAGGCAATCGCGCGGCTCAGGCAGGACCCAAACGTGGAATACGCCGGACCCAACCACATCGTCCACATCTGCTTGATGCCTGACGACGACATCTTCGTAAATGGGTACCTCGGCGTGTTCATGGAGTGGGGGCTCTACGATCCCTCGGACCCCGATGCCGGAATCGACGCGCCCGACGCAATGGACATTACGACTGGCAGTTCGAACGTCACGATCGCCATTGTCGACACCGGTATCCTTTCGTCCCACGAGGACCTTTATGCCAAGGTCGTGCCCGGATATAACTCCATCCAAGGAGCCGACCCGACGAACACCGAGGACGACCACTACCACGGCACATTTACCGCCGGAATCGCGGGCGCGATGACCAATAACGGAATCGGCATAGCGGGCACGAGTCGGGGGGCCATGCCGATGCCGATCAAAGCCCTGGACTCGGCGGGTTCAGGCACCGAGGCGGACGCCGCGTCGGGAATCGCCTGGGCGGCGGACCACGGGGCACAAGTCATCAACATGAGCTTCGGTGGCTACGACGACGTTCCGGTGGAGCAGGCCGCCATCGAATATGCCTGGGGCAAAGGCTGCGTGCTCGTAGCCGCCAGCGGGAATGACGATTCGAACGACCCGTTTTATCCCGCCTATTACCCCCAAGTGCTCGCGGTCGGCGCGACGGACGAAGATATGCAGCGATGCACGGCGGACGACTGGGGCGCCGGTGGGAGCAACTACGGCTCCTACCTCGGCTGCGTCGCCCCGGGCAACGACATTGTCAGCACCACTACCATGAACGACCCAATGACTTTCGATGGACTGTACAGTGTGAACGACGGCACTTCGGTGGCAGCGCCGTTTGTGTCGGAGTCGCGGCCCTCATCCTCAGCATCCATCCGAATTGGACCAACGCCGAGGTCGTCAATCAGATTGAAACGACCTGCACGGACCTGGGAGACCCCGGCTGGGACGAGTATTACGGTTGGGGGCTCGTGAACGCTTATCACGCCCTGGCAAATGCTCCCTTCAGGATATTTCGATCGGCCAGCTCACCGGCGCGACCGTTAACGGCATGGTAAAGGTCGCGAATGCGGTGGTCACCAGCGGCAACTCCACAATCGGACAGGATGTACGCCGACAATCCGACCGAGCCGCCGGGATAATGATCGCGTCAAACGTTGCAGGCATCTCCGAAGGGGATGTCATAGCAATCATGGGACGCCGTCCATCGCAAACGGTGAGTGTCGACGCGCAGCATAAGATCCGGCGGGGGCAGCTGGATGTGAACTTCCTGGCAACAACGCTGTGAATAAGCGGTGAGCCAGGATGTGAATGGGTTTTCATTCCAAACCCCGCCGTCTTCGTGCTCAATCGTCGGGCGGAGCGTTTGCCCGCTCCAATTCCTCATGATTGAAAAAGTTTTGGTGGTCCCCCGCGAGTCGATCAAGGAGTCCCTGAAGCAGGGGTTCTTCGAAGCCGACGGCTCCGACCTGCTCGGCGCGG
>CAWGNL010000119.1:0-45263 GCA_963823885.1 uncultured bacterium
GGCACCTTGTCCACCAGCCGGTCGAAGACTTCTCGCAGCATTCTAGAACCATGTGAACAACATAAACGCACGGGCCTATTGCGGAGGTGCTGATGATCTCCCCATTCTGATCTGCCACCGCGTCCGCATATTCGATTTCGTCGGAGGGAAAGCCAAGGTCGTCGGGAACGTATAGCAGACTCTGGTCCATAAAATCGAACGGCGAGCCGAGGATGATCTCGTTGCATTCTTCTACCCCCAATCGGTTCTTCGTCGTAGCCGAAGGTTCTCCGGAGTTGGAGAGAGTGGCCGATGAGAAGATCACGGCCTCCGCGTTGCCCCAGAGAGCATCGTGGAGGATACTTGCCACGCTCACCGGACTGAAATGAAGATAGCAACTCACGAACTTCGAGCCGTTGGAGGGGCTTTTCGCACCATCTGAAATAGTTGGGCTGCTCGGCGAAGAACAGGTCCGAAAGCTCCTCGCGCGCTCGTCCGAGCATGCGCCGGAACCCGTCGAGCCTGTCCTTGAGTTCCGGGTTTCCCCTCGGTGTCCTGATCGAGAAGCTGGGTGTTTGAGGTCTATCCTAGAGCAAAGTGAGCAGTTCCGTACCGGCCTCTTCGACCCTGCTCTTGTCGTGTGATTCGTAAAGTTCGTCGAAGAAGAACTCCGGACTTTTGCATCCTGGCGCGAAGGCTCTGCGAAAAGGGGAGTTCTGTCTGGCGCTCCTCGATGAGCTGAATTTCCTCCGTGCGGAATTGCCAGGTCCCGGCGTTTTCTTATTCGATTGAGAAGAGAGAGCAAGCGGTAGTTCGAAAACTCGATTCCGAAGACTCCGCCGGCCACGTCCTCGATGTGGTGCGCCTCGTCGAAGATCACCGCGCCGTAATCGGGAAGCACGCCGCTCTTGGGATCGGCCATCTTTACCTCCGAGGTCGCTGAAGAAAAGCGAGTGGTTTACGACAATGATATCGGCCTTCTCTGCCCGTCGCCGCATTTTGTAGTAAAAGCATCTGTCGCCGTAATATGTGCATTCCTGATGCCGGCAGGTGTCCTGGTTGCAGCAGACCTCGGACCAGTCCGAAAAAGCAAAGTCCAGTTCGCCGATGTCTCCTAATTCGGTGGTCGAAGCCCACTTGCGCAGCGCACTGAAGCTGGGGTCGTTATCGTAGAGCACCGACGCCGAGGCGTGGTCGAGTCCTGCAGGCAGAGGAAGTTGCCGCGGCCCTTCATAAGGACCGCATCGAACGGGTGGTCCTCGATCACCTCGCTCGATCATCGGAATATCCTCTTGGTGATACAAGCTGGCCTTGAAGATCGATGGTGTGGGTGGAGACGATGACCGGTTTTCCGCCGAGCGCATAGAGAATGGCTGGGGTGAGGTAGGCAACGGTCTTCCGCGACCCCGGTGCCGGGCCCTCGCACGTAGAAGGTGTTCGCTTGTTCAGCAGGGCCTCGGCCACTGCCTCAGCCATCGCCACCCGCCTCCTCCCTGAACTCGTAACCAGGGCAGTGCGTGGCGAACCGGTCCGTCGGGACCCAGTAACTTGCGGATGTCGTCGAGCATATTCCAGGAGATTCTCACCCCAGCGAACGCCAAAGCGCTCAAGCGAAGGGAAGTCGTAAGTCCAAAGTCAAAGTTGCAAAGTCGCACCGACGCGGCGGGGTGGCACCGGAACTTCTGGCAAAGCACGCAGACTCGGGTGCGTCTCAGTATGCATAGACAAGAGAATAGTCGGGAGGCGATTTCAGAGTTGCACGCAAAGCAGGAATGTCTTGCGACTTGTCGTGCTCGGGCTGGCGCTAGTCGTCGGCGTCGCGGCGGGAGACGGCTGCATGTTCTACAGACTTGCACGCGTTTCGCGCTGGGCGGGAACACGCCATGATCAACGAGCCTGAGCAAAAAGCCGCTATCTTTTTTAGCCACGGCACCGAGAAGCTGATGGTAAGCCCAAGCTACGATGGCGCTACGGAGAAATTCGCCTGGATAATACCCGTCCCGGCGCGCCCGAAAGTGGAGATAGTCGACGGGGCTATCTTTCACGAACTGGCGGCCCTAACAACCCCGGTGCCGGCGTCGATGCCATCCACCGCAAAATCATCCGCCGGCTCAACGCGCAAGCGTTCAGGTATTGGAACGCAAAATCGTGGGGCACTATGACGTGTCAGTGCTGTCCTCCTCAGATTCCGAAGCTTTGATGAAATGGCTCGCCGCCAATGGTTACCAGCTTCCCCAGAAGGCAATTGACCCGATCAAAGAGATATCAGGCGGCACTGGACGTTTGTCGCCTGCAAGGTCACGGACAACGGCCCCGGTACCGACACTGGTCTGAAGACGGGCACTCTTGCACCGCTGTCAATGACCTTCCGTTCTGCCAGACCGGTCTATCCTCTGAGAATGTCGGCGGCAAATCCAAAGCCATTCGACCTGCTTGTTTATATGATCCTGTCCGTGCCGACGCAGGATAGATGCATCGGATGGTCCCCGACATCGGCAGTTACGTGCCGTTCTCGTATTACGGGGGTTACCCCTGGGGATTTCTCTCGCACGAATACGACCAACCGAAAACGTATCCTACACCTTGCAAAGCTAAGCAATGCCAATATGGAGATTTTCCAAGCGGCGACTACGCAAGGGACTTCCAGAGGTTGAGCCCGAAGAGTGCACCTGCGATCTGGTGTGGAACGTTATTCGCCAGCCGCTCGGGCCCGCAGGCAACTACTCCCTCCCCTTTCCGCTTCGTTGAGGTAAGAAATTTGCGCGCCTTTCTTAACAGATATTTCCTGGCTCTGGCAGTCTCCGCGCTGATATTGTCGGGCCACTCCCCGGTTTGCGCCCAATACGCTCCACCGGTTCCGCCCGACTTTTATGTTGGGCCTGTCCGGTTGCCGCATTTGACACGCGCCCTCCGCAAGAAATGGCCGCACATTTTAACCGCTGGTCGTCTCTCACAATCGCGGGACGGTTGCGGTCTTTACCGGCTCTGCGGGATATCTGACCCGATGGCGCGAGGGAAACGAGTGCGCAGACTCCGCGTTCTGCTCCCCGAGGAAATCGCAAATCAGGAGCACTATGGTATTTTTCGTCTTCAGGCGGGACGATCAGCGCGTGGCGATCATGACAACCTGGTCGGCGGCGAACCGATGGGTACACTATCGAGAGGCTCTGGACCGCGCGCGTTGCCTCCGGACGAGTGCGGCGGCTGATGAAGTGGGAATATCGGGTGCAAGGCCCCGGTCCCGTGACCGCGGATCGGAAAATCAAGGGATGGACCTTCAACGGGAAGTCGGTTATCGTCTCCGGAGACATCTATAGGGGCGCTGACATGCCTGCGGAGGCGGAGAAAGTCGGCGCCAAGGCAGTTATCGTCAGAGACGCGCAGAGAGCAAGACGGCACGCCAGGACGATAAGATGAGACCGAGGACCGCCCCGCTCCGATACCCCGGGGGCTTGCCCTCGGACTCTGGGCCCTACCAACCCTAAAACCCTGCGGAAACCCTCCGAGCACCTCTGGCGTACTCGCGGCCGACCTTGGCACCTTCGCCGGTCATCTTCTTTGTCAGGTATCGCTTGACGAAGACGAAGCAGGACCCAGGGGGTCTCGGTGCGATGGGCCGCAAGCGCGGCGAGCTTCACTCGAAATACACCCTCATCAAAACCGATCCAGACGTTCGGCTCGCGGGCGCCGTAGAAGCACATCGGCGACACCGGGTGAGGCGAGCTCGACCCGCATCTGGCGGCGGCTTGATGGTCCGGGTGAGGGTCGACACACGCGGTCGGGGTCCCAGGAAAGGACGATGTCGGGAGGGTCCTCGAGGACCAGCCGCTTTACATCCTCGGCGAACTCGGCGATGTGTTCGGGAAGGCGTTCTGTCGGGATAATCGAAGAGCACTACTCGCGCCCCGCCGAGAACTTCGGCGGCGTCGGCCTGATGGCGGCTTCGCAAGCCCTCCAGCCGGGCCTTCGCGTGCACCCCGAACGCCCCTTGCCTCCCCGAGCTGGCGACGCAAAACGTCACCTCCGCCCCGCGCCGCGCGAGCATGTGAACGGAGCCCCCCGCAGCAGAACTCGATATCGTCCGGGTGAGCGCCGATAAAAAGCGGCTCTCGGACCCGCGAGCAGTTGTATCGACCCTGGCGGAGTTCTCGGGGCGGGGGGCGAGCCGGCGGTATGGCCGAACGGGCTTGAAGTAGAGCCGGAGCGTGGCCGCGCACACCACAGCCGCCAGTATGGACCCTATCGCAAGGCATATCCGGCCAAGTCCGTTCATGGCCCGTAAATGCTGCTGGTCGCCTTGCCTATAAGCCGTTCGTAGTTTGCAGCGATTTTCGCGCACGTCCTCCCCGCAGGACTGCGGCGTCGCGGACGTGAGTCTCGTACACCAGCGGTCCCGTATAGCTGGGAATCGACCAGGGCCGCGATCACCTCGCGCCAGTCGAGCGTGCCTTCAACGGGGCCAGTGCCGTCCTGGCGGTCCTGATCGCAAATATGGACGCTCATCATTAGCGGCCCGGCCCGGCCAATGAGCGAAGGGATCTCTTCCGGCGGGTAGAGGTGGTTGACGTCGAAGTTGATGCCAACATTGGGCCGGTCTATGCGCTCGATCACGGCAAACACCTCGTCGAGCGAGCTTCCTATTTCGTCCTTGGGAAGCGGCTCGACGCCGATGTCCATCCCCTTTTCTCCGGCGATATCGGCCACGCGCCTGAGCGCCTCGGCCGCAAACTCGATTCGCAGCGACCTGGGCGCGTCGCAATCGTACCGGCGCTCCCGGGCGGGCCACGATCATCTTCGCGCCGAGTCTGTCCGCGACATCTATCGCATCCACGAACGCCGCAATCGCGCTCTGCCTCACCTCGGCATCCGGTGAAGATGGGTCGAAGAAGCGCCCGTAAGGACCGTGGACCGACAGGAACTCGACTCCGGGCTGCCCGCGCATTGCGTCGAGCATCATTTCCTTGTCCCAGGCCGTGGAGTAGTCGTCCATGGCCCCGATCCCGAATCGCTGATCGCCCGCACAAGTTCGCGCAGAAAATGGGCCATGGGCCGTTCAGGTGGTCGTCGAATAGGGCGGGCTTACCGGCGCCCGGCTTGCTGTATAACGCAAGGGCCACTTCCCTGGGCATCACACGGATGAACGAACTGCCGGAAACGGCCAATCGAAAAGGTTTATTCAAAATCATGTCCCCAGAAGTTGTCGGTTTAACGGTTAGCGCGGCCCATTACCCCGATGGGTAGGGATCTCCGAATCCCTACCCCAGAGCCAATGCCCGATCTCAGAATCCGGCGGGTTGCGCGAAGCCTAGGGGGTTTTGAGACCCCGATCTGGCCTTGAGGTGGCGATTCTGAGATCGCCACCTATCGGGTAAACCGTAAACCGTCAACCAAGAAGGAACTTAGCGCGGGAGGGGGCAAATACCTTCGTGGCGGAGGTTATGGGGGGAAGTCAAAGTTAGAGGAAAATAAAAGAGCCCCACATGGGCCGTGTGCCTACCCAGTTTTTGAACCCTAGCTAACCAGGGCGGAATCCGCTGCTGTTCCTCGCGATTCCCCCGGTTGCCCGGAGGCTGCCACTCGGAATCAACAAGTCAGACGCCAGAAATTATGAGTGTCGGCTCAAAACTTCCTCGGCCAATCACGTACACCGCAGGGCTCTAAAGCCATTCGCGATTTCCAAATGTATGATACCACAATAAGGGGGCGTTTTCAAGTGGTGAATGTCGTCATTATCAATTGTCCGAAGTTAATTTCCCATTAAAGCCGTACGTGCTCAGGAATCATGATTACCCAGCGCATGGCTGTCATTCCGAGCAATTGACGGCGACCCCGTCGCAGTCACATTAGAAAGAAACCCACCCCCGGTGTTTCGGGAATCTTGTTCCCGAAACTCGGGAGTTTCTTAGGAACGAATGTGAGGAATTCAAACCCTTCGGATGAGTTTCACGCACCGGAACAAGAATCCAGGCGCGGCGTTAAGATTCCTCGCTACCCGCTCCTAAGAAACTCTCTTCGGAAGAGCGCGGAAGCTGCTTAATGCAGAGGGCACTAGCACAACGATTACGTCATCCTGAGCCCTTCGGCTTCGCTTCAGGGTAAACTCCGGCGAAGGATCTGCTTTTACATTACGGCATAGATCCATGCGGGAGCTAAGAGCAGATTCTTCGTTCCTCCTAAGAAACCTTCCATGCCGCCGGCTTCGGGGCAGTCGCCCGCGAAGCATAGCCTGCCGGGTGAGTTTCTTTATAACGTGACTCCGCGGCGCGAGGTCACTTGCTCCTAAGAAACTCCCCAGTTTCGGGAACAAGATTCCCGAAACACCGGGGGTCGGTTTCTTGCAGATGTTTCATCTGCAAGAAACCGACCCCCGGTGTTTCGGGAATCTTGTTCCCGAAACTGGGGAGTTTCTTAGGAGCAAGTGACCTCGCGCCGCGGAGTCACGTTATAAAGAAACTCACCCCGGCAGGCTATGCTTCGCGGGCGACTGCCCCGAAGCCGGCGGCATGGAAGGTTTCTTCAGGAGGAACGAAGAATCTGCTCTTAGCTCCCGCATGGATCTATGCCGTAATGTAAAAGCAGATCCTTCGCCGGAGTTTACCCTGAGCAGCGAAGCCGAAGGGCTCAGGATGACGTAATCGTTGTGCTAGTGCCCTCTGCATTAAGCAGCTTCCGCGCTCTTCCGAAGAGAGTTTCTTAGGAGCGGGTAGCGAGGAATCTCAACGCCGCGCCTGGATTCTTGTTCCGGTGCGTGAAACTCATCCGAAGGGTTGAGATTCCTCACATTCGTTCCTAAGAAACTCCCGAGTTTCGGGAACAAGATTCCCGAAACACCGGGGGTGGGTTTCTTTCTAATGTGACTGCGACGGGGTCGCCGTCAATTGCTCGGAATGACAGCCATGCGCTGGGTAATCATGATTCCTGAGCACGTACGGCTTTAATGGGAAATTAACTTCGGACAATTGATAATGACGACATTCACCACTTGAAAACGCCCCCTTATTGTGGTATCATACATTTGGAAATCGCGAATGGCTTTAGAGCCCTGCGGTGTACGTGATTGGCCGAGGAAGTTTTGAGCCGACACTCATAATTTCTGGCGTCTGACTTGTTGATTCCGAGTGGCAGCCTCCGGGCGACCGGGGGAATCGCGAGGAACAGCAGCGGATTCCGCCCTGGTTAGCTAGGGTTCAAAAACTGGGTAGGCACACGGCACATGTGGGGCTCTTTTATTTTCCTCTAACTTTGACTTCCCCCCATAACCTCCGCCACGAAGGTATTTGCCCCCTCCCGCGCTAAGTTCCTTCTTGGTTGACGGTTTACGGTTTACCCGATAGGTGGCGATCTCAGAATCGCCACCTCAAGGCCAGATCGGGGTCTCAAAACCCCCTAGGCTTCGCGCAACCCGCCGGATTCTGAGATCGGGCATTGGCTCTGGGGTAGGGATTCGGAGATCCCTACCCATCGGGGTAATGGGCCGCGCTAACCGTCAACCGACAACTTCTGGGGACATGATTTTGAATAAACCTTTTCGATTGGCCGTTTCCGGCAGTTCGTTCATCCGTGTGATGCCCAGGGAAGTGGCCCTTGCGTTATACAGCAAGCCGGGCGCCGGCAAGCCCGCCCTATTCGACGACCACCTGAACGGCCTCATGGCCGAATTTCTGCGCGAACTTGTGCGGGCGATCAGCGATTCCGGGATCGGGGCCATGGAATGCTACTACTCCACGGCCTGGGACAAGGAAATGATGCTCGACGCAATGCGCGGGCAGCCCGGAGTCGAGTTCCTGTCGGTCCACGGTCCTTACGGGCGCTTCTTCGACCCATCTTCACCGGATGCCGAGGTGAGGCAGAGCGCGATTGCGGCGTTCGTGGATGCGATAGATGTCGCGGACAGACTCGGCGCGAAGATGATCGTGGCCCACCCGGGAGCGCAGGACCGATTGCGACGCGCCCAGGTCGCTGCGAATAGAGTTTGCGGCCGAGGCGCTCAGGCGCGTGGCCGATATCGCCGGAGAAAAGGGGATGGACATCGGCGTCGAGCCGCTTCCCAAGGACGAAATAGGAAGCTCGCTCGACGAGGTGTTTGCCGTGATCGAGCGCATAGACCGGCCCAATGTTGGCATCAACTTCGACGTCAACCACCTCTACCCGCCGGAAGAGATCCCTTCGCTCATTCGCCGGGCCGGGCCGCTAATGATGAGCGTCCATATTTCCGATCAGGACGGCCAGGAGCGGCACTGGCTGCCGTTCGAAGGCACGCTCGACTGGCGCGAGGTGATCGCGGCCCTGGTCGATGCTGCGGCTATACGGGACCGCTGGTGTACGAGACTCACGTCCGCGACGCCGCATCCTGCGGGGAGGCATGCGCGAAAATCGCTGCAAACTACGAACGGCTTATGGCGCCGCGACCGGCGGCGTTCCGGGCCATGAACGAACTCGGCCGGATATGCCTTGCGATAGGGTCCATACTGGCGGCTGTGGTGTGCGCGGCCACGCTCCGGCTCTACTTCAAGCCCGTTCGGCCATACGCCGGCTCGACCCCCGCCCGAGAACTCCGCCAGGGTGGATAAACTGCTCGGGGTGAGAAAGCCGCTTTTTATCGGCGCTCACCCGGACGATATCGAGTTCTACTGCGGGGGGCTCGTTCACATGCTCGCGCGGCGCGGGGCGGAGGTGACGTTTTGCGTCGCCACTCGGGGAGGCAAGGGGCGTTCGGGGTACGCAAAGGCCCGGCTGGAGGGCTTGCGAAGCCGCCATCAGGCCGACGCCGCCGAAGTTCTCGGCGGGGCGCGAGTAGTGCTCTTCGATTATCCCGACAAACGCCTTCCCGAACACATCGCCGAGTTCGCCGAGGATGTAAAGCGGCTGGTCCTCGAGGACCCTCCCGACATCGTCCTTTCCTGGGACCCCGACCGCATATATAACCCTCACCCGGACCATCAAGCCGCCGCCGATGCGGTCAAGCTCGCCTCACCCGGTGTCCCGATGTGCTTCTACGGCACCCGCGAGCCGAACGTCTGGATCGGTTTTGATGAGGGTGTATTTCGAGTGAAGCTCGCCGCGCTTGCGGCCCATCGCACCGAGACCCCCTGGTACTACTTCGTCTTCGTCAAGCGATACCTGACAAAGAAGATGACCGGCGAAGGTGCCAAGGTCGGCGCGAGTACGCCGAGGTGCTGAGGGTTTCCGCAGGGTTTTAGGGTTGGTAGGGCCCAGAGTCCGAGGGCAAGCCCCCGGGGTATCGGAGCGGGGCGGTCCTCAGTCTCATCTTATCGTCCTGGCGTGCCGTCTTGCTCTCTGCGCGTCTCTGACGATAACTGCCTTGGCGCCGACTTTCTCCGCCTCCGCAGGCATGTCAGCGCCCCTATAGATGTCTCCGGAGACGATAACCGACTTCCCGTTGAAGGTCCATCCCTTGATTTTCCGATCCGCGGTCACGGGACCGGGGCCTTGCACCCGATATTCCCACTTCATCAGCCGCCGCACTCGTCCGGAGGCAACGCGCGCGGTCCAGAGCCTCTCGATAGTGTACCCCATCGGTTCGCCGCCGACCAGGGTTGTCATGATCGCCACGCGCTGATCGTCCCGCCTGAAGACGAAAGATACCATAGTCTCCTGATTTGCGATTTCCTCGGGGAGCAGAACGCGGAGTCTGCGCACTCGTTTCCCTAGCGCATCGGTCAGATATACCGCAGAGCCGGTAAAGACCGCAACCGTCCCGCGATTGTGAGAGACGACCGCGGTTAAAATGTGCGGCCATTTCTTGCGGAGGGCGCGTGTCAAATGCGGCAACCGGACAGGCCCAACATAAAAGTCGGGCGGAACCGGTGGAGCGTATTGGGCGCAAACCGGGGAGTGGCCCGACAATATCAGCGCGGAGACTGCCAGAGCCAGGAAATATCTGTTAAGAAAGGCGCGCAAATTCTCTTACCTCAACGAAGCGGAAAGGGGAGGGAGTAGTTGCCTGCGGGCCCGAGCGGCTGGCGAATAACGTTCCACACCAGATCGCAGGTGCACTCTTCGGGTCTGACCTTGGAAGTCCCTTGCGTAGTCGCCGCTTGGAAAATCTCCATATTGGCATTGCTTAGCTTTGCAAGTGTAGGATACGTTTTCGGTTGGTCGTATTCGTGCGAGAGAAATCCCCAGGGGTAATCCCCGTAATACGAGAACGGCACGTAACTGCCGATGTCGGGTATTATCGCGATGCATCCACCCCGGTGTCGGCACGGGCAGGATCATATAAACAAGCAGGTCGAATGGCTTTGGATTTGCCGCCGACATTCTCAGAGGATAGACCGGTCTGGCAGAACGGAAGGTCATTGACAGCGGTGCAAGAGTGCCCGTCTTCAGACCGTGTGCGGTACCGGGGCCGTTGTCCGTGACCTTGCAGGCGACAAACGTCCAGTGCCGCCTGATATACTCTTTGATCGGGTTGATTGCCTCTGGGGAAGCTGGTAACCATTGGCGGCGAGCCATTTCATCAAAGCTTCGGAATCTGAGGAGGACAGCACTGACACGTCATAGTGCCCCACGATTTTGCGTTCCAATACCTGAACGCTTGCGCGTTCGCCGGCGGATGATTTTGCGGTGGATGGCATCGACGCCGGCACCGGGGTTGTTAGGGCCGCCAGTTCGTGAAAGATAGCCCCGTCGACTATCTCCACTTTCGGGCGCGCCGGGACGGGTATTATCCAGGCGAATTTCTCCGTAGCGCCATCGTAGCTTGGGCTTACCATCAGCTTCTCGGTGCCGTGGCTAAAAAAGATAGCGGCTTTTTGCTCAGGCTCGTTGATCATGGCGTGTTCCCGCCCAGCGCGAAACGCGTGCAAGTCTGTAGAACATGCAGCCGTCTCCCGCCGCGACGCCGACGACTAGCGCCAGCCCGAGCACGACAAGTAGCAAGACATTCCTGCTTGCGTGCAACTCTAAATCGCCTCCCGACTATTTCTTGTCTATGCATACTGAGACGCACCCAAGTCTGCGTGCTTGCCAGAAGTTCCGGTACACCCGCCGCGTGGGTGCGACTTTAGACTTTTGACTTTGGACTTTCGACTTCCCTTCGCTTGACGCTTTGGCGTTCGCTGGGGTAGAATTTCCTGGATATGCTCGACGACATCCGCAAGTTACTGGGTCCCGACGGACCGGTTCGCCACGCACTGCCCTGGTTACGAGTTCAGGGAGGAGCAGGTGGCGATGGCTGAGGCAGTGGCCGAGGCCCTGCTGAACAAGGAACACCTTCTCGTGGAGGCCGGCACCGGGGTCGGGAAGACCGTTGCCTACCTCACCCCAGCCATTCTCTATGCGCTCGGCGGAAAACCGGTAATCGTCTCCACCCACACCATCAATCTTCAAGGCCAGCTTGTCACCAAGGATATTCCGATGATCAGCGAGGTGATGGAGGACCACCCGTTCGATGCGGTCCTTATGAAGGGCCGCGGCAACTTCCTCTGCCTGCAGGAACTCGACCAGGCGTCGGTTTCGGTCCTATACGACAGCGACCCGAGCTTCAAGGCTCTGCAGGAGTGGGCTTCGACCACGGAGACCGGGGATCCCGGCGAGCTGGACTTTGTTTTTCCCGAATGGTCGGAGGTCTGCTGCAACCCGGATACGTGCCGTCGCCTGGATTGCCGCTACAGCGGCCAGTGCTTTTACTACAAGATGCGAGCACGGGCGGAAAAGGCCGACATCATCGTCGTGAACCACTCGCTTTTCTTCAGCGACCTGGCGATGAGGATGAACGACCCCAAGAGCGGTGTGCTGCCGGACTATGGCGCGGTCATCTTCGACGAAGCCCACCACATCGAAGACGTGGCCAGCGGGGTATTCGGGATAGAGTTCTCGAACTACCGCGTGCCCTCGCTCCTGAAGCGCATCGGCAAGTGCAGGGACCTGACGATCCCCAAGAGAGAACTGGACATGATCCAGAGCGCCAACAGTATGCTCTTCAATACCTTCAGCCAGGTGCGCAAGCAGGAGTTCTTCTTCGATGAGCTTTACGAGTCGTTCGAGAAGATCTCTGTGGAAGAAAACGTGAAGGACCTGCTGACGCTCTTGGGCAGTCTCGATACCCAGCTTCTCGATCATGACACCGAGGGCAAAGAGGACCTCAAGGAGAGGCTCGACGGGTTCCGGCGAATGCTGGGGCGCGCTCACGATGAGCTTGCGGAACTGTTCTTCGCCGACGATCCCAACTACTTCAGGTGGTGCGAGAAGCCTTCGGGATCGAAGTTCGTCAGTTGCTATCTGCACTTCAGCCCGGTAAGCGTGGCGAGCATCCTGCACGGCGCCCTTTGGGGCAATGCAGAGGCTGTGATCGGCGCGTCGGCCACGCTCTCCAACTCGGGCACCTTCGGCTATATCAAGAACCGGCTGGGGGTGGAGGAATGCAACGAGATCATCCTCGGCTCGCCGTTCGATTTTATGGACCAGAGCCTGCTCTACGTTCCGGAAGACCTGGAATTTCCTTCCGGCAGCACCGATTACGCCGACGCGGTGGCCGAAAGAATAGGGGAGATAATCACCTCGACAATCGGCCGAGCTTTTATGCTGTTCACCTCGTACCGGATGCTCAATGAAGTCTTCGACCGGCTGGTGGACAAGGTGCCCTCCGGCTGCTGCGGCAGGGCGAGATGTCCAACGAGCGCCTTATAAAGGAGTTCCGCGAGGACGAAAGCACATGCCTGATGGGGGTGCACAGTTTTTGGGAGGGGGTGGACGTGAAGGGCGAGAGGCTTTCGTGCGTTATCATTGATAAGCTTCCCTTCGCCGTGCCGGACAGCCCTACTCACAAAGCCCGCTGCGAGCAAATCGAGCGCGAGGGCGGCAACTGGTTCCGCGATTACGCCATCCCCCAGGCCCAAATCCGCCTCAAGCAGGGTTTCGGCAGGCTGATTCGCACCAAGACCGACCGCGGAGTGGTCGCCATCCTCGACTCCCGCATCCACAAAAAGTTCTACGGCAAGGAGTTCCTGCGATATCTGCCCCACTGCCGGGGGGTGAAGAAGGTGGAGAAGATAAGGCAGTTTATGGGGACGGAAGAGAATTAATCGCGAAAACGCGAAAATGGCAGATGGAGATAACAGACTCACAGATTATCGAGTACAAGTCACCGCATATGTCATTCCGAGCAAGTGACGGCGACGCTGTCGCCGTTACATTGGAAAGAAACCCACCCCCGGTGTTTCGGGAATCTTGTTCCCGAAACTGGGGAGTTTCTTAGGAGGAGCAAGTGACGGCGACGGGGTCGCAGTCACATTGGAAAGAAACCAGCCCCGGGTGTTTCGGGATTTGAGTGAAGCGAACGCGGAACGGAAATCCCGAAACAGGGGGCGTTTCTTAGGAGCGGGTAGCGAGGAATCTCAACGCCGCGCTTGGATTCTTGTTCCGGTGGGTGAGGCTCATCCGATAGGTCGAGATTCCTCACATTCGCTCCTAAGAAACTCTCTTCGGAAGAGCGCGGAAGTTGCTTAATGCAGCGGGCACCAGCGCAACGATTACGTCATCCCGAGGCCTTAAGCTTCGCTCAGGGTAAACTCCGGCGAAGGATCTGCTTTTACGTTACGGCATAGATCCACGCGGGAGCTAAAAGCAGATTCTTCGTTCCTCCTAAGAAACTCCCCAGTTTCGGGAACAAGATTCCCGAAACACCGGGGGTCGGTTTCTTGCAGATGTTTCGGGATTTTGGCCTAGCCCGGCTCGTCGGACCTGATCACCCGAAATCCCGAAACATCGGGGGCGTCGGTTTCTTTGGGGAGTTTCTTAGGAGCGGGTAGCGAGGAATCTCAACGCCGCGCTTGGATTCTTGTTCCGGTGGGTGAGGCTCATCCGATAGGTCGAGATTCCTCACATTCGCTCCTAAGAAACTCCCCAGTTTCGGGAACAAGATTCCCGAAACACCGGGGGTGGGTTTCTTGACAATGTAACGGCGACAGCGTCGCCGTCACTTGCTCGGAATGACAGCCATGCGCTTGGTAATGATCATCCTCGAGCCTCTTACCTTCGCGTTTTTGTGATGAAAATCTGGGAGTATAACTGATGACATCCAAGGAAATCGTATATCGCGCGGTAGAGATGCGCGATCCGCCGCGGGTCCCAATCGTCTACTTTAACCGCGATATCGAGAGGTCCGACGCTCCCTGGGTCGGCTTCGGCCCCGGCAGGGACTTCAAACCGGGCGTCCCGGAGGCCACTGAGTGGGGCTATGTGTGGCGCACCCTTGATGGCACCATGGGCCAGCCCGAATGCCTCCCCCTGGCTGACCCCGCCAAAATCGATAGTTACGTCCCGCCGGACCCGCGCGCGCCGGGCAGGCTGGACCACGTTTCGGAGTTCGTGGAAGAAAACCGCGACAAGTTCACGGTGTTCGGAGTGGGGATCAGCGGCTTCAACCAGGCCACGTTCTTGAGGGGGATGGAGGATTTCCTGGCGGACCTGTACACCGACAGAGCCCTCGCGGATAGAGTGCTCGATATTGTATACGGGTTTGAGAACTCCATGATCGAGGGGCTGAGCGATTACCCGATCGATGCGGTCAAGTTCGGTGACGATTGGGGGACTCAGAAAGGTTTGATTATATCACCCAGCCTTTGGCGCGAGGTGTTCAAGCCGCGTTACGCCGAGCAGTTCGACCTGGTGCACCGGTCGGGCAAGAAAGTCTGGTTTCATTCCTGTGGGCAGGTCTATGACATAATCGGTGACCTGATAGACATTGGCCTGGACATCATCGAGCTTCTGCAGCCGGATCTGCTGGGCGTGGAGAGGCTTTCCAGGGAGTTTGGCGGAAAAATCTGTTTCTGCTGTTCGATAGACCATCAGAGGCGCGCCATCACCGGCACCCGGGATGAGATCTTCGCCTATGCGAAGTTCCTCAACGATCAGTTAGGCTCTTTCCACGGCGGATTCATAGCTTACATCGAAGATTACTCGTCATTAGGTATGAGCGAAGCCAATTACCAGTGGATACGAGAGGCGTTTGAAGGTTTGCCGGGTAACAGCTCACAAACAATGAGAATACGTCACCCTGAACTCGATTCAGGGTCTCATGCGAGATGCTGAATCAAGTTCAGCATGACGCTGTACTCATCAGGAGTGAACTCTTACTTTGCCGGGGATGCCTTGACAATCGCTCCCATATCGGGTACAATTGTTCCCGTTATGGGAACGAGTATTGGTGACAACAAGATAGCTAGTGCGCTGTTCGGGCAGGTCCGGCGTGCCATCATCGCGCTTCTCTTCACGCACAGTGACCGGTCTTATTACGGCCGAGAGATCGCAAGGTTTGCGGCAGGCGGCGCGGGGGCCGTGCACCGCGAACTGAAGAGTCTGGTAAGCGCCGGCCTTGTGACGCGAACGGTCCGCGGCAGTCAGGTTTACTACCAGGCAAATCGCAACTCACCCGTTTTTGCGGACCTCCGTGGACTGATCGTCAAGACTTCGGGTGTCGCGGACGTGATTCGCGAAGCTCTGGCTCCGGTGGCCGGGAGCATCAGCTTCGCGTTCATCTACGGTTCGTTCGCCCGCTCAGAAGAGAAAAGTGTTAGTGACATGGACGTTATGGTGATCGGCGACGCTGGCTTCGGTGACGTGGTGCGGGCGCTCGGTCCGGCCCAGGAGCGTCTCGGCCGCGAGATCAACCCGATGGTCTTTTCGACCAGCGAATTCAACCAGCGCATCGCGGATGGTGAGCATTTTGTCAGCGCGGTCATGCGAGAGCCGAAGGTAATGCTGATTGGAGATGAGGGTGAGCTGAGTCCGAGCATGACGAGGTGCTAAGCGAGAGTGAGCGCTTACCTACATCGTACTGTGGAGGAGCCGCCGTCTAAAATATGGTAAACTATATTGAGCATAGAAACACGACAGAGGCAATTAGATGAGCACCCAACGACATTACACAGTACCCGGACCGCCTGAGCCGCGAGAGAAATGGCTGCGCCTGAAGGCCGTCCGTTTTCCACCAGAGGGCCGAGAGGAGCGCGCAAGTGCCGCTGTTCGGGCGATAGAGTCGGCGGTCGCGCATTACGACTTGGATCCAGAGACAATTCGCTGGATCGCGGAGGACGTGGACGTGGAGGACATCTGACGTGGCTGCTATGCCGTTGTCCAGCCTTTCTTCCGGTTCCGACGTCTTCTTGGATGCAAATATCCTGGTATATGCCCTCTGCGGTCGATCTCGGGAATGTCTGAATCTCCTGCTCAGGTGTGCGTCCGAGGAGATCACCGGCGCTACCACCCTGGAGGTTGTGAATGAGGCAACCCACAAACTGATGTTGGCTGAGGCTTTCGCCAAGGGCCTGATCACACAGGAAAAGGCTTCCGCGCTTAACAAACGACCGCGAGATATTAGAGGCCTCGAAGTTTATTGGAACCAGACGCTGAGCATCCTGAATGGCAACCTGGTGATCATGGATATAGACGAGAGCCGCCTGCATTCCGCGAATGATGTTCGCACCACCGAAGGGCTGCTGACTAATGATTCGCTAATTGTGGCAGCCATGCGAGATTATGGCTTGTCAGCGTTAGCATCGAACGATTCCGGCTTTGATCACGTTGGGGGACTCATAAGGTTCGTTCCGTCCGATTTGTCGTGAGTTCCGCGATCCCACGGTGTTCTGGTGTTTAATTACTTGTGTCGTATGCAACCCGAGCGCGCGGCTGGGCATCATTTGTCACTCTTGAAGCCCTCGAATCGTGGCTGGAACCTGCACTGCAAGAATGACTCAAGCAGACCGAGAATCCGCTCGCCAGCAGCAACATCAATCAATATATTGACCCTGCTGGTGTTTTGCCTTATCCATTCTCCGACGTTGTCCTCTCCAACGCCGGATAATCCCATCTCCCTGCCGTATTTGAGGACAGATTTGGCGAGGTTGCTTCCGTTGCTTCCGGGATTGTAGTGCTGGCTTGTGTAGCGGGGCTGACTCTTGGGTCCGGCTTTTCCAACCTTCAGGCATTGGTCGCCCCAAAAGAAGACATAGACAGCCATTTTATTCGTAGGCAGGCTGGACGGCGGGTTGTGCGGCGAGTTGCTCACTTGCACCTTGGTCGCTTCACGCGAAAGCGTTGCGCCTGCCAAACCCGCCACCTGCCGAAAATCGGACATTACCAGATCCCAGTCCACCTCACGCCGCATACAGCACTTCGGCGGCGGTGAGCACGCCGGCTCGGATCCGAGGCTTCAGGCCGCCCTTGGGCACGAGGTCGACCTTGCGCCCTAGGGCGTCCGAGAGTTCCCTGGACATCGCGGCCAGGGTCAGGAACCCGACCTCGGCGTCAGGCTCGAAGTCTACCAGGAGATCGATGTCGCTGTCTGCTCCGAAGTCATCCCGAAGGGCGGAGCCGAATACAGCCAACTCTCTGACCGGGTACCTCCGGCAAACCTCGCCAACCAATCTTGCGTCGATATCGAAACGTGCCAACTTCTTTCACCTCTTTGCGCCGCCGTTTCGGGAAAGGGGTTTCCCGAAACAACGAAGTGCCGCTGTTCAGGCGACCGTCAGACGGCCCATAATCACACCCCAGCAAGTTCCAGCGTCCTCTTCAATCCTCCGAACCTTCGAGCCAGGGTGGGAATGCGGACCTCGGAGTGCCTGATGATGTCCCGCCCTGAAAGGTTGCGCGTCCCCAGCAGCAGCATCACACGCCGAACTTCGCCCAGCAATTGCTCGTCAGAATACCTAAGAGGCTTCCTAGGTGATTGACGTGGTTTCACTCCGGCGCGTTCGGAAATGCCTCCTTCCATCCTCCGAAACGCCGCATAAGCGTTTCCACGCTGATGTCGGAATGCCTGAGGAAATCTCGCTTTGTAAGCTCGCGCTTCCCCATCAGCGAGGCAACCCGCCGAACGTCTTCGAGTAGTTCTTCGTCGGAACGGCTGTAGCGCTTTGCGAGAGCTCGACCTGAACCGCCGTACATCTCGCCGACCCCGGCAAGCTCCAATGCCTCCTTCCATCCACCAAAGCGCCGCCTTAGAGTCGAGGGACTGACTTCCGAATGCTTGATGAACTCGGGAGTCGGGAGTACGGGCGTAGGCATCAGGGCGGCCACTCGCCGCACTTCCGCCAGCAATTCCTCATCAGAAGGTCCAGCAGGCGCGGGATGTGCGGGCGGGGCACTCTTGGCGAAGGCCTTGCTCAGCCCGGCAGCCTCAAGCGCTTGCCGCCACGTTCCAAACTCCCGTTCAATAGGATAAATGCCAACTTCGGAATTTCTTACGAAGTCGGGAAATGTGAGCGTCCGTTTGTTCACTTGAGCGGCTACTCGCCGCACCTCCTCCAGCAGGTCCTCGCGGGACTGGCCCCGTGACTTACACGGCCCGCGGCGGCCCCAGGACTCGCATGACCTGTCCACTCCCGCAAGGTGAAGTGCTTTCCTCCACCCTCCGAGCTGACGAACGCCTCGAAATGGGGTCTCGGAGTGCTTAATAAAGTCGAACATCGTGGGCATTCGGCCTTCGACGAGGGCCGCCACACGCCGGACCTCGTTCAGCAGTTCGTCTTGATTCACCCTCTCGCGCATGCGTTCCCCGCCGTTTCCGGCGAACATCTGGCCCACTCCCGCAATCTCCAGCGCGTTCTTCCAGCTTCCGAATCGCTCCCGGAACGTGGTGGTTCCGATCTTGGAATACTTGACGAAGTCCTGTTTTGTGAGGAATGGCTTCCCGACGAGCTGGGCGACGCGCCGGATCTCCTCCCTGAGTTCCTCGTCTGAGTGCTTCGCACGGTAGGCACGGGCGGCCTCGTTATCCATACGGAAGCGCATGTGGCCCAATCCGGCACGTTCCAGCGCTTCGTTCCAGCTTCCTAGTGTGTGCCGGACCGTGCCGACGGCAACTTTGGAGTGAGTATCGAAGTCGGGAGTACTGAGCACGGGCTTGCCGGCAAGCCGGGCCGCGCGCCTGACTTCATCTAGCAGCATCTCTTCGGTCATGGCTTGGCCCTCCAAGTGCCGCCCGGAATCCGGTCCGGCATACAGGCCGGGTAGACCGGCAAGGGCCAAGGCCGTCCGCCAACTGCCAAATCGCCTCAGATAGGTCGAGGCGCTCCGTTTCGAATGTCTCATAAACTGATGCTCGTGGAGCAGCGATCCCCCAACAAGCCGGGCCACGCGCCGGAGTTCTTCCAGCAACTCCCCGTTACTGATGCGCGGGCACTGGGCTGGGCGCGCCTTCACATAGGCACATGTCTGCAATTCCAGCCAATTCCAGCGCCCTGCTCCACGTGCCGAACCGGTGGCCGACCGTGCTGGAATCTATCCCTGAAAGCCTCTTGAAGTCTACCCTCGTGAGCACCGGCTTCCGCACCTGCGCGGCCGCTTTTCTGAGAGCTTCCAGGAGTGACTCGTCGGGATAGTGGTTGACTATGTTGTAATTCTCTCCCAGGCCGGCGCGGTTCAGTGTCTTAACCCAGGGCCCGAGCCTCGAGCAGACAGCGTTGACGCTAATCTTCGAGTGAACCTTGAACTCCGTCCTGGTGAGCATCGGCTTGCCGACAAGCAGGGCGACCCGGCCGACTTCTTCGATCATGGCCTCGTCGGAGTACTGTCGCCTGGTTTCGTCGGTTTCTCCGTAGTACATATGCGCGAGGCCGGCGCGCTCCAGTGCGGCCCTCCAGCCGCCGAACCTGCGCGCAACCGCCTGTGCGCTCATACCGGAGAGTCTAGTGAAATCGCCTCTTGTGAGAGCCGGCTTCTCCGCGAGTTCAGCCGCTCTTCTTAACTCTTCCAGAATAGACTCATCAGGGTAGCTCTTGATTATGTCGGGTTTGTTAGCCAACGCAATGCTCCTTCCTAGTGCTTAGTTGCATAATTGATTGATAGAATGCTGTAACGGGTGTTTCGGGAATCTTGTTCCCGAGACTAAGTGCGTATCGGGAACAAGATTCCCGATACACCGGCAAGAATACTATTAGCTATTTATGCAAGTAGACACTAGCTCACCAGTGAAGGCTGGCAGCCTCACGCCGCATAGAGCCGTTTCGGGAAAAGGGTTTCCCGAAACAACAAAAGCAGATTCTTCTCGTTCGCTCCTAAGAAATCCTCGTCTCGGAAGGGTTTTGCGGCACCTGCGGCGCCGGCTTCGGTCGCGCTGCTTCGCTCTGCGGCCGAAGCAAGGGGGAGTGCGTTTCATCGCTATGTGACCCGTAGCGCGCCGTCCCTTCCCTGCTTTCCACTTCCCCACTATCCAGCCACTATATTGACCAGCTTCCCCGGCACCACGATTATTTTGCGCACGGTCTTGCCGCTTAGCTCCGCCTGGATCTTTTCCGAGGCCATCGCGGCGGATTCCATGGCTTTTTCGTCGGCATCGGTGGGGACTACCATCTTATCGCGCACCTTGCCGTTCACCTGCGCGACTATTTCTACCTCATCGGCTTTCGCGACCTCGGGGTCGTAGTCCGGCCAGGGGACATCGAGGGTGAAGCCGGATTTCACGAGCGCCTCCGACCACAGCTCATCGGCGATGTGCGGGGTCATGGGCGAGAGGATCAAGACGAGGTTCTCTATGGCCTCGCTCATCGCGTAAGAACGCCCATCCGAGCCGAGGGTCGCAGCGAACAGATACATTTCGTTGGTCAGCTCCATCAGCGCCGCGATCGCCGTATTGAACCGGAAGTTTTCGATATCCTCGCCCACCTTCTTGATGGTCTGGTGGACTTTACGGCGGAGCGCCTTCGCGGCCGGGTTTGCGGCGGCTTCCTCGGCGGCGGCGCCTCTCCAGTTAGGATCGAACCTGCCCGCGTAGTCGTTCACGAGCCGCCATACCCGGCCCATGAACCGAAACCCGCCGTTCATGCCGTCCTCATTCCACTGGATCGCATCTTCGAATGGCGCCACGAAAAGCTCGTAGGTGCGCAGGGCATCCGCGCCGAACTTCTCGGCCATCGCATCCGGGGTGACCACGTTTCTCTTGGACTTGCTCATCTTCACGTATTTCCGGATGACCTTGTCGGGGTCGAGGCTGGCCGCTTCCTCGGCGGTAATGGGAATCAGGTCACGGTCACTCTCGTCGCCTTCGACCTCGACGCTCTCGCCCGCTTCCATGGTGCGATGCGGGGTCAGGGCAAGCACCATCCCCTGGTTCATCAGCTTCGCGAACGGTTCCACGAACGGCACCAGATGCGCATCGTGCAGCGCCTTGGTCCAGAACCGCGCGTAAAGCAGGTGCATCACCGCGTGTTCCGCCCCGCCCACGTACAGGTCCACCGGCAGCCAATAGGCCGCCAGGTCCTTATCGAACGGGGCGCTCGAGAGATGGGGGTTCACGTATCGCAGAAAATACCAGCTGGAGCAGGCGAAACCGCCCATGGTATCGGTCTCGCGTTTGGCCGGGCCGCCGCATGTCGGGCAGGTGACGTTCACAAACTCGGGGATGTTGGCCAGCGGTGACTCCCCGGTCCCGGAGGGAACGTAGTTCTCCACGTCCGGCAGCACCACGGGCAAATCATCCTCGGCGACCGGGACCTCGCCGCATTTCTCGCAGTGGATAATGGGAATCGGCGCGCCCCAATACCTCTGCCGGGAGATCAGCCAGTCCCGCAGCTTGTAGTTCACGGTGAACTTCCCCTTGCCGGTCTGCTCGAGCCACTGGGTCACTTTTTTCTTGGCGACCGAGCCGGGCGTGCCGGAGAACCGGCCGGAGTTGATCATATCGCCATACTCGGCGTGGAAGAGCCCATCGCGATAGAAAGGCTCTTTATAAAGGACCTCCATCAAGGTCTGAGCGCGCTCCAGAGAGGGCGCCCGCTCCTTGACCAAATGCAGAATCTCATACTCGGCCTCGTATCTGTCGAACGAGACTATCCCACGGTTGGCGAAGATAAATGTCCACCGGCTGCCGACCACTTCTATCCAGGCTTCCGTGTTCTCCAGGAACTCGCGGGCAATGCCGATGTATCTGTCCGCCTGGTCCTTGTCGCGCATCGTCACCCAAAAGAAGCTGTCGCGGTATTCGTAGGAAATGCCTTCGTGCTTCAGCGCTTCCTCGAATCCCGGCTCCACGTAACCATCGAACACGCGGCTCTTCGAAAGGCCGTCGGTGCGCTGGATGACGGGCACGATGGGTATTCCGAACTTCAGGGCGAATTCGAAATCGCGCTCGTCGTGCGCGGGAACGGCCATAATCGCGCCGGTGCCGTAGCCCATCATAACGTAGTCCGCGATGTAGATTGGAATCTTGCGATTGTCGACCGGGTTGACGGCGAACGACCCTATGAATACGCCGGTCTTTTCCTTCTCGGCCGACTGCCGCTCGATGGCGCTCTCCCGCAGGGCGAAGTTCTTATACGCTTCCACTTCCTCGCGCTTGTCGGGGGTGGTAAGCTTGTCCACCAGCGGGTGCTCCGGCGCCAGGACCATGAACGTCGCGCCCCAGAGGGTGTCAGGCCGGGTGGTGTAGACCTCTATATGCTCGCCCTGCGATGTTCTGAACGTGACTTCGGCGCCTTCGCTCCTGCCGATCCAATTCTTCTGCATCAGTTTGATCGAATCCGGCCAGTCGATGGTGTCGAGGTCGTCGATCAGGGCGTCGGCATAATCGGTGATCTTGAAGAACCACTGCGGAAGGTCTTTCTTCTCGATGTAGGAGTCGCAGCGCCAGCACCGGCCGTCCTTGACTTCTTCGTTAGCCAGCACCGTCGAGCACTTGGGGCACCAGTTCGCGGGGGCCAGCGACCGGTAAGCCAGCCCGCGCTTGTAAAGCAGCAGGAATATCCACTGGGTCCACTTATAGTAATCAGGTTCGCTGGAGTTTATCTCGCGGGACCAGTCGTAGCCGATGCCGATGAGATTCATCTGCCGCTTGTAGTTGGCGGCATATTCCGGCACGGTCTTCCTGGGATGGCTGTGATTCTTGATCGCTTCGTTTTCCGCCGGCAGGCCGAACGCATCGTCTCCCATGGGATGGAGCACGTTGAAGCCCTTCATTCGCTTATATCGGCAGGCGACATCGGTGGGGATGTAGTTGCGGCAGTGGCCGACCGACAGACCGGCGCCGCTGGGATACGGGAAGAAGTCCAGCCCGTAAAACTTGGGCTTGCCGGTGGTGTCTTCGGTCCTGAACAAGTCGGCTTCCTTCCAGCGTTCCTGCCACTTCTTTTCGATCTTAGCGAAGTCGTACCTGCGGTCGGCCATAAAAGTCGTCACCTCATTGGAAGGGTTGATAGGGTTATAGGGTTGGTAGGGTTATAGGGCCGCCGCCCCGTTGTTTCGGGAAACCCCTTTCCCGAAACGAGCCCGTATCCGCGCTCCACCGAAACGTGAGAACTCATCCTCCGCGCTCCACCACTCTGACCGCGAGTACACGACCGTATTATACCTTATTCAAAATGACCCGGCAACAAAGCCGCCCTATGTTTAGCAACCACGAACAGCGGGAACAAGCGCATTGATCAGCAAGGAAGCTGTTCGCTCCGCGAACCGTAGGCGTTGGAATCCATTTTTTAGGGAGGGTTTTCCAATGCGTCCTAAAGTACCGCTTGTTGTCGCTTGTGTGGTCATTGTGTTTGGCTGCTCGCTTCAGGTCTGGGGATCGTCGGTTGTTGGTCAGGTAACCGATGTGCCCGGCCCCACGCTGACAGCCACTTTCCCGGTGCCCATTCGTCCCGATTCGGTGATGATCGTCTGCACCGGAGATGGGGATGGGGTCGCCGGTATGGCGATTTCCGAAAAGTGCTCCGGCACGGGGCCTTATAAGGTCACGGCGAAGGTGGCGATGGTGACGGATACGGACAACTTTGCGGCGGGCAAGAACATTTACGTCGACTCGGCGAACGCCCTGGCCGCGCCGTCAAGCCGGAATTGCCCCGATTCGCCGAAAACCAAACCCGCGCCTCCGGCGGCCAGGCCTGCCCCGCCGATGAAGCTGGCGCAATCCGCGGGGCCCGTGGACATCTTCGATCGCGACCTGAATTTCTACTATTACGCGGCAGGTCAGACGGTGGGTTACGGGGCGTTTGGCCTGGGCTACGATCACTCGCTGAGGATCAGCCAGGGGATGGGACTGGAGCTTGACGGCGCCATCGCGGCCTTGGGCAGCGTAAATGGGGCCAACCCCAGCTCCGTGAACGCCGACCAGAGAGTCAGCAACGCCAGCGGCCGGCTCAAGTTCGATTTTTCCCAGAACGTCGGCACTTACGCGGCTTACCGCTGGAGCGACGCCCAGGGCAGCCCCAAGAATGGAGCCATCTCAGCCAGCGGCTCCAGGGCACGCAGTTTGTCGCGGCGTCCGAGGGCGGCGCGGGTACCGTGCTGAGCCAGGGCATCGAATACGGCTTCACGGTCCGGCCGGAGAACCGGCTCAGTCTTTCGCTGGGTTACCTGCCGAAGCTCAGAATCGATTACGGTTCTCTGGGCGTGACCGACAACCCCGCCTATTCGGCTGAGCTGCGTTACGCGATGGGCCGCGGCGCGATCCGCCTGCGCGGCACGACGACGCAGGGCTACTGGCTCGGCGACCTCGGAGTGACGATTCGCTAAGGGAAGTAACGAGTAACGAGTTCTCCACGCTGGGGTTGTGCGGCCGTTTCGGGAAAAGGGTTTCCCGAAGCAACGCACGGCTGGGCACGCTCAGACCTCGCTCTTTTCTGGGTGGCGATTTCCGAATCGCCACCCGATCCTCGAATAAGGGATTTCCGAATCCCGCGTTTCGTTTAGAGGTTAGTATCTTACAACTGAAATCCTATACAAGTTGTACTGAATTTTGATATGTCACCTCGGATTTCAGTTGTAAGATACGTAAGAAGAAACCACCGACCTTCCGAATTACGAAAAGGCCGTATTGATTTTCCGGCGATGGCCTTCTTGGTTGCGGCTGCGCCGCTTTAGGCAGCTCAGAAAGGCTCCGATCGGATTCGTGGCTTCCAAACCGGCAGCATGTTCTGCCGGATTCGGAAATCCGGCGGGATGGGTGGGGTGGCGATTCGGAAATCGCCACCCAGGTGGGAGAACATGGTCTGCCTCTGTCCAGCGTGAGTGCTATGCGTGCAGCGGGAACTCGAAGGCGGCGGGTTGAAGCAGACGCTCTATTTGTCGTTCCCGCCGCATAGTGAGAATACCTTCCCAACCTTCAACCTTTAACTTCTTAACCTTTAACTCGCTCCTCATTGACGCGTGGGCGATCAGGCGCTATACTCTGCTTGTTATGGCTGTGTTGGCGGTGGAAAAGTTGAGCAGGCGCGCGGGGGGCAGATGGACGCTCTGGGATGTGAGTCTGGAGGTCGCGTCGGGAGAAATTCTTGGCGTTCTTGGCCGGTCGGACTCCGGCAAGACCGCCTTGGCCCGCGTGATGGCCGGCATCGATGAGCCTGCCAGCGGCTCCGTTAAACTCGGCGCTTCCGACGACGATCCGCGTTTCCGCGTGAGTATCGGCCTCAGCACGCCTGCCCTCGCCCCCGAGATGACGGTCTACGAAAACCTGGACACTTTTGCCGCCCTCTGGGGAATTCCAAGGCGGCAGAGAGCCAAGCAGGCGCCGTTTCTGCTGGAGTTGTTGAGGCTCTCGGACTACCGCTCGACCAAAGTGGAACAGCTTTCATCGGGAGCAATGAAGAGGCTGGAGATAGCCAGAGCAATCATCGCGGATTCGCCCGTCACGGTTATCGACTCGCTCCTGGACAGCCTCGACGCGGACACCCTCGAAAAGCTTTGGGAACACTTGCTCCTCATGCGCCGCAGCGACCTTAAGGCAATAGTCGTGTTCACGTCGGTGGGCAGGGTTGCCCAGATGTGTTCCAGGCTCGCCGTCATCCATCGGGGCCGGATCAACTTCGTCGGCAGGCCGGAGGACTTCAGACGACTCGCGGGCGAGGACATGGTCGTGCTCGGCGATGTCAATAGCCCGGAGATCAGAAGCCGCCTTCGCGAACAGATTTCACTGGAGATCAAGGAAGAAGACGGGTTTTTGTCGTTCAAGGTGGCCAGCGGCGAGCGGGTGATCGGAGATTTGCTCTCGGAGTTTGGTTCCGAGCTTGGCTGCATCTACCTGAAGCGGCCCACCCTCGAGGATGCGCTTGACGTGCTGACATCCGCCTCGCCGGGCATAATGGCCGAGGGATCGAGGTTGAGTATCGAGGGCTGAGGGAGGTTGAAAGTTGCAAGGTTAAAGGTTCCTTCGGGAAATTGATAGTGGATAATTGACAATTGATAATGGGGATCGCATCTCCCCGTGCGGCGGGAACGACAGTTGAAGCAGTCTTTGGTGTGAGGCCTTCGAGTTCCCGCTGCACGAGCGGATAGGTGCTTAGAACGAAGGCCCGTTTCGGGAAAAGGGTTTCCCGAAACAACGGAAATAACCTCGGAGAGTTTCGGGATTTCCGGAGCGAATACGCCGTCTGTGCCGTACACAAACAATCGTTCGCTGCCTCAAATCCCGAAACACCGGGGGCGGCTTCTTGCGGGTTAAGAGTCTGGATTCTAACTCCTGAGTCCTAACTCCTATTTTAGGAGGATAAACCCATGGCGGCACTTACGCTCGCAGTGTTCGATATCAAGCGCCTGATAAGGCAGAGATGGTTGTGGCCGGTGATGTGTGGCTTTTCGCTGACGGTGGCCTGCGCGCGTGCCGCGTTCGTAAACTCAGTGGCTGTGCTCGTGTGCGCCTGGGCCTGCCCCTTTGTCTGCCTGGGAATGACGTGCGCCGTGCTCTGGTCGCAGAGGACAGTCGACCGCGCCACGGGCCTGCTCGATGGACTCACGGCCTGCCCGCTTTCCGGCCCGGCGCTCGCTGCCTCCCGTGTCCTCACCGGGATGTTCGTCTTCGGCGTTCAGATGCTGATGTTCGCCCTGGTGCTGATGATCAGGTTCAAAATGTGAGAAGGGAAGTAACGAGAAACGAGTAACGAGTCCTTCCCGCCGCATAGGCTTCTCCCGCTTTCGACTTTTGACTTTAAGACTTTCGACTTCCCTCCGGCATTTGACGCTCAGGGCGCACTGTGGTACATTGGAATAACGCAATACTTCAGCGTTAGGATTTAGCATAATGGCCAAAAAACCTCGATCGCGTCAGCAACCTCAAGCAAAAACAACCCAGCACAAGCCCATCGGCATCAGCAGCCGCTGGGCGTGGCTGGCAGTCGCGGCAGTCACTCTGGTGATGACACTCATCAGGATTCACATCATCAACATGCCCCTGGAACGTGACGAAGGCAAGTACGCCTACATGGGCCAGCTTATGCTCCACGGCGTTCCACCCTACGTGATGGCGTACAACATGAAATTCCCCGGCATCTACGCCGCCTATGCGCTTATCATGGCGGTATTCGGGCAGAGCATCGCGGGCATCCACGCCGGTCTGATTATTGCGAATGTGGCCACCATTGTCCTCATTTATCTGCTTGGGCGACGGCTTTTCGACCGAGGCGCCGGGATCGCCGCCGCCGCCGTCTACGCCGTCTCCTCGGTAGGCAGGGCTTTCCTGGGAATGACGGCGAACTCGGAGCATTTCGTCGTGCTGCCCGCGGTCTGCGGGCTGCTTCTCCTGCTGGACGCCGTCGAACGCGGCAAGTTCAGCCGCCTCATATTCGGCGGGCTGCTGCTTGGCTTGGCTGTACTCGTGAAGCAGCACGGGGTCATGTTCGCGGCATTTGGGGCATGTTACGTCCTCTGGAGCGAACTCCAAAACAGTCGAGGCAAGCGCGGGGTTGGCCTGACAGCGGCCGCCGGAAAGACTCTAACGCTGGTCGCGGCCACTGTGGCGCCATTTGCCCTCACTTGTGCGATCCTCTGGAAAGCTGGGGCGTTCCCCAAGTTCTGGTTCTGGACGTTCGAATACGCGCGCCGATATGCCTCGGAAGTCACCTGGGACCAGGGCAAGCAAGTCTTGAGCAACGAGATCGGAGCAATATGGACGTATTATTGGGTGCTGATATTGCTGATGGGCGTGGGGCTTGTTGCCCCGCTGTGGGATAAACTCGCCCGCCGCAGGGCGGTCTTCACACACGGCTTGTTCGCATTTTCGTGCGCGGCTGTGTCGATCGGCCTGGAGTTCCGAAACCATTACTTCATATTTCTGATTCCGGCCTCCGCGATTCTGATCGGATGTGGGGTAAGCTCACTAAGTCGCCTTGCCGCCAGGAAGCGCCTGGCCGCGGCCCTGCCCGCGCTGGTACATCGCTTTCGGGTGCGCTTACTCGCTTTACGCGCAGAGCGACATACTATTCCAGCAGTCGCCTTCGGAGATGAGCCGGACCATATACGACGGCAATCCATTCCCCGAGTCCATACTCGCCGCCGACTACATCAAATCGCACTCGAACTCCCACGACCGCATCGCAATAATGGGCTCCGAGCCGCAGATTTTCTTTTACGCGAACCGCAGGTCGGCCACCGGTTACATCTACGTCTACCCGTTGGTGGAAAATCAGGACCTTGCCCAGCGGATGCAGCGGGAAATGATAAGTGAAGTCACCGACGCGAAGCCGAAGTTCGTGGTGTTTGTTGATGTGCTGTATTCGTGGCTGCGGCACCCAAACTCGCCCAACGATCTGATCCAATGGTGGGACTCATATTACAGCCGCTACTATCACGTGGTCGGCTTGATAGACGTGCTGGCGCCGGAGCCTACCACCACAGGCACCTGGGGGCCGGATGCCCAGGTCGCGACCCGAGTCGGCAATAACCCATTCCTGACAGTCTATCAGAGGAATAAGTGAGCTGCGGCTCGTGTGCAGTGGGGCGTAGGGAAGAGGGTATTCCGACGACGGAAACTTCACGTAAGGTAGTTCGGTGTTTCGGGATTTGAGGAGCGGCCACGGCGTGATGATGAGGACGCGCATTCACCGTCCGCTCCGGAAATCCCGAAACGAAGCGGCGTAACGCACAGGGAACACTAGCCCGAGCCAAGGCTGCGACATACTATGAAATGGAAGAACATCGATATAGGGCCGGGCTACTATTACATCACCGGAACCATCACCCAATGGCTGCCGCTGCTGAGCAGGCCGGATATCCGTCAGATGGTATACGACGATATCGCCGTAGCGGCGCAGGTTTGCGGCGCGTCGATCACAGCTTTTGTGATAATGCCGGAGCATCTGCATCTGGTGGCGAATCTGCCCGAAAGCGGTCTGCTGCACAAATTCAACAAACTGTGGCGAGGTCGCTCGGGCAGGCGCATCCCAGCGCTTCTGGAGAAACAGGGCGATACCCAGACGCTCGAAATCCTCGCCGCACACGCAAACGGCGGCTGCAAATACGCCGCGTGGCAAGGAAGGTGCGGGCGCTGGCGATATGGAGCGAGCCGAAGCTCTATGCCAAGATCGATTACATCCACGCCAATCCCGTTAGGCGGAAACTGGTCGCGCATCCCGGAGATTGGGACCACTCGAGTTGGCGGTTTTATGAACGCGGGGAACCGGTCGGACTAGACTTGGAGCCTTTGATCCTGTAGCGAAAGGCCGCTTCGTTTCGGGATTTCCGAAGCGAGTGAGATGTTTGCGCCCTGTTCGAACGATTGTGCTCGCTTCTCAAATCCCGAAACACCAAAAGTGGCCACCTTACGGTGGCAGTTGACCAAGGCAGGCGGTCGGGTTTTTCGCTTTTCGGTTGTTAAGGGATGATTTGGAGGGGGCGGAGATTTCCACCCCCATCCCTTGAACAACACCTGAGTCGGCGCTCGGGAGAGCTCCCCAGCGTTGCCCTACCCTCCGCCCAGGCAAAGCAAGTATAGCTCATCGGCCATCCCTTGACAACCATAAAGCGGAAAACCCAAAGGCGGTGCGCCGTCGAATCCGCCTTAGCGACAACAAATTGTTTATAGGAGCGCGCTAAGCGCCTAACTTCTAACCTGGCACGGTAATTGCTATAACCCCCCGGACCACAGATCCAATTTCCAATTTCCAATTTCCAAAACGGGGTGATCCACGTGCTTTCGGAGTTGTTTACTGACAAAGCATCCATGGCGCTATCGCGCGCGCTCGGCGGATATACGGCCCGCCACGAGGTAATAGCGAACAACATCGCCAACGCCGAGACTCCCGGTTTCCAGCGATCCGAGGTCAGCTTCGAAGAGGACCTTAGAGCCGCGTTCGACACTCCGGGGACGTCCTCGACAAAGCGGAAGATTGCCCAAGTGACTCCACAAATCAGCGTGGACACTGACAGCCCATCGACGCCCGACGGCAACAACGTCAATATCGACAAAGAGATTTCGGACCTTGCCAAGAATACCCTTTCCTACCGGGCCGCATCCACTCTGCTGCAGGATAAGGCCTCCCTTCTGAAGTACGTGATAACGGAGAGTAAGTGACGCCATGAGTAGATTTTCCTCATTCGACATAAGCGCATCGGGGCTTTTTGCCCAGCGCATCCGCCTGGATGTAATAGCGGACAATATCGCCAATGCCGAAACCACGCGGACTCCCGAGGGCGGCCCGTACAGTTCGTAAAGAGGTTACGTTCGCGGAAGCTCTCGACAACCAGCAGCGGGGCGCCGGAGTCCAGGTCAGCGACATTACGCCCGATCCCAGCCCGCCGCACATGGTCTATGATCCGGGCCATCCCGACGCCGGGCCCGATGGCTACGTTGCGATGCCAAACATAAACACCATCGAGGAGATGGTGAACATGATGGACGCAACCAGGTCCTACGAGGCAAACGTCACCGCGATGGACGCGGCCAAGACCATGTTCACTCCGCTTTGGATTTAGGCAAGGTTTAGCGAGGTCCCCCAATGGGTGTTAGTCCTGTTAGCTTTATTGTGCCGCAAATCGACAGCCAGACTTCGGCGGTCAGAAGCAGGCCGGAGGCCGAGTCGGCCGGCGGGCCAGAATCATTCGGGTCCACCCTGAAGTCCGCCGTGAGGGAAGTCAACAGCCTGCAAAACCAGGCGGACGAGATGGCTGTGAAAGTGGCAACGGGCGACATCGAAGATGTCCACCAGGCAATGGTTGCGATGCAAAAAGCCAGCCTCGCCCTGCAGTTCACGGTGCAGGTCCGCAACAAGGTAATCGAAGCTTATCAAACGGTCATGAGCACGCAGGTCTGACAAATGGATAATTGACAATTGAGAATTGACAATGGGGGAGACATGCGTGAGCAGCTAACCGTAAAGCGGGTATTCCGCCAGGCAGGTTCTTAATTATCAATTATCAATTAGGCATAGTATGGACAAACCAACAACTCTCGGCACTATAGCCGCCCTGAAGGAAACCTGGGCCAATCTCAGCGGCACGCAGAAGAGCGTGGTGGCCGGCCTGGTGGGGATTTCGATCTTGATTGTCGTCATCGTCTCGAGTGTGGGAATGCGGCCGTCGATGTCGACCCTGTTCTCGAACCTGCAGTCGGCTGACGCCGCCGCGATCACCGACCGCCTGCGAGACCAGAGAGTCCCCTATGAGCTGTCGGAGGACGGCACGCTGATCAAAGTGCCCTCCAACCAGGTCTACGACCTGCGGCTCAAGATGGTGACCCAGGGGCTGCCGGCGGGCGGGACGGTGGGTTTCGAGATATTCGACAAGCAGAGCTTCGGGACCTCGGAGTTCGGACAGAAAGTGGACTACCAGCGGGCGCTGCAGGGCGAGCTCGAGCGGACCATCAGCCAACTTGCGCCGGTGGAAAGCGCGAGGGTGCATCTGGTTTGCCCCGAAGAGCAGCTCTATAGCGACAAACAGAACGATCCGACCGCTTCCATCGAACTCCGACTGCGGCAAGGGGCCTCGTTGGGAGATGACCAGGTCGCCGGCGTGGTGCATCTTGTCGCGTCTTCCGTCGAGGGCCTCAAACCGGAGAACGTAACGGTAGTCGACACCAACGGCAATGTCCTCGCTGAGGCCAATTCGGACGGCAGCGGCATTTCGGCCCGGTTATCCGCCACGCAAGTCAAGCTCAAACGCGATTACGAGCGGCAGCTTCAGAAAGACATTCAGACGATGCTCGACAACGTGGTCGGTTCAGGCAAGTCCGTCGTGCGCATCAGCGCGAAGATGAACTTCGATCACAAGGAGATTACCAAGGAAGAGGTCACTCCCGGCGGTCCGGGCGGTAAGGGCATCCTGGTGTCCGAGGAGACCGTCAACGAGACCTACAGCGGGGGCGCCGCGAAGCCGCGGGGGACCGTGAACGTGACCAGGCCCAAAGCCAGCCCGTCCGGCTCGACCAACGGCGACTACGTCCACAACGAGACAAACAACAAGTACGAAATCACCCGCAGCACCGAGCATACGGCTCCGGCGCCGGGTCAGGTCGAGAAGCTCTCGGTAGCGGTAATGCTGGACCAGTCGGTGGGCCGGGACAAGGTCGCCGCCATTCGCGATACCGTGAAGGCCGCGGTCGGAATCGACGAAACCAGGGGCGACCAGATCGTCGTCACCAGCGTCGCCTTCGACCGCTCGGACCAGAAGAAAGCGCAGGAAGAAAGCGCCGCCGCCGCGAAGGGCGACACGATGTCCGCAATCGCCAAGGACGGCGCCGCCGTTGTGCTGCTGGCGTTGTTCATGTTCTTCATTCGCGGGCTGTTCAAGTCGGTCAAGGTCACCTCGCAAGCGGCCCCGGCAATCGGCCCCAAGCCCTCTATGCAAAGCGCGGAAACTGTAGTGAACCAGGCATTCGCGGAGGCCAACATACCCCAGTACCAACCGCCTCCTAAGTCGGCCTCCGAAAGCTACATCCAGGACATCGCCAAGAAGAACCCCGAAGAGGTCGCGAATGTCGTGAAGGCGTGGATGCAAGAATGAGAAGTCCGGTTGCTAGTGTCTACTTGCATAAATAACTGATAGCATTCTTGCCGGCGTATTGGGAATCTTGTTCCCGATACGCACTTAGTTTCGGGAACAAGATTCCCGAAACACCCGGTAATGTCGTGAAGGCGTGGATGCAAGAATGAAAAGTCCGGTTGCTAGTGTCTACTTGCATAAATAACTGATAGCATTCTTGCCGGCGTATCGGGAATCTTGTTCCCGATACGCACTTAGTTTCGGGAACAAGATTCCCGAAACACCCGGTACAGCGTTCTATCAATCAATTATGCAACTAAGCACTAGTTCTCGGTTAACGGTTAACGTGATAGGTGGCGATCTCAGAATCGCCACCTTGCAGCGGGAATAGGGTCTCAGAACCCCGAAAGCCGTCGGTAGACTGGCCGGATTCTGAGATCCGGCATTGGCTCTGGGGTGGCGATTCGGAGATCGCCACCCATCTGAGGCCGAAGCAACCCCTGCGTGGCGGAGGTTCCGGGCTCTCTGCCCTCCGCTCTCCGCTATAACCTATCTTCACAGGAGGCCCGTTATGGCCGGAACGCCGGCAGATACCCAGATATCGGGAGTAGAGAAGGCCGCCGTGCTTATTATGAGCATCGGCGTGAAGGCGTCCGCCGGGGTGTTCAAGCACCTCAGCCAGGACGAGGTGAAACGGCTCTCGGCAAGCATTGCCTTGCTGCCCAAACTCGATGACGAGACCAAGGTTGCTGTGCTCGACGAGTTCGTCAGATCCCGAAGAGTCGCCGCCCGCCGCCCGACCCAGCCCAGAAACTACGCCGCCCAGATAGTGAACGAAGCAATCGGGCGCGAGCGCGTCGATGTCTCGTTCGAGGATATCGGCAAGCTCGACGATTTGTCGGTGAAGGATATCCTCAAGAGAGTGGATATGCGCACGCTGTGCACCGCGCTAAAGGCAGCCGATACGCAAGTCAAGGAGATCATCTTTAGGAACTTGACCTACCGCGAGGCGGCTGCGCTTCGGGCGGAAGTGCTGGAGATCGGTCCGGTCAGGCTGCGCGAAGTGGAATCCGCTCAGGAAGCCGTCACCGCGATCATGCCGATCGCTGCTTAGAAAGTAGTACGGAGCAGAGAGCCCGGAAACCTTCTCGCCACAGGGCAGCCCACCACTATGCGGCGGGAACGACAACTCGGTACGACTTCCGGAATGGAGTCCTTCGAGTTCCCGCTGCCCGCGTCGGCGACTCTGCCCGCGAGAGAAGGCATAATCCGCATCCGCCCAGCGTGAGTGCTATGCGTGCAGCGGGAACTCGAAGGCGTCGGGTTGAAGCGGACGCTCTATTTGTCGTTCCCGCCGCATAGGTGGGCCGCATACGTGGGTCGTTTCGGGAAAAGGTTCCCCGAAACAACGAGGCCGAGTTGCGTTCCCGCCAGATAAGGCTTTCTGACTTTCGACTTTGCAACTTCGCCTGCGGAAAGGAACCAAGAGTTGAGCTGCATTCTGAAGCTGTCCGTTGCCAAGACCCCCTCCGGCGGCGAGGTCTACCTGGTAGACCCGGACCGTTTCGACGCATCCAGGGCGGACCGCCGGTTCAGTCGAAATCCGAGGGAGCGGGCGGCGGCGGAAGCCGAGGAGATACTGGCCGATGCTCGGGCCGAGGCCCAGAAGATATGCCTGGAGGCCCTCGAGCGCGGCTACAAAGAGGGGTCGGAGCAGGCAGCCGCCGAATACGCCGATGCCAAGTGGAAGGTCGAAGAGCTTACCGAGGCTCTTAGGGCCGAGCGCGAGGCGTTTTTTGCCGAGATCGAACCAAAAGTAGTTAAGCTCTCCGTGGAGATTGCCGAGAAGATACTCAGACACGAGCTTACGGCCAAGCCGGAATCGGTGCTGGACATAGCCAAGGCCGCCCTCGGGCAGCTTATGGACACCGAGTCGGTCAGGGCTGTGCGTTAACCCCGAAGACGCCGAACTGGTGAAAGCGAACCGAGACGCTCTTAGCGCCCGGCACATCGAGGTAATCGAAGATCGCCGTGTCGAGGCTGGTGGGTGCGTGGCGGAGTCGCCTAACGGAAGACTCGACGCCCGTATAAGCACCCAGATTTCTCAAGTAACGAAACTTTTTGCGGAGGAGGCAAGTGACACTCGAAACCCCGACACCGGATCTGACGAGATACAGCAGGATTCTTAGCCGCGGGAACACGCTCAGGCTCAACGGTCGTGTCGTCCAGATCGTTGGGGTCGTCGTGGAATCGCAGGGCCCGGCTGCCCGCATCGGCGAGATTTGCGAAATCCACTACGCCAGGACCGCCAAACCCCTCCTTGCGGAGGTTGTCGGATTTCGCGGCGGACGGGTGCTGCTGATGCCTTTCGGGAACTTGCATGAGGTAGGATTGGGAAACGAAGTCGTGGCTACCGGCTCGCCGCTCAGAGTCAAAGCAGCCCCTTCGCTTCTGGGCCGTGTTCTCGACGGCCTTGGCAGGCCGCTCGATGGCAGGGAAGAGATCGACCCCGACCTTGAAGTCAGCATCAACGGCGCCCCGCCGCATCCTCTTCACCGCACTCGCATCAGCGAGGCGCTTCCCTTTGGAATAAGGGCGATTGACGGAATGATGACCTGCGGGCGCGGGCAGAGGATCGGCATTTTCGCCGGCAGCGGGGTCGGGAAGAGCACGCTGCTGGGAATGATCGCCCGCAATTGCTCCGCCGATGTCAATGTGATCGCGCTTATCGGCGAACGGGGGCGCGAGGTGCGCGACTTTCTCGAAAAAGACCTCGGCGAGGAGGGCCTGCGCCGCTCCGTGGTGGTGGTGGCGACTTCCGACCAGGCAGCGGTTGCCAGGCTCAGGGGCGCCCAGGTTGCCAGTTCCATTGCGGAATACTTCAGGGAATCCGGCCTGAACGTGATGTTGATGATGGACTCAGTGACCCGTGTGGCGTGGGCACAGCGCGAGATCGGGCTTGCGGCCGGGGAACCGCCTACTACCCGGGGCTACACTCCCTCGGTCTTTGCAGTTCTCCCGGCCCTGCTCGAACGGGCAGGCACGTCCGCTCGCGGGTCGATCACCGGCCTCTACACGGTGCTGGTCGAGGGCGACGACATGAACGAACCCGTGGCCGATACCGTCCGAGGAATCCTGGACGGGCACATCGTCCTGACGCGCGGGCTGGCCGAGCGGAACCACTATCCGGCTATCGATGTGCTTGCGAGCGTGAGCCGGCTTATGCCCGATGTCGCCGCAACCGAACACGCCGACGCGGCCGGCAAGCTGCGGGACGTGCTGGCGACCTACCGCGACGCGGAAGACCTGATCAATATCGGTGCTTACACGCAAGGCAGCAGCGCCAAGATCGACTTCGCACGCTCCAAGATCGACCAGGCCAATGACTTTCTCAAGCAGGCGATGGACGACCGCGCGCCGTTTGACGAAACCCTGGCCCGATTGATCGGGATGCTCGGTGACGACCATGAAGCGGTTTGTATTTCGTTTGCAGACTCTTCTCGAATATCGGGAGAGCATCGAGCGGATGCTGCTCGGCGAGCTTGCGCGCTTGCGCCGTGACGAGCAGCGCGAACTGGCCAGGCTGGAACAGATCGAGGATGGTTACGAGAAGTCCTGCGCGGAGATGTCCGAGATCAGAGTTTCGGGAGCCGACCCGTGGGAATTAAAGAACGCCGACGATCACTGCCGGGCTCTGGCGGACGATGTCAAGGTGCAGCAGCTCAGCCTCGACGCGGCGCGGCGAGCGGCCGAAGCGAAACTCGCCCAACTGATCGAGGCGTCCAGGAATCGCAAGATCCTCGAGCAGCTTCGCGACAAGCAGCGCCGGGAATACGAGATAGCCGCCGCCAAGCTCGAACAGAAAGAAATAGAAGATGTGTCCTCCGCCAGATACCCGCGAGGTGCTGCGTGAAAGACGTCAGGAGCGTTCTATTCTCGAATTTGTACGCCGCCCAGGAGCGAGTGACTCGATCGAGCGTAAGCTGGACCGGCTCAGCGTGAAGGCCCCTGCCGGGCAGATCGGGGCGACGGCGGACTTGCCGGACGCCAGGCGAGCGTGCAGCCGTTCTTTCCGCGGGAGCTGGGCCTCGCGGTGCGCGCGTCGGCCTCGTCTGATGGGCAAATGCCCACGAAGTATGACGATATTATCGATCAGGCTGCCGCCAAGAACGGCGTGAACCCTGATCTTGTCAAAGCCGTGATAAAGGCGGAGTCGGGTTTCAAGCCGGACGCGGTATCGCCGGCCGGCGCACAGGGGCTGATGCAGCTCCGCGCCCTCGACCTGCGCGGCTCTCGGGGTCTCCGATCCGTTCGACCCGGTCCAGAACGTCGAGGCCGGGCACCGAGTACCTTAAGAAGCAGCTCGACAGGTTCGGCAGCACCGACCTCGCGCTGGCCGCTTATAATGCCGGTCCGGGCGCCGTGGTCAAATACAACGGCGTCCCGCCATTCAACGAAACGCAAAATTACGTTTCCAAGGTGATGAAATCCCTTGGGGAGGGTCATTAGTATCTTACAACTGAAATCCGAGGTGACATATCAAAGTTCAGGTACAGCTTGTATAGGATTTCAGTTGTAAGATACTACGCTTTTCCCCAGACTTCGCTGGGGAAAAGTGGCCACCTTACGGTGGCAGTTGACCAAGGCAGGCGGTCGGGTTTTTCGCTTTTCGGTTGTTAAGGGATGATTTGGAGGGGGCGGAGATTTCCACCCCCATCCCTTGAACAACACCTGAGTCGGCTCGGGACAGCTCCCAGCGTTGCCCTACCCTCCGCCCAGGCAAAGCTAGTGTCTACTTGCATAAATAGCTAATAGTATTCTTGCCGGTGTATCGGGAATCTTGTTCCCGATACGCACTTAGTTTCGGGAACAAGATTCCCGAAACACCCGTTACAGCATTCTATCAATCAATTGCCGGTGTATCGGGAATCTTGTTCCCGATACGCACTTAAATAGCTAATAGTATTCTTGCCGGTGTATCGGGAATCTTGTTCCCGATACGCACTTAGTTTCGGGAATCCGCCTTAGCGACAACAAATTGCCGGTGTATCGGGAATCTTGTTCCCGATACGCACTTAGTTTCGGGAACAAGATTCCCGAAACACCCACAACAAATTGTTTCTAACAGGGCGCGATAAGCGCCTAACGACGAAAGGAGGTGAATACAACTGGTAACCAACGTTATCGAAACACCCACCGGCGTTGCCACGGGCGCGGCCAAGCCGGACGAGCAGGCAGGGGAGATCGACTTCATGTCTATGCTTCTCGGCGCCGCCACGATCCGGATGGGAGCATTCCCTCTCGCAACGCCGACCCCGCCCGGGCCTACCGACGCGCAGCCGACGGGTCCGGGCGCGGTGCAAGTTGCGCTTCAGACTACCGCTTCCGGTCCGGGTCAGGTTGCAGTTCCGGCGAATCCGGCTTTGCCTGATGTGGCCGCGACCGAGAAAGTCGCACAGGAGACGGCCTCGGAGACGAATCCGGCGCAGGCCCCCAACACCGACAAGCCTGCCGGCGGGACGGCCGGCGCCGACTCGGAAGTAGTTCGGGCGCTTAAGGGCCTCACGGTCGATTCGAAAGGCCCTCTGCCCGAGGCGGCGCGTCCGGACAGCGCGGTCTCGGGGGCGCTCATTGCGGGCAAGCTGGCGGTGGGGCAAAAATCCCAGTCTGTGGAAGTTCTTCCTCAGACCGGCAAGCCGGTGAACGCTAAACTACCCGACCCGGTCACTCCGGCAAAGAGTGTTGCGGCCCAGGTTACGCCCGCCGGCGCCAACACGGCCCAAGGGAAAACCAGCCCCGCCGCACCCGCCGCCGCCCAACCCAACGTCTCCGGGCAAATCGACGCGTCGACTTCGTCCGGCGCCGGTTTGCACGACTCCTGGCAGTTCACCGACGAGAAACCTCATCAGTCGGCGGCGGTCGATATCAAGGCCGGCGACACGCCGGATTTCGGCGCGGCGCTTGCTTCGCGGATCGACGCCGGCCAGGTCAAGCCGGACGCCCACCCGGTTGATTCCGGGGACACGGCTGCCGCGCGGGTTTCGGATCCGGCCATCGGGGAGAGCGTCGTCCAGCAGATCGTGGGGCAGGTAGTCCTGCACAAAGCGGGCGACACATCGACCCTGACGGTCCATCTCAACCCACCCGAACTGGGCACGATCAAACTGAACGTGACGAGCGAGTCAGGCGTTCTGACCACCGAAATTCAGAGTCAGAATGCTTCGGTGAGGAATCTGCTGGAGGTCCACATCCCAGCGCTCAGGGACGCGCTATCAAACGCTGGAATCGAGGTCAGCACCTTTAATGTGTCCGCAGGCAGCGATTTCGGCCAACTATCCCAAGGCCGCCAGCAAACCTGGCAGCCCGCCCAACCGCATCCTGCCCTGAGCTTTGCGCAGGGTTCGCAGGATCAGTCAAATTCCGAGACCGCTCCAAGGAGCGATCAGACTCTCGCAGCCGGTTACGACTGGCTGGCATAAGGAGGTGAAGTCAAAATGTCGGTAACAAGCGTAACAAACGCCAATTCGACCGCAAACAGTTCGACTCAGCAGACCGCGCCCGGTGGGGCACTCGACGAGAACTCTTTTCTCAAGCTTCTGATGACCGAGCTTCAGAACCAGGACCCGAACAACGCGGTGGATGACACGCAGTTCATTTCAGAACTCGCGCAGTTCTCGTCGCTTCAGGAAACCACCAACATGAGTGAAAACCTGAGCGATGCGCAGGCGGTGGGCATGATCGGAAAGACCGTCACGTATCCCGATCCTTCGGACCCAACGTCGACCAACACCCTCAGCGGCCAAGTGAGTTCGGTTAGCTTTACCAGCAATGGACCTTCGTTGTCTGTCACGAATTCAACCGGCGGCACCGACACGGTCGCGCTCTCGAGTGTGACAGGGGTGCGCTAACGCGCACCTGGCACGGAAATTGCTGTCTCTGGGCAGCCGAAAGTGGAAAGCGGAAAGCGGAAAGCCCGGATGGGGCTGTCGCTATACGGCGGGGTGCTGACATGGCAGCGGGAACTCAGTGGTTCCAAATTGGAAGGTGGCTGCCGGGCCTCGTTCCCGCCGCATAGAGGGTGATTCTAATTTCCAATCTCTAACCTCTAACATCTAAGACCGCACTGGACCTCTCACGAGGAAGTGCACCGCCGTGGACCGATTGAAGCGGCGACCGATTGGAATGCTAATTTCCAATCTCCAGTTTCTAACTTCTAAATCCGGAGGTCAAGAAAAAAATGATTCAGGCAATGTACAGCGGAGTCTCGGGAATGCAGGCTTTCGAGACCGATCTCAATGTCATAGGCAACAACATAGCCAACATCAACACGCCGGGCTTCAAGTCGAGCAACGTGACGTTCAGCGACATGATGACCCAGTTGATCAGCGGCGGGTCCTCCCCGTCGAGCACCACGGGTGGGACCAATCCCACGCAGATCGGTCTGGGCGTGGCCATTACCTCGGTGAACGTGAATACCACTCAGGGTTCGCTCACCTCCACGGGCACGGACACGGACCTCGCGATTCAGGGCAACGGTTACTTCCTTTTGGGAGACGGCACCAACGCGTACTACAGCAGGGACGGTTCGTTTACCCTGGACGCGAACAACAACCTGGTTTCGGCGGGTTCGGGTTACAAAGTGTTGGGCTGGACCGCTGACTCGTCGGGAAACATCGACGCCAGCCAGGCGCCGTCACCGGGTGGAATTGTGATTCCGGGAGGCACTCTCTCCAATGCCCAGCAGACGACTCTGGCCGTATTCGGCGATAACCTCGACGCCGGGGCCGCCACCGGCGCGACCGCCTCACCCGATGTGAACGTATACGATTCCCTGGGCGTATCGCATGAGATCAAGGTCACGTTCACCAAGACGGCCAACCCCGCCGAGTGGAGCTACGACGTTTACTGCCCGGACGTGGGCAAGAGCGCCGTCGCGAGCGGGACGTTATCGTTTGACGCGAGCGGCGCCGCTGAGACCGACAAGGCCCCCGTTTCGCTCACTTTTGCGAAGCCGAATGGGTCCACGAGCCCGATGGATTTCGACGTGTCCCTTGGGCAAATCACCCAGGAAGCGGGAACCTCGACCGTTGCCGCAATCTCGCAGGATGGGGTCAGCACCGGCACATTGCAGAGTTTCAGCATCGGCGCCGACGGGACCATCGTGGGTGCGTATCGGAATTCCAGTGATAATGCCACCAAGCAGGTGCTTGGCCGAATCGCCCTTGCCGACTTCAGCAACCCCGCCGCCTCGTGGAGGCCACGACAACTCTTTTAGTATAGGCCCCAACTCGGGCCTTGCCCAGGTAGCTCCGGCGGCGACCAGCGGCCGGGGCACACTGGCGGTGGGTTTTCTTGAATCGTCCAACGTGGACCTTTCGACCGAGTTCACGAATATGATAGTCGCCCAGCGCGGCTTTGAGGCTAACTCGAAGGTCATCACGGTCTCGGACCAAGTGCTCCAGGACCTGGTGAATCTCAGGCAGGGATAATCCTGCTGGGTGTTGGGTGATGGTAGGGAAGGGAATGTGATCCCTTCCAGCACCTGACACCCGCAATGCCAAGGTGTTGGGTGTTGGATGATAGGTGACGTGGGAAGGGAAGCTAGTCCCTTGCATCACCCATCACCCGATACCCATCACCCATTTGGGAGGCAGATCGTATTGATAAGGGTAACTCTGTTCGACAATAAGCAAATCGTGTTGAACGCGGAGCTGGTGGAGTTCGTGGAAGGGACTCCCGACACAGTCATTTCTCTGACTGACGGCAAGAAGGTTATGGTCAAGGAAACTGTCGACGAGGTGGTCGAGAGTATTGTGGGTACAAGCAGCGTGTCCGCGGCGTTTCCCAGGGATGCGCCTCTAACCAGGGCGAGGTTACTTATCTGCGGGTCGAGGAAAGTTAGTATGGATCTGGCGACCGTCATAGGCTTGGCAATGGCATGGGGCGCGGTGTTCGTTTCCCTGATGATCGAGGGCGGCAAGGCCACCGAGATGATAAACATCGGGGCGTTTGTGCTCGTCGTTTTCGGTACGCTGGGAGCGACGACCATCAGCGTATCGCTCGATCAAATGCTTGCGCTTCCCAAGGTAATGAGAAAGGCCCTGTTCGAGAACAAGAACGACCTTTCGATGCTCACCGCCAGGATCGTCGAGTTTGCCCGAAAGGCTCGAAAAGACGGGATCCTGGCGCTGGATTCCGAGTGCTCCGAGATCGAAGACAAATTCCTCAGGAAGGGCATGCAGCTTATTGTCGATGGCACACCCTCCGAACTAGTCAGAGAAGTCCTCGAGACGGAGATAGTGGCCATGCAGGAACGGCACAAGGCATGCGAGACAGTATTCGCCACCGCGGGCGGCTTTGCTCCCACACTGGGGATCATCGGGACGGTTATGGGCCTTATAGGCATGCTTGCCAAGCTCAGCGACCCCAGCAGGATGGGACCCGCCATCGCTTCGGCGTTTATCGCAACCCTCTACGGTGTCGCGCTCGCAAACCTGCTGCTTCTGCCCATCGGCAGTAAACTCAAGGCCAAGACAACCGACGAAGTGGTGACTTACGAGATGATGATAGAGGGTGTATGTCGATACAGGCAGGCGATACGCCGCGCATCGTGGAGATGAAGATGCTGGCGTTTCTGCCTCCGCACCTGCGCGCGAGATTGCAGGGTGATTCCGAGCAAAAGGAGATGCCTAAAGCGGCATGAAGAAGCAGGGAGGAGGCGAAGGCGGTGGCGGCGGCCACGATGGCGGCGGTTCCTTGCGCTGGCTGCTGACGTACACCGGACATGATTACCCTGCTGATGGCATTCTTCATAATGATGTATTCGATGTCGGTGATGAACATCTCCAAGTTCCGCGAGGCCGCCATCTCCATCCGAAGCGGATTCGGCGGGGTTATCGCCGGACAGGGCAAGTCGGTGCTCACCCCCAGTGGCCAGGTGAGCTTCAAGCCTTCGCCTATCAGCGGCGACACTACCGGCGTGGCATGGCAGGCAATAGCCAAACTGCGGGACACTGTGAAGAACGACCCCATCTTCAAACGTGCCATTCGAATATTCACCGACAAAAGAGGTATCGTGTTGAGCATGCGCTCCGACAAGGTCCTCTTCGATCCGGGAAGCGCGGATATCAAGCCGGAGGCTTACCCGGTTCTTGCCAGGGTGGCGGATGTGATCCGGGTTGCGCCGAATGAGGTTAGAGTGGAAGGGCATACATGCAATTTGCCGATCAGTTCGAGCAAGTTTCCATCTAATTGGGAGCTTTCGACCGCGAGGGCGACGAGGGTGATCAGATACCTGATCGAACAACAGAAAATACCCGCTAACCACCTTGCGGCGGCGGGCTACGCGGACACCCGGCCCGTGGCTCCGAACGATACCGAGGAAGACCGCAGCCTGAACAGGCGAGTGGATTTCGTAATACCCAGAAGGCCGGAGGACTAAGATTATGGAGATGTTGAAAAGCAAAGGCAAACTGCTCATCCCGATTGTTGCCGTTCTTCTGGTGGTCGCCGTTGCCCGGCGTGCTGATTGCCGGCAAGAAGGCATCCGCGAAGAAGCAGCCCAAGCAAGGGGCGCAGGTGGTCAAGACGATGATTCCGCTGGCGGAGATGGTGGTCAACCTGGCCGACGAGCTCTGAAGCGCACTATGTGAAGGCGACAGATCGTGCTTGAAGTTTCCGGCTCGACCGGCAAGTCCGAAGTCGACGACGCGACGCCTAAGATCCGCGATGCGGTGATATCGGCGATGTCTACACGATACTTCGCGGACCTTCTCTCCAGCCAGGGGAAGAGTGATCTCAAGCGGTCCATCAAGAGGAAGACCAACTCGATTCTGCGCGCGTCGCGGGTCGAGAGCGTCTACTTTAGCGATTTTGCGATGCAGTAAGCGGAGGGAGCGGAAAGTGGAAAGCTGAAAGCCTGCTCGAATCGGGTGTTACTGACTACTCCAAAAAACCGCCACCCGAGAGCGTTCCGGACTTTCCACTTTCCGCTTTCCGCTAAACGCTATTCTCAAGGGAGGAAACCAAATGTCCGAAAAGATGACAGCCCCAGAACCTGTGGAGCCTGGTCCCGAAGAAGCCGGGGCACAAGTGGGCGCTGCCGCCGACCGGCCCAGGATGGGCGGGATATACGCGTATTCGACAGCCAGCCGGCGGTCAAACAGGTCCAGTTTGCGCCGATTTCCGAGTCCGATGAGCCCAGACACAAGAACCCCATGGACCTCATCCTCAACGTCGAGGTTCAGGCGACGGTCGAACTGGGCCGCGCGAGCCTGCAGGTTAGAGATGTTCTCGAACTCGGTCCGGGATCGGTGGTGGAGCTGGAAAAGCTGGCCGGAGATCCCGTGGATGTGCTGGTCAACAACAAGCCCTTCGCGCGCGGAGAAGTGGTCGTCATAGATGAAAACTTCGGTGTGCGGGTGACCGAGATCATAAGCCCGACCGAAAGGATCGCGAACCTGGGATGAGAAGCCTCTCTGCGATCGTGAGAGAAATAACGGTCCTGCTGCTGATCGTGTCTTTGGGCGCGCCCGCGCTTGCCAAGAAAGCGTCGAACCGCTGCGAGGCCCAGCCGGGCGATACAGTCTACTCGATCTGCCGGAGGAACCATATCACGGTCGAGCAGTTCGCAAAGCTCAACCCGGGCGTGGATATCAACAGACTCAAGGTCGGCGCGTCGATCAAGATCAAGGCCGCCGGCAGGGCGAGGCACGCCGCCCGAGGCCCGCGCCCCGCTTCAGGAAAAGGACTAGCCGGCGTTTCGGGAAAAGGGTTTCCCGAAACAACGGGGACAACGGGGCGTTCGAAACCGCTTCCCGCGTCCAAGCGAAAAGAAAGCCCTTACCTGGCTTATTCCGACCCGGCGGCGGAAGACAAAAGCGAGCCGTCGGTTGCGGTGTCGCTGGTGAGGGTGGTGCTGGCCCTGGTCTTCGTCGCGGCCCTTGCATACCTTTCTCTGCTCGCGCTCAAAGGATTCATGTTGAGAAAGGTCCCGAGCAAGTCGTCGCGGCAAAGACTTCCATGTGCTGGAAACCACCGGACTCGGAACCAACAGGGCTCTGCACGTGGTGCAGATCGACGGCAAGCGCCTCCTGGTCGGCTCGACCACGACCAGATCAGCCTCATCAGCGAACTGGAGGCGCTCTCCGAGCCGGAGTCAGCCCAAGTCGAGCAGCCGATCGACTTTGCGAGCGTGCTAAGCCGGGCAAGCGCTGCCTCCAAGATCAGCGATATCTTGAGGGATGGCGCCTCGTTCCTCCAAAAGAAGACCATTGCGGCCAAGACCCTGCAACAGGAGGCGGGCGGCGATGAGAAATAGAGGAGCAGTGGAAAGTGGAAGGCGGAAAGCGGAAAGCCGGGAACCCTCGCCGGAACGCGCTGATTGGGCGTTTCGGGAAAGGGTTTCCCGATACAACAGAAAGATAGTTGTCAGTCGGGAACAACCGTCAACTCGCTGCACCGCACGCTCACGGCGATAGCGTTTGCGCTGGCGGGCACTCTGCTGCCGATTGTGTCAGCGGCTCAGACTCCGCTGCCGAAGGTCGATATCGCGCTGGACACCGCCAGGAATCCGCGGGAGGTATCGAGGAGTCTCCAGATACTCTTCATTCTAACGGTGCTGTCGCTTGCCCGGCGCTGTGATA
>CAWGNL010000120.1:0-7954 GCA_963823885.1 uncultured bacterium
GGCGGATTCGACGGCGCACCGCCTTTGGGTTTTCCGCTTTGCCGGTGTATCGGGAATCTTGTTCCCGATACGCACTTAAGATTCCCGAAACACCCGGTAAGTTCGTTTAGGCGCTTAGCGCCCTCCTAGAAACAATTTGTTGTCGCTAAGGCGGATTCGACGGCGCACCGCCTTTGGGTTTTCCGCTTTGCCGGTGTATCGGGAATCTTGTTCCCGATACGCACTTAAGATTCCCGAAACACCCGGTAAGTTCGTTTAGGCGCTTAGCGCCCTCCTAGAAACAATTTGTTGTCGCTAAGGCGGATTCGACGGCGCACCGCCTTTGGGTTTTCCGCTTTATGGTTGTTAAGGGATGGCGGATGAGCTATACTTGCTTTGCCTGGGCGGAGGGTAGGGCAACGCTGGGAGCTCTCCCGAGCGCCGACTCAGGTGTTGTTCAAGGGATGGGGGTGGAAATCTCCGCCCCCTCCAAATCATCCCTTAACAACCGAAAAGCGAAAAACCCGACCGCCTGCCTTGGTCAACTGCCACCGTAAGGTGGCCACCTTTTCCCCGGCGAAGTCTGGGGAAAAGCGTAGGCGCTTACAACTGAAATCCTATACAAGCCGTGGACTGAACTTTGATAAGTCACCTCGGATTTCAGTTGTAAGATACTGGGAAGAAACCACCCACCTTTCGAATTACGGAAAGGCCGTATTGATTTTCCGGCGGTGGCCTTATCGGTTGCGGCTACGCCGCCTTAGGATTATGGAGCATAACGGGATCGGTATTTCTGAAGAGGTCGTGCTAGGCTGCATGAAATGCGGTTTCTGCAAGGCCGCGTGTCCGCTGTTTTTGGGCGAGGAGACGCATTCTCCGCGGGCGAAGGTGCGCCTGGCGCGCGCCGCCATGCAAGGCGAGATCGGTATGACCGATAGAGTCAGGACGCTTATGCACAGGTGTCTGAACTGCCGGGCCTGCGTTTCCGAATGTCCCAGCGGAATAGAACCCAACCGGGTAGCGCTTCTGATGCGCGGCGCGTTCGTCGAAAGAAACGGCCTGCCGCTCGCGGAGCGAATCATATTCCGCGGGGCACTGCCCAATGCGCGCCGCATGGAACTGGGTTCGAGGCTGATGGGACTGGCGCAGCGCGTTTCGGGGGTCCGCGGTCAAAGGAGCCCGCTCAGGCGCCTGTTGCCTTTGGTGGGAATGCCCCGCGATAAGGACTTGCCTGCTTTTGCACGGCGGAGCTTGGCCTCGCTCGTGCCGGAGATCAGCGAACCCATCGGGACCCACCGGACGACGGCGGTTTATTTCCCCGGCTGCGCGTGCAATCTGCTCTTTCCCGAGATCGGCCTGGCCACGGTCAGCGTGCTGCGCAAACTCGGGGCAAGGGTAATCCTTCCCCGCGGATTGGTCTGCTGCTCCACCCCGGTGTTCAACTCAGGAGACATGACCCGCGCTCGCAGCCTTGCATCGTCAAACATAAGCCTGCTCGCGAGCATCGACGCTGATTTCATCATCACCTCGTGCGGCTCGTGCGGGCTGACTATCAAGAAGGAATGGACGGAACTGCTGGGGCTTGCCGAAGCCCAGCCGATAGCCGCCAAGGTCTTGGATATCTCGGAGTTCGCGGCGCGGTATGTCGATCCCGGCGCGCTGAAGCCTCTCGAGGGCGGTTCGACCGTCACGTATCACGACGCATGCCATTTGCTGCGCGGAATGGGTGTGCGCGACGAACCCCGCCGCCTGCTGCACGCGATACTGGGCGCCCGGTTCGTCGAAATGCGGCAAGCCGACAGGTGCTGCGGAGGAGGCGGAACTTTCAGCATCCACCACCCGGACCTCTCTCAAACCGTGGCCGAGACTAAGATGGATTGCATAGCCCAAAGCGGCGCGGACACGATTGCCGCCGGTCGCCGGCGTGCCTGATGCAAATCCGCGACTCGCTCACGCACCGGCGAATGTCACAGCGCGTGGTTCATACCGTGGAGTTGATTAGCAAACAGTCCGAAGATAGCTTGTAGCAGAGAGCAGAGAACTCCACCCGCGCGCGTTACTTCGGTACCGCGTCGTGGGGCTCACATCGGAAAGAAGCCCACGCCCGGTGTTTCGGGATTTGAGTGGAGCGAAGGCGGCAACGGAAATCCCGAAACGGGGAAGGAACCTGCGGTTTGGGGTCCGGATTCTAACTCCTAACCTGCGTTATTCACGAATTGATGGACCAGCCTCTCTGGTTCAGGATTTCAGCTTGCTCCCTCTCCTCCGGATGGGAGAGGGCTGGGGTGAGGGGGAAACGCTGCAATCAGACACAAGCTCGTCGAGCGCGGCGTTCCACCCTCACACCCCTCTCCGGGAGGGCAAGGGGAGCACAAAGTGCTGGACACACACGCATTACCTGAATAATGCGGGCTAACTCCTAACTCCTATTCCCAAGGGGGAATGCCCGACTTTGAAAATCATCATCTGCCCGGATTCGTTCAAAGGGAGCCTGAGCGCGGCCGGGGTCGCGGAGGCAATCGAGCGGGGCGTTCGGCGGGCGCTGCCGGACGCTCAGACTGTGCTCATACCCCTTGCCGACGGTGGCGAGGGTACGGTCGAGGCGTTCGTGAAGGCCGCGGGCGGCAGGATTGTGCCTGTGCCCGCGACCGGCCCCCTGGGCGACAGGGTTAAATCGTTCGTGGGAGTTCTCGCCGACTCGGCTACGGCGGTGATCGAGATGGCGGCGGCTTCCGGACTGCCCCTCATCCCTCACGATCGGCTGAATCCCATGCTCGCCACCTCCTACGGAACAGGGGAGCTGATTGCAAGCGCCCTCGACCTCGGGTGCAAGACCTTGATCCTTGGGATAGGAGGAAGCGCGACGAATGATGGCGGCGTCGGAATGGCGCAGGCCCTCGGCGGCAGGTTCCTCGACAAATCCGGCGAAGAAGTGGGGTGGGGCGGCGGAGAGCTTGTGCGAATCGAGCGGATCGATCTTTCCAATCTCGACGCGCGCCTGAAGCGCGTCGAGATCACTGTCGCATGCGACGTGGAGAACCCGCTCACGGGCGAGTCCGGCGCTTCGGCTGTCTTCGGCCCGCAGAAGGGCGCCACGCCGGAGATGGTATCCGCTTTGGATGCGGGACTCGCCAACCTCGCGGAGGCGATCCGGCGCGATATCGGCATCGATGTCGAGGACAGCCCCGGCTCCGGAGCAGCGGGCGGGATGGGCGCCGCCGCGCTGGCATTTCTGGGCGCGACACTCAAGCCCGGAATAGAGATCGTCCTCGATATCACCCGCTTCGGGGAGCGCCTCGAGGACGCTTCGCTGGTCCTGACTGGCGAGGGACGCGTGGACAGCCAGACACTCGGCGGGAAGGTCATAAACGGCGTCCTGAAAGCGGCGGCCGGACGAGGTGTTCCCGTAGTGGTCCTGGCGGGCGGTGTGGAACCGGAAGGCTACGACCTCATCGACCACGGCGCGAGGGCCGTGCTCTCCATCGTCGACCGCCCCATGCCGCTCTCGGAAGCGCAGGAGCGCTGCGGCGAACTGCTCGAGCGCGCCGCCGAGCAGGTAATACGGTTGTGGGCTTGGGTTCCGTCGTGTCGCAACCGATAATCATAGCGTTAGATTAGCGAGCGGAGGCCGGAACTTGCGACAAGGCGAAACAATCGAGCTTGAAATACCCGGATCGGCTGAGTACGTATCCATAGTCCGCCAGGCTGTGGAGGGCGTTGCCCGCCGGATGTGCTTCGACCCGGTCCAGGTGCAGGACATCAAGCTGGCTGTCGGGGAAGCGTGCACCAACGCTGTCAAGTACGGCTGCCCCTCCGACCAGGCTCATAACGTGCAGGTCAAGTGCGTGGTCCGCGAAGACGGGCTGATGATAGAAGTGTGCAACAACATCTCAGGCTGCGCGCGGCCCCACGTCCCCACACAACCCGATCCGTTGCGAGAAGGCGGCTTCGGCCTCTACCTTATAAGGCAGCTTGTAGACGAAGTGGATATGCTCTGGAGCAAGAAGAAGGCCACAGTCAAAATGCTCAAGCGCCTCTCCAACGGCGCTTTTTGAGAGAAGTCACCAGCTCCCATACCGCTCACTTAACGTGAGGGTTAGTTTCCCATTTTGCCATGTCACGCTGCGAGCACGAAAGCCCCTCCCTGGGTATCCACGTTATGGTGTTTCGGGAATCTTGTTCCCGAAACCCAGCACACGCCCCAAGCATACAAAAAGGCAGAGCAATTATACAACTGCTCTGCCTCGAACTTCAAATTTGTTGGCTCCCCATACTGGACTCGAACTACGAATCTCCGGATGCAGCCGTGCCGCGCATTACATGTTCGGAGATCAGGCTATCTGCCCAGCCCGCGCCTCCCATTCCGCGCCCCCGCTCCCAACTGTCAACATGCGCCGATTTCATTGTCTCCCGACGGAAGGGATTTAATCGCGAAAACGCGAAAGAGCGAAAGCGCGAAAGTGTCCGAGTGGAAACTCGTGGCCGGCCGTTTCGGGAAACAACGGGAAAATTCTTTTCGTGATTTTCCGGTTTCGTGTTTTCGTGATGAAATCCCCTCTGCGCTCTCCCCCATAGGCTACTTGCCCAACAAGCCGCGCGCTTTATCGATTTGCCTTTTGACCTGGGAGACGGCCGTCCCTCCGAATGTATTCCTCGCGGAAACGCTCGTTTCAACCGATAGCAAGTCTGTCACGCCGTCGGCGGCATCGGGCGCGAAGCGCCTGATCTCTTCGATCGATAGGTCACAGAGTTCCTTCTTGTTTTCCAGGCAGTACCGATACGAGGGAGCCGACCTGCTCGTGGGCGGTCCTGAACGGCACGCCCTGCCGGACCAGGTGGTCCGCAAGGTCGGTCGCGGTGGAAAACGCTTCGCCCGCCGCCGCACGCATCCGCTCGGGGTGAAACTTCGCGGTCTCCAGCATCAGCGTAAAGACCGACAGCGCCGCGTCCACGGTATCCACCGCATCAAAAAGCGGCTCCTTGTCTTCCTGCAGGTCCCGATTATAGGCCAGAGGCAGGCCCTTTTGCAGCGTGAGCAGCGTTACCAGGTCGCCGATCACCCGTGCGGCTTTCCCGCGCACCAGTTCCGCCGTGTCCGGGTTCTTTTTCTGGGGCATGATGGACGAGCCGGTGGTGACGGAGTCGTCGAGCTCGATGAAGCCGAACTCGGACGTATTCCAGATGATGATGTCCTCGGAAAACCTGGATAGGTGCGTCATCAGGATAGCGCAGGCGGCGAGAATCTCGGATATGAAATCCCGGTCAGCCACGCCGCATCCATGCTGTTCTCGGAGACCGACGCGAATCCCAGCGAGGCCGCCACCATCTCGCGGTCGATGGGGAAAGTCGTCCCCGCCAGCGCCCCGGAGCCCAGCGGGAGCACGTCGAGCCGCTTCAAGCAATCCGCCATCCGGCCCTTGTCCCGCTCCAGCATCCAGAAATAAGCCATCAGGTGGTGGCCGAGGAGCACAGGCTGCGCGTGCTGCAGGTGCGTGTAACCGGGCATTATGACCTCGCAAGTTTTCTCGGCCTGGTCCACTATCGCCTGCTGAAGCCGTCCGATAAGCCCGGCGGTCTTCGGGATTTCGGACTTGAGGAACAGCCGGATATCGGTGGCGACCTGATCGTTTCTGCTTCGGGCGGTATGGAGCTTGCCGGCGGTCTCACCGATCCGGGCGAAAAGCAGCTTCTCGACGTTCATATGCACGTCTTCCGCGCCCGGATCCAAGCGCACCTTGCCGGAAAGGTAGTCGTCGAGGATCATCCCAAGGCCGCTGACGATCTTGTCCGCGTCGGATTTCGGGATGATCCCGCAATGCCCGAGCATGCGGGCATGGGCCATGCTGCCCTTGACATCGTGCTCGATCAGGCGTGAGTCGAACGAGATCGATTCCGTGAACGCCTCGACGAGTCTATCAGTCGATTTTGCGAATCTTCCACCCCAGAGTTTTTTAGTCAAATATCGTAACCCTCCCCGCGATCATTTCTTGATATACGCGTTCAGCCCCACAAAAACCGGCTTGCCGCCTACTTCCACATCGGTCTGAACGTTGCCACCTGTGCTGGCGACTATCAAGGTCTTGCCGGACGATGACGGTTTCGGTTTCTCCAGGGGGATGCGGATTACCAGTTCATTATTCTCGATTTTCGCTTGCACTGCTTTCCTCCATTAAAGGTATTCGGATTCTCGATGCGCTCAGCGCCCTATGCGTATTCCGTGCGTCTCATAGTCCCATGGCGAAGCAACGCGCGGATCACACGGGTGGCGAAGTCGCCGCAGTCGTTCCTGATGCCGCTGGAGTCTATTCTGGCCGTGAGATACATATTCCTGAATGATTACGGTAAGCTCCTTCGCAGCCGGCTTGCTAATAATGGGCAGCGGTGCGCCGGTGGTCATATACATGCCGTGCGGCGCGATGATGTACGAGGCAATTGTCCAATCTTTCTGGATAGTTTCGGCCAGGTTGATGTCGATCAGGCAAGTCACGTCACCAGTCAGCAGATTCCTCATCTGAATGGCAATGCCACTCGAAACGCATTCGCAAAGCAACACCGCGTATCGTGCGTTCCCCATGGCGGTTAGCATCTCATCGCACTCGGAGTCGATAGAATGCGCGTATTGCTTTCGATACTCCTTCAAAAGCCTGCGGCGGTAGTTAGGACTTGCGAACACGCAATGATCGGTCACGACGCTGAGAGTGTCTTCGGAATCCATCACCACAGCGTTGCCTTTCATTATGCCTAGAGACCGGGCGCTGCCTATCGAGCTGGTCAGGGTCTATCAGCCCCGACATCTTTTTCTGGATGCTTTGCAATTCGGAGCGAAGGCGGACATAGCGTTCTTCCGCTTGCTCGCTCTTTTCCATGATCAAGTTCGGGTTTTCGAGTATTGCCTTTCGGAGGTTTTCCTTTGTGAAATCGATCGGATAGCCGCTCCCGTCATCTTCCCAAGGCATTACGGGAAGACGGTTCAGATTGCGTCCGTATCGCTGGTCGTCCCACCCCTGTTCCAGTACCAACATCCTGTAGTACTCCGCGGCGAGCACCCACACGCACATCTCAAGGATTGCGTCTTCGTCCTGTCCCGCGTCACCGAGGCGGCGAAAGGTGTCGCGCACAAAAGGCGGATCATCGCAGCGGCGCTGCTGTTCCAATTGCTGCATCATCACTGCTCGTGGTTGCAATGCCTCATTGGTGATATCCATGGTTGCCCCTCCGGATTCCTATAATGAACTTAAGCCCAGCCTCTTGGCCACGTCCTCATAGTCAGGGGCCTGGGCATGGAGTTTCTCCAGTTGCCCGCGGCTTTCGCCTTCTGGCCCGAATCTTCATATCCAAGCGCAGTTAGCTTCGCTCCTCTCGGGCCGAGCGACAGCGACGGCCCCGACCTGCTCAGATTGAGCGAAATGCCGGGAGCGATCTTCATTCTCCTAAAGAAACGGAACGACATCCGGGTCTCCTGATTCTAATGAGTTCTTGCCAGCCTAAGCGACCGCTCGGCCTCATATTAGCACAATTTGGCGAGTTGCGCCACACCGGGCGAGTTCGGTAACAGCTCACTCTTGACAGGTACTTTGTCATGCTGAACTCGATTCAGCATCCACGGCACAAGCAAATGGATTCTGAAACAAGTTCAGAATGACGTGGTACTCATGGAAGAGTGAGCACTTACCACACCGGGCGAGTTCGACAGAGTTCACTTTCCTGGGAGCAATTTGTCACGCTGATCCTGAATCGAGTTCAAGGTGACACGCCGCGGGGAAGGGATTCGTTGTTTCGGGAAATCCTTTTCTCGAAACCCGGCAATACACAAAAGGCAGATCAATTACACAACTGCTCTGCCTTAATCTTCAATTTTGCTCGCTCCCCTGAATGAGTTCAGGCAGCCACCGCACCGTCTGCGGGACCGTCTTCAAAACACCGATCGGTCTGATACTTCGCGGGCGTATGCCCCGAAGCGCCGTATGAGGAGGTG
>CAWGNL010000121.1:0-28916 GCA_963823885.1 uncultured bacterium
AAGGGAGACCGACCGATCCCTGCCCTAGTTGCCAACTCCCAAGAAGAAGTCGGGAGTCGGGAACAGGGGGCGGGATGGCGAGCAGCCAATCCCTTCCCTAGTCCCCAGCCCCTAGCCCCTGAAGCAGGGAGTTATATCATGCATGTGATAATCGTGGGTTGCGGCAGGGTGGGCGCGTATGCCGCCTCGGCGTTGTCAAGGGAAGGTCACTCGGTGGTGGTGATCGACCGCGACCAGCGCTCGTTCCGACGCCTGCCGAAGGGCTTTACTGGGATGACGCTCAGCGGAATCGCCTTCGACAGGGAAACGCTCGAAAAGGCCGGTATCACCAGAGCGGATGCGCTCGTGGCGGTGACCAACGGCGATAACACGAACGTCGTATCCGCGCGTCTGGCGAAGGAGATTTATCGCGTACCGATAGTGGTGAGCCGGATTTACGACCCGCAGCGCGCCGAGATTTATCGCAGGTTCGGTGTGACGACTTTTGCCCCCACGGTCTGGGGCGGCAACAAGGTGATCGAGATCATCACCGGCGGGCAGGTTCCATTTGAGATGTCCCTGGGCAACGGCGAGGTGAATATGATACCGGTGGCGGCTCCGGCGGCATCTGATCGACAAACCCGTTACGGAAATGAATGTTCCGGGAGAGATACAGGTCGGAGCGATCATCAGAATGGGCAAGGCGATGATACCTGTCTCGGGGACCAGGTTCGAGGAAAGAGACCAACTGCACGTGCTTGTCCATCAGTCGGCGGTGGAGAAGTTTCAGAAGATGATGGGGCTAAAGTAAATGAAGATAATAGTTGCGGGCGCGGGAAAACTGGGACGGCGAGTAGCTGAGATCATAATGGAAAAGCAGACCGTGGTCGTGATCGAGCGTGACGAGGCGCGGTGCAAGTATATTGCCGATTTGCTGCAAGTGACCGTGGTGCACGGGGACGCGTGCGACCCGGCGGTGCTGCTGGAAGCGGGCGCCGACCACGCGGACGTGCTGGTGGCGGCGACCGGCGAGGACGAGGACAATCTGGTCATGACTCTGCTGGCCAAGAACGAATTCAAGATCAAGAAAGTGATCAGCGCGGTCCGAAACCCCAAGAACCAGTGGCTCTACAATAGAAGCTGGGGTGTGGATGTCGCCATCGACTCGGCACAGATAGTCACCAGGATAATCGAGGAGGAAGCCACGCTGCGCGACCTGGTAACCCTCTTGAAGCTGAGAGAGGGCGAGGTATCGGTCTCGGAGATCACCGTCTCCGCCACCAGCAAAATCATCGGCAAGGCAATCAAGGATGTGGGGCTGCCGGACCGATGCGTAATCGCGGCCATCCTGCGGGGATCCAATATTATGGTGCCGTCGGGGAGCCTGGAGATCGAGGCCGGCGACGAGCTTCTGTTCATCGCCCACCCCAGCGCCGAGAGCCAACTGCCGGAACTGATCTGACGAGGGAAGTTAAAAGTCGAAGGTCGGAAGTCTGTATCCGGCGGCACGGCCCCCCGATGCGGCGGGAACGACAAATCGAAGTGATCCCCGGAACAAAGTCCTTCGAGTTCCCGCTGCACGCCTGGCACCCGCGCCGGACATAGAGGCGCGGGCGCCGCTGCATAGCAACTGTGCCGCCCGTTTCGGGAAAAGGGTTTCCCGAAACAACAAAAACGCGACTCGACGCGCGAACGGCGTTCATCCGCGCTTGAAGGTATCGCCAGGCGCGGGAATTCCATTAGATCATCAGCCGCCGCCGATACGCTGACTCTCCCGCGCGAGGATCCCGATCGACGAGGCAGTATCCGGTTCTCCGTCGTTTACCCTCCGCCACATGCTAGTGTCTAGTAGAGCGATTCCTAAATAACAATACTGCCGATACTCTGTCATGCTGAACTCGATTCAGCATCTCCTTCGCACGCAGCCGGATCCTGAATCAAGTTCAGGATGACGTAGTAATTAGGAATCGCTCTACTAGTTGCGTAAATGGCTGATAGTATTTCTGCCGGTGTATCGGGAATCTTGTTCCCGATACGTAAACAGCCGGTGTATCGGGAATCTTGTTCCCGATACGTAAACAGTTGACCAGTTTCGGGAACAAGATTCCCGAAACACCCGCTACGGCATTCTATCGATCGATCATGCAACTAAGCACTAGTCCGCATTATTCACGTAACGCGTGTTGGCCTGGCACTTTGTGCTCCCCTCGCCCTCACGGGAGAGGGGTTGGGGGTGAGGGTGGAACCCCGCGCTCGATGAGCTTGTCCCTGATTGCAGCGTTTCCCCCTCACCCCAGCCCTCCCATCCAGGAGAGGGAGCACGTGGGTGCCTGAACAAAGAAACTCGTCTATCAATTCACGAATAATTCGGGCTAGTACCCGGGTCTCCCCCACCAGCGGCATTATCGCCTCATCCAGCGACTCTTCCGTCTCGCCTGCGTCCACGTTGGCAAAGAGGAACCACTTCTCCTCGTGAGATGCGCTCTGGCCCGGCGCCAGCGTCGTCAGCGGGGCCACGCTCTCCACTTCCATGAACGATCCGGCTGTGAACGTTTCCGAAATTGCACCCATAGTCCGGATACTTAGCGCCCTCGATATAGGGGAAGCGCTTGATAAACAGAGTATTCTCCCGCAAATAACCCGCCCACTCGCGCTTGTTTGCGACACCGATCTTCTGAGGGTGCGCCAGGTTCTCATCGGTGCGAAGTCGCACGTACTTCTTGCCGAATGTCCACCGCGGGTCGCTGAGGTCCGTATAACCCCACAATACCATCGGGCGCGCCGGAAGCAGCTCCTCCATGTGAGACTTGAACGGCTCCTGTGGAACGATTGTGACGCCCCCGCCGCGCATAATAGTGAGCCCCCACGGCGCCAGCTCGATCGGCCAGACGTTCTTATTGGTGATCTTGTGAGTGATGGTAACGCCCGTGCCTGATGGGTCGAGTTTGACTATCATCTCTTTCTGAATGTGAGTGTGCACCTCGAAAGGGGGGATCAGGTGCATGGTCATCGACACCGATCATCCTGGCCTCGATCGGGTCGTTGTCCGGCCAGTAACTTCTGGGTTTGGCTTCGGGAGCAGCCCACAGCCTGTGGCCGCCCCACGGGTGGAAATCACCGAACTCGGTCTTAACCTCGTTGGACGCCGGCAGGCTCGGCCAGGATATTCTCGCCCCCGCCGAACCGGTAGGCGATTATCCGCGTGGCCGATGTCAGTGGTTGCGGACCACCTCCACCGTGCCGTTGGTAAGTGCGAGGCACTTGCCGTAAATAGAATAATCGATCTCTCTTGTGCTTGGCATATGAAAACTCCTCTGAAAATAGCTGTTGGTTGTCGGTTGACGGTTAGGGACCGGCCACGCCCCCCGGTGTTTCGGGATTTGAGGAGCGAGCACGGCGGTTCGGCATACAGCGCAGACGTCGTATTCGCTCCGGAAATCCCGAAACTGCGCGAAAGTCGGAAAGTGGGGAAGGGACGTTCCCTGCTCAAGAACTCTGTTTCGATACGGAGCGGGCAATATCCTTCAGATTTCATGGGCAAGATAAGAAACCCGCTTGTCGCCGCCGATAATTCTATTTGGTGGAATCCACAGCTTTCAATTCGCGCAGGTTAGGGTTGCTTATGGACATACCGTTGAAAACGGAGAATCTCACGAAAATATACACTCTCGGCGGCAGAAAAGACGCCAGGACCGCTGTCGACGGACTCGATATCGAGGTGCCGCAGGATCGATCTTCGGCTTTCTGGGTCCGAATGGCGCGGGCAAGACCACGACGATCAAGATGGTCCTCGACTTTCTAAAGCCTACCAGCGGCCGCGCCATGGTCTTCGGCCTGCCTTCGGAAAAGTCCGCGGCCCGCGAGAACATCGGCTTTCTTCCGGAGCAGCCCTATTTCCACAAGTTTCTCAAGCCCATCGAGGTCGTGTCCGCGCACGCGCGCCTGGCGGGTCTTGCGCGAAGCGAGGTGGGCAAGCGGGTCTGCTCAGCAATGGAACGCGCGGGAATCAGCGAGTACGCCGACACTCCAATATCGAAGCTGTCGAAGGGTCTCGCGCAGCGGGTCGGCATCGCCCAGGCCATTGTCGCCGATCCGAAGCTGCTCATACTCGACGAGCCCACATCGGGCCTCGACCCGATCGGCAGACGCCACATGAGGGATCTGCTGATCGATCTGCGAAACGAGGGCACGACCGTCTTCCTTAGCTCCCACCTCCTCAGCGAGATTGAAAACCTCTGCGATGTGGTGGCCGTCCTGAAGAAGGGAAAACTTGTGGCGTGCGGGCCGCCGGACAAAATCAGAAGCGCGAACTCATCTGTTCTCATCATAACGTCGGTCCTGGACAAACCGATGTGCCAGAGGCTGACATTCCTTGAGGTGACTCTCGACCAGCGCGCCGACTGCTGCCTGGTTCGCGCCAGTCATAGGAACCTTTACCAGGTAATGCGGGTGCTGGAGGATCTCGGCGCACAAGTCTTGAGGGTCGAAACCGAGCGGGAGTCGCTGGAAGACGCATTTCTGCGGCTGGCAGCGTGAATCAGTATCTTACAACTGAAACCCTATCAACCTTATGCCGGGAGATATCCATGACACGAGTGCTCATAATAGCAAAAATGTCCTTGCTGGAAAACAGCCGGAAGCAGGTATTCCATGTCCTGTGTCTTCTGATGCTGGCCATCATCGCGGGGTCCTCGCTGCTATCGATCCTGACCGAGGGCGTCAAACTCAAGATCCTCAAGGACCTGTGCATGACGTGCGTGCTATTCGGCGGGGCCGCGCTTTCGATTGCGCTCGGGTCGGCGGCGATACCCGGCGACGTCGAATCCCGCACCATCCATCCCATAATCGCAAGACCCGTCACGCGTGCCCAGTACGTGCTCGGCAAGTTCCTCGGCACTTTTATTACTGTCGCGCTGGGGATGCTCGCGATGTCGGTTATATTCGCCGGCCTGATCTATGCTTACCAGGGCACGTGCGACGGGTTTCTCGCGATCTGCGTCTTATTTGCGGTGCTGGAAGCGGCTGTGATGACCGCGGTCGCGACCGCCCTGTCGACCGCCGCCTCGCCCGCGGTAACGGCCATGGTGTCATTTCTGGTGTATGTGTGCGGCACCGCCAAGATCGGCTACTTCAGCGGGCTGATCCAAGGATCCAGCGACGCCCTGTCACGATTTGTATTCGGCATCCTCTACCACGCGCTGCCTAACCTGGAGTGTTTCAATCTGAAGACAGCGCTGGTCCACCAGGACGCGGTCCCCGCCGGGTATCTCGCGCAAGTCGCCGGCTACGGAATCTGTTACGTGGCGTTCGTGATCCTTCTCGCATCTCTGCACTTCTCCCGTAAAGAGGTATAAGAATGTGGCCTATTATTCTGCTTAGTTATACTCTCTTACTTGGGTTGGACAACACCGGTTGGGCACACGGGGACGAAGCGGTCGAGCTTGGTCATCACTGGGAGATTTCTGCCTATGCCGGCGAAATTCACGCGCACTCATAATGATGGCTGTAACTGGTCGCGATCATTGCCGGCGCATCGTTCGTCGTGCGATCTCGAAGAAAGGCGGCGGGCCGATGAAGCATAAGATGGGTATCGCGGCCCTGGCGATCCTGCTCATTTCGGGCATCTGTGTGCTGGAAGACGGCGCAATCTCCTCGCGTCCGGCGGGCGCCCCGCGGAGGGCGATTCGAGCGTCTACGCGCTTGCCGGGGAGTTCCGAACGGTGTTCGCAAACCTGCTCTGGATCAAAGTCGACTGCTATCATCACGAGTTCATCGAGCGCGGCCGCCGTGGACCTCAAACAAGGAGCTGACCGGTCTCCTCGATATGATAACAATGCTCGACCCACACTTCGTGCAGGCTTATTCGGTCGGCGCTTATGTCTACGCCTACGGCTACAAGGACCCGCGCCGGGCGGTGAGATACCTGCGGCAGGGAATCTGCAACAACCCTCAGGACTGGGAGCTTTATCGCATCGCCGCCATCCTCTACGCCAGGCCGCTCCACGACCCCCAGGCGGCTCTGGGTTACGCCAGGCACGCAGTCGCCTGCTGCGGCGATGACCTCGAACGGGCCGCACGTCGTATCGCTCGTGAAGACGATCCAGCGGATGAACCGGGAAGGGAAGTAGGTGATGGGTGTTGGGTGTTGGAAGGGAGACCTCGCCATCAATGCCTTTTGCTGGGCACGAGTTGAACAAGAGGCAAGCTGGCCCACATCATCGATCCTCCGCACCTGAGGACGGGGTCTGCTCCTCCGAACACTCCTCGAGACGGGTCAGTTGCCAAAAGTAATGGTAATCCTTGCCCGCGCTCAGCTCGTTGAGGCGCTTCACTTCGCTTTCTGCTGTCTCAAGGGCGTACACAATCTTCTTCACGGTAACTCTCGAAGAGATGTCCCTGTCGGCTAGAAAGTCGTTGCTCCGCACGATTGCATACACGTGCCGCATTGTTGCCTCCACCGTCCCCTACATCCCCTAAGTTGAACCGCGCAATAAATCCCGAGTCACTGGACCGAAAACGCCCCCGAGCTGTTAAGAATCACGCTGCCTAGCCTCGTGCATAAGTCGACGTGCCGGGTGACAGAAGATAGGTTCCGGATAGGATGTCCCTCCCCCGACACCCGTCACCCAACACCTGTTACCTGTTTACAAACACCACGTTGAGCTTGTCCAGGAACTTGGATTTGGCGTTTTCGGAAAGGAGCAGAGCGGCATCCGCGTCAGAGAGCACCGGGTCGCTGTGGAATTTCACCCCCGCGACGCCTATTGCCTTCAGGATCAGAGGGTTGGACCCGCTGCGCGAATTCTTCAAGGCCTCATCCGGATTCGTGCAGTAACCGACGATTCCGCGTTCCTCCACGACATCGTAGTCCACCTTCACAGTTCCCCACACTTCCACGCCGCTGGCATACCGCAACTTGGGAGACATGCTGCGCTCGAGCTTCAACCCGTCGACTTCGACAATCAGCGAGGTGTACTCCTTGCCCGGCTCCGAAGGCATACCCGAGGGAGGTGCTGCCGCGGGATTCGCCGGTCCGGCCGGCTGGCTCGACCCCGCCGGCGCGGATGCGCTGTCGACGGCGGCGGGCGGGGGCACAAAGACTATCTCGATCGACGCGGGTTCGGCCCTTGCATTATCCGGCTCATCGGCCAAGCCAAAGCCGGAAGCAAGCGGCACAAGAAGGGCAATCACAGCAGTTACAAAGAACATCCTGGTCATGTCGGCACCTCCCGTATGGATTATTCCGCATAAATGGTTGTCAGTTGCCAGTTGCCAGTTAGAGGGTCTTCTCCTCAACTGTCAACCGACAACCGACAACCAGGCATCGGGCTGTAGCATAATAGTTCATTCCGCGAGGGGAGACCATTTCCCTCCCAGCAGTTTTGCCAGGTTTTACGCAACTCTTAGCAAATCAGCATTCTGCTCGCTGTCGTGCCCGTTTCCTCCGTCGGACTTCTGCTCTTCCCTGTGCTCCTTACGGAACTGATCGGTTATGGCCTTCTCCAGGCGCTTAGCGGTATAGCGCATGAAGCAGCCCTGGGAACAAAAGTCCAGGTCTTTGTCCGAGTCTATCAGCGCCTCGTCGTGCTTAGCTGATTTGATATGCATGCTTGCCACGACCAATGAACCACTCTCGCCCGTATACCGCATTCCGCATTCTTCGCATACTCTCATAATGATGGTGGACATGACGCTTCCTCCTTGCCCTCGCCCCAGCATGACATTACCCATCACAAGCACATCTTGAAGCAACCTGACGGGAAAATTGACAGCGAACATTAGTGCTGAGTAACGACTAACGAAAAGGGATACCCCCCAAATTTTAAATTTTGAATTTTGAATTAGGCACTCACGAGTCAAATTCTGAACAGCTTGTATGGAAAACTCACGTCGCGCCATCGACAGAAACGCAGGGGTTGTGCTCCCTTTTTGCCATATAACGTTACGAGCAAAAAGAACCCTCCCGCAGGCCTATCCCGGTGAGCCTAAGACCCTCGGCGAGCACTTGCGAAAAAGAATAATGGACTTGGGACTCTCCACTGAATCGTGCGCCAGTAAGTTCGGCGTTCATCCCACCACTATTAATAGTTGGCAAACCGGAAGGCAAAATCCTGCCGCAAAGCATATGCCAAGAGTAATTGATTTCTTGGGCTACAGTCCTTTCGACACCAACACTTACAACTTAGCCGAGCGAATCGTTATGCTTCGCAAGACATGCGGGCTGACAGGAAAGAATCTAGCCAGAAGCCTTGGCGTCAACGTCGAGACAGTGAGTCGTTGGGAGACCGGCCAGGCCGTCCCATCACGAAGGCATCAGGCTGAACTTGAATCCTTGTTCGCATCCCAGGGTGCGATAACTACAAATACGTCAGACTGCGCAGCCTGATTTCAATGGAGTATTGAGCTTCGATCTCAAAAACCTATCTCGAAGTTCTATCCTCGTGAACTGAAGACTTTGCCGCTGTGCGGAGGTTCATTAGTCGCCACCACGTCCGGTGATCTTGCCCAACAGATAGAGCACGCTGTGTTGTCTTTGCCGAATTCCGACCTCGGGCATATCGTCCAGCGTGGCGTTGGGCTCCGTGATCTCGATGGACGCGCTCTTTGCCGCTCCCAGTATCTGGCTGGGATAGACGCTGCGGTGGCCGACCACGATATAGGCTGTGCAGCAGGCAATCGCGGCGTAGGTGCCGACCTCGGGGCCGAAAAGCTCGAGAGCCATGACCGATGCTGCAATCGGCGTCCCCGCCCCGGCCGCAACCACGGCGACCATTCCGAAAGCCCCCAGTAGCACTGTGGAAACTCCGAAAAGGTGGCCGAGAGTGAAACCGGAGGTGGCTCCCACGACAAAAAGCGGAGTAACAATACCTCCGCTGCCGCCGAAGCCGAGGGTGACCGACGTGGCCACCGTCTTCCACCACGCTGTAAACGATGGGACATGGCCTCCGCTGAATATGCTCCCGAGCATCGATGCCCCCAAGCCGGCGCTGTGCGGAGATATGCTGAAGATGCCGATAAGCAACACGCCTCCCAGCAAGCCCGAGAGTTCGGGACTCAGTTTCGTCTTCGCCCTGAGCGTTTCGCCGAACTTCAGCATCTGGATCAGAACGAGGGCAACCACTCCGAAAAAGACCCCGGACCCGAGCGCGATGAGGACACTCTCCACGTGAGACCTGGTTATGACTTCGGGCGTGACCAGCCTCGCCGGAACACCGCGGCCGGCCATGCAGACTATATGTGCAACAACACCTGCTACCAGGCAGGGGAACATGACATCATACTTTAACAGGCCCAGGTAGAGAACCTCTGCCCCGAATATCGCTCCTGATATCGGTGTGCCGAATACGGCAGCGAACCCGGCGCTGATTCCGCATATCACGAGGCGCTTTGCATCGGCACGGTTGAGTCTGGATGACCTTCGCGAACGAGTAAGCCAGCCCAGCGCCTATCTGCGCCGCCGGCCCCTCTTTGCCGACCGAACCACCCGCCCCCAGGGTAAGCAGCGTCGCGAAGAGTTTCACCGGAACAACTTTTATGTCCGTTGCCCCATCGCGGGTATGCACCGCTTCGATCACCTTCTCCGTGCCGTGCCCTTCCGCCGTAGGCGCGAGCTTCCTTATGATAAACACCACAATTGGTATCATGGCTGGCAGCAGCAAATATGAATGGCCCCTGGTTGCCTTGTCTCCGAGCCCGGTGAAGACTCCCAGCAGATACAGGAACAGCGAAGTGGCGCCTCCCACCATCGCGCCGGTTATACTGGCCAGAACTGACCACTTGAGCACACTTACAAATAAAGTGCTCTGTTCAGCTAACAGAGCATTGCTAGGCGCAAGGGTACGCAATACGCGCTTCATTATACTTTCATCTCCACTCTGCGCACGTGGGCTCGGTTGCTCTTATTGTCCAAAAAGTCGCTCCGCTTTCCAGGAAATAGAAGACTCGCCGTCGGAGATGCCGAAACGAGTCGCGTCCGCGTGTGGGATATAGTGCAGCCATAACAAGTTGGTTCCCTCGGCAATGCTAACCTGCGAAAAGGGTTCATCGACAGTTGGTATCAGCCGATCAGAAGCCAAGCGAACAGTATTATCGAATGCGTCCCACGAGGGCACAGCCCAACTGCCCTTCGGTTTGTTGTCCTCCGGGATCCCGTCGAGCCACACAATCGGGTCGGCACGGGTTAGGTCAACGTAGTCGCTATAAGTCGGCTGGTAGTCATGGTAGCACACGTTCTGACTCTGTGAGTAGAGGGCTAATCCGGGTTGTGAGCGGGTCGTCGCGTCAAACCTGGAATTCCGGCTGTTGAATGAGGAAACTGTACCGTGTATCGCCGCAGCCTGGCAGCAACACGGATAAAAGCAGGATAAATAGTGCAATCGAAGCCCATGCTCTCGTGGCAGGCATCCCCATTCACGATGTATTAGTATATTACAGCGTACTAATACGGCATGTCAAGTGAGCCATGGGGATTGGGGGCGTTCAATTCACAGTCAAGTATGGCCTATGGTTGGTGAGTCTAGCCACATCTTATCGACTAGAATGGTCTCAATGCTCTGCCAAAACCTCGCGCAGGCTATCTAGGTGGACTTCGTAGAACTCTTCTGCAAGCTCCAAAATCCGAGCGATTCTGGGTCCTCTGAGGCTGTACAGGCGGGAATTGCCAACCTTCTTGTGACACTACCGCACCCACAGCCAACAGGCTGGATAGGTGCTGGCTGGTCATCGATTGTTTGAGGTCGATTGCTTTTGCTATGTCGTTGACCGAAGCTGGGCCTTTGACCAGATGCTCGATTATATGTAGTTTCGCGGGATTTCCCAAAGCGGCGAACATCCTGGCTCCAAAAACCCTTTGTTCAGGCGTCATTCATTGAACCTCTATGCTGACAAGTTTGAGCATCAGTATATAACCATATACTAACATTGGCTGTCAAATCGATTCCAAGGTACGGTCTTATCGTGCGGTAAACGTCTAACCGACCCTTAAGAGAATGGCGGCCGCATCATCTCTGAATCGCCCTCCCGAATACTCTCGCGCAGCGCTTGCAATTCGGTCGAGATACTCGGATACATTCTCACATGCCGCACCCGACAAGATACGAGCTAATCCGTCGGAACTCAGCATTCCGGCTTCGTTTCTGGCCTCACTCAGTCCATCAGTGAAGAGCAGAACGACGTCGCCTTCCTCCAAAGCCACATCATCTTCCGCGAACTCCGAGTCGGGAAACGCGCCGACAATCGTGCCTGTAGTCCTCAGTTCAATGTATTTGTCCGTGCTCTGCCGATAGAGTATGGGAGGTTCATGCCCGCCGCATGAATAGGTTAGGCTGCAGTCGGCGATATCGAGGATGGCGACAAAGAGGGTTGCGAAATCGCCAAACTGGGGGTCCAGTAGAAGCATGTTGTTCAGCCGCCTCAGAGCTTCCGCAGGCGCTCTGGAGTCCAGGATGCAGGAGCGAAGACCGTATTTCGCCCCGGCGGCTTGTCTTGCGGCCTCGATGCCTTTGCCGGACACGTCACCCAGCGCAATCAGAAGATGGTTCTCGGTGAGTCTTAGAACGTCGTAGAAATCCCCGCCAATCTGTGCTTCTTCCGATCCCGCTTCGTAGGTAGCTGCGATTGACACACTGCCGAAATGTTCGGGGACTTCCGGCAGGAACGCTCGCTGCATCGTGCTTGCAATATTCGCTTGGTATCTGAGCGCTTCGGCAAGCTGATCCTGAGCCTCTCTCAATTCTCTGTTGCGCATCGCGGCAATGCGGCGGGCGTTCTGGAGCAGCACCACCAGGCCGCACGTGACCGAGATCGTCAGGAAAATTGTGAGCAGCCTGGGCCCGGCGGAAGGGTCTGCGGCTTCGACTGATAGGAGGTAATCTCCGATCACGGCAAGGCCGAGGCCTGCTGCCGCTGCTGCGACCCCGAAGAAGTAGCACGTGAGCGTAACGCCTATGACCATTCCCAACCCGTAGTTGGGCGTGTCAAGCTCGCGCTTGAAGAACCACGAAAGTGCCACGGATAGCAGAGCCAGGGCTAATGTCCCAACGGTTCGCTTTGCGATGCTCTTAAGTTCCAACTAGCTTACTCCTATTGGTCAATAGCCCTGGGGTTTGTTTACATGTTACCCGGATTAGTGTGCCTTGTTCTGTCCAGGCCTCTGATCAGGTCTGCCCACACCAGGCTTCCAGGGGGTAGACTTGGGGAAGCGTGTGCGAAGGCGTTCTGCCCAGGTGAAGGCCAGTTCCTGGGTATTTGGCGTACCATTAGCCGTGGCGTCGGCGGGAGTAACCGTCGCGAAAAGTATACCGTCAGTGTAAATGATGGTATCGTTGCCGGATACCGTGATGTTCAACGCAATGCTGGTCTTACCCGCCCGCAGCAGGTCGTTCGCCCGCTGTTGAATGGCATCTGCTCGCTGGTCGATGGTAAACCCTGCGGCAGGGCATCTAACCCTGAGCAGCAGAAAGTCGCCGAGCCTGACCTCTCGCGGTTCATTCGACCACGCAGCGCAGCACGTAAGCGCGGCTAAGAGGATGGTGAGAACTGTGATCTTGAATTGCCTTTTCATTATTGCCTCCTTTGCGGGTTTACCGCGTTTCTGTGTCAATGCTTCTTGGCAGCCGGTTCATCGACCCAGTATCCCTGGCGATTGTAATGTCGGTGCAGTCCGTGCTCGTAATCCCGAGTTAGCATAGACTCCTCTGTGTATTCCGGTGCCTGCCTGATGGCCTCGAGGGGAAGATTGACGAATATCTTCGACTCCTCCCAACTGACGCGCTCGATCCAGTGCGGTGAAATCAGGACCTTTTTCCCCGGCCACAAGTTTCGCGTATCGATGATCAGGTAACGAATCGCCCACTTCTCATCACCGATGAGAAAATCGTCGACGTGGCCGATTTCGCCATCCTCGGCTTGGATGTGATAGCCAGTCACATTGTGGGTGCTGCGCAAATGGGGGTCCCACGTCTTTTCGCCTTGGGTGGATTCTCCCTGTGTTTCAGCGTCTTGCGCGATTCCGGGATAACCCCCACATGGCGTCGCCCCAATATATCGGCCATCCATAATACGCGTGGTAGTCGTCCTCGAATTGTCGCGAAACGGGCTTGTCGCTGTTCAAGGATGGGCTGTCCTCAATCTGGTCTTTAGTTAAATTGACGGTGATTTGTTGCTCCTCCCTATTCACCGAGCCCAGTGCATGCGGGGATATCAGCACCTGCCTGCCCGTAAGCCAGTTTCCTGTATCGGCGACCAGATAGCGAATCGTCCAGTGCCGGTCATCGAAGTAGAACTCCTTGACCTTCCCTATCTCCCCGTCAATGCCGTGTAATGTGTAACCCGTTAGAGTCTTTGCTTCGTTTAGCATGGTTGTCCTTTCGTTTCTCGCGTTTCGTCTTCATTCGCCTTCGAGCCAGGTCCGCGCCTCGTCAATCGCATCGCGGTCGAAGTACCTAATTTGGGCACTGGTGAACGGCCGACAGAACACGGCCATCCATTTTTCCCATTTCTTGTCTCCCACCATCGCCATCTTTTCGATGTCCGAATGGTGCTTCATTCCTACCTTTACGTCGTCCCAGAATGCGGCCGCCTCCCAGCCGTGAAAGTCAACCATATCGAAGAGTATTCGGATTTTACCGTGCTGTTCGGCGAGCCTGTCGAACTCCGGCACGAAATGCAGGTAGTCTTCATGGACAAGCTTCCCGCTGACTGGCACCTCCAGCAGCTTGCCACCGTTTTTCTCGTTCAATTCTATGGCCATAACTTTGCTCCTCTCAAATATAGAAGTCAGGGGTCGCGATCCCCCGCCAGAACCGGTTTCTCGGCAGGATCGAAGATGCGATACGCGAGCAGTTTCACTCGGTCATTTATCAAAAACCAGGCCAAAGCGTAACCCCACACGGCGAGGGCCCAGCCCCAGCCGATAGGTGTCACGAAAGCGCCGTAAACCGAAACCAAAGTGGAGATAATTTGCGCACACGATGTTGTAGCGAGGAGCACACCGGCTGGTCGGCTCGACCAGAACGGTCCTCGATTACGCGTCAAGAAGATCGTCAATTGTCCCGCCACCGAAAGCTTTAGGTAGATCAGCGTTCGAAATGAAGTCGCGATCCAGATGAAAATAGCGCTCAGCGACGAAAAACAAGCCGAAACTGGCAACTACTCCGATCAGCCCCAACACTGTGGCGACTCCCAATACCCGGTGCATGTTCCAGGCTTCCGGGCGAGGCCCCGGCACGGCGTGATCGTAAGCGATTGAGAGTATGGCACCATCGTTGAGCAGCGCCAGCAGCACGATCATCACGGCGGTCACCGGGTAGAAGTTGAACACCAGGATGGAAAGGGTCATGAATATGAGAACGCGAATGGTCTCGGCGATGCGGTAGATCGCGTAGCTGTTCATCCGCTGAAATATCCTTCTGCTCTCCTTGATAGCGTCGATAATGACGGACAGACCAGCGGTCAGCAGCACGATATCCGCCGCCGCACGCGCCGCGTCGGTCGCATCCGAAACCGCGATCCCGCAGTCGGCTTTCTTGAGCGCGGGCGCGTCATTCACGCCGTCGCCTGTCATTCCGACGATATGGCCGCGTTGCTGCAGGACATCCACAATGTGAAACTTGTGCTCGGGGAACACCTGGGCAAAACCGTCCGCGCTCTCAATTGACTCGGCCAACCGAGCAGTCTCGTGGTGCTTCGTGTCGCCGAAACCGCCGGCATCGAGGATATTTATGCCCAGCTCTAGTTGTACCGCTGTTTCGCGAGCGATAGCCAGTTGGTCGCCCGTGATTAACTTCACGTCGACGCCCATCTGTCGCGCGGTCGCGATTGTCGTTTTGGAGTCTTCCCGGAGCAGGTCGAAAAGTGGCAGCACTCCAAGGAATTGCCACCGGTCCTGAGCATCAGTCCGAGCCACGCCCAACGAACGAAAGCCGCGTGCCGCAAACGCATTGATGGCTTTCTCGACAGCGGGTTTCACCTCTTCGGTATTGGCCGACAACTCCAATATGACTTGTGGAGCACCCTTGGTCACCCTGAACGTCTTACCGTCCGCAGTGTTGATGGTGGCCTCAGTGCGCTTATGCACGGGGTCGAATGGCTGGAAATGGACCACCTGGTAGTCGGTCAGAGCCTGATCGTTTTTCAACGCTCCCAGCACGGCTTGGTCTATCGTATCCTGGTCTTCCTCTCGCGATGCAAGCGCGGCGCCAAGGACGACCTCTTCGGCGGAGACTCCGTCCACACTGAATGGATCGCCCAGAGTCAGCTTGTTTTGGGTTAGGGTGCCCGTCTTGTCCGAGCAGAGCACGTCCATGCCCGCCAGTTCCTCGATGGCCGCCAACCGGCTGACAATCGCTTCTTTTCTGGCCAGCAGCCGAGCGCCGACCGCCATCGTCACCGACAGCACAGTGGGCATGGCCACCGGGATAGCGGCCACCGTCAGCACCAGCGCGAACTGCAGCGTCGTGATCATCCGGTCGCCCCGGAACAACGCGACGACCAGAATCAGCGCCACGAGAGCTACCGCGAGGACAATCAGATAATCGCCGATTTTCAGTACCGCTCGCTGGAAATGGCTGACCGTATGAGCCTCCTGCACCAGTTGCGCGGTCTTTCCGAAATAAGTGTTACCGCCGGTGGCATAAACTACCGCACTGATCTCGCCTCGGCGGATGATTGACCCGGAGAACAGCGCCTCACCGGACTTACGCTCGACCGGCAAAGACTCTCCCGTCAGCGATGACTGGTCCACTTCCACTGGGTCGCCGTCCAGCAAGCGGGCATCCGCCGGGACGATGTCGCCAAGACGCAATCGGATGATATCGCCGGGCACGAGTTCCCTTGCCTCCAATGTGGTCCACTGCCCGTCTCTCCGAACGCGGGCCTTAAGCGCGAGCCTGGCCTTCAACGCCGCGATGGCGTTACCCGCTTGGTGTTCCTCCCAGAACCCGACCACGGCATTTGCCAGCAGCAGCAACAAAATGATAACGAAATCGGGCCAGTGCTTCACAACCGCCGAGAGTGCAGCCGCGATCTCGATCATCCACGGGATCGGTCCCCAGAAATAAGTGAGCAATTTCAGAAGGGGATTGACTCTCTCCTCGGGAATCTCGTTAGGCCCATACTGCGCCAGTCGAGATTGCGCTTCGCTCTGCAAAAGGCCGGCCTCGGAGGTTTCAAGGCGCTCCAGCAGTTTGTCGAATGGCAGGTCTTTCAATTGCTGGCTTTGTTCGGAATCGGGCTGGGACTTCATTTGCACGGTTCTCCTGTGAGTTCGTTACTTACGCCCCTTGTGAGTTTCTTCGCCCCTAATAGTTACAACGTTCAAGGCGGCTTGAACGTGTGGAATGATGTCTCCGGTTCCGGCAAATACGTCGAGTGTATCGACGAGTGGCGCAAGAACATCAGCAAGAGAGGAGTCTTTGTTGCAGAGAGCGTGGAAAACGTGATGCGCCGCATCGCGCAGGAGGACAGAATCGGGGTTAACGAGCAATGCTGAGAGAAGCGGTTCAAGCCCCGGTCTTCCGAAGCTGATCAAGCCCTCAGCGGCCAACCAGCGTATTGCGAAATGATCATGATCCAGTTTGCTCACCAACGCTGCGGCGGCGCTTGGATCACCTATTTCCTGAAGAGCCTTGGCAGCTTCCCACCTTACGTCCCTGTTGTTGCTGTCCAGAGCTTGTATGAGAACCGGAACCGCAGGCTTGCCTTTCGACACAAGGGACCTGCGGGCCGATTGCCTTACCAGCCCATCGCGGCTATGCAGAGAGTGCAACAGGGCTTGTATGTCCGCATCCGGCCCCTCTTGACGCGCATCCTGCGCTCGTTCAGACATGCTTGACCTCCGGTCGGCTCAAAAACAATCTACCTCAACAGTGTATCAGGAACATGTACCCAGGTAATGCTGTGCTCAAACTACAATGGTATTGTATAATGGCTCTGCGGTTAAGCCGAGTTCAGTGATGGGTAGACTTGCGACAAGGCGCGGAATCTGCCAGCCAGAGACGGAGGATGTAGTATGAACAAGGAGTACCTGGTTCGTCAGGGTGCGGGACCCTTGCTTACCCCCGAGCAAATGCCGTGCGAAGCCAATGCGGTGTTGAATCCTGGCGTCGCCGAGGTCGACGGAGATGTGATTCTCCTTCTGAGAATCGAAAACAAGGACGGCATATCGCACATTCGTGTTGCCAGGAGCCATAATGGCGTCGATAGTTGGAAATATGCCGACAGGCCCATTCTCGAACCCGGGGTTTCCGGCTTCCCCTATGAAGAGTGGGGATGCGAGGATGCTCGCGTGACAAAGATAGACGCGAAAGAGTGGGCAATTGCGTATACGGCATACTCGAGGCACGGCCCGATCATCGCCCTTGCCACCACCAGTGATTTCCAGCACGCCGACAGAATTGGGACCGCGCTGATACCAGCCAACAAGGACGCGGCGCTTTTCCCTGGGAAAATCAACGGACAGTTCTATGTGCTCCATCGCCCGGACATTGGCGGCGAGGAGAATATCTGGTACGCGTCGTCGACGCAGCATCTCACACACTGGACCGATCCCGGCTTGTTGATGGAGCGGCGCGGGGGGCCCTACTGGGACAGCCAACGCATTGGCGCGGGCTGCCCGCCGATACGCACTAAGGAAGGCTGGCTGCTGATATACCACGGAACCAAGGCGATGGGCGGCAGGTCCATATACAGGCTCGGTGTCGCGCTTCTGGACCTCGAAGACCCGACAAGAGTCATTGCACGCTCGAGCGATTGGATCTTCGCCCCGGAGGCGGACTTCGAACAAACAGGGCTCATGCCGGGAGTGATCTTCACGTGCGGCGCTTTGGTTCGCGGTGACGAGATATGGATGTACTATGGCGCGGCGGATACGTGCGTCGGACTCGCTGTCGGAAGAGTGTCTGATCTGCTGGACTTAGTAACTGCCGACAGCGGGTAACACGCTTCGGTAAAGCGATTGAGTATTACGTAGTTCTGGGCTATAGGTGCAATCCGATTATCCCGTAAAGAGTTCCGTCACGTCGGCCAGCGAATCCGTGATTCCCTGCTTAGTGACCACGCCCTCGACATTATCCGCCGTGGCGTCAGCCTCATCCGGTACCACCAAGGCGATTGAAGCTCCAGTCATTCGCATCTTTGCCAGAACATCCAGCAGGCTTGTTTGATCGGACACTATCGCGTAGCCTCCGGCCGCGATTTCACCCAATGTTTTTTCTCCTGGTTGACCGCAAGTCGCCTCAATGAGCATTGCACGGGTAACGAACCCGACCATTCCGCCATCCTGCACAACCAGGACAACTGCGACGTCCTGCTGAGCGAGAAGCTTCGGTCCGGTGTCTCGCAGCAAGTTGCTTGCGGGAACGGCTGTAAACGACGTGTCCATTATATCTCTAGCCGGTCTCAGGAAATGCAGATCGGTCTGGAGGGCCTGGGGCATGTAGTGCCCGCGTCTGACCAGCTTCAGAGTATAGATGCTGTCACGCATAATAGACTTGCAGAGTCCGTAGCTTACCGCCACCGTGATCGCCGCAGGCAGGATTGCGTTGTAGTCGAGAGTCATCTCGAAAACCATTACTATGGCCGTCATTGCCGCGCCTGTGGCACCGCCCACGACACCTGCCATTCCGGCGACGGCGAAGGCGGGTATGTTGATAGCCACTCCGGGAAACAGCCAGTGCATAACAGCGCCGTAGGCTGCGCCGAGTGTTGCCCCCATAAAGAGTGATGGCGAGAAGATTCCACCGGATGCGCCCGAGCCAAGAGTCAGGGACGTAGCCAGGAGCTTCAGCGCGAACAGCAGAACCATCAGATACACCGGATATCGAACGCCCGAGAACAGGTCCTGAATTGTGGAATAGCCGACCCCTTGGACAAAGTAATGGCCGAAGCTGATCATCAGAACATAGATGATGACCCCTACCACAAACATCCCGAGCGGATGCTGTCTGTAGTAGCTTCCTCCTATGCGATGCTCAAAGAAATCCTCTGCCCCATAGATGGATTTGATGAATGCCACGGAAGCGAGGCCGAGCATTAGTCCAAGTCCTACGTAAGTCAGCAGCCCCCACAGGCTCGTGAGATGGAAATAGATTATGTCGTGTGTGGGTATGCTAAAGGCCGGATGGTCCCCGAAGAACGCTCGTCCGATGAACGTCGCCGTAGCAGTGGCTAACACTACAGGGACGATGGTCCTCGCACTCATCTCGTGAAGCATCAGTTCCACAGAGAACAACACTCCACCGACCGGAGTGTTGAACGTCGCCGCGATGCCCGCGCCGGCTCCGCATGCAATCAGCGTTACTCGCTGCCAGGTGGGAATCCCGAGTAACTGGCCTACGGTGGACCCGAACGTGGAGCCTATCTGGACGATGGGTCCCTCACGACCGACCGAGCCTCCGCTGCCGATGGATATGGCGGAAGCCAGGGACTTGACCACTGCCACGACCGGTCTTATGATGCCTCTGTTGTAGTAGATGGCGTCCATCACCTCCGGGACGCCGTGACCCTTCGCCTCCGGAGCAAAGTTCTTGACAAGAAAAGCTACACAGACCGCTCCGACTACCGGCACGAGGATGACAAATGGTCCCCACGGACTGGTCGGTGTGTGGAGGCTGGAGTCGTATGTGAGAGAGAGTTTACCGAGGAACAACAGGTTGTGGACGAACGCGATCAAACCGCGAAACGCGACAGCGCCAAATCCGGCGACTATCCCGGTGAGGATGGCGAGGAGCGATAATCCCAAGAGTCCGAGTGCACGGTTTTCCGGATGAGATCTGTCGTTCATAGCAGGTACATTGTTCACCGTTGAGGTAGCTGCGAAACATAGCGACACCCCGCGAACTTTGTGCTCATCGCCACACTGCCTGTTCAAGCGTGCGGATTCTATGGCGACCACACCAAAGCCTGCACGTGCACCCTTAACGTGATCTACAGATACCTCCTAAGAAACTCCCCCGTTTTGAAGGGGACTAAGCGTGTATCCGAGAGCGGCAGCGCGCTTTTGCAGGAAGTGGTATTGCTGCTCTTGGTAACGCTTCTGGTAATCGGCCTGACCGGAACGCACGTATTCCATGCCATAGACGAGCATTCGGTATATAAGGCAGGCAAGTTTACGCGCGGTGGCGGTTATGGCCTTCTCGGTTCCTTTCATAGCTTTCATCCGCCTGTAAAAAGCCCCAAGAGCGCAGTCCGACGCATGGAGGCTTTGAGCCGCGAGGCGAAGCGCGGTTGCCACACGGTTGGCCGACCTGCGGGTCCCGCGCTTCTTGATCCTGCCGCCGGTTTTTCTGTTCTCCGGTGAAAGTGTCAGCCAGGAGCACCAGTGCTTTTCGTTTGGAAAAGAGGCGCGTAGGTCATATCCGACTTCGGAAACCACGGTTTGGAGCGTTTGGGCTTGTAAACCATCTACTGCGGTCATGTCCACGCCGGTGATTCTATATAATTGCTTTCCCAAATCGAAATGCGGCTGGTTCTTTCGCCGACTCTGAGCCTTAGACTTCTTCGGGGGCATGCTTGCCGGATCGGCCTTGCTGGCAAAAGCAGATAAGCACTTCTCTATTTTCTTATCGCACTCCGCCACCTTTTGGTGGAATATGTCGAACAGCTCAAGCGCCTGCGTCAGTGCGAAAACATGCTCCTCACGGTAATTGCCCAGTCAAGAGCCTTCATGATCTCCGATTCCGATTTCTTGCAACCACGCTCACGCATACCTGCCAGCAGCATCGGGGATCGCTCACCGGACACTATTGCTCGGATAATCCTCATGCCGGTCACACCAGTGATGTCCTTCAGAACCTTGTGCAACTGCACATTCATCTGTTCAAGGGCCTTTTGCATCTGCAAAATCTCTCGTGAAATCGACTCGATGAGTGACGATCTGTGACGCCAGGTACCTGCCTCAGCGGCTGAATATCAGCCGGCGGGATGAAGCATCCCCTTAGCAGGCCATAGCCGTGCAACCGTTGGATCCATTGGCAGTCGCACACGTCCGTCTTGCGCCCCGGCACATGTTTTACGTGGCGCGCATCCACCAGCTTCACGTCAAGACCGTGCTGCTCGAGCACCTGGTAGACTGGAATCCAGTAGACACCAGTCGACTCCATTGCTACGGTTGTCACCCCACATTCCAGCAGCCAGGTCGCCATCTCGTTCAGGTCCGACGTGTAGCAGCCGAAATTACGAACCGCCTCCTCGCTTCGGTTCGCGGGGACGGCAACGTAGTGTCGCTCTGAGCCAACGTCTATGCCTGCGGCGTTGGGATTGACCACATCAATCGTTTCGGATACCCGACTCTTGCCAGGCGCGCCATTCTTTGCTACCATATTCTCGGCTCCTTGTATAGGATGTTGGGACTGAGCCGGGAGAGGAATAAGAGAAATCTCCTAAACGGGATAGCAAGACGCATTCGTCGTCTACGCTTCACCAATAATGCAACCTCTACCACTCGGGACCATGCTCAGAAACGGGCACTAAAGCACCAATGCGCAGTCGGCCATAACTCTCAGCCGACTTATCATATCAAGGAACCAGTTTCTTTCCAATGTAACGGCGACAGCGTCGCCGTCACTTGCTCCTAAGAAACTCCCCAGTTTCGGGAACAAGATTCCCGAAACACCGGGGGTCGGTTTCTTGCAGATGTTTCGGGATTTTGGCCTAGCCCGGCTCGTCGGACCTGATCACCCGAAATCCCGAAACAACGGGGGCGTCGGTTTCTTTCCAATGTAACGGCGACAGCGTCGCCGTCACTTGCTCAGAATGACATATTTACGGCGTTCATTGGCAAAAGTACCACGAGTTTCCATTTCGGACACTTTCGCGCTTTCGCCCTTTCGCGTTTTCGCGATTAAATTTGGTTCCGGCTCTGCCGGTTTAGGGAAGGGATGCGGCAGTCCGGTGGAACTCCCTTCAATTCAAAATTTAGAGCTTAGAATTCAGAATTCGTCGTCGGACTCGTTACTCCCCCTGAGCTACAATCAGGACCGCCGCCCCAATCACTCTGCCGTCCCTCAAAGCCGCCAGAGCCTCGTTGGCCTGCTCCAGAGCGTAGGTTTCTATGTGGGTTTTGACGGGCACCCGAGGCGCTATATCGAGCAGTTCGTCACCATCAGCCCTGGTGAGGTTGGCGACGGATCTGATCTCGCGCTCTCCCCAGAGTATGCTATATGGAAAGGATGGGATGTCGCTCATATAAATCCCCGCGCAGACCACACTGCCGCCTTTGGCGACTGCGCGAAGCGCGGCGGAACCAGGGCCCCGATGGGGGCAAATATGATAGCGGCATCGAGGGCGACCGGCGGGGTCTCGTCCGAACCGCCGGCCCACATCGCCCCAAGACTGCGCGCGAACTCTTGTCCTTGGCGATCTCCCGGCTTCGTGAAAGCGTAGACTTCTCGTCCCAGATGCGCCGCGACCTGCGCGACGATGTGTGCGGAACCACCGAAACCGTATAACCCTATCCGCTGGGCCTCACCGGTCAAGCGCAGCGACCTGTAACCGATAAGCCCGGCACACAGCAGAGGCGCGGCTTGCGCATCCGGATAGCCTTCCGGGATGCCGAAAACGTATCGCTGATCGGCTAGGGCATACTCGGCGTATCCGCCGTCTACTGTGTAGCCGGTGAACTTCGCATGGTCGCAGAGGTTCTCCCGGCCGCTACGGCAGAACCGGCAATCGCCATCCGTCCAGCCGAGCCACGGTATTCCCACACGGTGGCCAAGCTTCCAGCGCCCCGCGCCGTCGCCGAGCTTATCCACGGTACCGACAATCTCGTGCCCTGGTATGATGGGCATCTTGGGATCGGGCATCTCACCGTCGACGACGTGCAGGTCGGTCCGGCAGACGCCGCATGTACTGCACCTTCACCCGCAATTGACCTGGTCCCGGCTCGGGAATCGGAATATCCGCCAGCCGCAACGCAGCCCCGGGCTTGTCGAGAATCATTGCTCTCATGCGCGACCTCCAGCGGGTAGTAACGAGTGCTGAGTAACGAGTAACGAGTCCTCGACGCGAGGGACGCGCCTTGCCTGCGGACTAAGGTCAGAAAGTCGGAAGCCCGTCGCGGCGCACTTTGATGGGTAGGGATATCGGAATCCCTACCCCAAAGCCGGTCTTGGATCTCCGAATCCGGTTGCTGTAACCAAGGCTCCGGGGTTCGGAGACCCCTTTCTGGCTCTAAGGTGGCGATTCGGAGATCACCACCTATCGGACTTACGACTTCGGTGAGAGAGGTGTCCCTTCTCGTTACTCGTTACTCGTTTCTCAGGACTTCCCTGCCTTCTTGACTTGGCGGCCTCTCGGCGCGTAAAATCAACCCAACACGGTTGCGGGGTCCCCTCCGACCTCGAACCTCGAACACGGGGCTTCGAAATGAGATCTGCTACTGCATGTATCCTTATTTGCTTGACTCTAATCGCCAGCGCGGTTATGGCGGCGCCGGCGGCGACTGCTTATCACAAGATTAAGACGATTCCGGTTACCGGAGATGGCGGGTGGGACTACCTGACTTTTGACAGCGGGTCTCACCGGATCTACATCGCTCGATCAGACCGCGTCCAGGTGGTGGATGTGAACAAGGCAACCCTGTTGGGCGAGGTCCCCAACACGCAGGGAGTCCACGGAGTCGCCCTGGTCCCGGCGCTAAAGCGTGGGTTCGCCAGCAATGGCCGGGATAACTCGGTAACCGTTTTCGACCTCGGCACTCTCAAGGAGGTCCAGCGTGTCAAGGTCGGAACTCGTCCGGATGCCATTATCTTCGACCCAGCCTCAAACCGGGTGTTCACCGTGAATGCCGGCAGCCAGGACGCGACGGCCATTGATGTGGCAACCAATAACGTGGTGGGAACGGTGTCTCTCGGCGGAAAGCCGGAATTCCCGGTCTCGGATGGCAAGGGGTCGATATTCGTTAATATCGAGGACAAGAGCGAGATCGTCGCGTTCGATGCCAAAACGCTCTCGGTGAAAAGCCACTGGCCGCTGGCCCCGGGACAGGGGCCTTCCGGATTGGCGATCGACCGCAAAAACCACCGCTTTTCTCGGTGTGCTCGAACGAAGAAATGGTCATCATGGACGCCGATACCGGCAAAATCCTTGCCACGCCCACAATCGGTAAGGGACCGGATGCCGCTGTGTTCGATCCGGCCACGAGTTTTGCATTCAGTTCGAACGGGCGCGACGGGACCTTGACCATTGTCCACGAAGACACGCCCAACGCGTTCAGCGTCGCCGCGAATATCCCCACTCAGATCGGCGCTCGAACCATGGCCCTGGACCCACTTACTCATAATATCTACCTCGCCACCGCGCGCTTCGGCCCAGCCGCGGCGCCGGGCCGGCGTCCACCCATCGAGCCGAACTCGTTCGTGATTCTGGTATTTGGACCGTGACTCTGGGTATGACCCTAAAGCGGCGTAGCCGCAACCAAGAAGGCCATCGCCGGAAAATCAATACGGCCTTTCCGTAATTCGGAAGGTCGGTGGTTTCTTCTTACGTATCTTACAACTGAAATCCGAGGTCACATATCAAAGTTCAGCACAGCTTGTATAGGATTTCAGTTGTAAGATACTACGCTTTTCCCCAGACTTCGCTGGGGAAAAGTGGCCACCTTACGGTGGCAGTTGACCAAGGCAGGCGGTCGGGTTTTTCGCTTTTCGGTTGTTAAGGGATTTGAACAACACCTGAGTCGGCTCGGGAGAGCTCCCCAGCGTTGCCCTACCCTCCGCCCAGGCAAAGCAAGTATAGCTCATCCGCCATCCCTTAACAACCATAAAGCGGAAAACCCAAAGGCGGTGCGCCGTCGAATCCGCCTTACCGACAACAAATTGTTTCTAGGAGGGCGCTAGGCGCCTAAGTAGTAACGAGGACCAAGGCCGGAAGGCCCCGAAGCGCCGTCGTGGCACACAGGACTTTCGACTTTGGACTTTCTTGGAGGCATACCCACAATGGTCGATGAACAATTGATTTGGGTCGCCCGAGACCTCGTCGCGCCGGGCAAGGGAATTCTCGCTGCCGACGAAAGCCTGGGGACTATCAAGAAGCGGTTCGCTCAAATCAGCCTGGAGTGCACCGAGGACACTCGCCGCGCCTACAGGCACATGCTCTTTAGCGCGCCAAGTATCGAGGAGTACCCGAACGCCATGAAGCGGGAACTTCATCCCTGGCAGCTTAGCTTCTCCTACGCTCGCGCGCTCCGGGAGCCGGCGCTTGCGGCGTGGCGGGGAGACCCGGCCAATGTCAGGGAGGCCCAGCGTATTTTCCTTCACCGAGCCAGGTGCAACAGCGCCGCGAGATACGGTCGATATTCCGAGGAGTTGGAGAAGGCCGCATAGTGGGGGCCAGGTGTTGGGGGTTAGGTGATGGGTGTTGGAAGGGACCCCATTCCCTTCCGACACCTGTCACCTACCACCTAAAGCGGCGTAGCCGCAACCAAGAAGGCCATCGCCGGGAAAATCAATACGGCCTTTTCGTAATTCGGAAGGTCGGTGGTTTCTTCTCAGTATCTTACAACTGAAATCCGAGGTGACATATCAAAATTCAGTACAACTTGTGTAGGATTTCAGTTGTAAGATACTATCACCCGATCGCCTTGTCGTTCCCACCGCATAGGTGGGTTGCCAACCGTCAACCGATAACTTTCCTTCACCGGAGGCCCTATGTCCATCCGATTACTGACAGACCTGTATTCGGGTCTGATGGACCTTGTGTATCCTCCGTTCTGCCTGGTCTGCGAGACGGCTGGGCCGGACTATTTATGCCCGAAGTGCATCGAGCAGATCGACGTGATCGATCCGCCCTACTGCCGCAAATGCGGCCTGCCCTGCGAGACCTCCCTTTGCTACGACTGTCGAGAGCGCGAGTTCGCTTTCGAGTGTGCACGCAGCGTGGGAACGTTCGATGGGGTGCTCAGGCAAGGTATCCATGCGCTCAAGTATAAGCACTATGTGGTCATTGCGGATCCGCTGGGCGAACTGATGGCGCGACATTTTCCATCCACTCATCTGGCCGGTCAGGTGGACGTTGTGGTTCCCATCCCCATCCACCGTTCCCGGCTGATCGAGCGCGGTTTCAACCAGGCCGAGGAGCTTTCCCGGAGATTGTGCGCGGCCGCTGCCGGCTTGTCCTCGAGCCGGACGCGCTCGGCAAACCCGAGGAAACCCGCCACCAGGTGGACTTGCCCAAGGACAAACGCGCCCAGAACCTGCGGGATGCATTCAAGGTGAGAAATGCCCACAAGATCAGGGGAAAGCGAGTCCTGCTGGTGGACGACGTCTTCACCACGGGCAGCACGCTCGATGAAGCCAGCAAAGTCCTTATGAATGCGGGGGCGAAGAGCGTCTGCGCATACACGCTGGCGAGGAGCATCTGATGGCGGTGGTTGTCGCGTTTGCCGGTCAGCGGGCGAAGCTGTGTCCGCAGCCCTACGCCTGATCGTCAGGAGATGCGGGGATGGTTCCGCTGGCCCCCCCGAGAGGAATAGGCAGAGGTTGTCGACGATCTCTTCGCTGGACTTGGCGTTTGGCTGCAGCCTGGAGGCCCAGGGGCGACCGGGATGGAGCACGTCCCAAGGAGACATCTGTTGCCGATGTCGGCCGCTCCCCGGATCGTGGTTACCGAACCCATCGACCACCCTGTTCCAGATCGGCTGATATGGTCGATGAGCAATGATTCACCCAGCGGGATCCAAATGTCGTCAACCACGAGATAGCGGCAGTAAAAGTCGGCAAGGTCGAGATTGCCCGCCTGATCTATAGATTTGGCATGTTCCGATAATCTTTTGAAGAGTGACCATGCCAGGGGAAATGTCCAAGCCGAACCCGCCCTTCCGCGCCCCGGCTGGTACAGCCTTACCCACATATATAGGCACCTCGCATTTCCCCTCTTTGTTAGCCTGGCTGACTGGGGCGTATGCGTGAAAGTCGCCCCGGTAGTAGATACCATATACTCCCGCTCCGACAAATGCCTTGGCTGGCGGCATCGGGCAAGCATTCTTGTTGAGTAAGGCGTCCGCGACGCTTACCCCAAGGTTCCTCTTATCCAGAGGATCGAACTTTCTCATGCTTCACGTGGGCATTCGCCGCCGCCAACGGAGCGGCGTCCAGTGCCGCATAACACGCTCGGCAACGACTTCTCCAAGCATGACCGGGACGGCATTGCCGAGCTCGCCCCATACTCTCCGTCCAAGAACGGTGGAAAACGAAGCTCATCGGGAAAGGTTGAAGTCGAGCGCCTCTCCACGGGAAAATACCGCACTTCTCTGTCCTGGTACGTCAGATGTTCTCGCCCCCAGGGCACGCCATGATCACCCGCTTTTAGCGTTTGGCGGCTCATCCAGCGGACCCCCGGGTGCCCCGGATATAGTGCGGGCTCCGGGTCGAACCTTCGATTTCGCCACAGTCCGCGACGCGTCGGGATCGCGCGGGTCGGGAAGGCCGTCCATTGCCTCTCGAACCGTGACCCAGGGTGCGCCATCGGGCGGCAGTAGCTCGCCGCGGAGTTGCATTACGCGACACCTATGTCGTTCGGGCAGATCAGGCCTTTCAGAATGCGCCACCCTGTTGCGTTCCCAGTAGTCGCCGGAAACCCACTTGTCATATAACAGAGAGTCCTGAGAGTGAGACGGAGCCGGGAACGACCACTCCACGCCTAAGTCATTCCTAAATCCCACTATGAAAACCCTCTCTCTGCGCTGGGGCACGCCGTAATCGGCGGCATTCAACAACTGATGAACGACCTGGTAACGACAGCCCTGAGCGGCGACCGTAGGTGTGATATTCCTCCAACCGAGACAAATGATCCGTCCAGGATTCCTCTCCCCTCCGAACTAGTTCGGGATACGTGATCTGGAGTTTTATGTATTCAGTAGTTGCTGAAGGATTCGCGTAGGAAGACCCTTGACGTTCTCCACCAACAACGCACGGGGCCTTAGCTCTCTGACGGCGCGAACAACCTCTGGAACATGTTGCGTTCGTCACGATGGCCGCGATGCTTGCCACCGAGTGAGAACGGCTGGCACGGCGGACCACCAGCGAGTAGCTCGATAGACTCGTCCATATCGGCGTAGTCCACCAGTCGCACATCGCCATGAAACAGGGGCCAATCCCTACATAAGCGACTCTGCGTCGTTGGTTTTCACGGATCGTATCACACGCATCCCGGTTCGACTTAACCACCAACTGGTGCTCGAATCCCGCCCGTGACACCGCGATTGCCAAACTGCCAATACCAGTAAAAAGCTCGACAGACTCCACATTATTCCTCCCCTCCAGAAACTGCCTTATCCGTTGCGAGAGCACGACGGAATCCTTCAACTGGACTCCCAAAGCACGAGCACACGCCATCCTAAGTCTCGTAACTTGGCCTGATTCCAAGGTCGCGTTGCTTGTTCGACTCGAGCCTCGGGTACCCGAAACTCCAAGCGACTTCGGCCGACGAGTTAGCGGGCAGTCTCCATGCCTGTGCCAGAAACAGCCATGCACGAATATGATACTCCTATGGCGCGGAAAAACGAAGTCAGGGCACCCCGGCAAATCCCTCCTATGCAACCGATAACGGTAGCCCATCGAGCGGACCAGATGCCGAACCCGAAGTTCCGCTTTCGCGTCCTTGCCCCGAACCCGGCCCATCCGCTCGCTTCTTTCCCTCTGGGTCATCGTGTCCATGATCCGGAACCTATGAATGGTGGATGTGCTCGAATGAAGAAGAAGTACTACCCAACCTGGGGTCAAAATCCTGCCCACAGAACTTCGCCGGATCAAGTCGCCCGAATTCAGCTGGGGACTGCTCGCTCCGCGCGCCATAGCGGGCATAAAACAAACGCCGGCCGTCGCCGGCGGCGGGGGGCATTACTATTTTTGGGTTCTATTCCGACACCATTGTGACATTGGCAGCCTGCGGACCCTTGTGCCTATCGTCATTGAGCAATACGTAACTGAGCGTTAGGTTAGCAC
>CAWGNL010000122.1:0-15163 GCA_963823885.1 uncultured bacterium
AACTGGCGGGTGCCGTGCCGATAGAACCACTTGCAAAGGCCGTCAGCACTCGTAAAATTGAGTACTTGGATTGTTAGCGATCCAACGCCTCCTTAGCTCAGTTGGTAGAGCAGATGACTCTTAATCATCTGGTCGAAGGTTCGAGTCCTTCAGGGGGCACTCACTTAACCCAAAGCCTCGCAATCAGTTACGGTTGCGGGGCTTGCTTCGTTTTCCACGGAAGTGGGGGCCGTGTTACCGGAAATGTTACCGGGGGCGGCCGCGGGCTTCTCGGCCGGGTGCTTGGCCCACAGGTCATCGGCCATTTCGTCAACGTCCAAGTCCACGTAGTAAGCCATCGTTGTGGAAATGCTGGCGTGCCGCATCAGCTTCTGAAGGACGGCCGGCATAACCCGCTTGGCCCATCGGGTGCCCAAAGACCTTCTCAGGTCATGCGCCGGTGGGGGCTTCCGGCCGGCCGCGTTGACGATGACTTTTGACTTGCGGCCGATCTTGGCCACGATCTTGCCTACGCACGCCGATCGGCACCCCCGCAACGCCTATTCGCGGCAAATCCAGAAGAAGCTGATGGCCGCGCGGCTGATCCGGCAGGATGCTGAGGCTCCGGGCCGTGGTGCTGACTTATTTCGCATGCCGGGCCGGACTCGTTCGGGAATCCCTTCTTCAAGGATGAAATCGGCGAGCCTTGCTACGTGATGCAGATCGATGAGCACACCGCCGACGCCGGTGTCATTACGCGCATCGAGGCCTTCGCGGACACTGCCGCAAAGGCCGGGGCCGCCGGGTACGAGAGGATCAGAAGCCAGGAGTGCGGGATCGGCGACATCGGCGGCCGCAAGCTCTGGATCCCCTACGCGAACGAATCCTCGCGGCTGCTGGCGGCGGTGCTGCGGTGTTACGGAATCGACGCCGAGGCCCTGCCTCGGTCGCCCGATGCCGGCCTGAGCCTGGGGCGGCAGGCCATAAGCGAAGACGTCTGTCTGCCTGCCCTGATGACCACGGAGGACATGCTCTATCGCATCGATCAGCCGGACTTCGACCCGGCCAGGGAGGCGTTCTTTCAGGGCAACTCCGAGGGACCGTGCCGGTTCGGGATGTACAGCATGCTTCAGCGCCGTATTCTCGACAAGATGGGCTGCCGCGATGTCGAAATCGTGACTCTAGGCTCCAAGAGCGAGCACGGAGGTTTGGGGACGATGTTCGCCCTGTGCGCGTGGGACGCATTCATCTGCCACGACTTGCTCTTCAAGATGGTGCAGCGGGTGCGCCCCTACGAGGTCAACAAGGGCGAGGCCGAGGCGCTTCTCGAAGAAGTACCTGGTCAAGATCATTGACATGATCCCCGCCCACAGAGAGCGGATCGAATCGAGGAAGCTGCGCGCAGCGACCGGCACGAAGCACCTCGATGAGTTGCAGGAACTCCTGCGCAGGGCTCAGGAAGACTTCTCCAGGATCCCAGCGAGGCAGGAGGACAGGCCGCTGGTGGGTGTGGTGGGCGAGTTTTACGTGCGCTTGCACGATGGCGCCAACCAGGACATACTTCGAAAACTCGAGGCCGAGGGCGCCGAAACCTGGCTTGCTCCCGCAACGGAGTTCTTCAGCTACGCGAACTATATCGGCAAGGTGCTGTCGGCCGATCGGCTCAGGGACGAGGGCTTCAGCGTGGACGAGCTGAAGGAGTTTGGCGCGCGCTGGCTCAATTCCAGGCTGGCCGCCAAGGACGAGCACGCTCTCTACCACGCGGCGCTGCCGTTCCTCGCGGGCTACGACGATATCGGCCCGCGGCAGGTCATCGCCAACGGCTCGAAGTACGTGAACTACAACTTCGGCGGCGAGGCTATTTGCAGCATGGGCAAGAGCGAAGACTTCGCCGCGCGCGGAACCGCGGGCGTTCTGAGCGTGATCCCATTCAACTGCATGCCGGGCAACACCGTCACGGCGCTCAGCCAGGCGCTGCGGCGGCGGCACGGCAATATTCCCTTCTTGAATCTGGACTACGACGGCTTCGTCGACTCCAGCCGCGATGCGAAGATAGTCAGCTTTATGTGGCAGGTCAAGGAGCGATACCGCGGCCAGGCGCAGGCCCGCCGTGAAGAACGAGAGGCAATGGAGCTCAGCGGAAAGACAACGTAGTAACGAGTAACGAGTAAAGAGAAGGGACGCCTCCCGCATCGGAGGATGCCCGTTTCGGGAAAGGGGTTTCCCCAGGGCAATCGCATTAAAAGCCTCTGCCGAATGAATTCGGTGTTTCGGGATTTGAGGAGCGGGCACGGCGTGGTGATGAGGAAGCGCATTTACCGTCCGCTCCGGAAATCCCGAAACGAGGCGACGTACCGCACAGGGAACACCAGACCGAGGCGAGGCTACGACATACGATGAAATGGAAGAACGTCGACATAGGGCCGGGATATTATTACATCTCGGCGGTTCTATGAGCGCGGGAATCGGATGGACTAGACCTGGAACATTTGATGCTGTAGCGAAAGGCCGCTTCGTTTCGGGATTTCCGAAGCGACTGAGACGTTTGCGCCCTGTCCGAACGATTGTGCTCGCTTCTCAAATCCCGAAACACCGAAAACTCGGCGCCTTCGAGTTCCCGCTGCACGCATAGCACTCACGCTGGGCAGAAGCAGACCATGCCCTCTCTCGCGGGCAGGAGACGCCAGGGCCGGGCTGCTCAATTCTTTCACGGCGGATGCCTGCGGGATGGAGGTCCACGCGGGTCCATACGAAGCGACCGCCATCGGCAACGGCATAGTGCGGGCGCTCTCGGATGGAGTGTTCGCTTCTCTAGCCCACGCGAGGTCCACGGTCAGACGGTCGTTCGAGATAAAGGTGTTCAAGCCAGAGCAAGTCGACCTTTGGGAACGAAACTACGGTCGATTCAGGAGGAAGCCATGAAGGCAGCGGTTTTGCATGCGCCCGGACAAATAGCATTGGAGACTGAGTGGAGCAGCCCCGAGGTTCCCGCGGGATGGGCGCTGATCAAGGTGAGCGCATCTGGAATATGCGGTTCCGATTTGCCCCGAATAATGAGCACCGGGGCGTACCATCATCCGATCATACCCGGACACGAGTTTTCCGGCATTGTTGTGAAACCGGGGTAAGATGCGTTTCGCGCGGGCGACCGGGTGGCGGTTCTGCCGATCATCCCCTGCGGAACTTGCGATGGGTGCCGGCTCGGGCCGTTCCACTGCGACTATTACGACTTCATCGGCTCGCGGCGTGACGGCGGCTTCGCCGAGCTGTGCGCGGTGCCCGAGGCGAATCTGTTCCGGCTGCCCGATTGTATCTCCGACGAAGAAGGGGCGTTTATCGAGCCGATCTCCGTCGCGCTGCACGTTCTCAGGCGTTCGGAGGTGAAGCCGGGGGCAAGGGCGCTCGTTTTCGGCGCCGGGGCAATCGGAATTCTCGTCGCGCAATGGGCAAAGGTATTGGGGGCGAGCGAGGTCGTGGCAGCCAATGTACGCGAGGAGTCACTGGAGATCGCGAAGGCGTGCGGCGTCGATAAGACCGTGAACCCGGCCGGCGGATTCGAGGGCATCGGAGAGTTTGACAACGTTTTCGAGGCAGCCGGAGCCGCTCGGGCGCTGCTCGCGGGTATCGACGCGGCCGCCGCCAAAGCCACGCTGACTGTGGTTGGACGCGACACGCGCGATACGACTATTCCGCTCGCCAGCTTCGAGAAGATGATGCGAAAAGAACTCGACGTGAAGGGCTGCTGGGGATACGACAACCGTGGTGAGAACGACTTCATCTATGAATCCCTGAGGATAGGCAAGTTCACTCTGAAGCCGATGATCACCCACGTGATCGGCCTGCCGGATGCTCCCGGGATGATAGCCCGGATGTGGGCGAAGGAAATGTTCTATTGCAAAGTAATGCTGAAGATGTAGAGGTGTAGTATAAATGCTGGCTGCTCAAGTCGAGAGTCTGGGAAAAATGGGGCTGATCGAGAAACCAATCCCGCCGCCCGGCGATAATTCTCTTTTGATAAAGGTCGGAAGCATGCGCGATATGCGGGTCCGACGTCCGCATATTCGCCAAAGGCGACGCTCGGGCAAAGTACCCGGTAGTGATAGGCCATGAGATCGCGGGCGTGGTCCGGGCGGTAGGCCGGAATGTGACAGGTTTCGAGGAAGGCGACCGGGTTTGCGTCGCGCCCGGACACGGCTGCGGCAAGTGCCGGTTCTGCCTGACGGGTCACTCCAACGTCTGCATCGAAGCGTGTCCCTCGATAGGGTATGCCAGCGACGGCGGCTTCGCCGAGTATATGGTCCCGCCGGACAACGTAGTCGCGCTCGGCTTTGTAAACAAGATTCCCGACGGGGTCTCGTTCGATAACGCGTCGATGTCGGAGCTTCTGGCGTGCAATATCAATGCCCAGGAAAACACCCCGGTAAGAGAAGGTGACGTCGTCCTTATAATGGGAGCAGGACCAGCCGGATGCATGCAGATCGAGCTATCCCGGCTCAAGGGCGCGAGCAAGGTCATAATCACTCAGCGAAGCCGCGAGCGACTGGAGATGGCGCGGAGGTTCGCCCCCGACCGCGTAGTCGCATCGAGTGAAGAGGACTTGAACGCGGCGGTGCTGAAGGAGACGGATGGCGTGGGCGCGGACGTGGTGTTCGTGTGCGCGCCGTCGAAGGACGCGCAGGAGCAGGCGCTCGCACTGGCTGCGCCGCGCGGGCGCGTCAACTTCTTCGGAGGCCTTCCCAAGGACAACTGCCTGATCACTACCAATGCCAACACTATTCACTATAAGGAGTTGTTCGTGGGAGGCGCGTCTTCTTCGCTCGCCAGGCAGAACCGCGAGGCGCTCGATTTGATCGCGGCAGGCAAAGTGTCGGCCCAGAAGTACATCACTCATCGCTTCCCGCTTGCCCAGATCGTGAAAGCCTTCGAGACCGTCGCGGCGAGGGAAGCAATAAAGGTGGTCGTCAACCCGTGAACGTGAAACTCGGCTTCGATCTGAACTGCTTCTCAAACCGCTATATAGAGCCGGAGGCATGGACGGACCTGGTTGCGTCCATGGGCGTTAAGGTCGTCCAGTTCAACTTCGACATCATCGATTTCCTGCTGCCGAAGGCTATTCAGGACAGGCTTGTCGCAAGGACCATCGATTGCTGCAAGGCTAAGGACATTCGCATAAAATGCGCGTTCGGCGGGCACAACCACCACCAGAACTACCTCGGCCACCCGGATGATGAGGTGGCGGCGGCCTACAAAGAGTTCTACACAAAGATGGCTGACCTGACGGCCGCGCTCGGCGGGGAAGGGTTTGGGACGTGCTTCGCCATCACGACCACGGGCGTGCAGAACGACCCGAGGCGGCGCTCCGAGGTGATCTCGCGAGCGGTCGAAGCCTATCACGCCCTGGCTGACTATGCAAACTCGGCCGGACTCAAGTATCTTCTTTATGAGACGACCTCGGTTCCGCGCGAGACCTGCGCCACCTTCGCCGAGAACGACGAGATGCTCTCCAGATTGCAAACTATGTCGGTCCCGATGATGGTCTGTCTCGATGTTGGCCACAGAAATCAGGAGACCGCCGGCGCACCGGAAACCGATCCGTATGAGTGGGTGCGAAGATACGCCAGGGTCTCCCCTTTGATCCACATCCAGCAGTGCAACGCGGGGGGGAGTCACCATTGGCCGTTCACACCCGAACACAATGCCAAAGGCGATATCGACCCGCAAAGGCTCCTTCAGGCCATATCGGACTCAGCGGCCGACCACGAGATTCTGCTTGCACTGGAGGTGCGGCATCGGGCCTATTATCCCGATGAGTATCGTCTGGAGAAGAACCTTCGAGCGTCAGTTGAATACTGGCGCCGGTTTGTCAGCGAGTAGGAGGGACATGATGTTCGACTATGCGAATGCGTCCGACACGATCTTGTCAGAAATCAGGGAAGTCCTTAGCTGCGCCTCGCCGGCGGAAGTGGACCGTCTGGTCGACGAACTGGTGAAATCGGAAAAGGTCTTTATCTTTGCGGTCGGCAGGGTCTTTCTGTCGCTTCAGTGCCTGGGCAAGCGGCTGGGGCACTTGGGTATCGATTGCCAGGCTGTGGGATCGGTCAATGAAAAGCCGATCGGCCCTGGGGATCTGATGCTGATCGCCAGCGGCTCGGGTGAAAGCAAGCTCCCCGCTGAAATCGCGCGGATCGCCAAGAGCAAGGGCGCGACGCTTGCTCTGATCACATCCGCGCGCGAGTCCACGATAAAGTCAACGAGCGATCTGGCCGTTCATCTGCCTTGTCCGACCAAGAAACGACGGCTCCGCGGGAGCGAAGTCGGTGCAGTCGCATGAGCACTCTGTTCGACCAGAGCCTGCACATCTTCGGCGATGTGGTAAGCATGGCCATTCAAGCCCGAAAGGGTCTTGCGAACGAAGAGTCTGTGGAACAATCATGCGAATCTGGAGTAGCTATTGACCAATCGAGAGCGATTCAGAGCCGCGATGGCGTTCGAGAAAACCGGGATGGACGTGGTCAAGCTGGCGGAGGAGTTCCCGAGACTTCAGATAATCGGCGGGATCAACAAGCATGCATTGGAGCGAACGATCTCTGATATCGATGCACAGCTTCAAAGGGTGCTTCCTGGGATGCTGGAGCGCGGAGGCTACGCGGTATCGCTCGACCACTGGGTGCAGCCGGAGATACCTCTTGCGAACTTTGCGTATTATGTCGAGAAGGTCCGCCGATTTGCGTGACTTATCGCTCGCTTACCATTGGCGAGGAGGGTTAATAGGTAAGTGCTCAACGATAATAGTACCCCGGCGCATGGCTGTCACTTGCGAGCGGCTAGCGAGGAATCTCAACGCTGCGCCTGAAATTCTTGTCCCGGTGCGTGGGAGTTTTCGACCACAGCCGGACAAGACAACCCAGGCAAATTGAACCTTCAACAGTTTTGGGTATAGCTATCAATGACACGTGTTTCTAACCCGTGCCCGGTGTTTCGGGATTTGAGTGAAGCAGAGGCGGAACGGAAATCCCGAAACTGGGTGTTTCTCAGGAGAATACCTAAAGCGTGAAGGTGAAGGCTATGAAGAAAGTCGCAGCGATTCTGCTTAGTATAGGTGCACTGCTTCTATGCACGTGCGCTTTGGCCGATGAGGTCAAAGTGGAAATCGGCAGCCCCGCCCCGGTATTTAATGTTGCCAAGTGGGTCAAGGGCCAGCCGATCAAGGCTTTTCAGCCCGGAAAGGTCTATGTCGTGGAGTTTTGGGCCACGTGGTGCGGTCCGTGCAAGAAATGCGTGCCGCATCTCAGCGAGCTTGCCAAGAAGTATGATGGCAAGGTAACTTTTGTCGGCGTAGCGGTCTGGGAGCAGCAGGGAGGAGACGGGGATTACGCCGAGAGGGTTACCCAGTTCGTCTCCGACATGGGCGATAAGATGGTCTACAACGTCGGCCTGGATGACTCGAACGGCTCGGTGGCCAAAGCGTGGATGGATGCGTCGGGAACGGACGGCATTCCCACCGTCTTTGTGATCGGAAAGGACCAGAGGATATGGTGGATCGGACATCCGATGGACCCGAATATCGAAAAGGCCATCGAGCTGGCCGACTCGGGCAAGTTCGATACCAAGTCGGCCAAGGCAATAAACGATATTCGATGGGCTGCGCACGAAGCGGCCCTTAAGGAAAAAGCGGTCTTCAACAAAGCTCTGGACTGCGAGAACAAGGGCGATGCGGCGGGAGAGGTCAAGGAACTCGACAAGGTGTTCGCCAACCACCCCGAGTATGAGGAGCACTACTCTTTGCTGAAGTATCGCGCTCTGAAGAAGATAAACCCCGCCATGGCCTATGCCTATGCGCGCAGGCTGGCGGATGGGGTTTATAAGGAGGATGCCGAAGCGGTCTCGAAGCTGGCACTCATGGTGGTTCAGGACAACCGGACATCCAAGACTCCGGACTTTGACACGGCCCTCTTCCTCGCGAGGAGGGCCGTGGAAATGAGCGACTCCGCGCAGCCGCTGGCCCTTCAGACCCTGGCAATGGCCTACTCCCAGAAAGGCGATTTTGCCAAGGCCGTGCAATATCAAAAGCAAGCCATTGTCCTGCTCGACCAATCCCCCGACACCCCCGACGACACAAAGCGCCTCGCCGCCAATCAGCTTAGAGATTACGTGAACAAGCTCGGTAAGTAAGACCAGGTTGAAAGTTGTGAGCCAACTGGTGAGAGCGAATCAGTTCGGGGTCGGCGAGCATCTTCTCATAAATCCGCATCCGCGTCTCGGCGAACGCTTCCCACGGTTCATCCACACCCATCTCGGCCGCGCGCTTCCGGGCGGCATCCTCCAGCTTGAAGCGTTCCATCAGAGTTTCGGATACTTCCTCGCGAGAGCGGCCCACCACGTTCCTGAATGCCGCGGTGACCTCCTGCTCGGTCGCGCACGCCGGGCAAAGCTCCACCGACGCCTTTCCATAAGAGGTCGCCTTGATTTCCTCCGTCTGCACCAGCGTCCCGTCCAGATCGAATATGACTGCACGAATCATGGCTTGAAATCAGAGATCGGGTCACAAACCGCAAACCCGATCCCAGGCTGGAAAAGCCTCTCCACGAAAATTTTACCCGAAGCGACAAGGGTCAAAAGTCAGCCCACGTATGCGGCGTGAACGACAAATAGAGCGTCTGCTTCAATCCGGCGCCTTCGAGTCCCCGCTGCACGCACAGCACTGAACCTGGGCAGATGCAGACCATGCCCCCTCTCGCGGGCGGAAGGCGCCACGCGTGCAGAGGGAACTTGAAGGTAACAGCTCACTCTTGATAGGTACTTCGTCATGCTGAACTCGATTCAGCATCCACGGCACGAGCAAATGGATTCTGAAACAAGTTCAGAATGACGTGGTACGCATGGAAGAGTGAGCACTTACACTTGAAGGGCTTCATGCCAAGGTTTTGTGGCCGTGTGCCACCGGGTTCGCCTGTCGATATGGGTTCCGCGGTGCTGAGGCAGTTTTTTTGAGGCGTCGAGATTGCCGATTTTTGAGACAGCCTCCAAGTTCCCGAAACACCGAACTGAAGTGATCTATTTTGAGCTTATGGTGGGCGATCCCAGATTCGAACTGGGGACCCCTTCGGTGTGAACGAAGTGCTCTCCCACTGAGCCAATCGCCCGTGCGCGTGCCGATGCTTGCCAAGCTCCCGGTTTCCATATATTACTCCGGCGGGGCGCTGATGTCAAGCGGGGCAGGGCGGGGTAACAGCTCACGAATTGTGAGTACATGTCACCGCATATGTCATTCCGAGCGGGTAGCGAGGAATCTCAACGTTGCGGATGGATTTTTATCCCGTTGCGAGAGGCTCATCCGATAGGTCGAGATTCCTCACATTCGTTCGGAATGACATGGTGCGAGAAGTTGAACTCATAAACCGTGAGCACTTACAGGGCGGGGGCGGCGCCGTTACTGTGTTTATAGGACCTGCTGAAGATCACCGGCATTGCGAATGTTGAGCATTGTGTTGCCGTTACTATCGACCCGGCAAATGCCGGTGCAGGCAACATAGCCGGAAGTCGGAGGCGTAACACCGTCCGGGACCAGCACTTCGACGCTGCTTCCGGACCCATCCTCGATATAAAAGTAACTGCCGTCTCCACCGGAGGTTACCTCGCCCCAAAGCGTCAAGAGCAGCCCCAATTTCATAGGCGCCTGCGCCGAATACGAGCCGCCGTTCATGCCCAGAGGACGTATCGGGTTAGCGGTCGCGCCCGTGTAGGTTATCTGAGACGCCGATATGTACCGCTCGCCGTTGAGTGTGCCGAGCGTCCCGATGATCTGCACGGTATCGTTGATGCTGACGATGTTCGAACTCACTATCTTGATGCCCGATGTTCGGTTTGTGTCCTCGATGTAGAAGCAGCCATCAAAAGCAGCGGTAACGACCGAAGCGGAAAGACTCACGACGTTCCCGTTGGGCAGCCCCGCAAGCCGCGCCACGCTGCCGGCGGCCGCCATCTCCATCGGAACGCCGTACAGGGTGTTTGCCGTCACCGGGTCCGCGACAATACTCGAATACAGGACGTTGCTGACAATCGTAGTTGGCACTATGCTTTCGAAACTTCCCGAGAACTGGTCTATACCGCCGCCTATTCGAGCGCCGTAGAGCACTCCGTTGGATATGGCCAGGGACGTATACGTGACGTCCGACGCTGCCTGGGGGCAAGGGTTCCCCAGCCACGCCGCGTTCGATGCGTTCAAGTATCTCTTGATAACGTCTATGCCTCCGTTTGCCTTCGCCGCGTAGATACAGCCCGTGTAGGTCGGGTTTGTCGGCGTCGGAAGGTAGACAATGGACACATAGCAGTTGCTCCAGAATTGCGCGGCGCCCGATGGATTCGGCAGCGGCGAGGCCTGCCAGGCACTGGTGCTTATCACGTCGATTCCGCCGATTGCTTTGGCCGCGTAGACGGCATTATCGGCTGAGTCACAGGCAAGGGAGACGTAGGGCGGCGTGGCGCCCGAAAGCCCATTTGGCGGGTTAACCTCGTTCTCGGATATGGACCAACCGGGTGAATATGTATAAGTGGGGAAACAGTTCCATTCGCAGGAATTGCTGCTGCAGAGGTAGCTCACGAGATCCAATCCCCCGTATGCGGCGGTTGGCTCAGCCCCAAGGAACTGCTCGCCGCTCCCGCCACTACTTGCCCATAAGCAAAGCGCGCAATACGCCGGCATGCCGGTAGAGGAGGCATAGCTGATGGGCGCTGAGGCGATCCAACTCCAGGCGATAGATGCATTCGTCGCTCCGGCCAAAATCTCGATACTGCCACTGCTCGTGACCGCGAACACCTGCCCCGACGAGTCACCGCCCGCAAGGCTTACGTATTGGGCGATGGGCAATAAGAGACCTCCCGAGTCTTGCGCCGAATAATTCGCCACGGTCCATCCGGTGCCCGCGCAACGCGCTGGCGCCAGCACGCCGATTAAAGCAACAGATGCGGCCAAAACCGAGAACTTCGTCCATGCCCTGTTTTTCAATGGAATCTCCTCTCTCGAAAATAGAGGTTCGAGGTTCGATGGTACCCCGCAACCACGGTCGCACTCGCTGTTCGCCCCGCGCATTCCTGTTTCACACAGAGTGGTGAAGCCGAAGGCTTGACGCTTAATTCCTCTAGCCCTTCCGGACCCGTGTTGCCTTGCGACTGGTAAATCCGGCCACTTTCTTAACCTGGCGCCATTGTCAACACGGGTCCGGTATGAGCACTCGAAAGGATTGAAGGTGGGTGTTGGACGCGAACGTCGCGTCCAACACCCTTAAGTTCTACAAGACAACCGGCATGTAATCGGCCGATGTGCGTAAGTAGATTACCGGCTCGCCCGACTGCATTCCAGCCACTCCGACAATGATAGCGAAGCCTGACGACAGCGAGACTCCATTCGGAATCACCTGTATGCCTGTCGAATTTGAACCGTCGTTGATATACCAGGAACCAGCCGTCTCGGAAAGGTTTCCACCGATCTTTATCAGCCTTCCGATGGTGGTAGCGCCCGTATTCGGGGTAAGTTCCTTGCCTACCACACCGATAGGCACTATCGGCGGATTGTCGCTGCTTAGTGTTTGACATGAGGTCGCTGATATGTACCTCTCGCCATTGGAATCCGTCAGGAGCGTGCCGACCGCTCCCACGCGGTCATCCACGTACACCTGCGCGGAGTTCACAATCTTGATTCCGGGTCCGTATAGGATTGTTGTGCTCCCATTAGTAGTCAAATCCTCAACGTAGAAGAACCCGCTGAGTGCCGCCGTAACGTAATAGCCACACAAGTCCACGCTCGTGCCATCCGGCAGCGTTCTGAGATCTCCTATGCTGGGGGGAAACACAGTGGCGCCTGTGCGCAAGGCGTAAATCACGTCGCCCTGCGTGGGATCGGCCGTGACGAGAGAATACTTCGCGCTCGCTATTCTCACGGGCGCCACATCCCACGGATCGGCGAGATAGTTGGTCAGGTCGAACATATCGATGCCGCTGTCAGCGCGGACCGCAAAGATCTGGTCTCCGGAGCAGGCGGCGGATATGTATACAGTCGTATTGGGAACAGCGGTCGTGTTCCAGGGAGTAATCGTCCAGAAAACCTCCCCTGAAATGTTAGACTCCTGCAGCACATCGATTCCGCCCGCGGACCTGAATGCTATTACTGTTACGGGCTGCGAGGGCGGATTAGACCCGGCCATGGCAATTATCGGACCGTAATTGGCGCCATAACCAGGCTCGATGTATCCAGCGAATTGCCACTCCCAGGCGGGGGTATTCGCGAAATAGTATTGCTCGAGCAGAGCGATATTGCCGTTGGAACAGGATGCGTACATAGTGTCAGGAGCCGTGGCCGTCGAGTCGACGGTCGGGTCGATGTAAGGGCACACGCTGACGCAGTTGAAAGCCGTCTGATTGTATTGAAGCTCATCATATACGGCATACGGCGTCCACAAAACGTTCTCATTAATGCCGGTTTCCCAGACCATCCAGTAAAGCGGGGAAGAGTAGTCATTGTAGCTGCCAGAGGATCCCGTCGAGCCCAGCACTGGGCATCTGAATTGTCGGAACCGTGCCTAAAACGTCGTATTCGTTCAGTACCGTTGGCGTTCAGACTCGTATACCAATAGGTCAGTGAGGTATACGGCTTCTCCTTCATGTTAGGAAATGGACCAAAGTAGGGATCAGCAAAATAGTCGTAATACGCACGGCGGGTCGACCCACAGCATTTGGGTATTGTAGTAACCATTGGTATATATGTACATCCTGTCCAGGGTGCCGTCGTCGCGAACCGCGTAGAGGATTCCGTTATCCACACAGGCAAGTCCCTTATAGGCGGAGGTCAGCACCGGCTCGGATGTCGTGTCGACGTCGACTTGCAGGAACTGGGCGTTCCAGTTGACGCCATCCGGGGTTGTGATCTTGTCGATAAAGAAATCGCTGTAGGGCGGCAGCGCCGGAGGGGGAACACTATCATAGGTGAAATCGTCGTAGATTCCCGCCTGTGATCCCCACATGTCAATCCGGTTGCCGAGTATCACCGTGTCCATCAGGGCCGTGTTTGAAGCGACATACGCCGAGCTGGACTGCATTATCAAATTCCCGTCCACGCTAAAGGTTACCGGCTGCCCGTCGGAGTAAGCGAGTTGGCATGTGTGCCAGTTTCCATCATAGAGTATGGGCGTAACGTCTACCGTGCTGTAACCCCACTCCCAGGGACCGGTAAATGCCAGGTTTCGGCCGGGGCCGGCCCACTCCTGGATTCCGAGCGGAACGGTCTGTCCCGGCATTACCAGCGGAGTTGTAATCAGGTTAGTCCAGTCGGCCGGTGAGGTTGATCCCATCTTGTAGGACCACGTGAACACGCCGTTATTCGTGCTGAACCCCGTAGTGGCAAAGCTGTAGAAGCCCTGCCCGTTAGGACTGGTAATCTGCATAGCAGAGCCTGTCCCGTTTCGCCCGGGGCTTACCTGGGTGGGGGGGTTGGTGCTGTAGAAGGCGCCGCCGTTATTGGAACCTACCAAATCCGGCGTCTCAAGCGTACTACACCAACCGTAAGTCTGCAGCATCCAAGTGTCGAAATTCCACCAACTTACTATGTTCGGGTCCACTTTCAGGGTCGCTGTATTGGATGTCGTGGAACCGCACGAGTTGGTGACGACACAGTAGTAGCTGCCTGCTGTTCCCGTCGTATATGTCGATGAGGTAGCGCCGGATATGGCGCCGGAGGAGTTGTACCACAGATAACTCGGGGCGGGTGTTCCGCCGGCTGCAACCGTGAATGTCGCTGTGCCGGATCGGATACCGACGCTCTGAGGCTGAGTTGTGATTGGCGGCGCGCCTACCGTCAGCGTAACGTTATTGGAAGTTATCGAGCCAACACCCGCCCAGGTCACCACGCAGTAGTAACTGCCCGCGACGCCTGTTGTATAGCTCGCTGAAGTGGCTCCGCTGATCGAACCACTGCTGTTGTACCACTGGTAGGTCGGGCTTCCGTTGGCGGCCACTGTGAACGTTCCCGTGTTGCCGGAGCAAGTCGTCGTGCCACTCGGTTGAGTGGTGATTCCGTCGACTGTGATCAGGATTTGACCGGAAGTATCCACCGTGCTGCAGTTGGTCTCTGTGCAACAGTACGTACTCACTACTGGTGAGCGTGCCGGTCGAGCAGGTCGACGAAGTCGCGCCGCTGATGGCAGTCCACGAGCCCGCGGTTCCGGTCGAGCTCTTCATACCACGCGTAGGTTGGCGCGGATCCGTTGATTGAAAGTGACAACGTTACCGAACCGCCGGAGACAATAGCCTCGGAACCCGGTAGAGTGCTGATTGTCGGCTTGGTGCTGCCGACACTGAGTGTGGCCGCATTGGAAGTCGCCGTGCCGTGGGAGTTGGTCGCCACGCAGTAGTACGTGTTTGCCGTCGATGTTGAATAGCTTGCTGACGTGGCGCCGGATATCGATGTTCCGGAACCCGGCGTTCCCTTGTACCACCGGTAGGTAGGAGTAGGACTGCCCGACGCCGCCACCGTGAACGTTGCCGAGCCGGAGCAAATCCACTGAGAGATCGGTTGTGTGGTGATTGCCGGGGCTTGCGCCGCCGCGGCGCCTGCCACCAGGATTAGCAGTGTTACCGTAAATACTGTGCTTCTTATTCCATTTCTTTGCATTTGATTCTCCCTTTCTCTTGTTTTACTTTACGAGTTGGAGGAACATTCTGTAATGTCAACGAGCACATTGCTCGTGACGCCCACGCTATTCGTTCGGGGTTCCGGCCACCGCGTCGATGGGCTTCCAAGACTAATGTCCCAGTTGGCTGCGTGGTCCCGGCGGTCCGGACCTGAAATTGCACAAATGTTTTTCGGATGGGGCCGGCTCATCAGATAGCCGGCCCCTTCGATTGTTGTCTGCAAACCCGCAAAGCGGAGCCTTGCGGCGGCTTACAGGGTCGTCTTACGTGCGCCTTCTGCTCGCAAGCCCGGCCAATCCCACGAGTCCAACGCCAAGCGCGAGTAGTGACCCAGGCTCGGGTACCGGAGCGTCCGAATAGAGATCGTCCACAAACCAGTAACCGCTGTCACCGGCAATCACAACATAAGATATGTCGGGCTGCGCGCTGGTCAGGGTCAACTCGCCGAGGCCCGTTCCGCCCTGGCTCTTCGTGTTTGGGCTCCCCGACGCGGTCGCTACCA
>CAWGNL010000123.1:0-60170 GCA_963823885.1 uncultured bacterium
CTACAGTTTCAAAAGTCTTCGACAGCAGCCCGAAAACTTGCTGCTGGCCAACCCAGATGGACGCGATGCCCAGAAAAAGAATTCCCAGGCCCCAGAGGAGCCACTTCAATCTGATTACAATATCCCAAAACTTGGTCTTGTTGACGGCTACCATCGCGGTCTGCCTCGTTTCTCTAACGCAAACAAAATGCTTGCCCCGTTATCCCTCATAGACGGTCGCAGTCTCTGGTTTTCAGCCATCGCTAAGGGACGGGGTCCTCATCAGATTTGTTCATCACTTCAGAAGTTCATAGTAGCACGTTGCATACGCGGTCGCGATTGCGACGAAGCCAGGGATCACGCTGGCTATCAAGTCGTAGAACACAGACGGAACAATTGTCCACATGCTCTGGTTTCACCTACTCCAGGTCGCCATTACACAGCGTCAAGATTGTGTTCGCTATGCCTCCCGCGACTGACTGCCCGACGACATATCCTTTACACCTGTGCCTCTCGTCTTCCGAGCGCATCGGTTGTCTGTGTAAAAGAAGGCGAGAAATGTTAACCGGCAGACTGACGGAGATGGGCCAATGGTCAGAAACCTGCGTGCTGTGCCTTGCAGACGTACAATGGGGCGTTCCCACAAACCGGAGATCGCCGATTGTCGGAGGAACTGCCGCGAATCTCGGTCCGGCAAAGATGTAGTCGAGAGTTATAGTGGGGGGATGTTTGTGTCCAATCCCGCTTGCCTTTGTACACAGGTCCCTAAGTTGGAGATTGCCCAAGCCGGGAACGGCCTCCAACGGATCCATATCTATGAAAGCTCTGCGGACCAACGTTTGGTATTCGACCGACTCCGGCGTGAAATTGAAGTCGCCCGACAGAATCCAGATCGGAGGCAGACGGTCTCCTTGCTTGGCTTGCGGCCCAACATTCCGGACGTAGTAGTCGCCATTGCGCCAGTCGTTATAGCGCGAGACGACGCTATCGAGCACTATGTCTAGTTGACGCAGCCTTATTTTCGACGCCTGCTCATCAACCAATGGAACGCCCTCTCTTTCCTTCATGAGAGTAGTCAGGTGCAGATTCACGACAAACACGTCCTGTGGTTTCGGTCGCCTCTCCTCATCTTGCCCTTTGAACACGAGGTGCGTCACCATTGCCACCCGTGGCTCCGTATTCCTGTCTCCGAAGTAAAGGCCGCATTCCAGTGGGACCGCCTCGGTGCACTGATCGTGAGGATCCTCGCAGTAGCTATCAAGATCATCCAACTTGGGAAGTGCGAAAACACCGCAGCGGGCCACACCCTTCCTGATCAGTGTGACATTCCCCTGGGCAAAAAACGTGTTCCTCGGCCACAGTTGTTGCAACTTCGCCCACTTGCCCATGTGTGTAAACCTGTCAGTGTCTATCAGCCACTCGGGCACTACTTGATAATCACAGTAGGTACTTCGTCATTCCTGTGGTAATCAGCGAGGCCCCCACCGTCGGGGCACAAGATGCACTGTGCGTTTTGCCTCGTCGGGCCGAAGCATACTACCTCCTGAAGAGTCACGACGTCGGGTTCAACCTCGCGGAGAAGATCCCTCAGTTCGTCGTTCATCTTATTCAGCCACCCCTCGCGCATCTCAGGGTTGCTCTCCAGATACTTCGCGCCACCGATGTTCCAATCCAGTACCGTTAGTCCCATGTCAACCACCCTTTCATTAAGCGCTGGCTCGACCGCATTGGCCGCTGCCGCATATTAGAGAGGTAAGTTCTCGAACTCGTGCCCTTTCGACCGCAAACTCACGTTGACCCGGCGATAGACGGGTGAGAGTATTCCGTCCAACTTCGTCATCTGCTCGGGAGACGGCGAGAATATCAGCACTGCTCCGCCACCGCCCGCGCCGAGCGGGAAGCTCTCAGCGCCATACTTCTCGCATTGCCCTTGTATCTCCCAGCACTCTCCCGTCATATAGTCCGGGCACAACTCCACGCGCACCCGCGCGTAATCACCGACCGAATCCCGGACGCCGTTCCAGTCCTTGGTCCGGATCCCCTCTCTGAAATTGTGTGCAATGTCGAGTTTCCTTTTGTGCAGTTCATATCCCGCCGGCTCCGTGAGCCTCCGACACCAGACAGAATTGACGTCGGTGCTGGCACGTTCCCTCCCGCTACGGTACACGCGGGTTCGGCTTGCCAGTTCCGGGTAATCATTCTCCGCCATGAGAGGTCGTCGAACTGAACTGCCGTAAGCCCCGCGCAACCCCGGCATTCCCCAGGGGAACCAAACGTAGTCCGTGACACCACCGTAGACCACGTTCGATTGCTCTTGCGTACCCGTAATGCTGACTCCCATGTCCTGTTCTATGAGTGAGGCTAGCCCCACGATTTGTTCGCCTTCGAAGCCGCCTCTTGCCAACTCATTTGCCAAAAGGCAGACGGCTGTTGTGGCAGTGGCCGACCCGCCTAGCCCGGAGGACTTGATGCCCGGGATCAGGTTGTGAAGTTCGAACTTCACCCCGCTCAGTCCAAAGAGGTCCAGGACTTTTAACAGCCAGGTACCTCCTTGCAGTACGGGATGGAGCCAACAGGCATTTTTTGCTCCACTCCGTAGTCGCGCGAAACGACGCTGACCCACCCCGGCTCCAATGGATGCGCCTCGACAACACACCCAACGTCGATAGTCATCCCCACGGTCCTGGGCAGCCCCTTGCTCCAGGCGGCGAATTCCTCCTCATCGTCAGGCGCGGGCCCATGGGGCAGCTTCCAAAACGCCTCTTGAAATTCGCGGAGGTCCAGGCTTGAACCCGGCCCGTCTATCCTGTTGTACGCAGTGATTTTCGGAACTCGTCCGGACTGCGCCATCTCCGCCAGTGTCCTACTGAGATCAACACTCATCGTCCTTCATATCTCCTGTGCGCAATTTCTGCTCACTTTGCGTCCCCAAGGTTAGATTTGAGAACAACACTCCTCAAACTACTTCGTTCACGGTTTCCTAGCCCTTGAGATGTAACCAATTAACATTCCGTCACTCCAAGTACACTTACTGTAATGTAATTCTTCATGGTCGAGCCGTTATCCTGCTTCAATTGGATGTGTTTTTCGTGCCATTTCGGGAATGGGTATCAGGGGGTGCGGCGGATCCGTTGCCTCCTTCGAAACGAGGCAGGCAGTGCTTTTCTTGTCAGGCGGGACTCCGGAGTTTTCGAGATTGCCCGCGGCCGAGGGGCTGGCCGGTCGGCTTCCTCGTCCCGACCCTGTTAAAGCAGATGCTTAAGGAGTATGAGGTGTCTTACATTCGCATCGATGCAGGCACGGTTCATCTGGTGGGTTTCCTTCCGCGCTCGCCCAGTTCACGTCCGACTTCTCGACGCACATCTTCCACGCCCCTGTGAGATCGCGTCGTCGGAAGCCTGCCTTTCAGGCCGGCGAGTTTTTCCGCCCGCACCGGAGACAGAATAGCCTTCTCACCGTCCAAAACAACAACCACATAATCGCTGTGTTCGACGCCTAACGCCTCCCGCACATCTTTTGGGAGGGTGATTTGACCCTTGCGGGTCACTCTCGTCAAGCTCATCGCGTAACCTCCTCGATAGCGCTCTGCCTCCATTATAGCATAAAGTATTTCTGATTCGGACAATTTCGCGCTTAATCGTCCCCGGCACGTATTTGCCATGAAAGCCCCGTTCACGATAGAATATCAGCGTGCCATAACGGCCGCGAAACTTGAGACGGGTGAATTCTATTGAAGATATGCTGTTGCATTAAGCAGGTTCCGGGCACCACCGAGGTCAAGATCAACCCGGAAACCAATACCCTGGTCCGCGAGGGAGTGGAGACACAGATCAATCCGTTCGATGTCTACGCGCTCGAAGAGGCCGTGCGGACCAAGGAGCGAATGGCGGCGGCGGGGGAAGAATCGAGCCTGACGGTGATCTCGATGGGGCCGCCGCAGGCCCAGGACGCGCTTAGGGAGGCGATCTCTCTCGGCGCCGATGACGCCATATTGCTCAGCGACCGGGCCTTTGCCGGAAGCGACACGTGGTGCACCTCGTTTGCCCTGGCGATGGCCCTAAGGAAACTGGCGCCGGACATCGTTTTCTGCGGGATGCAGGCCATCGACGGGGATACCGGGCAGGTCGGGCCGGGCATCGCGGTCCACATGAACTACGCGCAGGTGGCTTATGTCGCCCAGATAAGGGACCTGGACGCCAAGAAAATGGTGGTTCGCCGGCTGATCGAGGAGGGCTACGAGACTTGCGAAGTCAGGCTTCCCGCCGTGCTGACGGTCGTGAAGGAGATCAACGAGCCGCGTACGCCCAGCCTCAGAGGCAAAATGGCCGCGAAAAAGGCCGAAATCCCCACCTGGACCGCTGCCGATATCCAGGCCCCGGCGGACAAGGTCGGTCTCCTGGGTTCTCCCACGCAAGTGGTCAAGGTGATGACTCCGCCCTGCCGGAGCGGAGGGGATAAATACTCCGGCGAGCCGGATGAACTCGCCGGCAAGCTCTTAGATGTACTCAAGTGTCTGGAGGTGGTGTAAGGTGTCCATAACGGTAGACTCATCAAAGTGCAATGGCTGCGGCGTGTGCGTGAAGTCGTGCGCGACCAACGCTATCGAGATCAAGGACAAACTCGCCACCATTACGCTCGAAGGCTGCACCATGTGCGGCGCCTGCGTTGCCTCGTGCCGCTTTCAAGCGATCCGGATAGATATCGACAAGCAGCCCGTGGACGATCTGGAGAAGTACAAGGGAGTCTGGGTGTTCGGCGAACAGCGGGACGGCCGCGTGGCGCCGGTCGTGTTCGAGCTGATAAATATCGGCCGGAGCCTCGCCGACGATCGCAATAGCGATCTGTGCGTGGTCATCCTGGGCAGCGACCTTTCGGAGTCCGTGGATGAACTGACGAGATACCCTGTCGACAGGGTGTACGTCTACGATGCGCCCGAACTGGCCAACTACGACGCCGAGCGCCACTGCCGGGTGCTGACGGATGTGGTGCGCGAGCGCAAGCCCGAAATCTTCCTCGCGGGCGCCACGACCACGGGCCGCAGCTTCATGTCCGGCGTGGCGATCAACCTCTACACCGGTCTGACCGCCGACTGCACCGGCCTGGAGATAGGCGAGGACGGCCTGCTCCGCCAGACCCGCCCGGCTTACGGCGGGAATATTATGGCGACTATTCTCTGCCCGTACACCAGACCTCAAATGTCGACGGTGCGGCACAAGGTCTTTCCCACGAGTTGCGTTCGCGCGGGGGGCAGGGCCGAGGTCGTGGACCTGGCGCCCAAACCCACGCTGTTCGGCTCGAGGAGCAAGATCCTCGATTTCGTGGAGCACGTCGGCGAGAAGGTGAACCTGGTCGATGCGGACATTATCGTCTCCGGCGGGCGCGGGTTGGGCTGCCCGGAGAACTTTTGGGTGGTCCGCGAGCTTGCCGACGAACTCGGCGCGGCGGTGGGCGCGAGCCGCGCGGCTGTCGACGCGGGCTGGATTCCCTACGCGCATCAGGTGGGCCAGACGGGCAAGACGGTATGCCCGAAGATCTACATCGCCTGTGGAATCAGCGGGGCCGTGCAGCACCTGGCCGGCATGGGCAGCTCCGACGCGATCATTGCAATCAACAAGGACCCCAACGCCCCCATCTTCGGCATCGCGACCTACGGGTTCGTGGGCGACTTGATGGAAGTGGTCCCCGCCCTGACCCGCAAGATAAAGCAGATGCGAGGCGCGCCGGCAGTCTGCCCGGTGTGAAGGGAAAGCAGAGAGCGGAGAGCCCGGAAGGGAGTCCTCCCTGCTATCCGCCATCGGCGGTGTGGCTGACCAGCCGCCAGGTTGGGTGTTTTCGACCCGCGTAGTCGAGGTACATCGTGAATACATCGCCTCCGAGTGTTCGGACCACGTAATAACGCCGGTGGTGACGATTGTACCAGGTGCGGCTTCGCGGCGGAATGCCGCCGTGTCCGGTGTCGATCCACTCGTGCATCACCTCGACAACCTGGTGCTCCTGGCCGTGGAGCGTGAAGCGGATCGGCCTGGGCGACGCCGCATCGTGTTCGACCTCGACTGTCTCTCCGATAAACGCCGGCATCGGCTTTGCCTCCACGCCTATTTACCCCACGGTCACGGGTTTGCGAACCCGGGGCCGAGTTCCCCCCGGTTTGTGACCCCCCGCAATTATAGGAGGCCGATGGGACTCGGCTCATCGGGTCTTCTTCAACCGCGCCGCCCACGTGGTTAGCTGCAACTCCATGAATGCAGCGTCGTCCGCGGAAAGCCCCGCGAGCACGGCGGTCACTCTGCTGATAAGCTCCACCTGGGTATCCTCCTCCGGCTCCGCCAGCAGGGCGGATGGCGTTGTTCCCAGCGCCTCCGCCAACGCCAGCACGGTAGCCAGCGAGGGAACGCGGCGCGCGGTCTCCAACCGGGACAGATGCTGTGGCGCGATACCCGTTTTCTCCGAGAGCTGTTCCTGGGTAAAGCCTGCCGCCCGCCGGCACGCCTTTATCCGGGCCGAGATAGCCTGCTGAAGCCTTATCATCCTTTGTCCGTTCGCCATCACCCCAGTGTATAGTCGGCGCGCCAGCAAATCCACAGCCATGTCGGCATAGGCGCTTGACTAACTTGGCATAGTCTGCTACAATTTTAGCGAACAGAAAAAAGAGAGGAACAATCTAGCGCCAACATCGGTCCGAAATGGCGAAGAGGGCAGGAGGGGGTCACTAACTCGAAGCCCCCGACTGGCTTATGTGGTCTGTGCGTGCCGAATCGGGCGGTGCGGTGAAGCGGTCGGAGATGCGCTGCTCGTTTCTTCCCGTTTTTAGCGCCGTTTTCGCACAACAAGCCAAGTTGTCTTCACAGCAATTCAAAAATCCTGTCAAAAACCAGCAATTATGCCATTGACATCTAGCAATTTATCGAGTACATTTCAAGTGTCTCCTAGTGGCTATCCCCAAGAGACCGTGGGAGGTTGATATGGCATCCGAGCGACAAATACGTGCGAATCGCGACAACGCTAAGAAAAGTACAGGGCCCAGGTCTACCGAGGCCAAGAGGCGTGTCGCCTTGAACGCGGTAAAGCATGGGTTGTTCACCCGTTCGCTGCTGCTGCCTGGCGAATCCGAATCGGAACTCATTGATCTGGAGAAACGGCTCTACGCTCAGTACCAGCCGGAGGGAGACGTAGAGGAGTGTGTCATGTAGACCGCGTTGTCTGCTGCATGTGGAGGCTGCGGCGTCTAATCGAGGAGGAAAACAGGCTGCTCTCCGACGACGGCCGAAACGGAACCCGCGCCGTTGAGAACGGTTACGCCAAGCTCGCGAAGTACGAGGCCGGGATCGAGCGCAGTATGCATCGGGCGCTGAGCGAGCTTCGGCTTTTGCAGGCTGCGCGGCGAGGGCGGAGCAAAGCAGCCGGCGAAGTGGTGACAGTGGACCTAGTCGCGGGGGCCCGGGCGTCTTGATTTGGCTTTTGCCCTTTCAAAATTGGCTTTAAGACTTCCTCCCTCGTGAATTATTGGCTTATATTGGCTTTCATACCTCGTGAGAAGCCAATTTTATCCGAGCAAAAGACTGGTTCGGACGGTATGATCAAGCTCAATTCAGTAGTAGAAATGCGCCGCCAATTGGCTTTGGTTTGGAAATTTTATTTTATGAGGATCGCAGAGCCTGCGGCGAGGACTGGCGCATGCGTTCAAAGCGCCCAACAATGACTGGCGGCTGGAGGTGAGGAACAGGCAAACTGACCGGTTCGGTAAGATTTTTCCAACGATTTAAGGAGGATTAGGGAAGTGCAATTTCGCAGGTTGGCGGCCTTGGCCGCTGTTTTAATCGCGGCGTTCATATTTCAAACGAACGCCCATGCTGACTGGCTAACCGCTTTGCCCGGTATCGGCCCTGGGATTTCCGATGCCATCGGGCTTTCGCCCGGGGAAACCCCGGCAGCCAACGGCAGTGTTATATTTTTGCCCGCCGTTGAAGTCAACCGAATCCACATTCGCGGTGGCGTGTTTTGGTGGACCGTAAGGGATACCGAGGAACCGACAGCGATAGGGATAATAGACGCTGTACCACCCTTGCTGAGATTACGGCAGACTGTTGATGTCCAGGGAACTCTGTACTGGGTAGAGGGTCGGCCGTATCTGAGCAATGTCAGGTGCTGGGCTTACACAGACTCGGCGGGTAACATTCTTTACCAAAAGGACTTCCCGTATTTTCGGGGGCTGCTGACTGCACCCTGGCCTTACACCATGGAGCTTGAGGTTCCCCATAGCCTGTCGGCGCAGTCCTTCGGGATGGTCCGAGCTATGGACGACGATGATCCGGGGGCGCCTGGAGGCGCGGATTCGGCTGCGGGCTATACGGCCTTATACTGCAATACGATCAGCGATGCGATTGCTTGCTACGACCCGAATGCGTCGGAACCGATAATGGTGGAGATCGACGCTCACCCGCAGACGGCGGACCCGCAGTGGCAGGGGCCGGGGTCGGCGCCGGATTTTATCCTCACCGAGGATACCAGCAGCGATCAAATCCCCGTCGTCTATGCGAACTCCGGTTCCATATCCACGGGCGACCGCCTGAATGTTACCGTGGGAGCAATTCAGTGCGATTCCACTGGTTCTAACTACTCCATAGCTGTCGATTCGTTGTCACAGGATCAATTTCCCGGCTACATACAGGACATTCCACAAACTGTCGAGCTTCCTTATGCTCGGACGTGTCCACTTGGGACCGAACTTACGGTCCAGAGCCTGGTGGTTCATGCCGACCAGACAATGTTCCCCAACACACTGTATTGTGAAGCTTCTGCGGGGTTTTGCGGCTGCAAAATCATCTGCGACGCCTCCGACGTCGCTGCTTACGAGGGTGACACTATCGATGTCACCGGTCAAACAGGCGTGGATTCCGATGGCGAGTGGTATATCGATGCCACGCAATCGACTAGCTCCAGCGGCGATATAACGGTCGATTCCAGCGGCCCGCCAGCGGGTATTCATGGGATGACCAACGCCGCCATAGGCGGAAAATACAATGGCACCGCCGGCCAGGGCGTGACGAATGGCGTCGGCCTAATAAACTCAGGTTGGCTGGTCCGAACCTGGGGCACTGTGGTTTACGTTGACCCCGGCTCCACCTTCTTCCTCATGGATGATGGCAGCCGGGTTTCGAATAGCGCTAATGTTACGAACGGCGGCGGGACCGTACTCGGTCTGAGGGTGGACCTCACCTCCCCGATGATTGCGCCGGAGGCGGGTTGGGTGCTCGGCGTAAATGGCATATCCTCATGCGACAGTGCTGGCGGGGTTGTATACAGGGTGCTGCGGCCTCGCACTCAAGCGGATTTCGCCATGTACGAACCGCTGGACCCCAGCAATCCGTCAGTGACGCTCGACGCACCGCCAGACAGCGTTCTGCATAAGGCCTCAAGCGCAACGTCAATGTGGCTCGAGGGCACGGCGTCAGCGAACGTACCGATTGTGAGCATCGTGGTGACCATCGACACGGCGGCGAGTCCCCAGGTGACCTTCAATAACTCGACATCTACCTCCTGGTCGTGCCACTGGACCGGCATGCCCACCAGCGGGACATCGAGCCACACCATCTCGGTCACGGCGACCGACTACGCCGGACGAACCGCCACGCTTACCCGGAGCTTCACGCTCTACAATATCAGCCCCATCTACGTCGGTACGTGGTCCTCGGGCAGTCAGTCGGGTACGAGTTGGCTGCACGCGTATCACACCATCCAGCAAGCGCTGAGTGCAGCGACCAGCGGGGGTGAAATCTGGGTCGCCTCGGGAACATACGAGGGCGACTTCAGTATGAGTAAGGCGAATGTCGGTCTCTACGGGGGCTTCGACTTCGGCCAGGGCACCCCGCAGACTGCTAGGGAACAGCGGAATTGGGCGGTAGGCACAACCATACTCGACGCTAACTCCACAGCCGGGGGGACCGTGGTATCGATAACGGCCTCGGGCTGCGTGGTCGATGGATTTACGATCCAAAATGGCGGCCAGTCCACCGACGCAGGCATATCCTGCACCGGAGTGACGGCCACCATTCAGGATAACGTCATCAAGAATAACAATGCCGGCGGGTACTGCGGCGGCGGACTGTACGCGGAGGATTCGACGCTTACCGTGGCGAATAATGTACTAATGGGGAACACAGCGGAACAGGGCGGCGGCATCTACTACGACAGCACCGGCGGCGTGGTGGCCGACAATACGATCATCGACGACGTGGCCGAGAGCGGGGGAGGCGGAATCTACCTGACCGACAAAAGTTCTCCCGCCATGTCCAACAACATCATCGCGTTCAACACAGGCGGCGGGATCTACCAGCAGTCCGGCGGCACGGCCTCGTTCACGAAGCGACGTTTATGGGAACACGGGCTACGACTACAGCGGGGTGACGAGCCATCCCACCGACATCTCGGCTGATCCGTTGTTGGTTCCCTCGGACTACCATATCTACTACGACTCGCCGTGCCGGGATGCCGGGTGCGATTCCGCCGGTCTGGGCGTGTTGGACATAGACTGCCTGCCGCGCATCGTCGGCCCGCATATAGACATCGGGGCGCACGAGACGAACACCGACTTCCTCTACTACTTCACGTCGCTCACCGGGCCGCCCACTTCAACGGGCGATTGCATTCCGTACACCCAGTCCGCCACGGTGATAGCGAATGTTTTCGACGCGATTGCATTCCCGTCGATAGAGGTTAATATATCGGTCAATGCGGGAATAATCGTGTCGGTAAACGGCGTCTCCGTCAACGCCACATCCGCGACCGGCGCCACCGACTCGAACGGTAACGTGACAATTGTGGTCAGCGACTCATCTGGCGGCAGCGTCACCGTTACCGCAACGACGGTATGTGCGTGTCCTATGACGAGGACCTTCCCGCTGTGCTTCACCAACCCGCCGCAGCCGGTGCCGGTTGAGATATTCTTCTGCATCGACTCCACATACAGCATGAGCACCCACCGCGCTGAGGACGGGGTCACCGGACTGATAAACTATCTAACCTCTCAGGGCGTGACTCTCAGGTTGGGCGGTCTGAAGTTCAATGATCCGGAAGTCTCCGGTCCGGATACCCTCAATGCGAACGAGTTCCGGTCGCTGAGCGCTTTTAGCAGCGTAAGTAACTTCGAGTCGGCATGGCTAAACGATGGCTACCAACCAAACGGCGGAGACTCCCCCGAGCTTCAACTTGACGCCCTGGACTCCGCGGCGCAGGATATGACCACGTATTCCACGCCGGGGTATGTAAACCGGTACATAGTGCTTATAACGGACAACGTGTTCCATTACCTCTATGACCCTTACGGAGATAGCAACCCCTGCTACTCGAACCTGATTCCATCAACGGTGATCGCAGACCTGCAGAACTCCGGCTGCAAGGTCTACATTTCGTTGTATGACGACGGAGACGCCGACCTCCTAAACCTCATATATCTGTACAATAGTGACTATACGACCTTGCGACAGGTGTATACTGGTCTCGACGTCAACGGCGATTTCGACACTGTTAACCTCAGCAGCCCCATTTACACATTCGACAAGCTCGAACCACAGATTATGGCCCACTGGCCAGCGTATTAGAAAGGAGACAAGATGAAGACAGTATATTGCGCAATTGCGGTGGTATTCCTCCTTGCAGCGTCCTGCGGCAGTTTGCTCGCGTGGGACCACTATTACCGACATGAGCGTTTTACCGAACGACCCGTCTCTTGGAAGCAGCGCGTTATCGGGGGGGGGGATCCCAGACTACGACAGATGGCGATGTCCTACACCTGGACACCGACAGCACTGGGGGCGGGTACACCGCTTGGCTTGAGCCCCCCCCCCAATCACAATGGAAGCGCAAATGCGTATAGAGAGTGGCCAGGTGGTTATGCATGTTGAAGATGCATCCTCCAGCGTCTACCTAATTATGTCCGCGGATCAGTTGCAGGTGTTGGGCTATGCTAACACGTACTCAGTGGACCTGTCTGAATTTCAAACCATTCGTGTTGCGCTTGACGGGGAGGGCGGCGCATTCGTGTGGCTGAACGACGCTCCACTATATTCGAGCACCTCCTCGCACGGCGACGTTCAGCAGGCGGATGCTCAGTTCTATGCTTATCCCGGCTCGCCCAGCAGCTCCTACTGGGACTACGTGGCTTACAGTAGCGCTTTCCTGCCTGTTCCCGAGCCTCCATCGCCGTTGGCTCTGGGGCTCGGACTGCTGCCCTTGGCGGGGGTGGCGCTGCGGAAGAGAAGATAGGAATATCGGGGGGAGCCCAAAGGCTCCCCCTGCATCTCGGTGCGGGGACCCGCAGATGGAGAGCTACCACATCTACTACGATTCACCATGCCGGGATGCCGGTTGCGACTCCGCGGGCGCGATCCCGCTGCAGGATATAGATTGCCTGCCCTGCGTCGTCGGCCCCGATATGCCGGGGGTGGAGTCCGATCTCGCCAATTCGGGATGCAAGGTCTACATATCGCTATATGACACGCTAGACGGCAACGGCAATAGCACCGACCAGCCCTACGTGGACCAGTACCTGAGCCTCGTCAACTGGACTGGGCCTACGGACGCCCTACGGGACGTGTATTATGGTCTCGATGTCAGCGGAGCTTTCGACACGGTGAATACCAGTGGCAGCGGCACCATATACGAATTCGACAAGTTGGAATCACAGATCATGGCCAACTGGCCCGCGTATAGAAGGGAGATAATCGGATGAAGACACTATATTGCGCAATTGCGGTGCTGTTCCTCTTTGCACTCTCCTGCAACAGCCTGCTGAGCATGGGACTACTACTACGACGGGAGCACCCTGCCTACCGACCCGTCACTCGGCGGCGACGCGTGGACCAGCGATGGTGACACCTCTCAGTGTACAACTGACGGCAACATCCTAAACGTGGTCACCGCCGACGATTCTAGTGCCGTATACGACAGGTGGGGGATGCCCGCCTCGGGCCCGCTTACCGTGGAAGTGCGAGTCCGTGTAGAGAGTGGAGAGGCAACCCTGCTTCTCCAAGATGCATCCTATTCGACCTGGGTGTATATGTTACCCAATGAGCTACAAATCCTGTTCTATCCGGACCAACTTAGCACGTATCCGGTCGACTTGTCCCAATTTCAAGCTGTCCGGGTTGGAACAGACACCCAGGGAGATGCGTCTGTCTGGGTGGACAACGTTCTGTTATGCTCGGGGAAGGTTCCAGGCGGCAACCCACAGGAACCAGGCGTGGTTGCGTTCGGCGCTCCTTACGGCTCGGCCAGCAGTTCCTACTGGGACTACGTGGCCTACAGTGCCGCGTTCCTGCCGGTTCCCGAGCCATCCTGCATCACCGCCCTGGCCGCGGGCCTTGTCGGACTCGGCGGGCTTGCGGTGGGGCGAAGACGACGCGGCTAGAATACGCGGGATTCTCTGGCGCGAGTGGGCCGGGCATTCGGTCCCGGCCCACTCGCACGACCGACTCGAACGGAAACGTGACTATTCCAGTGACCGACTCGGCGCCGGAACCGTGAATGTTACCAGACTCCGGTGCGCGCATTGTGAAGCCGCGATAGGCCCTTCGGCGGTTCTTGCCTCTGCGCCACCGTTTCCGAACGCAAACTCCTGGGAAAGCTGTCCACTTTGGACGAGAGGGGCACGTGTTGGAACGCGACGTTTCCTCAAGCGATATGAGTGGGCAACCCCCACTGGGGGCTCAGAATTCCCCTTCGATAGCGATCACCCGCGTGGGCGAACCGTCGAGGTTGACGACCGCCAGGGGCAGTGCGACGAGGTAGACCCGGTCGCAAGTCAATTGATCGAGGTTCGCGAGCGACTCTATCAGGACCATTCCCGTCGAGAGCAGCGCCTTGTGGATTTCCTGGTGCTGGGTCAGGTGGACGTTGGGCTGCTCGATTCCCAGGAGCTTTATCTTCCTCGCAGTCAGCCACATTGCGGCGCCCTCGGTCAGCCCGGGGTGTTTGGTGAAGTAGTCCGGCTCCCGAATGCGCTTGCTCCAGTCTGTTCGAATCAGCACGCGCGCGCCGTCGCCCACCCTGCCCGCGTACGGGTCCAGGTCCGCCGCCGTGATATCGCCGCCGGGTTTGTTGGCCGTAAGATCGATTACCTCCGCCCATCCGACGAAATATTCCAGCGGCATTCTGTCCACGGTCCGATCGGAATGAATGCAGTGGTGGGGAGAGTCGACGTGCGTGCCCGTATGGCTGCTCATCGACATCCGCGTGACGTTGTAGCCGCCCTCTTTTATGGCATGGACCTGTGTGAAACTGACCTCCGGATCGCCCGGGAAAACGGGCATCCCCTCGGAGATCGGGTGAGTGAGATCGATTATGCGTTTCAAGGTATCCTCCCGGAATTGGGTGCTCCCGGACTGTCTGACTTATACCCGGCGAGCGGTTATAATGAACTGTCGCATCAATTATACCCGCTTAGAACCTGAGGGCAAGTTCGACAGATCGATTCAGTGAGTCCAGTTCCTGGGGAGCAAGATTCCGGCAGTGCTGGGTAGGCCCGGTCTGGGGGCCGTACCGAAGCGCGACGTGAGCTAACGAAAATAGGCTGGTCGCGAGTTGGAAGAAGACAATCTTCTCGTTCAATGTGGGATGCCCTTCGGATTGACGATGGCTTTAATTTGGAGTGCGGCGGTCTCGACGCCGCTTTTCCCTTCCGGCCATTGATATAAGCGCAACGTGTTCGCTGGCAGAGTCCCAGAATCGGGACATGTGCGAGGCTGCGCGTGAGCATGGGCCGAAGTGGGGAAGCTCCAAATAATTGGCGTAGGCTTTATGTCCGCTCTCCATACCGATGGCGCCACGCGTGCAGCGGGAACTCGAAGGGCTCTACGCGCCGGGGTATTCTCGACTTGTCGTTCCCGCCGCATAGTACGTGCCTTTTCGCGCTTTCGCCCTTTCGCGTTTTCGCGATTAAATCCGGCTCTCACGGCGCCTTGTCGAGCGCGCCGCTCTCGAGCACCAGATAGACTTGTCCTTTGGGAGTGCTTTCGACCCTGCCGCTCACGGTGACCTTGTCGCCCATTTCGATCCTGGAGTCGAAGTGCGCGGCTCCGGTCACATACATACAGCCCGAGCTGTCGCAGATAGCCCAGTCGCTCTTCGTGACCGGAGGCCCGCCCCTGGTATTGGGATCATCCGCCGGCGGATGCGACCCTTGATAGGTCCCGTGGACCTGGACCCGCTTGTCGGCGAACTCCGCTGACCGGCCCATTATCTGGCCGACGCTCGCGGGAATCACAGCGGGCGTTGTTCCGCCTATTTGGAGAGAGTACGTGGCAGGCGGAGGCGCATCTCGGGACGAAGCCAGTTGCGCATACACCGTGTAGACACCCGGCCCCACCTGATTGCCGTCGTTGTCCCTCTGGTTCCAGCAAGCTTCGAACGTGCGGGTCTCGCCGCAGCCCAGTGTGAGTGTGGTAAGCATGGTCGGGTAGGCCTTGCCCTTGCTGAGCCTGTAGACTTCCCTGCCGCCGCGCTCGATCCACAGATCGAACTGCTTCGCGGTGTTGAAGGTGAGCTTGATCACCTGGCCGGACCTATTTTGGACAGCGTAGGAGAACCCAACGCATTCTCCCAGCGGATAGCTCTGCTTGTCAGTCTTGATGCCCTGCAGGAGGCCACCGTTTGCGTAGATGTCGCCGGACGATGTTAGTGATATTGTTATGGTTAGCGCGGCCATGGCGGCAATCGCTGCTATGCCAAGGATGACGTATTGCGTTCTCACTACTTCCACTCCCCAAGTTACGCTCATCCATTAGGTTTCCCGCGCTTTGCCTCCTCCCAAACACGATCCATCTCCTCTATGGTCAAATCATTTATGTCGCGGCCGCTCTCCTGGGCTTGTTGCTCGATGCGCTTGAACCTGTATGTGAACCTATCGAGCATCAGCCTCAGCGATTCCTCGGGGTCGACGTGCGCGAGTCTGGCAATATTGACTATCGTGAAGAGCGCATCACCGATTTCGTGGGTTATCTCGGCCGGATCGCCGCCGTCGATTGCTGTTTGCAGTTCGGCGGTCTCTTCGGTGAGTTTTGCGAATACCGCGTGGACATCGGGCCAGTCGAACCCGGTCCTCGCGGCCTTTTTGCTGAGTTTGGCGGCGCGCATCAGGGCCGGAAGAGACGCGGGCACCCCATCGATTGCGCTGGTGCGGCGGTGATGGCCCGGCTCGGCTTTTTTGATCTGTTCCCAGTTGTGCAGAACGTCCTCGACCCCGGAGACCTGGGTGTCCGCGAAGACGTGCGGATGCCTGCGCAAAAGCTTCTCGCGAAGGGTCTTGCACACATCTTCTATGTCGAACCGGCCTTGCTCGCTGGCAATCTGCGCGTGAAGCAGCACTTGCAGCAGCAGATCGCCAAGCTCATCCTGGAGCTTCGGCCGGATCGCCGCTCTCGATAGCATCGAGGACCTCGTAAGTCTCTTCGATGGCATACCTCTTGAGCGATTCGTGGGTCTGCTCGCGGTCCCAGGGACAGCCGCCGGGTGCGCGCAGCGCCGCGACCGTGTCGGTCAGCTTTTCGAAATTCGGTACTTTCATTTACGCTCCTGGTTCAAGGTTGGGAAGGGAACCCCGATCAAGCCCAAAATAGTGTACCATCGGAGCAAAGAAATGTCGATAGAGAATCAGGGTATTGGGTGATGGGTAACAGATGTTGGAGGCCCTCCCTTCCATCACCCATCATCCATGACCCAACACCCGTTTGACCTCGACCTTATGCGGGTAAGGGAGAGGGGGTGGTCCGAGATGAGCGTGGGGGTTAGAAAAGCAGCCTTGGGAGCGGCCGTTGCGCTGCTGGCCGGAGTGGTGGCGCCGGTATTGTTTTGGTTCATTTCGCTCTGGCTGGACAGGGCGCTGGGCTTCGGGCCGGTAATGGCCAGGCCGGTCTCGCTGATCCTTGCCGCGGCGGCGATGCTTTTTGGGATATTCTGGGTGTTGTGGGCGCACTCCTATCTGCTGTTTGTGGGAAAGGGCGTGCCGCTGGAAGTCTTCGGCTGGGCGATCCATCCGACTCGGGTGCTCGTCACCACCGGCCCATACGCTTACACCCGTAATCCCTTGGCGCTGGGGCTGCTATTCATACTGTTGGGTGTGGCGTGCTTGCGTAGCTCGATCAGCGGGCTTGTTCTGATCCCCATTATCACAGTGCTGATGCTTGCCTACCTGGCGGAGTTCGAGGAAAAGGCCCTGGCCACGCGCTTCGGCGACGACTACGCAAACTACCGCCGCGGAGTCCCACTTCTGTTCCCTCGCTTGCGCGCCTATGTCCACGTGCCCGGAGGAGTCAGGAGTTAGTATCTTACAACTGAAATCCTATACAAGTTGTATGAATTTTGATATGTCACCTCGGATTTCAGTTGTAAGATACGTAAGAAGAAACCACCGACCTTCCGAATTATGGGGAGGCCGTATTGATTTTCCGGCGATGGCCCTCTTGGTTGCGGCTACGCCGCTTTAGGAGGTAGAATCCGGAACTCAAGGGCGCGAAGCTCCACGCCGGTGTTTCGGGATTTGAGCAGCGAATCGATAGTCTGCGTATAGCACGAACGTCGTAGTCGCTGCGGAAATCCCGAAACGATCCATTCTTGTCCATAATGAGCAAAGTCGACATTCTTTCAATCGGCGCGCACGCGGGGGATGCGGAGATTGCCTCCGGGATCGCCCTTGCCCACTCGGTAAATGCGGGCAGGAAGGTGGCTGTGTGCCACGTCACCCTCGGGGAGAAAGGAAACCCGAGGATGAGCCCGGCCGACTACGCTGACCTGAAGCGCAGCGAGGCCGCCGAGGCCGCGTCGGCGCTCGGCGCGCAAGTCTATATTTTGCCATACCCCGACGGTCTTCTGCCGGTGAGCGATGAGGCGAAGTTCACCATAGCCGACGTCATCCGCGACTGCAAACCCAACGCGATCATCACCCATCATTCGGCGAGCATGCACAAGGATCACGTCAACTGCCATCTCGATGTCCCCGACGCGATCTTCTACGCCGCCATCGCCGGGTTCGAATCGGACAAGGCGCCGCATTTCGCGAGGACCCTCTACTTCGCGGAGAACTGGGAGGACAGGGACGGCTTCGTGCCCGAGGTCTACCTGGAAGTGAGCCAGGAGGATATGGAGCTTTGGCGGGAGATGGCGTCGAAATACTCGCTGTTTCGCGGCGAGGTAACGGCGTTTCCTTACATCGGTACTACGAAAAACTCGCCCGCGTGCGGGGCATCGAAAACGCCTGTCCCTATGCCGTGGCTTTCGGCGTGCCCGAATCGGCGCGCCGGAGGCGGCTGACGCAACTTTGAGAGGTCGGGGTCCCGTTTCGGGAAAGGGGTTTCCCGAAACAACTGGAAATTGAAGGGAGGTCTACCGGATTGCTTCCGCTAAATCCGGCAGCCTGCCAAGCGATTCTGGCAGGAACGGTTGCCTACCCGCCGTTTGGCAGCGTCAGGTTCCCTCCGTGCCGGACCAGAATGTTCCTCTTCACCATTGCTTGCGCGATATCGTGCATTCTCTGGCTGATAAGGGGACCCGTCCTGTCAAATCCGTATAGCCGTGCGCACGTACGGATAAGCGTATCCTCGTCCACGGCATGGCAGTGCTGGACGATCAGCAGTATCGCCCTCGCAAGCTCGGGGTCGCAAACCCACTCCAATCGCCTGTTTGACGATTCATCATCGTCTCGCGGCACTCTGACGACAACCGAATTGTCCCCAACTTTCCATCATTTCAAAGTGCGAGTCGAACGTGAATGCCTTGGTGATCGAAAGCGCTTGCATTACGGCGAAGCTCACGCAGTCAGTGTAACTGAATCGGTCGGTATCATACCTGCCGAATATCTCCCACGCTCGGCGCTCGATCTCCGCTGTGCTGTAGAGAACCACAAGGCCGAGGCCCACACGCTCAGCAGGCCCTTTGTCGTTATAGACTCTGGCGTTTCCGATCATGCCGACAGAATGCCAGCGCAAGTCGATGACCAGTTGGGCTGCTTCTGGAAAGACGTGTGCAAGTCTCGTCAACCACGTGATTTGTGGTGAGCAGCGCGGCGCGACCGCCCACAAGCGATTCGTATGTCGCGGTCGCCTCACGGTGATGTGGGTCTTTTGGGGAGACAAGCGCGATAAACGCCCCTGAATCAACGAAAATCCGGTCCATACAAAACCTCGTCGATATCTTCCGAGGCGCGCGGATCGCAATCCTCCCCAATTCCGATAATACCGCGGAACGGATCGTATATCTCGTCTGCCACGGCGGCTCGCGACTTCTCGACACTTTCAAGCGCGTCGCGAAACACCTGCGATATGCTCACACCTTCTTCTTGTGCAATGCGCTTAGCGGCTTCGAACTGCTCCGGCAGGAGACTTATCTGCGTCCGTTTCATCTTCAGGCGATTTCTGGTTGTGGGCATCGATGGCAACCTCCTTGACGTTACATCACCAGTGTACCGCATGATGTAATGGAAGTCAGAGCCCGGTTCGAACCGTGTAAGAGTTCAGTTCTCCGGGAGCGATTTGTCATGCTGACCCTGAACTTGATTCAGGGGATTCAGCATTTCCTTCGCGGATACGAGACCCTGAATCAAGTTCAGGGTGACATGCCCCCGCGCGCAAAACTGAACTCAGTCCCGCCGTCCTCGACACAGTTCATTTGTCCGCGATAAACAGCCCTTTCTCAATCTTCCAGCACGATCACTGTCACCGGGCAAGTGTCGGCGGCTTCTCTGGCTTTGTCTTCGGACTCGGGCGGCACGGTTTCGACTATCGTGTGGGCGAAGCCGTCATCGCCCATCTGAAATACCTCCGGGCAGGTCTCCACGCACAGTTCGCAAGAAATGCATCCGTCTATGATTTTGGCTTTCATTGGTCTCCTCTTAAGAATAGCATTTAGCGGAAAGTGGAAAGTTCGGAACCTGCCCGATGGTCCGGCGTTTCGCAAGCGCCGGACCCAGTTAATGCGGGTTTGCAACCCGCGAGTACCAGGCTGTCAATCTGATCCACGGCTGCGAAAACGGGGTTCATTCCGACACCCAACACCCATCACCTATCGCCTGACTCGACATATACCCGGCAAGCCGCATCTTCTATCATTTCGCCGATTTGGGCGGAGGCGAGGGTCCCGGCGGCGTCGAGTCTCGCGGCGAAGATCGTCCGCGCGGTCCGGATCAACGCTCAGGAGCAGCCCGCCGGCTGTCTGCGGATCGCACAGAAGCAGTTTCGATCCCTCGGAGAGCGTCTCATCCCATTGAACGTGCCCTTCGGAGTCGAGAAAGTCCATATTGGAGTAAGTCCCGCCGGGCGCCAGGTCCTGCTCGAGCAACTCGCCCACCCCCTCGAACACCGGCACATCGCCGAGGCGCACCCGCGCGCCCACACCGCTCGCGGCGGTCATCTCGTGGAGGTGCCCCAGCAGACTGAAACCGGTAACGTCGGTGCATGCGTGGCACCCCACCCTCTTTGCGGCCTCCGCCGCCGGGCCGTTCAAAGTGGTCATGGATTCCACCGCCCTCGCGATGACCTCGGCGGGCGCGGCATCTTTCTTTATGGCCGTGGTAATGACCCCGGTGCCGATGGGTTTGGTCAGTATGAGCTTGTCTCCCACTCGCGCCGCGGCGTTGGTGAGGGCTTCCCTGGGGTTCACAAAACCCATGGCCACGAGGCCGTACCTTGGGCTCCGGATCGTCGATCGAGTGGCCACCCACGATGCTGACCCCCGCCGCCGCGGCCTGGTCCGCCCCACCGCGCAGTATTTCGTGAAGCTTGTCCAGAGGGCGAGTCCTGCCGGGATACGCCACCAAATTCAAGCCAATGACCGGGATCGCGCCGATGGCGTAGCACGTCGGAAAGGGCGTTGGTAACGGCGATCCGCCCGAACTCGTAAGCGTCGTCAACAATCGGCGTAAAAAAGTCGACGGTGAGCACCACGGCGATATCATCCGTTATACGGTAGACTGCCGCGTCGTCGGAGGTCGCCAGGCCCACCAGCACATTAGGATCACAAACCGCCGGCAGGCAGCGCAGCGCTTCCGCCAACTGTCTGGGATTGAGTTTGCATCCGCACCCGGCTCCGTGCGAGAGCGATGTAAGCTTGAAATCGTCTTGTGTCAACTTGTCCCGTCCCGTTTTGGAAATTGGAGATTAGAAATTGGAAATTAGAAATCGAAGATTGCTCCACGACCTATTTTACCCCGGAAGTATGTCCGCGTCCAGTAACAGCCCACGAATCGTGAGTGCATGCCACCCCCCTATGCGGCGGGAACTCGAAGGACTCTGTTCCAAAAGCTGCCTCGATTTGTCGTTCCCGCCGCATAGTGAGCCGACGGAGGTATGCCTGCAAAACCCTTGCAGGCGGGCCAATAATATGTAATGACACCGGTTAGGGGTCTGGATTCTGACCCCTAACTTCTGACTCCTAACTCCTATTGTCAAGGGAGGCAAGCACTTATGTCTCAGGTGGTCAATAGTTGCGGCCCTCACATTCTCGTGGTGGATGACGAGGAAGATACTCTCGACATTCTGGAACAGGCCCTGACCGGTTTCGGGTACAGAGTGAGCACGGCCAGCTCGGCGGAGACTGCGCTCGATATGACCAGAGAGCAGAGCTTCGACATGGCGGTCTGCGATATGTATCTCATGGGAATGAGCGGAGGGCAGTTCGTCCGCGCAATCGGTCGAATGCATCCGCAGATGCCCGTAATCCTGGTTACCGCGCACACGGACCTGGCGGCGAGCCGTGAATCGCTGGCCGCGGGCGCCGCGGATTTCATCACCAAGCCCATCGAACTCGACTGTCTCCCGCTCACACTCGAAAACAGTCTCCAGCGCAAGAAATTCGAACTGGCGAGGCTCTCCGAACAGCGCGCCGACGTGCTCTTCAAGGCGGTCAAGGCGCTAGCTGCCGCGATCGATGCCAGAAGTCATTATACGGGGCGCCACTCGGCAAGAATGGCCGAGCTGTGCATGCGGATCGGCACGGCGATGTGCCTCCCTGAGGACCGTCTCAACGCCCTGGAACTCTCCGCGCACATCCACGATGTCGGCAAGATAGATACCCCCGATTCCGTCCTGATGAAACCGGATGCCCTCTCCGACGAAGAGTGGGCGGATGTACTCAGACACCCGGCCATGGGCGCGGATTTTCTTTCCGGCATCGATGAACTGGCCGAGGTGGCGTCGATTGTGCGCCATCACCACGAGCATATGGATGGCAGCGGCTATCCGGACGGGCTAAAAGGCGAGGCAATTCCCCTCCTGGCCCGCATTCTTTGCGCCGCGGACGCTCTGGAAGCCATGACTTCCGACAGGCCCTACAGAGACGCGATGAGTCTCGAAGGCGCGCTCGACGAGCTTCGAGCGAACTCCGGCACCCAGTTCGATCCGTTGGTCGTGGAAGCAGCCGTTCGCGTCGTCAGCGAGGAGATTGCCCGGGAGCGCAAAGCAGCGTAAGCGCGTTCAAAGTTCAAGGTTGAATGTTAAAGGTTGGGAAGGAAGTCCCAACCTTCAACCTTTAACTTTCGAACCTTTCAACCCGCGCTACAGCGGATAGCTTGTCGCCGACAAGCCGTTATTCACGTAATCTATCCTCACCCTCACGTTCTTGCACCCGTCCATAACGGGGAAGTTGAACACGAAGGGAGGCTTCGATAGGGTCATAGTGGCCAGGTCCGCATTGTTGAAGGCGACTATCGTAACCGTCACGCACCGGATGCCGGGTATATCTCCGGGCATTGCAACCCGGATATGGCCGTGCCTTATCTTGATTAAAGGCGGAGGCGCGCTCTGGTAAGCTCCCGGCAGCGGATCGAACATTCCAGGCGGAGTCGGGCCCTGGCCTCCAAAGATATACGGACCATAGCCATCGCCCAGGTGTCCCGTTCCGTATCCGAACCTGCCCCATTGATCCGCCGGCACGTACCGGTGGAAGAAGTCGCCGTTTTCGTTAGAGTCCGAAGGGTAACCCGGTCCCGGACCGAAGTACTTGTTCAGACCCGATCCCCCGGACAGATACCCCTCAAATGAGTTGTAGCCGAGGTTTCCGGTCGGTTGTGGGCAGACCTCGCCGGCAGCGCCGGCCCACGCCCCTAACGCCAACACCGCGGCGAAAACCAGGCTATTGATCGTTATAGACAACGCTCTCACCCCCTGACCTGTGATGCATCCACTTATAGTTTGCGCTAATAAGCGGCCGCTTACGCCTCAGCAGGAAGGAAAACCCAGGTGTTGGGTGATCGGGGATGGAAGGGAAGGGGTAATGGGTGTTAGTATCTTACAACTGAAATCCTATACAAGTTGTACCTGAATTTTGATATGTCACCTCGGATTTCAGTTGTAAGATACGTAAGAAGAAACCACCGACCTTCCGAATTACGAAAAGGCCGTATTGATTTTCCGGCGATGGCCTTCTTGGTTGCGGCTGCGCCGCTTTAGGTACCGGGTGTTGGAGGGGAAGGGAGTCACCCTTTTCCCTTCCAACACCTATCACCCGTCACCCAACACGCCCTCCCCTTCCAACACCCATCACCCTCCTTCGTGATATAATATGGCGTTATGGTGAAAGAGAAGAAACGCGGGCCCGTGTCGATAACCAACCGCAAGGCCTGGCACGAGTATCATATCGAGGACACTTTCGAGGCGGGCCTGGTGCTGACCGGAACGGAAGTCAAGTCCATCCGCGAGGGCCGCGCCAGCCTCCAGGAAGCGTTCTGCAAGATCGAGAGCGGCGAGGCGGTCATATTCGGGATGCACATCGCCCCCTACGAGCAGGGCAATCGGTGGAACGTCGATCCCGTGCGCCCTCGCAAGCTCCTTCTGCACAAGACCGAAATCCGCAAGATCGGGCGTCAGTTGCAGGAAAAAGGATTCACCCTCGTTCCACTCAAGCTTTACTTTTCCAAGGGGTATGCCAAGCTCAACATCGGGCTCGCGCGTGGAAAGAAACTTTATGACAAACGCGAAGCCATCGCCAACCGCGATGTCGAACGCGAACAGCGGAGGGAGGAGAAGGGAAATTGATAATGGATAATTGACCCCCACCACCCCGGCAACGCAAATGCCGGAAGTCGCTAACGGTTGGGGTCCACATTATCCATTATCAATTGTCAATTATCAATTTCCCTTCACCAGCTTACAAGTTCCATACAGGGTCCACTGGCGTGATTGACATGACCTTTGACCTTGAGTTCAATCACAGTCGCCAGCTTGTTCGGCGCCTTTTCCGGGAGGCATGTAATAACCACCCTGTCTTTAACCTGGGTGAATGGGACCTCGGGCCCGTTCATCAGCCTGGTTCCCAGCACCTTGCCATGGAAACCGCCGATTGCCAGCTCGGAGCCCGGCCAGCGGTTGCAATGGAAATAGACTACATCACCCTTGCGTGTGAATGCTCCGGTGATCAGCCACTCCTGCGGGATCGGATCGGTTGCTTCGTAGACGGACGGCCCGTATTCTTCCAACCACTTTCCTACTTCGGGCAGTGTTTTCTTGTAGGCGGGCGGGATCCCGCCATCCGGCGCGGGACCCAGGTTCAACAGCAGATTGCCGCCCCCCGCCGCCACCTGACGAAGCATCGAAACCACATGCCACGCGCTCTTGTAGTTCGTGTCAATCGGCGTATAACCCCAACTGTCGTTGATGGTCATGCACGCCTCCCATCCACGGTTACCCTCGGCCGGGGTGAGGTGCTGCTCTGGGGTCTCGAAGTCCTCGGGTAGCCGTGATCGGTTGTTGATGATGATGTCCGGCTGGAGGTTGCGCACCGCTGCATTCAGTTTCTCGGACTCCCAATCTTCGGGCGTCCTCAGCGGTTGTGGGACATCGTACCAGAGGATATCGATCTTGCCGTAATTGGACATGATCTCCTTGACCTGGCCGTGAGTATAGTCCACAAACCGCCTGCGGGCTGCTTCATCTGTCGCGCATCGGAGCCCATCCGGATGATGCCAATCCATGAGCGAATAATAAAGCCCCACGCGCAAGTTTTCGGCTCGGCACGATTCGACATATTCCGCTACCAGGTCCCGGCCAGGCCCGCGCTTGACAGCGTTGTAATCGGTGAGCTTGGAATCGAACAGGCAGAAGCCCTCGTGATGCTTGGTGGTAAGCACCATGTAGCGCATCCCGGACTCCCTTGCCAGTTTCGCCCATGCATCCTGAGCGCCCTCCTTCGGTTTCCAAGTCCGCGCGTATGTCTCGTATTCTTTCACGGGGATTCGCTCGCGGTTCATTGCCCACTCGTGACGCCCGATCTGGGAATAAAGGCCCCAGTGGATGAACATCCCGTAGCGAGCTTCCTTGAACCACTTCATCCGGCGCGCCCTGTCTCTTTCTTCCGGTGTCGGTTTTACTTCCGGCATTTGATTAGATACCTCCCTCGAAAATAGAAGTTAGGAGTTAGAAGTTAGAAGGGACCTCGCAACCACACGGCTGTACCTAGTGTCTACTTGCATAAATAACTGATAGCATTCTTGCCGGTGTATCGGGAATCTTGTTCCCGATACGCACTTAGTTTCGGGAACAAGATTCCCGAAACACCCGGTACAGCGTTCTATCAATCAATTATGCAACTAAGCACTAGTACCCGATGGTCCGCAAGAATGGCAGAGCTATCATACAACTGCTCTGCCCCCTGTGTCAACGCTGTGGTATAATCTCTTGACTTCTAAGTTCTGAAACGGAGGCACAATGGGATACAAAGACATAAAGCGCGATATATTCAAGGCCTATGACATACGGGGCCTCTATCCGCAGGAGATAGATGACGAAGACGCCTACCGCATCGCGCGGGCGTTCGTGACGGCGCTGGGCTGCAAGAGAGTGATTGTCGGCCACGACATGCGCAAGTCGGCCGAAGGCTTTACCAGGGCCACGATTCGAGGCCTCGTGGACCAGGGCGCGGACGTAGTGCCGATAGGCCTCACTTCCACACCGATGTATTACTTTGCGGTCAATCATCTTAACGGCGACGCCGGTGTGATGTGTACCGCTTCCCACAACCCGGCCCAGTACAACGGCTATAAGATGACCGGCAAAGGCGCCGTGCCGAGCATCGCGATAGTCGGCAACGACGATCTGTGGACCATGGCCTGCAAAGGCGAGTTTAAGGACCCCGAGAAAAGAGGCGCGCTCCTGGAAAAGGTCGATGTGCTCGACGCCTATGCGGATGCCGTGCTCGATAACGCGGGGATAAGAAACTTCGCATCCGTGAGGATCGTGATCGACTGCGCCAACGGAATGGGCGGCTACGTCCTGCCCAAGATTTGCGAGAAAGTCGGCAGCGTCCCCGTGCGCTTGTACTGGCGGCTTGACGGGGCCTTTCCCAACCACGAAGCCAACCCCCTCAAGACCGAGACCCTGCTGGCGCTGCGGGACCGCGTGGTGGACGAGAATGCCGATATCGGGGTGGCGTTCGATGGCGATGGCGACCGGGTGGCATTCGTCGACGAGAAAGGCCAGATCATATCCGGGGACTTCATCACCGCGCTCATAGCCCGAGAGATGCTCAAGAAGAAGCCCGGAGCCGAGATACTCTACGATTTGCGTTCGGGCTGGGTGGTTCCCGAAGAGATCACCAAGGCCGGCGGCGTTGCGATTCAGTGCCGCGTGGGCCACGGGCTAATCAAGAAGCAAATGCGCGAGGAGGGCGGCTACTTCGCCGGCGAGCTTTCCAGCCACTACTACTTCAGCGACTTCTACATCACCGACAACGGCGACCTCGCGATGCTCAATATGCTCAAGCTCCTCATCGCGGAGAAGAAGCCTCTCTCGGAGATAGTCAAGCCCCTGCGCAGGTACTTCCACAGTGGCGAGATCAACTCCGAAGTCCAGGACATTCCGGCGGTGCTCGCGCGGCTCGAGGCGACCTACGGGCCAATCGCGAAGAAGACTTCGCACCTCGACGGCTACTCCGCCGAGTTCGACGACTGGTGGTTCAACGTGAGACCCTCCAATACCGAACCGCTCATCAGGCTCAATCTCGAGGCCAAAACCAGGGATAAGATGGATGACAAAGTGGCGGAGCTTTTGAAGGCGATCAGAAGTTGAGGTTATAAGGGTACGAGCCCCATCACTATGCGGCGGGAACGGCAAGTCGAGGTAGCTCTTGAGTCAAGTCCTCCGAGTTCCCGCTGCACGGTCGGCGACACGGCAGCGGGAACTGGAGTAGCTCCAAATTCGCTTGGGGTTGCCGGGCCAAGAAACCGCCCATGCCCGGTGGAGCGGGTGGGCGGTTGAACGGTTGACACCCAGCATCGCGACTGTGTAGTAATGAAATGCAAGTGTTCGATCTACGTCCATTCGCCGCCGGGAAGCGATATGCGGATCATATCGCCGTATCTTCGAAAACTACGAATAGCGTCCCCTTGTGCCCGGCTAAGGTACTCAGTGCCATGGATAGGTGAGGTGTCCATTCCCAGGGGCACAAAAGAGATCATGTGTGTATCCACGTGTCATCGGAACTCGCTCAGTTTCTTTTGTGCCTTCTTTGTTCTCGGTACTTGACCATCCATCCGCCGCCTCGAAGCTGAGTGTGAAATTCGACGAATGGCACTGACTCAGCGGAGTGATTGTGTATCCCTCCGTGTTTGTCCGGACCCAGATACCAGAGGTTTATTCGATACTTGTCGACGTGAATCTGCGGGACTGTTCGATACATGTTGGTGTCGTATTCAGACCAGGTTTGCTTAAGCCCGGAGATACCCTCAAAGTAACTGTAATTGCCATCTTGATCCGCGCATATGAAGAGCAAGCATCCTTCATCGCCTGATTGCAACGAAATATGTCCTTCGATCAACGCCGACTTGCGTAGCGCGGAACTTCGTAGAGATTCGAGCCCGCCTGCTGATCAGCCCACATCTCGGCAGCCTGTGCGCCCAAATCTGCGACAGGCACGCGCTTATTAGGGATGGCCTTTTTTTGTGTCCTCAAGTGCCATTCCCTCTATGTAGTCTCTACGGTGCTATCTTGGTCATCCATGTTAGACGTTCATTTCCCTCGCAACGGCATGCTTGACAGTCATTTCGCCCCCGATCACTCACCTGCAGACATTCTACCAGAAAGGCGGCCATCTGTAAAAAGGGTGGTAAGATCGCGAGAGAGTTCAGTTCTCCGGAAGCGATTCAGCATCTCCTTGCAGTTACCAGATTCTGAACCAAGCTCAGGATGACAGCAAGACCGGAGCGCATAGTGCTGCCGAGCCACGTTCCGCCGCATAGGTACTGGGTCGGTATGCGGGGCGGAGGTTCTCGGCTGTCTGCCCTCTGCTCTCTGCTCTCAGCTATTTTCGAAGGCGATCCGGAGCGTCTTCATCGAGGCTTCGACCGTATTCCGGCCTGTCCAGAATCGGGTGGCCAGGACCACGTGCGACTTCTTATCGATCCACATCTGCATCCATGGCCCGTGTTTGACGTTGGGTTTGAGCCGCAATACCCATGCGCGGCGCCCGGCGATGACATCTTCGCTGTCTATAACCGGGGTGAACTTGCGGGAGAGATATGTATGGGGTATCAGATCGAGCGGCCCTTCCTCGGTGACTATCTTGCGCATCCCGCCCCGATACGAGTAGACCCGGCTTGCCTTGTAGCCGGCACTCTTCTGGCGCGAGACGGTGTCGGTCAACAGAGCCGCCGGATCAGGTGTCGACTTTGCCGGCGGTCTGGGGCAGAACGCAATTCCGAGGGCCACCATTCCGGCGGCGGCTATCGACAACGCGCGCGCGGCTTTCATGCTAGTGCTTAGTTGCATAATTGATTGATAGAATGCTGTAACGGGTGTTTCGGGAATCTTGTTCCCGAAACTAAGTGCGTATCGGGAACAAGATTCCCGATACACCGGCAACGCGCGCGCGGCTTTCATGTGAGAGATATGGGAAGACGGCTTCGACGATCATCGCCACCGGGAGCCTGTCGTAGATTTCCAGGTGAGGATTGAGGACCAGGACTTGCGGCGAAGGACGCGGTTCGGATATAGTGCGCACCTCGAAGCCGCGCGCGCTCAGCGCGTTGACGTAGCGCGAGAGCGTGCGATGCTTTACTTTCCTGCCGCCGCTCCTGAGCGATGCCGCCAACTCCGAAGGCCACCAACCCTCCGAGAAATAGCTGTCCACAGTCTCGTAGAGCGGCGTGCCTTCATCGTCTGTCGCCCACGCGGCGTGCGGCATGCAAAAACACGGGTGCAGCACCGAAAATACGAACCGCCCACCCAGTTTGACCATCCTGGCAAGCTCGGCAATGGTCCCCGCAAGGTCCCGCGTAAACATCAGGCCCATGTTGCAGACTATATCGTCGAAGGTGCTGTCTTCGATTACGGACAAGTCGGTCGGCTCGGCCACCGCGTACCTGATGCCGTGCCTCTCGCGGCTGTCGATCTCTCCCGCTATTCCGACAAGCCTTTCGGAAGTGTCCACGGCGGTGACGTGCGCTCCCATTATGGCTAGCCTGCGGCTGAGATATCCCGCGCCGCAGTGAAGATCGAGTATGTGTTTCTCGTTCACGGGCCCGATAACATCGAGCATGGCAGGTGTCACGATGTATCTCTGAACATCGCCGCCGGTCTCCCCTGCCTTGCAGGCGATGTCGCCCGCGATCCCACAAGATGTTGTTGCCTCTTGGTCCATGATGCGCAGATACTGCCCATGTCAGTGTATTCGACGTTGGCCCCGCAAAATCCTCGGCGTACATTATGACGCGCGCTATATCCCTCGGGTGTCGGGCGCCGGGCAATTCTTTGTTAATATGCTTCGGGACACAAACTTCGAAACATTTCTGATCTAATCGCGACCCGGCCCGCTGCCGTTTCGGGAAAGGGGTTTCCCGAAACAACGGGAAGTTGAAACTCGAGGGATTCTCGCCGGCGTCCCGGCCCGCTGCCGTTTCGGGAAAAGGGTTTCCCGAAACAACGGGACGTCTAACTTCTAATCTCTAATCTCTAATCTCTAATCTCTAACTTCTAACCCGCGGGATGTGGTCTTGCAGACCAAGGAGGGCCAGGATTCGGACGACCTGAGCGCTGGGATTGCGCAGGTAAAAAAGCTTGCCGGCCGTGACGAACCGGCGGTGGAGTTCGAAGATGGTCTTGACTACTTCGCTGTCGACGAAAGTCACCTCCTCGCAGTCCAAAAGGCACGCAGACGAATCCGCGGCAGCCGCTTCCACCGACTCCAGTAAATCCTGGGTGACTGCGAAGTCGAGTTCTCCACTTGCGTGAACCACAACGTTTGGGCCGTCGCGGGAGACGGAAAGGGTCGGTTTTGGCACGGATTTCATGCACAAGCCCCTTCGACGCCAGATTCACTTCGACAGCCCACCAGTAACTGCCTCGATGAATACGCCGATCTGTCTCTGCCTGCGGAAGATGTGGCAATATTATACATAAAAGTTGCCACCCGTGTCAAATACCGCGAAGACGGGGAGAGTGCTCACCCTTTGTTGTTTCGGGAAACCCCTTTCCCGAAACCCACCTGCAGCCACCCTGTATGCGGCGGGAACGACAAATAGAGCGTCCGTTTTAACCCGGCGCCTTCGAGTTCCCGCCGCACGCATAGCACTCACGCTGGGCGCACATACACCATGCCCTCTCTCGCGGGCGGAAGGCGCCACGCGTGCAGCGGGAACTCGAAGGGCTTCATGCCAAGGATTGCCTCGCCTTGTCATTCCCGCCGCATAGTGGGTTGGCCAGCGAAGACGGGTAGCGGACGCTAACAAAAAAACATGGCCGTGTGAGGGAATTGCCCTTGACAAGCAGCACATGCCATGCTATAATGCAAATAGCAGGGCTGGCGAAAAGACCAGCTATGAAGTTGAGGCCACGAACATAGGAAAGGAGGAAATATATTGAATAAACGGATATTGTTCGTCTTTACGGTGTTGGCCGTGTTTGGGATGGTCACGGCGGCGGCGGCGCACGACGGAAGCGCCACCATAACCTACGCGGGTGTGGGCGTGGATAATGCGCAGACCACCACCCACAACGAAACCATAGGCAATTCAGACCCTCCGGTGTTCAAGGGTTACTACACGGTTTTCACCCAGAACTACACCGGACTAGACTGGACCGATTTCCACTTCGAGCTTCCAAGCAACCTCGACGTATTCTTCGGAGATGCGCCGGGCGACGTTACCAGCAGCCAATCGGGTTTGACCTGGTCGTTGTCGAGCTATGCAAGGGAAATAGACTTGTTCTTTCCCTCCGATCCAGTCGTCACCGGTACCCCAGACACCGTATGGTTCAAGGTTTGGACGGACAACACCGAGCAGCAGAACAGCCTGTTTGCCGTAACCACTTACCCGACCGATACCGCGACTGTTCCCGAGCCGGGGAGCTTGCTCGCGCTCTCTGTTGGCGCGGTTGGATTGGCTGGGTTCTTCCGCAAGAGAAGATAGATTACGATTGATGAATTCTCCTCCTATGAGCCGAAGGCCGCTTTAGGCCTCGGCTCTTTTTTGTACAGGCAGCCACTCCCGCAAAGAAACTATGGCCGGAACCCGGTCCCTTCCCGACGTTTAACCTCTAACCCGCGTTATTCATGTAGCGCGTGTTTGCCCAGCACTTTGTGCTCCCCTCGCCCTCACGGGAGAGGGGCTGGGGGGTGAGGGTGGAACGCCGCGCTTGCTGGGAGCACGTGAGTGCCTGAATCAGGAGGCTCGTCTATCAATCTGCGAATAACGCGGGCTAACCTCGAACCCCCAACGCCGGGAGTATCAGGAAGATAGCCAGGGGATACAACAGGTAGAACGCCCCTCCCGCCAGCAGCGAGTAGGGGCTGAGGCGCTTACGAACGGTCATTTCGCTCCATGCGACAAACGAGGCCAGCAGCGCCACCACGATGCTTGCCACCGCCTGCGCGTTCAGATGCCACGGGGTGAAGAACATCCCTATCGCGGGCAAGACGCTGCTCTGAAACACCATCGCGCCGGTTATGTTGCCCAGGGCGAGGGTGTCCTTGCGGTGCCGCATCCAGGTGACCGAGTTGAACTTCTCGGGCAGTTCGGTGGCGATCGGGGTGATGATGACACTCAGCACCAGCGACGAAACCCCCAGACTTCGCGACACCAGTGTCACGTTGTCAACGAACAGCCGAGCGCCCCAAAGCATCAGCGCCATGCCGGAAGCAAGCTGCACGATCACCCACCGCAAGTCCGGATTCGCAACGCCGCGGTGGAAATGCAGCAGCCGCATCTGCCGGCGCCGGTCATCGCACTCCGGGCAATGGAGCGTCCGGTAGACATAACCCGCGTAAATCACGAGCAGCGCGACGCCCAGGGCTTTGTGCAGCGCGTCACTCGGGACCGCGGCCCCCACGAGTGCCAGGAGGTAGACCAGGAAAAACGTTCTCAAGTCGCGCCCTACAACCCGGTAGTCCGCCTGAATCGTTTTCTTGCGGATTCGCGCCGCCGCGAATACCAGCACGGCCACTCCGGTTACGAACATCGCGAGGGTGCTCAGCATCATCGGCGCGCCCAAAATGGCTCCGATTCCGGCGTCGGCATACTGCCGGCGCGCGGCCTCGGTGGGCATGCCGCTCCCTATGATGACCGCCGTAATCGCCACGCTGGTCTCGGGCAGCGCGGTCCCAACCGCCGCAAGAACGCTGCCGACCGCGCCCTCGCTCAGGCTCAGCCGCTTGCCGAACCACTCGACCGCGTTGGTGAACAACTCCGCCGCGAGAAAAATAAGTCCCAGCCCGAATAAAAGATATATTACCAATAAAGTCATGGTTGCGCTTGTATACCGACCTATGCGGCGGAACGACAATCCGAATTCTAAATTCTAAATTTTAAATTTTGAATTAGGGAAGGGACCCGTCGGCCCGGCAGAAGTCCCCTTCAATTCAAAATTCAGAATTCAAAATTCAAAATTCGCGCGGGCCACTTACTCGTTCCGTTGTTTCGGGAAACCCTTTTCCCGAAACGGGCCACGTACTCGTTACCCGTTTACGGCCTGACCAACGCCGCGAGCAGCACCGTCGCTAAAAGCGAGGTCGCCGCCCCGAGATAGAATGGCGCGCTCGGACTTAGAGCGTTCCACATGTAACCCGCCAGTATGCTCGCCGGAAGCAGGGCCGCGCCCACGAATGTATAGTATGCGCCAATGGCGGTCCCTCGCAGGTGGGCCGGTGAAAGGTCCACCGCGAACGCCCGCAGCATGCCGTCTGTCAGGCCGTAATAGATCCCGTAAATGATAAACCAGACCCACACACCGGCCGGACTCGTGACCCGCGCCATCGCAAAGTAAACGGCCGAGAATATCAACCATCCGGCCAGTATGACCGGTTTGCGGCCGACCCGGTCCGAGACGATGCCGCTGCGCGCCGACGCCACCGCCGAAAGCGCGTTGAACGCAACTGTACACCCACAGGAACGTGACCAGGCCCATCCCCACCCCGCCTGCCGCCTTGGGGCTGGTTGCGCGCAGCACCAGAAACGCGTCGCTCGAGTTGCCGATCGAAAACAGCGTCACGATTGCCAGAAACACCCGGAAACGACTGTCCAGGTCGCGAAACCTGACCACGGGCGCGGTCGCCGCGCCGTCCGCATGCCTGCGCTCGCGGACGAATATCGAGAGCACAAGCCAGCCCAGCACCGCGGGGATAGCCGAGGCGATGAAAATGGTGTTGTAGACTGCCCGATGCCCCGCGTCGGGCGTGACCAAGAACTTTTGGGTGTAGATGAACGTTACGAGCAGCACTACAATCAGTGGGCCGAGCACCGCGCCCGTTGTATCCATCGCCCTGTGCAGGCCGAACGCCTTCCCACGCTCGGCTTCGGGGGTAGTGTCGGCAATCAGCACATCCCTCGGCGCGCTTCTGATGCCTTTGCCGAACCTGTCCGCAAAGCGTATTCCCAGCACATCCGGCCAGCTCATCGCAATAATATAGAACGGCTTGGACAAAGCGGACAGCCCGTAGCCGATCACCGTGAGCAACTTGGGCCGGCCGAACTTATCGGCCAGGTATCCCGCGTAGACCCTCAGCACCGACGCCACGCACTCCGCGATCCCCTCGATGACGCCTATGTAGAGGGTCGAAGCGCCCAACACGAACTTCAGGAACTGGGGGACTATTGGTACGAGCATCTCGCTCGATATATCGGTCAGCAGGCTGACGATGCCCAACGTGAAAACCGTGGGGCTAACGCCGATTATCTTTCGCTGTTTATCTTGGTCCATACTCACATGGCCTCCGACTATAGTATAACGCCTGAAGCGAGGCTTTGCCAATCGGTGGGGAACACCTCAGTCTTCATGAGAACGGCAGCCACCACTTCGGCATAGAATCAACCCAACCCACCCTCCGAGCTTGATGCTTCGGGGCATACGCCCGCGAAGTATCATAATCGGCAGTTCATCATGGGGAAGGAGAAAGTCGCCTGGAGAATTAGAGGCTCCGCGACTTCCCTCTGCTAACCTTACTATTCCTCTTGTGGCACGATCTCAGTGAGCCTGCCGGATCGGTTTCCGCCTGTGGATGTCGTTCCGGTCAGACCGCCTCGGGTGCTTACTTGCTCTGCCTCGTCGGCAAAGTCTTCCTCAAGGGTCCCTTCGTCCACGCGTTTTCTGCTCCGCGCGGCTTCTTCCTTGCGAGCCGGGGGAATGCCTGCATGACGGTAGCGGCCTTGGTCCGGGCTTTCGCCCGCCGGGGCGCCTATCTCCGCTCGTTCCTGGGCCGGCGCTCCGACCCTCGATGTCTCGTTCGTCTTTCATGCGCTCACCCCCACTGCGGCGCCCACACTAACCTTTACCTCAAAACGTGGCACGATATGTGCGGCGGGCGCGGTTCCCGATGGTCCGGTGTTTCCGAACGCCGGACCCAGTTCCCCGGGTTTGCAACCCGCGAACACAGCCTCTCATTTTGACATATATGTGCGAAAGCCCGGAACTCCGCCCCGCAGGGGTTGCTTCGGTTGCACGCAGCCGAAGCGGGGCCCGAAGGGCCCGCACAACGTCACGCCAGGCTCAGTCCCGCCGACGCAGCCGGAACTTGGGAGGAAAACGGCCCATGAAGCGCGAACAAGTTTTCAGGATAGCCCTGAAGTGCCAAAGGAGCGCGGCAGATGAACCGACGGATGAGCCGCCTTTACTACTCTCAGCGCCTGAGGCAGGCGCAACAGGCCCGCGATCCGGTCATCGGTCGTGATTTCCGGGTCGCCTTTCGGGCTGTACGTAGAACGCATAGAAGAGCGTGGTTGGCTCAAGAAAGCCTTCCCCCGTAGAATGAAGTGGGACTGGGAGCGCGTGAGGGAGAAACTGGGCGATATCGGCTGGCCGCCTTCTGAGCAAGTGACGGCGACGCTGTCGCCGTTACATTGGAAAGAAACCCACCCCCGGTGTTTCGGGAATCTTGTTCCCGAAACTGGGGAGTTTCTTAGGAGACGCAGTGCCCCGCATCGGAAAGCGTCCTGGACCTGATCGAGTTCTTCTGGCGGTACGTCGCGAAGCCCATAATAGGCCGACCTCTCTCCTTCGACACCGCAGATGGACAACGCGATTACACCGATGAAGTGAACGCCATGTTCGAGCGATTCGGCCATCCCTACGAACTGCGCGAGGGCCGGGTAATGCGCGTAGGCTCCGAAATCCTGGACAACAGAGTGCTCTCGCTCGGTCTCAAGACGGATGACGAACAACTCCAGAGGCTGCTTGGTGATGCTCTGGAGGCTTTTTATGACAGGTCAGGCGGCAGGAAGACCGACGGGGTAAAGCATCTCGTCGATGCGTACGGGATGATTAAGTCGTCGAAGCACAGCGAACCGAAGAGGAGCGCCGAAGAGATAGTCAACGGCCTCTCGCCTCATGAAGAGGTTCGCGCCCACTTTGATGCGCACCTGCGAAAGATGTGGGAGTTTGCGAACAAATACGCCATTCGCCACCACCGGCCGGGCGCAGTGCCGATCGAGGACGAAGCCCTAATAGACTACCTCTTCTACAGCTACTATAACCTCGTGCGCCTGATCTTGGAGAAGCACGGCTTGGCCGAGTAAATCGCGCGCCGCTGGATTTCAGTCTTTTGGCGATTTTCAGCAATTTGCTGAAAAGGCGTATAATAGTGAAATACGCGACTTGCGCAGCGGCTTGACAGAAGCTTTTGTCAGTGTTATACTATGTTTCAGCAATTCGCTGAAACTGGTGATTATAGTGCAAAAAGAAGTTGACTTAATACCGAAGGTCGAGCAGGCCCTGCGCTGTTGCCTTGCAGACGTGCCTTTTGTTCAGATAGAGGATATACAGGTAGAACATTCTATTGGTGGACGACGACCAGATCTGCTTGCCAGGCTGAGACTCCCCAGCGGCCAGATTACCCTGGTAATAGAGGTCAAGGCTAGCGGGCAGCCCCGCATCGCAAGAGATGCCATTAGCCAGATCGAGTACATGATTCGGGACATTCCGAGCGCATACGGTGTCTTTGTAGCCCCGTACATATCCCCGAGATCCGCCGATATCTGCGGCCAAAGAAACATCGGATACGTGGACCTCGCTGGTAATTGTCGCCTCAGCTTCTGGCCTGTGTATATAAAGACCACTGGAGAGAGGAATCCGTTCGCGGAGAAGCGCGGACTCAAGTCTCTCTATTCACCGACCTCGGTTAAGACCACCATCATTTTGAGGATTCTCCTGGAGAATCCGAAACGTGTGTGGAAAACCCGGGAATTGGCCACTGCGGCGGACGCAAGCCTGGGGCAGGTATCCAGTGTAAGGAGACAGTTGGAAGATCGGGAATGGGTGCAGTCGGACAGGGGCGGCTTCCAACTCACAGACCCTGTGGCGCTGCTATCCGACTGGTCAAAAAACTACGATATGAGTCGGAACAAGGCACGTGATTTCTACTCAATGAAGTCCGTCCCGGAAATCGAGACCGAACTCGCGGACCTTTGCGGCAAGGGAGATATCAAGTATGCTCTGACCGGATTTTCCGGCGGTGCGAGGTATGCTCCGGCTGTCCGCTATCAACGCGCAACGGCATATATCGCGGACGACGATGCCCTTGCCAGGGTCGCAATGGGTCTTGGTCTCAAAGAAGTGCCTAGCGGTGCGAATGTAAGCCTTATCTCGCCATGTGATCGGAATGTCTTCTACGGCTCCCGGCATATTGACGGCGCGTGGATAGCTTCACCAACCCAGGTCTACTTGGACCTGCAAAGCACTCGTGGTCGTGGCGAAGAAGCCGCGGAGGCGTTACTAAGAGAGGAGATTGAACCGAAATGGCGGTAACTCAAGCAGACTATTCAAGTGAGCGGGTTGAGGCTGCGAAGTCTGTAATGCTGGAACTGACCCGCCTGCTCGGCGAGTACAGGGATGACATAGTGGTCATCGGCGGATGGGTACCGGAACTCCTGCTTTCCGGTCACGTGGGCAGCATCGATGTTGATCTGGCCCTGAATCATCTTACACTCCGGGAAGCCGGCTATGCCACTATCGAGAGGTTATTGCTATCCCGGGGATACCGCAAGAGCGAAGAGCAGCCCTATATGTTCCAACGAACCGCGGTCGTGAATGGCAAGAAAATCGATGTTGAGGTTGATCTGCTTGCAGGTGATTACGCGGGCACCGGCAAGGGCCGCCGGCATCAGAACATCCAGGATGTTAAGGCCAGGAAAGCACGGGGATGTGAGCTTGCATTTGATCTGACATCCGAAGTGACCATTTCAGGGACGCTCCCGGATGGTGGCAACGACACGGTCAAAGTCAGGGTGGCATCCATAGTGCCATTTATCGTTATGAAGGGAATGGCGCTCTACGACCGCATCAAGGAAAAAGATGCTTACGACATATACTTCTGCCTTAAGTACTATCCCGGCGGCATCGATGCGCTTGTCGAAGATTTTCGCCCGCATGCGTCCCACGGTCTCGTCAAGGAAGCGATGGGCAAGATCGCGGAGAAGTTCGCAACCGTTGAACAGGTAGGGCCGGTCCACGTGGCGGATTTTCTGAAGATTGTCGATCCGGAAGAGCGCGAACTTCTCCGGCGCGACGCATTCGAGCGCGTGAACTATCTGGTGCGAAAACTGGTAGTGGAATAACCGCGAAGCAAGCGGCTTTGCCAAACCGGAGGCTTGCCAATCCACGGGCAGCGTGTTACCATTGAGCCTAGAGTATGCGCCCAGGCTTACGCCGAACTGCCGAAGGGGGGATAGATGTCGTATAGGAGCAGAAGGTTACCGGAGGTGCTCGGTTTCCTCGTCGGTGGCATCCTCGCCTGCTATGAGACGGGGGACTTCCTTGCCGCGTTGGCCGTTTTGTTCATATTCATGTTCTCGGGGGCGGCGTCATTACTGCTACTCCCGTTCACGCTGACCATTAGAGGCTTGCTGCTTCGGGGAAACCACTCGCGTGACGCCTGGGGAAAGGTGCTGACCGACTTGTTGGGCGTCGCGGTGCTCTGCTCCGTTTCTGCTCAGCTCGTGATCGACCATCAGAACCGGGAGGGCAGTCACGCCAACCTGCCTGCCCTCGCTACCGCCCTCTTCCTGTTTGTGTTCCTTGTCGAAAGTTCCATAGACAAACGGCGCGAGATAATGGAGAGAGCACGGAAGTGGACGCAGCACCCCGAATGCGTCTCGGAGATACGGGACCTGGAAGGTACCGTCGGCCCTGGTCCTGCCCATGTTTCTCCTCTTTCTTATATGCCCTAAGGTGAACGTCCCATACCTTTACCCCGCTTTTCGCGCTGCTACGGCGTGGCCGTTCCACCTCCCCTACATGGGCGTCGTCATCAGATGGGCTGCAATAATAATCGCCGTACGTATGATATGGGGCTGTCTCTTCTTTCTTGCCCTCCGTGTTGTGCTTGCACTGAAGCGAGCCTTCGGTGCTGCAAGAGGCATCCCTGAGGAGGAACGGGCGTAAAAATGGCAATTCCTGATTCGAGTCTGCCGGGTCACGCGGCTCTCCATGCCCGAGTTGCGCATGCCCTCGACCGCTGCCTGGAGGAGATGGACGTCGATTTCAAGCAGTCCGCACCGTGGCCGGATCTAAAAACGCGTATAATCCCGAGTGCTCAGGCCATGGGCAATCTAAGAGACGGCGGGCTGATCATAGTGGGCCTAGCGGAGAGCGGGCCGTCCTGGTTGCCGACCGGTATCGATTCGGAACACCTTAAAACCTTTCAGGACGTTGACAATATACGCGCACAGATCAATAGTTACAGTTCGCCACCCGTTCACGTTGAGGTCGGCGAAGGTTTCCGTGCCGTTTGAGGGGACACCGAAGACGTTCCTCGCCATACGCATACACGAGTTCACCGACTCCCCGTTCATCTGCTGCAAGAACATCACGGTCAACGGAACCCTGTTCCACGAAGGCACCGTGTTCGTGCGGTCGCACGAAAAGCCAGAGACAGTTCCGGTCAAGAACGCCCGCCAAATGGCGGACCTGCTTGAACTGGCTGCCGACAAGCGAGCAGAGCGTTTCCTTGCGAGGGCCAAGCGAGTAGGGATGCCGCTGGCCACCACGTCCGACCCTGAACGCTTCGACGCGGAGTTGCCGACGCTGACCGACATACCGGATGAAATATCCCGCGGCAGCTATTGGCGGATTGTAATCCACCCAGATACCTACCAGCCTGAGCTTATTGCTCCTATAGCCAACTGTCTTGACGTGATTCAAAAAGCGTGGGTCCAACTCGATGGTTGGAGCTTTCCCTTCATTGGGATGAGCGGGCAGCGGGCTGTCATCAGGGCAAATTGGATTGAGGATGGCGTCGGCTTCGGACCCGCCGAATACTGGCGCTTCTATCAGTCCGGCCAGTTCATTCATCTGTCTGAACTGCGCGAAAACAGCCCCAGCGTCAAAGCAAGGCTAGATGGCGAATTCTGACAAAACTGCGTGCGCCGCGCGAAGATATCGACAAGATCGCGGGTTACGTTAAGATCTCGGATGTCCTGGCCGTTAGCACTGCGGCGTTTGAGCTAGTGTCTACTTGCATAAATAACTGATAGCATTCTTGCCTGGCGTATTGGGAATCTTGTTCCCGATACGCACTTAGTTTCGGGAACAAGATTCCCAGGACACCCGGTACAGCGTTCTATCAATCAATTATGCAACTAAACACTAGCGGCCCGGCTGAGTGAGCTGACTTATCCTCGCGGCAATACGAGCGTTACGCTGGGGTTCACCCACCGATTCCAGTGCACTGATATGCCCACTGAGGCGCTACGGTCACGACAACAGACGATGATTAAGACTTGGGGCTGAACGCCCACGTTGGCAGGCAATCGGAAACTGGCGCTCTGCGGGAGCGTGTGCCTGCGGGTTGCAAACCCGGGGAACCGGGTCCGGCGTTCGGAAACGCCGGACTATCGGGCGAAGGGGTGTTCCGGGCTCTCTGCCCTCCGCTCTCTGCTCTGGAGCTCACCTTCGAGGGAGCCAACACCGCGTGGCCAAGGTCGATTCCACTGCACAACTTGCCTCGAACCTGGCGCGGGCGGCGCGGGAGATTGCGCGGACCTACCCGGACTCCACCGCGCAGTTCGTTGCCTTCGGGCTTGCCATCTGCCGCTGGGACCTTTCTATCGAGAGGATCCGCGTGCTTGCGGGGTTCGGCGAACCCGAGATGATCCGCCGCATCGATGAACTCCTCGACCAGGCCGATTTACCCGCCCTGCTCGCCCGATACGCATCCGAGGGCAAGGACCCCAGCGTCGACTTCTACGAAGAATTCTTCCGAGCATTCGACCCCGCGCGCGCGCGAGGCCGGGGCGTTCGATTACAGCCCGCCTGAAGCAAGTCTCCGTATATCAACGGGAGCGTAAAGCGCATCATCGAAGAGCGCCTGTGCTGCCCGCCGGACGATGTGCTCCTTCTGGACCCGTGCTGCGGGATCGGGACGTTCTTCAGGTGCGGCGACGTATGGGACGGCGGCGGGCCGGAGATGGTGGGAATGGAACTCTCCGCCGCCCCTTGCGCCCTGGCCTCACTCCTGCTGCCGGGATGCACGATTCTCCAGCGGGACAGCTTGGCAAGCGCCGGGGCGCCCATCGATGGGAAGATCCCCGCCATCATTGGCAACCCGCCCTATTCCGGCCACTCGACCCCTAAGAAAACTGTCAGCGGCCGAGAGAGTCACGTATTGGAACGCGACATTTTTTTAAGCGATACGAGCGGGCAACCCCCACTGGGGGCTAATAACGGCAGTGTCCGCGAGCTTCTCGCGGACTACCGGGTGGGACTCCACGAAAAAAACTCCAAATGGTGGCAGGACGATTACGTAAAGTTCATCAGATACGCCCAGCAATCCCCTCGTCGCGCGCCGGGAGGGTGCGTGGTGGCGTTCATCACCAACCACTCTTATATTGACCTGACGTTTCGCCGCATGCGCGCGAGCCTGATGGAGACGTTCGACGAGATTTGCGTCCTCGACCTGCACGGCAACTCGAAAACGTTCGACCGGGGCCGCCGCGCGCAAGGCGACGAAAATAGCTTCCGCATCCAGATGGGCGTGGGGATAACGCTCATGAGAAGACATCGGACGCTCCCGCCTGCCGGGTGCGGCATGCCGCAGTCTGCGGGGAAGCCGCGAATCGAAGCTCGGCAGCCTGGCCGCCATGGATCATTCGACCACGCCCTGGCGCGAGATCAGCCCCCGCGCGCCGTTTTTTGCGTTCATCCCATGCGAGCAGAACCTGCAAGAGGAGTATGATCGCCTTCCCCTCGGTCTTCGATTTCTTCGAGACGCGCAGCGTGGGCTTTATGACCTCACGCGACCCATTTGCCGTGGATTTCACACGGGAGGCGCTGATATCTCGAGTGGCGGAGTTCAGAGCCGGTCGCCTGGAAACCAGCGACCCCGAACTCCAAGCCGCCCGCCGCGCCCTCAAGGCCGACACGGATTGGGAATCCAAGGCCGTGGAGGTGCTCTACCGGCCCTTCGACCACCGATGGGCCTACTACAGCAAAGCGGTCATGGAGCGGCCCAGGCTGCCGTTCATGGAGAATCTGATGCGCGAGAACGTGGCGCTGGCAATCGGCAGGGCAGGCCGCGCGACGGGCTCCGACACGTGGGATGTGGTCTTTTGCACCGACCGGCCCGCCGACCTCAATTTGTTTCCGAAGGGGCGGCGCGGTGCTGCTGCCGCGCTTCCGCTACTCGGCATCGGGAGGTGGCAATCAGGGGACTTTGTTCATCGCGGATGAACGCCGCTCCAATATGCATGCGGGCGTGCTGGACGAGGATCGCCTCTTTGCTTATATCTACGCCGTGCTGCACTCGGAGGTCTATCGAAAGCGATACGCGGACTTCTTGATGATGGACTATCCGCGCGTGCCCATCGCAAACGACGCTCATACCTTCGAGAAGCTCTCCAACCTCGGGAGCGGACTTTTAGACGTCCACCTCTTGCGAGCGCCTCTACCCGAGAGCGAGGCCGCCATCAACGCGAGGATCGGCGGCTACGACATCCCGCGCAAGTTCATCGACGACAGGAAACACCGCCCGCTCACGCCCGACGAAACCCATCGCCTGGCCCAAATCCGCGCCGCCCTCGCCAAAACCGCCGAACTGCGCAAGCAAATCGATGCGATCGTTAGTGAGAGTTCACTCTTCGTGAGTGCAACCCACGCGTGCGGCGGGAACGACAAGTAGAGGGTCTGCTTCGACCCGGCACCTTCGAGTTCCCGCTGCACGCTCAGCGCCGACGTCGGATATACGGAAACCACGCCCCCCTCACGGGCAGAATGTGCCATGCGGGCAGCGGGAACTCGAAGGACTTAATGCCAGGAATTGTCTCGCCTTGTCGTTCCCCGCATAGTCACATCCAACCCATCTGTCATTTTCGCGTTTTCGCAGTTTCGCGCTTTCGCGATTAAATTTCCTTCCGCGCGGCGTCAACTGTTCCTTATCCATACCCTCATCCAGCCTGGGTCGCGGTTATCCCAGGCGTAGTATGGGACCGCTTTGACAGTAAGCGGGCGAGTTTCGGGAGGGGTATCCCGATAAAGAGCGTCGCCCCAATCGTCGTCGACCCAACACTGCGATTCAGCCTGGATGGTAACAACGCCGCCGAGCAGATCAGGCTCAAATTTCGCTTCAAACTCCGCGTCCTCGGGCAAGGCTGCCTTGTGCGGCTGGACCGGATTGTCCACTTGCTCGAGACAATACACCACAGGTCCGCGCTGCAACGCGACCATTCCCACGTCCTCTTTGACATCGGGATGCGCATACATACGCTTCACCATCATCGGGAAACTGATCTCGATTTTATCTCCGGCGCTCCACTGCCGGTCAATGGTCAAATAGCCGTTTTCCACCGCGGCTCCATCTAACGGTTCGCCATTGATCCCGACTTCGAAGTGGTCCGCACCAGCCGGGAATTCGCAAGCTTATGGCGAACTTGCGCGGCGCTTCGACGCCTACCGTGATCCTGACGGCGCCGTCCCAGGGATAATTGGTCTCTTGCCGAATAGTTATGGCCTTGTCTCCCAATTCCAACTCGGCTTCGCTTTGCACGTAGAGATGCACCACGACGTCCCTATCCGTATGGGAGTAGATGTATCCGCCCAGCGATGCGATAAGCCGCAGTATATTCGGAGGACAACAAGAACAGCCGAACCAGTCCGCGCGATGATGGGCGCCGTCGCTGGCGAGCGGGTTCTCGTAGAAATAGCGGCTGCCGTCCAATGAAACGCCGCTGATGGAACCATTGTACAGGGCGCGCTCCAAAACGTCCGCATAGCGGCCGTTGAGGCGGTAACGAAGCATTCTATGACACCACAATATAAGCCCGATAGCAGCGCATGTCTCCGCATAAGCCGTCTGGTTCGGCAGGTCGTAGTCGGTTGTAAACCCTTCGTTATGCCGCGACGGCCCTATGCCGCCGGTCACATACATTCTCTTCGTGATCAGGCCGTCGAGAAGCATCTTCAATACGCGGAAAAGGCTTTCGTCGCCTTTGATGCTTGCAATGTCGGTTGCGCCTGAGTAGAAATACATCGCCCAAACCGCATGTCCCGCGACCCTGGTCTGCTCCCTGACCGGCATATCAGCCTGCGCATAAGCGTGGAGATCGCTCCTTAAATGCCTCGGCAGCGATTCCACGTTGTCGACCTCCTCTCCGCGCCCGGCTGCCTCGATGTCGAAGTAATGCGGCTGCCACCCACGCTCCTCCACAAAATAATCGCTGAGCTTGAGGTATCGCTCGTTGCCGGTAGCTTCATACAACTTTACCAGCGCGAGTTCGATTTCGGGGTGGCCGCAGTAACCTCGTTTCTTTTCCGTGCCAAAGACCGAGTCGATGTAGTCGGCATACCGGCACACTGCATCAAGAAACTTCCGTATGCCGGTAGCCCTGTAGTGCGCCACCGCCGCCTCCATCAGGTGACCAGCGCTGTAGAGTTCGTGCATGTCGCGCAGGTTGGTCCACCTCTTGTCGGGCTCGACGGTGGTGAAGTGCGTATTCAGGTAACCGTCTGTCTGCTGTGCGGACACAATGAGATCGACTACCTCATCGATCATTTCTTCGATCTTGGGGTAAGGGTTAACCGACATGGAGCAGCACGCGCCCTCGACCCACTTGGCCACGTCGGAGTCCCAAAACTCATGCGGAACAGGTTCGTCACCCGGCTTCCAATCGAGCTTGAACGCGTGCAATCGACCGGTGTCTTTGAGGTTCTTAAACTGAGAATACAGTGACGTTTGCGCATTGCCCCTGATTCTCGGCCCCCAGAAGTCGTCATCTATCTTGACCTTGTGAAATGGCAGCGGAAAAATGCCGCCGTGGTTTCCGTCGTTCACGGCCATGGTCCTCCTTGTTTATGCCGGCATGTATCGGCCGTAGTTTGCAATTTCGTCATTCATCTCGCGTCTTATGGCTTTTATCAGATTATCTTTAGGCTTCATTTGTTTCGATCCGATCACCGTTTAGCTCTGCGTTTACCGCCCCAAGATATGTAGCACAAAAACGCGAATGCCACAGCAGTGTAAATGACCACCAGTAAATTTGCCTGGGCATAGTTCCCGGACGCGAACGCGGTGTATATGGTCAAGGGCATCGTATTGGTGCGGCCGGGAATATTGCCCGCCAGCATGATCGTCGCCCCGAACTCGCCCATCGCGCGCGCGAAAGCCAGCGCTATTCCCGAGATCAGGCCCTTTCGCGCAAGCGGGACCGTCACCCGGACAAACGTCCGGATTTTCGAGGAGCCGAGGGTATAGGCTGTATGTTCCAGGCTGGGGTCCACCGCGCATATCGCCGAATAAGAGGTCTGAAACAGCAGCGGGAAGGCGACGACCGCGGATGCAATCACCGCCCCCCACCAGGAGAACATCGGTGTCCACCCGGTCAAGTCGAAAAGCGGCTTTCCCAGGATCCCGTTGCGTCCCAGCAAGACGACCAGATAATACCCTATCACGGTCGGAGGCATCACCAACGGGAGCATAAACAGCGATTCCAGGAGATGCTTGCCCGGAAACGACCTGCGCGCAAACAAGTACGACAGCGGGACGGCAATCGTTATCAGTATGCACGTGGCCGTCAGCGCGACTTGCACCGACAGCCTGATCGAAAAGATGCTGGCCTGGCTCATCGGCTCACCTCTTGCCCGGTAGAAATCCGTATCCCGCCAGGATTTTCTGTCCCTCTCCGGACTTCACGAAACGCAGGAAATTCCCGGAGGGACCGGGGTTCTTGCTTGCCTTGACGACGGCCGCGACATAATCGACAGGCTCGTGCATATTCGCAGGGTACCGTATAGCGACTCGCACCCCCAGTCGGGGGTTGCCCGCTCATATCGCTTAAGAAAACGTCGCGTTCCATTACGTGCCCCCCTCGTCCAAAGTGGGCAGTTTTCTTAGGAGCGTCGGAGCCGAACACGAACCCAGCTTCCACTTCACCTCTTCCGACGTATGTCCGCACCTGCCGCACGTCGCTGCCCATTACCAGTTTGTCCTTCAAGGCGTTCCAGAGGCGCGCTTTCTCCAGAGCCTGGCGAGCGTATTTTCCGTTGGGAACGTGCGATGGGTCGCCGATACCGATATGGATGATCTCGTTCGACTTCAAGTCCGCCAGGCTCTTGATGCGCAGTTTGGAAACCCGACGGCACAATCACCACGACCGTATTCGAGGCAAAGACCGTTCTGCTCGTCAGCGTAACCAGGCCTTTCCTGGCCAATCGATCGACGTTATCCGCATCCGCGGACGCAAAAACGTCCACCGGGGCGCCCTGCTCGATCTGAGTCGCAAGAGCGCCGGAAGAGGCGAAGTCGAACTTCACCGCGGCCTGCGGATGCTTCTTTTCGTAGGCTTTTCCGATCTGAGTAAACGCATCCGTCAGGCTGGCCGCGGCCGCCACCATAAGCTCTGGCTGGCCCGCGCACATGAGCCTTGCCGCTATTGCCGCCAGCACAACCGAGCACACGATCAGGCAGTAGAGTTTTCGCATAACAAGGTCCCCCGAGAATAGAAGTTAGTATCTGACAACTGAAATCCTATACAAGCTGTACTGAACTTTGATATGTCACCTCGGATTTCAGTTGTAAGATACGTAAGAAGAAACCACCGACCTTCCGAATTACGGAAAGGCCGTATTGATTTTCCGGCGATGGCCCTCTTGGTTGCGGCTACGCCGCTTTAGGAGTTAGAAGTTAGAATCCGGACCTCCAACCCGTAGGTTTGTTGTTTCGGGAAACCCTTTTCCCGAAACACGGGCGCGGTTTCTTTCCGTTTCGGACGCTTTCGCGCTTTCGCCCTTTCGCGTTTTCGCGATTACACTTTTACCCGAAAGTGGAAAGCGGAAAGCCTGGAGCCTCCTGCCACGATGGTCCGGCGTTTCCGAACGCCGGACCCAGTTCCCCGGGTTTGCAACCCGCAAGCACCCCCGAGCACGTTCCGTTTTCGAGAACAGCCACGGCCTCGCCCAAAGCCCGCACGTCCTCGGGATCGTGAGTTACGATAACGAATGGGAGCGCGAACTCGTCCAGCAGCTCGCGCAGTTCGCATCGCACCCTTGTTCTGAGGGGCATGTCCAGCGCGTTGAACGGCTCGTCCAGCAAGACCAGTTCAGGATCCGCAAGCAGCGCTCTCCCCAGTGCGACCCTCTGGGATTGGCCTCCCGAAAGCTGCGACGGATACAGATCCAGTGTCCGCGATATCTCCAGCTTTTCGGCCATGTCGCGGACTCTATCAGCCGATTGGCGGCCCCGCCCGAGGGCGAACCCGAGGTTTTGAGATACGTTCAAGTGAGGAAACAGCGCGTAATTCTGAAACACCACTCCTACTTTGCGTTCCTGGGAAGGCAGGTTTATACCATTCTTGGAATCGAAGAGTGTTTTCCCACCCACCCTCACATAGCCTGACTCGGGCTTGACGATGCCCGCGACGAGCTTGAGGGTGAGGCTCTTGCCCGAACCGGACGGCCCCCAGATGACAAGCTTCGAGGCAGTCGAACTGAACTCGATGTCCAGCTTCCAGTTTCCCAGCCTCTTGAGCAGTTTGATTTCGAGCATGGTATTTGTAGCATAATGGAAATCCCGCAGTTTTTCAAGCCCAGCAGGGGAAATTGATAATTGATAGTTGACAATTGATAATGCTCTTCAGATGGGTGGCGATTCGGAGATCGCCACCTATCAGAGCCGATTAAATCCGATCCCAACCTCCAGGTGGTATAATTGACTGGGTAGACAGTTATGGCAAACGCTCAGACTATACTATTTGGCTGTGATCCCACGGAGGGCATCGTCGCGGTCGAGCCGCAAGCCGAGACCGTGCTGCTCTACCGGCGCGCCGGGGCCGCGGTGGTCACCGAAGAGCATGAGTTCCGCCGGTGGCTCGTCACCACGGAGCAGCACCCGCTGACCGGAGCACATTGGACGCGGCTCGCGGGCGAGGGGTTTTGCTTTCTTGCCGAGTTCGCCGACCGCACTTCGTACCAGAACGCCCACTACTGGCTGCGCGACGCCCACGCCCAGCATATCGCCCTGCCGACGAGTTCCAAGCAGTACCTCACGCGCTCCGGCAAGACGCTGTTCAAGGGAATGGCGTTCGACGATATCGTGCGGATGCAGCTCGACATCGAGACATATTCGCTGCGGCCCGACCATCCGGACGCCGGAGTCTTCCTGGTATCCGTAAGCGACAACACCGGCTTCCAAACCCTGATCTCAGGCGATGAGCGGTCGATCCTCACGCAGACTCGTCGAGTGTATACGCGAGCGCGACCCGGATGTGATCGAAGGACACAACATCCTCAGCTTCGACTTGCCGTATCTGGCGACACGGGCGCGGATGCACTCCGTAAGCCTTGCGATAGGCCGAGATGGATCCGAGATGACTTTCGGCACGCGGCAGGCCTGCGCCATCGGCTATTTCTCCACGCCGTTCGTCCCCGTGCACATCCACGGCAGGCATGTGATGGACACGCTGCTGGGCGTGCAGCGCCACGATGTCGCGAAGGGGAGCCTCTCAGCCATGGGCTGAAGGCGGTCTGCCAGGCGCTGGGTATCTCCGAGGAAGATCGCGAACTCATCCCGGGCGATAGAATCGGCGCCGAGTGGCGAACCAACCCCGAACGCGTGAAGAAATACGCGCTGCAGGACGCGCTGGAGACGAGGTCCCTCGCCGATCTCATCTGCCCAGCCGATTTCTACCTGACGCAGATGGTCCCCGACACATACTCCCGCGTCGCCACCACCGGTACCGGGGAGAAAATCAATTCGATCTTCATACGCGAGTATCTCCGGCAGGGGCTGGCTATTCCGAAGCCTTGCGATCCCAAGCCCTTGCCCGGCGGCTACACCGAGGTGCGCGCGACCGGCGTCATCGAGCGGATAGTGAAGTGCGATGTGGAAAGCCTCTACCCCAGCATAATGCTTATCCGCGATATCAAACCCGAATCCGACTCGCTGGGCGTATTTGGGCCCGCGCTCGATGAGCTTACCCGCAGGCGGCTCGATGCCAAGGCCAACTCCAAGAATACCACGGGCCGGGAGCACGCCTACTGGGATGGGCTCCAAAGCGCGTTCAAGATACTGATCAATTCGTTCTACGGCTACCTCGCTGCCCCGCTGAACTTCAACGATTACGCCGCCGCCGCGCAGGTCACGACGACCGGCCAGAGCGTGGTGAAGCAGATAATAGAGCAACTGGAGGCGACGGGCAGCGCGGTGATCGAGGTGGACACCGATGGCGTGTTCTTCCAGCCGCCGGCCGAAATCGACACCGAGGAGCGCGAAACCCAGTACATCGACTCCATCGGCTCCACGCTGCCGGCGGGGATCCGGCTTGCGCACGACGGCCGCTACTCCGCCATGATTTCACTCAAAATGAAGAACTACGCGCTCGCGACCTACGACGGCAAGAAGATTTTCAGGGGATCGGCCCTGCGTTCTCGCGCGGACGAGCCGTTCGGGCTGGAGTTCATCTCAAAAGCCGTGGACCACCTGCTTGCCCGGCGAACCGGAAAGGGCGAGGGAGCTTTATCGGTCGATCTCGCGCAAATAGAGTCGGGCGAGTTGGGCATCCATAAGTTCGCCCGCCGCGAGCGCATCACCGAAAAGACATTCCAAAGCCTCAGCAGAGACGCATCGCGCAGGCGGCGGGGCATGCCAAAATCGGCGAATATGTGAGTGTTTACCAGCGCGCGGACGGCACTATCGCTCTTGCCCGCGACTATCAAGACGACGAGGACCGGGCCTATCTGCTCGACAAGCTGTACAAGTTCGCGTGCAGACTAAGGGAAGCATTCGGGGACGATTTCGATCTATTGTTCCCCCGCCCCTCGGCCAAGTCGCGAATGGAGGCCGACCGGCCAGCAGACACTGGGGCTGTTTGACTAGGGAGGTCGCCATGCGGCGGAAGGTATTACTCTACCCCTAGAAAATAACATATAGGGAACGACGACTCGAAGCAACGCCCGGCATAAATCCTTCGAGTTCCCGCTGCGAGGCAGGAACGTTACGAGTTTCCATTTCGTGCACTTTCGCGTTTTCGCGATTAAATCCGGTTTGGGTTAGGGGTTCAAGCTTCCGGCGGTTTTATGCACGAGGCAAAATACATCTGTATGCCTCTGCTTGCCAGCAGTGAGCCGATGATCGCCATCACAAGCAGCAGGCCGATTCGAACCAGGAGCTTCGCCACGGACATTCCCAGGACGACTGTGGCCGGCACGGCGGGATTAGGGGAGCCGATTTGAATCCCGCTGGACTCGGACGAGAAAAACCGATACGACATCGCAAACACAAACACCAGTAGAGCGATGCCCCCCAAAAAAACGACGATCCCGATTATCCGACTCAGCACATCGTTGCCGCGCATGATTCCCCGGTTTAGAAGTTAGACCTTGGAAGTTGGAAGTTGGGTCTCCGCAGGTTACTTATACCCATCCATCGAGAAGTCCTTCCGCGGTTGCAACGCGATTGCGAGTAATGGTATAATTCATTAGGTCGGCGGGGTGTGGCTCAGCTTGGTAGAGCGCTCGGTTCGGGACTGAGAGGTCGGAAGTTCAAATCTTCTCACCCCGACCAACTCTCGGATTTGTGCTCGAGATCGGCACTTGCAGAAACCATGTGACCTGCGGGAAACCCCCGAAAGGCCACATGGTTTTTGCATTTTGGGCAAAGGGCACTGAATTTTCATTACGAAAACACGAAAGTTGTTTCGGGAAACCCTTTTCCCGAAACCCTGCCCGGTCGGAGTTGGCGGTCCACTGCGGATAAACGTGGTACGAACCCCAGCCCTCATCCAGGTCCTTGCCGAGCACCTTCGTCGTATCGGCGATGTCGCCGGCGAAGCGCTGCATCGCCTCAACTGCATGCCGCAAACCGGGAGGCCGAATGGAAATTTGGTCCATGTGGAAGCATCTGATTGGAGGTTAGGGCTTAACGAAACTATCAGGCGGGCGCTTTCGTCAAAATAACAGTGAATCACCTGTGACCAAAACGGACTTGAGCGACTTTCGACTTTTGACTTTTGACCTTCGACTTCCCTTCGTAAGTTGCCGGAGGGTATGGAGCGTGGTATAATTAATCAGGTGCTCGATTGCGGCCGCCGGAGGTACACTTGAACCGATATGTTAAGAACATAGCGATAATCGCGCTGATAGTGATAGTAATCCTGCTTATCAAGAGCGGCGCGCCCTGGAACCAGGGCGCCGCGACCAAGGAAGTCGATTACTCGGTTGCTCGCCAGATGGTAATTGAAGGCAAGGTCAAGAAAAGGAACCGTCCGGGGCAACGAGTTCACTTTCGAGGACAAGAGCCACAACAAGTACCGAAACGCTTCTGCCCAACGAGGATGCGGCGAAGTCCGAATTCGAAAGCCAGTTGGACAAACACGTTCCCGCGTGGAGTCCGAAGTCTCCTCCGATTTCGGATGCGATGGTCAATGTGATGCTGTCGGTGCTGCTGCCTCTTGGGCTGCTGTTTGTGTTGTGGATGCTGTTCATGAAGCAGGCGCAGGCGGGCGGCAACCAGGCGCTCTCGTTCGGCAGGAGCCGGGCCAAGCGCCTCAACGAGAATGTGCCGAAAGTCACCTTTGAAGATGTGGCCGGGGTGGATGAAGCCAAGGCGGAGCTAGAGGAGGTCGTGGACTTCCTCAAGAATCCCAAGAAATTCCAGGCCCTCGGAGCCAAGATTCCCAAGGGTGTGCTGCTGCTGGGGCCTCCCGGCTGCGGCAAGACCCTGCTCGCCCGCGCGATTGCCGGCGAAGCAGGGGTACCGTTCTTCCATATCAGCGGATCGGACTTCGTGGAGATGTTTGTTGGGGTGGGCGCGTCACGCGTGCGAGACCTCTTCGACACCGCAAAAGCCAACCGCCCCAGCCTGGTCTTTATCGACGAGATCGACGCGGTCGGCAGGCAGCGGGGCGCGGGTCTGGGCGGCGGCCACGACGAGCGCGAGCAGACCCTCAATCAGCTCCTGGTGGAGATGGACGGTTTCGACCCGAACGCGGGCGTTATCTTGATCGCCGCGACCAACCGACCCGATGTGCTCGACCCCGCCATATTGAGGCCGGGCCGCTTCGACCGCCGGGTGGTGGTGGACAATCCGGACGCTCGCGGGCGCGAGGCCATCCTCAAAGTCCATACCCGAGGCAAGCCGATGGCGGAGGATGTCGAACCTTCAGGGCCTCGCCCGCCGCACTCCCGGCTTTTCCGGGGCGGACCTCGCGAACCTGGTCAACGAGGCCGCTCTGTTGGCCGCTCGGCGCGAGCAGACCAAGATTTTCATGACGGAGTTCGAGGCGTCCATCGACCGCGTGATCGCGGGGCCGGAACGCAAGAGCCGCATCATCAGCGACAAGGAAAAGGAGATGGTGGCCTACCACGAGGTGGGTCATGCGATAGTCTCCGAGCTGCTTCCCAATGCCGACCAGGTGCATAAGGTCTCTATTCTCCCGCGCGGAATGGCGCTTGGCTACACCCTTCAGATGCCCGGCGATGGACAAGTATCTAACCACCAGGAACGAGCTTTTGGACGATGTGGCGGGCCTCTTGGGCGGCAGGGTGTCCGAGCAGTTGGTCTTCAACGAGATTTCAACCGGCGCCAGCAACGACCTCGAGCGCGCCACGGCTATAGTGCGGGCGATGGTCTGCGAGTACCGGCATGAGCGAGAATATCGGCCCGCTTACCCTGGGCCACCGGCACGGAAATCCGTTCCTGGGCCGCGATATCATGGAAGACCGGAACTACTCCGAGGAGATCGCCAAGTCGATAGACAAGGAGATCAGGTCCACCATCGAGGCGGCTTACCGATCGGGCCAAGCAAATCCTGCTGGAGAATCGGCTCAAGATGGACGTCATCGTAAAGGTGCTCCTCGAAAAGGAGACCCTCGAGCGCGATGAGTTCGAGGCCCTGATGGAGGGCGCGAGCATCGGAGTCAGGCCGCGGGAAGGTGAGCCGGACTCCGCGGCCCCCTCGGCCCCGGCAACCACCGCCGACGAAAAGCTCGAACGAAAGACCGAAACCCAGCCCAGGTTCGAACCCGGCGTGGCTTAGCACGGGTGTTAGGTATCGGGTGCTGGGGGAAGGGATAGTCCCTTCCAACACCCATCACCTATCACCCAACACCCCCCTATCACCTATCACCCAACACCCGACGCGGGCGCGTCGGTACCACGCGTCAATATCCTCATCGCTGTCGATTTCCAGGGTGTCGAGGGCTTGCTGCGCGGTTGTTATCAACTCCGGACCCGGCCCCAGGCGCTCCAGAGACCTGATCACCGGCGCCAGAGTGTCGTGCTTCGCGCCATCGGCGATGGCGCGAAGCACGTGGTGCGCTCCCTCGCGCAGCCAGCCGGATTCCGGATGGTGTATCAGCGCCCTCAAGAGCGGCGGGACCGCGGCTTTGTCGAGGTTGATGAGACCCTGCGCGGCCAGCCACCGGACACCGTATACGTGATCCTCGAGCGCCTCCACCAATGCCGGGACCGCGGCGGGGTCCCTGCCTGCTCGGAGGAATTGTGGCGCGGACATTCTCGCTGAACGCGCCGTTTATTCTGATTGCAGGCCTGGCGGCCTGCTGCCTGGTTGCGACACGCGTGGTTTGGCGAGGGAGAGTTTTTTCTGGATGGCGATTCCAGCGGAGAGAGTAGAGTCCGGGCTTTCCGCCTTCCGCTTTCCGCTAAACGATTTTCGCCCCACGAGCGACCACACCAGGGGCAGCAACACCATCAGCACCGCGGCGACTATCGCAATATAGACTACTTCCTGCCTGCTGAGCTTGAACTGCCTCCAGTTGGCAGCGATCACTGCCACGGCGAGCACCGTGAGCGCCGGCAGGAATGGCAGCAGCCCAAACGCCACGGTCAGCATTCCGACCGTCATCGCGACCAGGACGAACCAGTAGTTGCGGCGGCCGTTCATTCCCAGCCTGCTAACCGCGGCAAAGACCAGAGCCATGAAAAGAAAGTCGCCCGGCCCGACCATCGTGGCCGGAATAAATGCGCCGGCGCGGCCTGAGGAATAGGGGCGCTTACGGCGGAGACCACTTCCGGTCTGTGCTTCAGGACCGACGACACCGGGCCCAACAGCACGGTCCAGCAGTCGATCGCGGCCCCCAGGAGCACCACGGGCAGGAGAAGGTTTTTATCTCTCACCCGCAGGCTCACCATGCAGCCGACGCTCGCGGCCGCCAGCATCACCAGCAGGCTGATCGGGAGTTTCCAGAACCCATAGTAGTGACCGATCTTGGCGGCCAGTCCCAGCTTGGCTATCGTCAGAATTCCGGCAATGGCAGCCAGCGACGTGACCAGCGTCAGCAGATACTGCCAGAAACCGAGCCGGAGCCGCGCGAAGAAGTAAACTATTGCCACCTGGATAGCCATGAAGGCGACAGTCGTTGTCGAAAGCAGCGCCACGGCCAGCGCGCTCAGGCCGAACCAGGCCGCGCCGCGCGCGTGCGGGATTCTGGCAAGTATTGCATTGAGCGCGGCGGGTAGAAAAGTCGCCCTCGGCGCCAGCAGCCACAATGCGACATAAGCGGCTATCACCGCGAGCAGGCACAAAGCAGGAGACTTGCGTTTAGAAGTTAGAGATTGGAGATTGGAAGTTAGAATTTCAGAGCCCCGCCAACGCGACGCGCGGGCACGCGTCGGATTTTGACTTATTATACCACGGGAGGTACAATAATCCGAGAACGCGATTTGCCTCGGGAGGCTCCGGGAATGAACCCGATCAAGGTTGTCATAGCGGACGACGAATCGATCATCCGCATGGATCTTAAGACGCTGCTCGAAGAGATGGGACACGTGGTGGTGGGCGAGGCGCCGGATGGCCGGAAAGCCCTGGAACTCACGCGTGCCTTGAAACCGGACGTTGTGATAATGGACATCAAGATGCCGGTCATGGACGGCCTCGATGCCGCAAAAGCGATCGCGGAAGAGAAAATCGCCCCGGTGGTGCTTCTGACGGCCTACAGCCAGAAAGACCTCGTGGAGCGCGCAAAGCAGGCGGGAGTGTTCGCATACCTCGTGAAGCCGTTCCAGGAGTCCGACCTCATGCCCGCCATCGAGATCGCGGTCTCTCGTTATCTGGAGATGCAGGACCTCGAGACCGCGCTGGGAAGCCTCGAAGAAAAACTGGAGACGCGAAAGATAGTCGACCGCGCCAAAGGCATCCTTATGGACAAGCACAAGTTGAGCGAGTCCGAGGCATTCCGCAGGATCCAGCAGCAGAGCATGAACCAGCGCAGGACTATGAAAGAGATTGCCGAGGCAATCATTATCGCCAACGAAATTTAGGGTTATAGGGTTTTAGGGTTAGTAGGGTTATAGGGGACCCGCTTCGGAAGGATCTGCAATCCCCGAGGCGGGTCAGCGCCCTGGGAGACATCCGTATGCAGAATCTGTACTGGAAAACTGGAGATGGCAAGACCCTGAACTTGGTCGAAACGCCCTTCGCTCGCGAGGAGGAGTTCGAGGACTATCTATATCATAATCAGCGCGCACTTGAGGATATTTTCGTGTTCAATCGACAGATTCGCACCGGCTCCAAGCAAGGCATTCCCGACATGCTCGGTGTGGATCAGGACGGAAAGATATGCCTCATCGAGATTAAGAATGCCGCAGTGACCGAGGACGTCCTGCCGCAGGTTTTGGGCTATGCGATCTGGGCAGAGACCAATCCGGACAGCATCAAGGCACTATGGCTAGAAGCGAAGAACCGTCCAGAGGATATTGAAATCAACTGGGATGGTCTGGAGCTGCGGGTCCTAATCATTGGACCGGCATTCCGAAGCAATGTGTTGCGTATGAGCTACAAGCTTAATTACGCGGTTAAACTGCTCCGGGTAAAGCGCTTCGTGACTGAGAATGAGGAGTTCATCCTGGTTGACCAACTTGAAGAACAGCCAGAGGTCAGAGTGGTCACAACGAAGGCGCGCCAGGCGTACGACGCAACGTTCTACTCTCAAGAACACGGCAAGGAAGCTGCAGACGAGTTTTTGAGGGCGGTGGGTCAAGCCGAGGCGGTTATCAAAAAGCACGGATGGCAGCTTCAAACGAAGTTCAACAAGTCATATGCCGTCTTCAAATACGGCGGGACAAATCCATTCAGTGTGAGTTGGAGCGGAACACGTGCCTGGAACGTGAAAGTGAAGGTTTCCGAGCAGGAGGCGGAGTCTTTCAAAACCGAGAATTGGGAGTTCCAGCGGTACGATTCGGGCTGGAAGCAGGGAGTCTTCCGAAGGAAGAACCCAAAAGCACATCTATCCGAATTGGAGAGCCTTCTCGCTCTTGCTTACGAGAAGGTGCGGGTAACGGCCTAGCATTCACGATAAGGTAGAGCGGCCGAGCACCAGAGTTACTAACCTTATAATCCTATAACCCTGAAACCTCAACTCATGAACTCGCCCAGCAACATCGACGATAATGACCCGGATGCCTCCAGCGAAGCGGCGCTGCGCGCTCGAATCTCGGAATTGGAAGCGCGCATCTCCGAAAAGGACCTCGAAGTCGATGCCCTGAGGGAGGTCGGCCAGGCGATCGGATCGATGCTCGACATCGATGAGATGCTCAAGATGATCGCGGACATCGTCATCAAGGTCACCGGCACCGACCTTTGCCTGATCTACCTGCTGGACTCATCCAAAAGGGTACTGATTCTCAGGGGCGGGAGCGGGGTCGATGCGGGCGTTATCGGCAGGGTGCGCCTGAAGGTTGGCGAGGGAATAACCGGGTGGGTGGCGCGCGAGAAGACACACGTGGCTTTGAGCAGCGAGCCCTGGCGCGACAAGAGGTTCAAGCCGGTCCCGAACCTGGGCGAGGACAAGTTCCAGTCGATGCTTTCGGTCCCGCTGCGGGGGCGCGAGAACCTGGTGGGAGTGATCAACGTCCGCACCAATCCGCCGCACGATTATACGAGCGTCCAGATCAGCCTGCTCGATTCCATCGCTCGGCAAGTGGGCGGAGCGGTGGAAAACTACATGCAATACAGGCGGATGGAGCAGCGCGCTTCGCAGTTGAGCACTCTTTCCGAAATCTCCAAGACAATCACCTCGGACCTCTACCTGGAAGAGATCCTGCAGCTCGATCGTGGCCATGACCGCCGAGTCTCTCAACTTCAAGATTTGCTCGATCATGCTCCTCGACGACGACAAGAAAGAGCTCGTAATCAAAGCCACTCAAAGCAAGAGCCGCGCGTACACAAAGAAACCCAACGTAAAACTCACCGAGAGCGTGGCGGGACGCGCGGTGATGGAGAGGCGGCCGATCACGGTGCGCGACGTCCGCAAGACCCCCGGCTACCAGTACGCCGACGTCGCCAAGCGGGAGGGGCTGTGTTCGCTGATCGCGCTGCCGCTCTCCGTCAAAAATGATATCATCGGTGTGCTCAATTGCTACACGGCCTCTCCTCACCAGTTTTCCGAGGAAGAGACGAATGTCCTCACAGCTTTGGCGAACCAGGCCGCTATTTCGATTCAGAACGCCAAGCTGATGGTGCGGTCCGCCGTGCTGCAGGAGATGCACCACCGGGTCAAGAACAGCCTCCAGACTATCGCCAGCCTGCTGCGGCTGCAGATAAAGGTGGGCAAGTTCGATAAACCGGAGGAGGCGCTGAACCACAGCATGAATCGCATTCAGAGCATCGCGGCGGTCCACGAGCTTCTTTCGAAGGAGAATCTCGACGATGTGTCGATTCGCAGGCTTGCCGATAACATTCTTTCGGCCACCGCGAAAGGCCTGCTGCCCGACGCGCGCAAAGTGAGCATTTCGGTGCAGGGCGACGATTTCCTGGTGCCCAGCGGGCAGGCGACTTACGTCGCTCTGATATCTAAACGAGCTCATCCAGAACGCCGTCGAGCACGGCCTCAAGGATATATGCAGCGAGCTCACGGTGCGCGTCTCATCCGACGAGGACAATTTCAAACTCGAGGTCGTGAACGACGGCGAGCCGCTGCCAGCCGACTTCGATGTCAAAACGCATCGCAACCTGGGCCTGCGAATAGTCGAAAGCCTGGTGCGCGACAACCTGCTGGGCGTATTCTCTATCCTCTCCGAGGCGGGCAAGACCATCTCCTCGGTCGAGTTTCCGCGGTAAGCGCGCCATACTCCGCGGCCAGAGCCTGCCCGCGGTCGATGAAGTAGCGCATCGTATCGTAATCGACTTCCGGCGGCTCCGAGTGGTCCGAATGGAGGATGTAACCGCCGCCCCCGCTCAACACCGGCGGGAGCTTTTTCATCAACTCCTCGTCGATTCGCCGGCGGTCATTGGAAATCAGTGTGCGGACGTCGATCCCTCCGAAGAAGGCAATCCTGTCTCCGAACTTTCTGAACAGGGTCGGCAGGTCCATTCCCGCCTTGACCTCCATCGCCTGGAGGCAGTCCATGCCGGCCTCGATCAGCCCGGGAACCAGCGGCTCCACGTACCCGCACGAATGGACTATTACCTTGCAGCCCAGCGAATGGGCATAACCGAACAGCCGCGCATGACCAGGCATCATTATCTCCTCATACATCGCCGGAGACATAAACGGCCTGTTCTTGAAGCCCATGTCTTCGTAAAAGAACATTCCGTCGGGCTTTCCCTCTTCGGCGAAGAGCACTTCCAGATGACGGAGAGTGAGGTTGGAGTAAGTATCGACCATGTCCTTGACCCAGTCAGGGTCCTCGGCCATGCCCATTAGCATGTATATTCGTGCCCGCAGAGAGGGTGCATTTGCTCGAACGGCGCGGGTCCGCCCCCGCACAAAAACCTCCCCTTTTCCGCGGCGAACTTCTTTTCTCCGCGATATTGCTCGAATGGAATCCGGCGTCTATCGACATCCACGAGGTAGGGCTTAGCGTGCTCCTCCCAAGTGGCGCGATTGCGCACGGTAAAGTCCACATGCTCGGGCGTAGTATCGTGAAGCTTATGTCTTCGAAGCTTGGCGCCGTTACCGTCGAGCATTAGTACTGTCTCTTCGGTTTCTTCCAGCGTCACCGGCTTGAAGTCGAGATTGGCCGTGCTGTCCAGCCAACCGCCGCTCCGCAGGTCCTGGCCGAAGTGCTCCGCGACATCCTCGTCCTTGCCGATGTGACCCTCGTTCCTCCAACGCTCGATTGTCACTTGCCATGGGCTGATCGCTACAGCCAGCCTGTCCACCGGCTTGCGATTCAGGGTATTGATCATTCGTTCTACGCTTGTCATGGGCATTTCGCAAATAAACCTCCAATTCAAGTTATCGTGATAAACCCCGGTTTATATTCTTCAATCGGACCCAAATGTCCTTGTCCAGAATCCTCGATTAAATATATTCCGGTGTTTCGGGAATCTTGTTCCCGAAACCAAGTGCCCCGCCTTAGACGATCAAAGGCCGCACATCAAGCCCGACCTTTTCACCAAACTCGTAAAAACGCCAACTGGAGAATGGCCACTGCTCTGGAAGGGTGACCAGTCCCCTTCGAACGGGATTGGCATAAAGATATTTCACCTTCGCGTAGAGCTTTCCTCGCTATAGATTGCGAGGCCGCGCTTGTTCCTTCCACACGGCGAAGCGCGCCTTGCCGTTGGCGTGACCCGCCATCGTCTCCAAACCTTCGCCGCGTTCATATCCTTGGCGTGCGCTATTATCCTCTGTGCAGACATTCCGCGCCATAACCGGTTGAACCGGTGCAGTTGGCCGCCGTCAGGCAGGAACACCAGCAGATGGACGTGATCCGGCATCAGCACAAACGCCGACACGTACCCAACGCACTCGGCCAGCGCCCTGCGAATCTCGTCGCACACGATATCCCGCACGGTTGCATTGTTGAGCAAGGGCAACCACTCTACAAACGTTCCCGTTATATAGTAGTAACTTGCCCCTATGTCGATGTTCTTCCATTTCACAACGTCGTATTAGCCGCACTTGCCGGATATCCCTGCTGGAGGTGGTGCTTATCCGTTTCGGGAACAAGTTCCCGAAACACCGAAAAGCACATCGGCGCCAGGCGCAGGGCGTTAGGAATTACCCAGGAAGAACGAGCCGAGCGAGCCGGACTAAGCGCGAACTATGTTGCCAAGCTGGAAATAGCCATGAACGCGCCGTCGCTTCCCGCGCTGTCGCGCCTGGCCGAAGCGCTCCAAGTCGATGCCGTGCTCTTGTCACCACCGGGCGAACGTTTTACGGAACATACTGATCGCGTTGAGACGGTAGCCAGGGAATTCGAACGTCTGAACGAGCGTGAGGAAGAATCCTGGGTTGTCTAGATCCGCTGCATAGTGGATTTGATTGTCGCGGCCCGAGAAGCCGGGTCCGGCAGCTCGTCAACACAGACGTAGAGGATATCCACACCGATCTTATTTATTCCTCGCGGGC
>CAWGNL010000124.1:0-7245 GCA_963823885.1 uncultured bacterium
GAAGATAGACGTTGCCGGATGAGTCGACCCCGACCCAACTCACAACTGTCCTGGACTTGGTCAACTCGGCCACCCCCTCCACCGACTCTTCCTTGGTACTTAGACTGTCCTAATAATCTACGGTGGAACCGGGCGGCCGTGGTCACCGGCCGCAGTCACCGTGACCTTTCTGTGGCCGGCACCCGGATCTCGGGGCCGATGCTAGTCCTTTCGGCATTCGCACTGTACCGACGTTAGCATATTCTCCCGTATCGCCAATTCTAGGGCCAACTTGGGCCTCCGGCGAAGGGGCTGGGACTCTGGTGATCGACGGACCACGAGCGTCACAGCCCGGAAGCGCCAATATGACCCCGCCCATCGCTAACGGAGCATGATCTTCATGATACACTCCTTCGTCTTGCAAACCGCAGTCAGCGCCCTCGCCAAAGCCGGACGCTTGAGATTATGAATCGCTCAAAGCGGTTAGCTGCTACTCGATTTCCAGCCATTGGGCACAGCGGCGCGCCGAAGGTCCCACAAAGGGTTGTTCCGCCCTTGGAGGCGCCAGGGGTTACTTCAAAATCTCTACTGCGTAGCGATGTCTTCCCAATACTCAACCTGCACCGCGTACGCCTGGACGTACCAGCTCCACATGAGCTCCAGTGAGCGCAGTTACCGCCGCGTCCATTGCTGCAGCCTGCAGGACCTGGCCGGTTGCGTAGTCGCCGACTACATCCGCGTAACCCACGATGGCCAACCACTCGGACAAGCCCTCGAAGCAGTCGTATGTCCGCATCAGGCCTCATATGCATGTTCCATTTGCTCAGGGTCCACGCCGGAGCGGGCATACTTCGTGAATACTATTAGATCAGCGTATTCGCCGGCCACAAGGTTCAGGTCAACCCATCCTCCACCATAGCCAATCGGCGAATCGGCCGGTTTGATCCACAAGGGTGGCTGGGGTTCCCTCGCAGTACGCGTACCATTTACGCCATTATGTGCCGGATCCTCTGACAGGACCCTTCCCGTCACAGGATCGTACCGCCTGGCCCGCATGTAAATCAGACCGCCGGTCTCTGCCTCGGTAGTGTGGCCAATGGACCCGCAGAATTCGTCTCCATATCATTGGACCCGCTGCTGTCGCGCACCGAGCCATAGACATCATAACTGCGCGTCGCCGTTACGTTGCCGCCGCTGTCCACCTCGGCTACGACTGAGCCGAGGCCATCGTGGAGATACCAGATTACGTTGCCGGCGGAATCCTCGCGGTACTCCAGACCGCGCGGACCATTCAGGTATGTGGCGAAGGGGACGCCACTTCGAAGCCCTCCGCGACGTTCTGGCCGTCGAGGGCGTAATAGGTGGTTGCGTCGTTCATAGTCGTGCTCCGCCGCAAGCCGTCCGCGCCGTAGGTGAAAGTGCTTGTGTTGTTTCCATAGGTGCATTGTCGCAAGAGGTTCTGGCTGTCCCATGTGTTCGTTCGTTCACCAGTCGGAGAGCTCATTACCGTTTGCGTCGCAGGTGTAGATCTGCTGTTTCATGCCCTGGCCCGTCCAGGTCAGCCTGTTGGCATTGTGGTATCTGGTCCTGCTCCGCGTGGAATATGCCGCCGCTGTGGATACCCAGCGAGGTTCTGTTGCCCATATTGTCGAACGCATAGCTCCGCGTCTCGCCGTCGCCGTAGTTCACGCTCGTCAGCCGGTTCAGAGCGTCGTAGCCGTAGCTCTCGGTCCGCTGGTTGCCACTGGAGTCCGTGATCGTGTTCGTAAGACGGTTTCCTGCGGAATCGTAGGTATAATCATTTTCTGACAGCAGGTCCTTATGCCAGACGTTTTGTCCGTCTTTCCAGTTGAACGTATTTTCAACCGTGGTAAGCCGTTCTCGTGTGTAAGCACCGACAAACTCGTACCACGGCCACACGCTACCGACTCCAGTCGCTGTAATTATAAGTATAGTCGTAGTGATAAGAAGTCTTGCAGTAGCTTACCAGAGAACCGTCCGCATATTCCTCATTGTATATCTCATCTCCCGGGCGACCCATATCCCCCGGGTTAACATAGTTGCTGCTTAGTTCCCCACCGGTATAGGTGTATTCGCACAGCGTATTCCCTTGCTCATCTTTGATTGCGGAAACACGGTCACGATAGTTGTCGGGCTGGTCCTTGATCCAGTTGCCAACGTCCTGGCCGGCGGGGACGTTCTGCTCCTCGTCATAGAAATACTGCCAGCCGTCACTATCGGGCAATGTCTTGCTCTTGACCTCTCCGTGCGGCGCGTATGTGTAAGACACCGGTCCCGTAATTGAATCGGTGACGCTCGATACCCTGTCACAACCCGACTCGTAGCCCATCGTTGTCGTGCCGTGGCTATCGGCAACGCTCAGAACCCGGCCATTGCCGGGATTGCCGGGGGCCTCGGCTGCTCCGTTCAGGCCCTGGTATGTGTATGCGACCGTCTCCGCGGGGACGCTGCCGCCTGGTGGAAAGTATGCCTGCGCCGGTTGTCCGAGGCTGTTGTACGCCACAGACGCCGCGTAGGCCGTGTTGGGCGCATAGACCGAGTTGTTCGGGTCCCACCGATATGTGACGTGCCCTGCCAGATCGTATTGCAAGACGGTGGTTCGATTTAGGTGAGACAGGCCGTCAGTCGGATTTGGCGTGGGGTCTTGCACCGCCTGAGTCAGGTTGCCCCAAGCATCACCGTACGTGAACGCCGTCACCACGTTGTCGAGGTTCGTCTCGCTGACTTTCTGGCCATAGCCGTTGTATTGGTAGGTGAAGGCAGCGCCGTCCGGCTGATGGAGGGCATCACGAACAGACAGCAAGCTGCCGCGATTGCCGGGAATATCAGATTCGGTGCCGTAGTCATAGGTCGTCAAATTACCGTTCATATCGGTGAAGCTCTGTTTTTGGAAGTATTTCCCCTCGTCCCAATAAGTGTAGGTCTCCGACGCCGGAAACCCTCCGATGCTGTGTGTCAAGACGTTGCCGAATTGACCATATGTGTAGTCATCCTCGTGTATACGCCACCCGTCCCAACTGCCCATGCTGCATATAGTGGATGTGACATTGTTGGAGCCATCATAGTAGGTCAGAGTACTCGTTGGGATTGATGACCGAGTCGCAATTGTACTCCCCCGGCACCACGGCTATCTCCGGCATTGGGGGTCTGAATGGACCGAAATGCATGCCTCCCCACCGTAAGGGCCGTAAGCGCTATCGGGGGACCAACTGTAAACCAGGGCCAAGTACGCGTGCTGGCGCGTGCCGTCCCAGCCGAAATGGCCGTCAAATATGTAGACGTACACCCCCCAGGAGACCATGCGCTGGTTGCCGCTGGAATCCACACCGCCCGGCTCGGTAATACCGGTCACCCATACCGTACCCGTGGGATTCATTACAACGTTCCAGTTCCAGGGGTCCACCGGCATACCGTATTGGTAGGAAATGACGCTCCCCAACGGATCCGTCACGCTCGCCAGCAAGTCGTTTTCGATGTTGCCGTTGCCGTCGTTGTAGGAGGTGTATGTGTAAGTGGTCGCTCTATCTAATCCGGCGGGGTTTGGCACGGAATAGGTCAACCCAGTCTCGTCAAACACGTCGGTTGGATACAGGTATGCGGGGTCCAGGTGAACGACGTGCAAATCCATATTGGAGTCGGTAATCATATCGCACGGAGTACGCCGGCCCATCCACCTGAACAGCGCGCCAGTGCGGGGACATGGAAGTCCCCAGGTTGGCCCAATGGAAGTGCAGCGAGCGACTGCTGGGGTCCGTAACTGTCCGGAGAAGACCCGTGGCTGAATCGTAGATAAGATTCGTGGTATTTCCGTGCCGATCCCGGATGTAATCGCAGTATCGCGTATCGCCGATGGCGGTGTAGTGCTTGATCGTGCCGTCGACGCCGATGTCCGTGTCCCCAGTCACGTCGCCCGGCCCGACCTCAAGAGCGCTGTCGTAGCTCCCGTTCGCCGTATCGTAAGTGTACGGCGGAGGAGTGTAGAGGCCGTCGGCGTCTCTAGTGTAAACGTGCTTTCCCCCAAAGAAGTCTGTGCGGACGATTTCGTTGTCGGTAGGTATAGGGTTACCGTTGGAGTCAACCAGCGGGCTGCTGATCGACGCAGCTTCTTCCATACGTATATCGTAGGCGTGGCTCCAGCCATGTCCAAAGGGACCTTCGCGGTCATCATTGCTGTTGTAAGTGCGCTGCAGCACCAAGCCCGCGCCGCGCGCCGGGGCAACCTGAATATCCGTGAAGCTTTTCATCAGATTGCCCGTGCACAAGTTGACATCCCGAAAGGTCCGGTGCCACGGCATCGTGCCGGAGAGATAGGCGTTCCTGTATTGCCCAGCCGAGGCGGGTACCATTGTCGTGAGCGCCAATATAACAAACAAAAGCCTTCGCATAGTATTTTCCTCCTCCCCTACGGGGTCAATTGCAGCGTGGCGCTGCTGTTGTAGGTCATGATTATCACATCAGTCGGCTCGGACACTATCGCCGTGCATAACGTGAAGGCAGCGCTCGTGCTGCCTGCCGGCACGAACGCCGGACTTGTTACCAGTGTATAACCGTCAGTGGATATAGCTATGGCGAGCCCTCCGGGCGGCGCCGGGCCATTCAGATATACCGTTCCGCCGACGGGCGTTCCGCCTCTTACCGAATAACTGCTCAGTTGGATGCTGTTGACCCAGATTGGCGGCGTTCCCGCTCCGCCGTTCTCGTTCTTTCCGTAGGCATATAGGATCTGGGGAGCTTCGTTGCCGCTGTCATACTCTTTCTTGGCGAAATACGCCCATCCGGGGCTGCTTTCCTGCATGCTCGCCAGCCCGAACGAGATAGCGCCGTCTCCGTAGCATTCTTGGGTTACATAAGGGAAAAAGCTCTGCCAGGTGCACCAGGCGGAAGTGCCGCCGCTCACGGTTGCGGTTTCCGTGGCGTTCGACGGGACTATTGCGGGAGCCGTGGTCCAAACGACGCTTTGCGCGTTCCATCGAATCGTCCGCTACGAACTGGCAGCCTACGGCAGTAGAGGTCGAGTCCGCCAAAGAACGTGTATAGTAGATATTAAAGCTGCTTGCCCAAAGCCTGTCGTTGGTTTGCATTTGTCCGGGTATGCCGGTGAGGTCGAACTGCAGGAAGCTGCGAGCAACATTGGAGGGGTCCCCGGAATTGCCGACAAACAGCCCGCCACGGTAGATTCCGTTTCCGAACTGGAAGTTCAGGTAGGTGTTGGCGACGCAGCGAGTGTCCAGGCGGCTGTCTACCACCTGGTCTTGGGAAGGCGTCAGCGTCTGAGGCACAACGGATATCTCCTGCCACGGGCCGTCGTTTGTCCACTGAGGCACTTTAGCAGCCTGATTCTCGGACTCCGTGGTGCGTTGAGGCAAATTGGCGGGCGGAATGCAATTGCCCGCGCGGACCCTGACGCTGTACGTGTGGCGCGCGCCAAGGCTGTAGTTGAAAGCATCCGTATATTGTTTTTGCGTGGTGTTGACCAGATCCACATCGTCCCGCTGGACTTCGCAGCCGTTGTTAGAAGCGGGGCAGTTCCAGCCGAGAGTCATCTGACCAAAAGTGATCGTCTGCAGTTGCAGGTTCGACACGCTAGGCGGGTCTTGAAGCTGATACTCCCAACACGTCGCCATCGTGCCGCCAGTGCTTATGATCGTCCAGTAGTTCCCGCTGTCGGCCACGGGGCCGGGCGTCACCCATGAATCGCGGTACACCCTGGCTCTCAGATGCAGACCGCCGTTAGCGAGTTCCAGTACGGCTACGTCCCCGGGGTAGGTACATGACGCTGCTCTCGTCCGGGTCCGTGGAGTCAGTGGTATATCGGATTATGTCTCCGAGCATGGCGCTCTTTATGGTGACGGCGAGAGGGTAAGGATAGGCGTCTATCGCAAGATCGCCCATTGGGTTAAACGTTGGCGGCACTGTCGGACCGGGGCGCAATACCGGAAGAACAGCATTGCCTGACACCTCGCAAGAGCTGATTCCGGTGATGCAAATGTATTGGCCTGTTTGGATGTTGCTGCCGATAACGTTCCCGGCGGATGGCTGAAGGTCGACCGTCAGGTTCACGGCGGAGCCGTCATCAATGGTGAACCAGGCTGGCGTGGCGGAACTGTCGATGTTCGTTATCCTGCCCCAGGTCTTTACTAGAAGACCGATGTTGTTGAGGCCGGCGAGGGGAAGGCCATTCGGCTTGACGACGCCCCGCTGGCCCTTGCCTGTGGCGACATCGTAGAAGAAATTTCCGCCGCCAACCATCTTATTGGGCATCCCCAGTGGGTTGACAAGGCCTGTGCCTGCCCAGGTTACGGAGGATGCGCTAACGTAACGCTCGCCGTTGCTATCAGTCGCCATCGTGCCCACCACGTAGGCCCGGTCTCCGGCATTAAGGGTATTCGACCCGACGACCTCGATCCCACAGGACCGGTTGTCCTCTTCTATATAGAAGGTGTCGCTTGAAAGCACGCAGGTCACGATCTCGCCCTGGCTGCTGGTCCCAAGCGTGACCGCGGCTGAGTCAGGCAGGGTCTTCGCCTGCGCGCAAGTCCCGGAGGCATCAAGAACAATATATCCCGCTCCATCTTGGGCGTTGAACCCGGGGCCGCTATCCACGCACAAGACATCCACTGCGTCATCGCCCTCTCTAAGCTGGCCTACCACCTCGCAAACACGCTGGCTGGTGTTCAACCGTGCCGGTCAAACAACCCGTCCAGAAAACGGTGAGAGTCTGGTCGCTATCGTCTTCCCCCATCAGGAAGGAGCCGCCAACGCTATCCACGCTTACTATCGGCTTGTCTAAAAGCTCGTCCGGATATTGGACAAAATCGCCATAGTCCATCGCCCGGACGGATTGGGCCTCCGACATTTCGCCGGTCCCGTTCAGGGCATCCGAAATCTGAGGGCAATACAGGGGGCTGGGAGGAGGATCCGTGTTGGGTTGCGTGGAACCCGAAGTAATGAGCGCGGAGCCGGGGTCGGAGTTTACGGTAAGATCGATATAGTTTTGCCAGGGGCTTGGCGAGAAAATGCCCTTGACCACGGAAGGCCTAATCAGGAGTCTGATTATCTCATCCGCGTAGCCGAGGACAGTTGGCGATACATAGCCCGCTGCCCATTGGCCAGGGTCGAAAGGGTTCCCGACGGGATATCGACCATCTGGCCGGGCCTCAGCGAAACATTAGGCACGGTCAAAATAACAATTTTATCCGCGCCGTTGAACTGACTGTCTGAGACTGTAAAATACTTCACGCTTCC
>CAWGNL010000125.1:0-4320 GCA_963823885.1 uncultured bacterium
AATCAGCGTGGAGCGCGTTCTTCAATACGGGGCTGCGTGTAAGGTTCCTCTCCGAGAGGCAGCTTCAAGCCGGGGCGTTCGGCGATGTTAAGGTCCTGATACTTCCCGAAGCACAGGTGGTAGAGCCGGGAACAGTCGCCGCGATTGGACATTTCGTCAAGACTGGTGGAAAAGTAATAACCATGGGAGGCTGTCTGCAATACACCACCGGCTGGGTTCCGATAGATCGATCGATGGTAACTCCCCTTGTTTGGCACAGTCTTGATAATGTCGGCATCGGCTGGCGGCAACAGTTGATTGCGTGGGTGAATCAAGCGGGCATTAGGCCCGACGTTATGCTTACTTCCTCCACCGACAAAGATCTGAGGGGAGTGCACTGGCTGAGCGGCACGCTTAACGGCAATAAAGTGGTCGCCGTGGTGAATATGTCCGGCAAAGCGATCGATATCTCGATAAGCTCACCCAATCCGGTCAGCGCATGGGATATGATCTCGGACAAGGCTCTCATTCCGCCTGCAAAGCTGGGAAAGTGCGGCGTCATGGTGCTGCGGCTGTCGACCCACCGATGACGACCGATGAAGTGTAGATGAAAAAGACCATGGACCGTTTCGGGATTTCCGGAGCGAATACGACGTCTTTGCCCTAGCCCGCATTATTCACGTAGCGCGTGTTTGCCCAGCACTTTGTGCTCCCCTCGCCCTCACGGGCGAGGGAGCACGTGGGCGCCTGAACCAAGAGGGCGGGCATCCCGGAGCAACTCCCGCCGGCCACGGAGGCGCGGACCCGACCGGGGCGCCATCTCCTCATACGGCACTTCGGGGCATACGCCCGCGAAGTATCAGTCCGGCCAGTTCTTCTAGAGACGGTCCCGCACACGGTACTGCGACTGCCCGAACTCGCCTGCCTCTCTTTCCTTGATTTTCGGATGAATAGTAGCTATCATTGGCTTGTCGTTGCGGCCAGCAGCCCAGTTCTAACTTCTAACCTCTAACGTCTAACGTCTAGACGGGGGTGGTGACACTCACGGTTGCCGTCATCCTGAACTTGTTTCAGGATCTCGTACCCGCGAAGGAGATGCTGAATCCCCTGAATCAAGTTCAGGGTCAGCATGACAAGGTGTTGAGCGAGAGTGAGCACTTACCGGTGGTAATCCCAACTTGAAAAGTATCTACGATTGCGAAATAATCACGCAGACTACGATCGCTCCGAATGTGGTTCGGACGCTGCTGACCGGGCCGGAGATAGCCCGCGAGGCTCGGGCGGGCCAGTTTTTGAACGTCCAGGTGGCCAGGACCACCGATCCGCTCTTGAGAAGGCCTTTCTCCGTGCATGCGGTCTATCCCAAGGAAGGGACGTACTCGCTGCTCTATGTGATGGTCGGCCGGGGCACGTTTCTGCTGAATCAGATACAGCCCGGAGCCAAAGTGAGCGTGGTTGGCCCGCTGGGCAAGCCGTTCGACCTGGGAGAAGCGCCCGGCGCGCATCACGTGGTGGTCGCCGGAGGCTGCGGGGCCGCGCCGCTGCATTTCCTGTGCGACGCGCTCTGCAAGAAATGGGGCTGCGGGACGGTCGAGGTACTGCTAGGCGCGCAGAGCAAACAAATAGTCCTGTGCGAAGATGAGTTCCGTGCGCATGGGGTGGATGTCGCGGTGTCGACCGACGACGGCAGTTACGGTTACAAAGGGGGCGTCACCGATCTGCTGGCGGACCGCCTCGCCAAGCTCGCCGGCGCCCGCGTGCGGGTCTACTCGTGCGGGCCTCATCCGATGATGAAAGCCGTGGCCGAAGTCAGCCGCCGGGCCGGGGTCGAAAGCTGCCAGGTCTCTCTGGAAAACAACATGGCTTGCGGGATCGGCGTGTGCACGGGATGCGTCCAGAAGGTCAAGGGCGCGGCCAGGGGCGATGATTCGGGAAGAGACTGGCGCCACGAGCGGGTGTGCGCGGACGGGCCGGTATTCGACGCGGAGAGTATAATATGGGACTGACCCCCAAGATGGCCGTTAAGATCGGCCGGGTCGAGATGAAAAACCCCGTGATGACAGCCTCCGGCACGTTCGGCTTCGGTCAGGAGATGGCGGAGTTCTTCGATCTCGCGAGGCTCGGCGCTATCGTCGTCAAGGGAACTTCCCTGGCGCCCTGGCCGGGCAACGATTACCCGCGCACGTGCGAGACCCCATCCGGAATGCTCAACGCGATCGGCCTGCAAAATGACGGCATGGACGCGCTGGTCCGCGAAAAGCTGCCGTTCCTGAAGCAATTCGACGTGCCGGTGATCGTGAATGTCGTAGGTCAAAGCGTGGAGGAATATGCCGAGATCGCCTCGGTCTTAAACGACACGCAAGGCGTCGCCGGCCTGGAGATCAACGTCTCCTGCCCCAACGTCAAGCAGGGCTGCATGGTCTTCGGAGCAAGCCGCGAGGGCACGGCGGAGGTTGTCGGCGCGGTGCGAAAGAAGACGGACCTCACGATCATAACCAAACTCTCGCCCAATGTCGGCGACATCGCATCGATCGCCCGCGCGGCGGTCGATGCCGGAAGCGACGGGGTATCGCTCGTGAACACTTTACTGGGTATGGCAATCGAGCCGTGGTCTCGAAAGTTCAAGCTCGCCAATCACACGGGCGGGCTCTCGGGCCCGGCGATCAAACCGGTGGCGCTGAGGATGGTTTACGACGTCGCCCAGGCGGTGGACGTGCCGGTCGTGGGGATGGGCGGAATAATGACGGCGCTCGATGCGGTGGAGTTTATGGCCGCGGGGGCGAGCGCGGTCGCCGTCGGCACGGCGAGCTTCGTGAACCCCATGGCGGCGGTGGAAATAGTCGATGGCCTCCGGCAATACCTGCGGGCCGTGCATATCGATGATGTGAACGAGATCGTCGGATCGGTGGGAAGCAATTGAGAATTGATAATTGATAATTGACATTTATGCGGCGGGTTGTGCCCGTGCGTTTCGGGAAAAGGGTTTCCCGAAACAACGGGGGAAAGGTCGGAAATTAAATGAAGAATCTAGCTCAGGAAATCCGTGAAATCCATGTCCCGGAGGGGTGCGCGGCGCTGTGGTGGCTGGGCCAGGCGGGATTCGCGTTCAAGTCCGATAGGCCGACGACCATTTACTTCGACTGTTACCTTTCCAGCGCCTGTGAAGAACCCGGCGGGTTCAGACGGCTATCCCTGCCCCCGATCGATGCCGAAGACGTGCGGGCGGATTGGGTGGTAAGCTCGCACGAGCACGGGGACCATCTCGATACCGCCGCGATCCCGATAATCGCCCGAAATAACCCGAACTGCCGGTTCGCAGGCTCGGCTGACTGCGAACCCGAGTATTTTAAGCTCGAAATCCCGACGGAGCGTCAAGCGATAGTGCGCGCGGGCGAGGCCATGACCTGGGCGGGGTGAAGCTGCATGCCGCCCGTTCGGACCACGGCGAGTATTCGCCCAACTCGCTCTCGGCTCTTTTTGACTTCGGCAAGGTGAGGATAATGGACACGGGGGACACGGCCCTGACCATGGACTACCTCCAGCCGCTGATCGACAGGAAGCCGGACGCGCTGCTGACGTGCATCAACGGCAGCTTCGGGAATCTCAACGCTCACGAGGCGGCTCAGCTTACGGCGGCGACCATGCCCCGCGTGGTCCTCCTTGCCATTTCTGGACGTTCCGGGAGCATCACCAGACGCCGGGGGGCGACCCACATTCGTTTGTCGAGGAATGCACAAAGCTGTGCCCATCGGTGCCCATCCAGTTTCTCACGCCGGGTAAGGGGATAATGATCACTCCGCGGGAGATCACGGAAATATCTTAGAAATAGGAGCTAGTATCTACTTGCATAAATAGCTAATAGTATTCTTGCCGGTGTATCGGGAATCTTGTTCCCGATACGCACTTAGTTTCGGGAACAAGATTCCCCAAACACCCGTTACAGCATTCTATCAATCAATTATGCAACTAAGCACTAGTAGAGCGATTCCTAAATAACAATACTGCCGATGGTCTGTCATGCTGAACTCGATTCACTACCATCCCACAGGGAGGCGCGGTGCTGGTTCTGCCACAGCCGTCGTAAATCATGTCATTCCGAACGAATGTGAGGAATCTCAACGTTGCGCCTGGATCATCCTTTGGCACGTCAGAATCAACCGATAGGTCGAGATTCCTCACGTGCGTTGGAATGACATAGCCGCCGCGTTTGCTCCGAGTCCGCCAGGGCTGTACGCTTGCGAATCGCGCCACCAAGAAAACCGAAAATGGGCATTTGGAAAGTCACGCGCTGACGAGCGTGAAATACCCCCAAAACAGGCCGTTTTGCCGAACCAGCCAAAT
>CAWGNL010000126.1:0-5544 GCA_963823885.1 uncultured bacterium
GCTAAGCGCCCTTCCGGCTTTGCGGGGTTGGTACAGAGCTTGTCTTTTTGCTTTCGTTTTTGGCAACCGTGTGCGAAAATTTTAGTCTAAATTCTTAGGGTGATGGGGGCGGATGGTTCCCAACTGACAACTGTCAACTTACAGATGTTTCTGAGGGATCACGCACGAAGGCCTTCATCTCCATCAAGTGAAAAAGAACCCGGCGTAACATTGGATCGTTTCGGGATTTCCGCAGCGAATACGACGTTTGTTCCTCACACAAACAATCGTGGTCGCTCCTCAAATCCCGAAACACCGGGAAAGAACCCGGCGTAACGTTGGGCGGGGTCTTCGGGCCCGTTCGGAGCGCGGCGCTTCGCTCTGCGGCCGAAGCAACCCGTGCGAGGCGGAGGTTCCGGGCTTTCTACTTTCCACTTTCAGCTTTCGGCGATTTCGAAGGAGTAACCAAGTGATAATCAATAGATCCACTGCCCGCGGCGTCGCCGCGCTTGTTTTCTGCCTGATCCTGTCCACCGCTTCGATGGGCGTTGGCGGATTGACGGAGGCCGACCTTAAGGCCAGGATCACTGAAGCCTCGAAAGACTTCAAGGATATTACAATGGTCGGCAAGGCGCTCGACTTGAACAGGAAAGCCCTGGAGAAAGTGGAAGCCAAATACGCCGAGCTTTACGAGATCCGGACGACCAATGTGGCGCTCAAGATGCCCGACAAGCTGCGCATGGAAGGCAGACTGGGCGCGGTGAAATTCGAATACGTAATCAATGGCGGCAAGAAGGTAATTCGAGTCCCGTCCATAAAGATGACTAAGAGAGAGGATTACACCAACGATCCGGCCAAGCTGCAGGATGCCCTGGATATCGGACTGGTTACGCCCAGTCTCTGGCAGTATCGCCAGATGGAGATCGTCGAGGACCCGGAAGCCGCCGCCGCGGGCGAGATAAAGCTTGCGCTGCGCTGGCCCAAGGGAGGCATGATAAACTACGTGTGGATAGATGCCGAGAATCTCTGGCTCAGGAAGTTGGAGAAGCGCGATGAAGGGAACAACCTGAAACTGCGCGTGGTCTATTCGGAACCGCGAAAGGTCGGCGGCGTGATCTGGATGCCGACGAAGGCTGAAATCTATGCGCCGGACGGCGAGAAAGCCGTAACATCGGAGTTCAACGACGTGAAAGTCAATTCGGGAGTCCCGGATTCGTTGTTCGAATGATACGTGATTCTCTCGTCCGAAGTGGACGGGTTCTCAGGAGCAAACCCATCGACAGCCGATGCAACGTCTGCGGGGACAGCCGCCTGGCGTTTCTGGTGAGCAGAAAGGGTTACGATGTTTACAGTTGCGCTGGGTGTGGGCTGGCGTTTACGCATCCCCAGCCGGCTGAGATCGCCGATCAGTACGACTCGGCGTATTTCGATTTGTACCGGCGCAGGCGGGCATTCAGGCTGAAGCGGGCCGAGGCGAGGCTCAAATGCATCGAGCTTATGAGGCAGCCCGGCAGGCTCTTGGATATTGGCTGCTCGCTCGGTTACTTTGTCGAGGGGGCGAACTCGCGGGGCTGGAAAGCCTCGGGTATCGAGATTTCGCCCCACGCGGCCGCTGAGGCCGGAAAGATGGGGCTGGAAGTCAGTACGGGCGTTTTGGAAGAAGCCGGCTATGCGGACGGGTCGTTCGACTGCGTGACGATGTGGGATGTGTTGGAACATGTGCCGGACCCGACGGCGCATATGCTTGAGGTCCGTCGGGTGCTCGCGCCCGGCGGCCTGGTGGTGATCGGCACTCCCGATCTGGGCCATTCGGCATTCAAGATCAAGGGCGAGAATTGGCGGCACCTCAAGCCCTGGGAACACGTTTTCTATTTCAAGAAGTCCAGCATCCGCCGGCTTCTGGACAAGACCGGCTTCGAACTCACGCGCCCGCCGGTGCTGGGCGGAAGGCGATTTCCCGGCAGCCTCGGGGCCCGCATGCGCTGCGCGGCGTCCCGCGTGGCACGCCTCAACGACGTTATGATAGTCTATGGGGAAGTCGAGAAGTCATAAAGTCGGAAGGTCGGAAGGACCCGAGATGTCCATCACAAGCGTGCAGCCCTGCCGACATGGCACACACGTGCTCCCTCTCCCGTGCAGGGCGAGGGGAGTTCGGGCGCGGTGTTGCTCTCGGAATTGCGGCGTCGTACCGGGATCTTCGCTCCTTCGATGATCGGGCGAATGACCGAGGCTGTGATACTCTGCCGGATTCGGAAATCGCCACCCAGGGGAGGCACCCGAGTTTCGACTTTCGACCTTAGACTTTCGACTTCTGGAGTTCCAAATGACCTCGAAATATCCGCGGATCGACCTTTCCCAGTTGAAGACGATGTCGATCCGCAATCGAACCAGCAAGGTTAGTACGGCGGATTTTGCCAGGGTTCATACGCCGGGTTCGGCTGTATCGGAGTTCATCGAGCGCCTGCCGGATATCCTGGCGGGTCGGGATGTCCGCACCGTCATGGACCGGGTCGCGGCGGCGCGGAAATCGGGCAAGTCTGTCATTGTGGCGATGGGTGCGCACGTTATCAAGTGCGGACTCAGCCCAATTATTATCGACCTCATGCGGCGCGGCGTTATAACCGCGCTTGCAATGAATGGCGCCGGTGCGATTCACGACTCGGAGATCACTCGGTTCGGGCATACCTCCGAAGATGTTGTCCGGGGGATGCGCTCTGGAATGTTCGGGATGGCGGTGGAGACGGCGGACTTTGTGAACTCGGCGGCGCGCGCTGCGCGCGAAGATGGGCTCGGCTTCGGCGAGGCGCTGGGGCGGCTCATAATCGGCGCCCCAAATGCTGAAGTAAGCCTGCTCGCGGCGGCCTACCAATGCGGTGTGCCATTGACGGTGCACGTCGGAGTGGGCTGCGACATAGTTCACATGCACCCTTCGGCGGATGGCGGAGCGATCGGCGAGGCGTCGCTGCGCGATTTCCGCATCCTGACCGAAGCGATGAAGGACCTCGGCGGCGGAGTGCTGATAAACGCCGGCTCCGCGGTAATGCTGCCCGAGGTGGTTTTGAAGGCCCTCACCACACTGATCAATCTGGGCTTCGAGATGTCCGGGATGCTGGGAGTCAATCTTGATTTCGTGCAGCATTATCGTTCCAATCAGCAGATAGTCTCCCGCGTCCGCGAGATAGGCGGGCAGGGGATTTCGCTGACGGGTCACCACGAGCTGATGCTGCCGCTTATTGCCGCCGGCGTTATCGAGCGGTTGGAAGACAAGCGATCCAACGCCGAGCGCATGCGCGGGGGGACCTGACGATGGATCTAGCCAGGTGCGGCTCGGCCCTGAAGAATTCGCGGGCAAGCGGGTGCTTATCATTGGCGATGTGATGCTCGACGAGCATATATGGGGGAGCGTGGAGCGGATATCGCCGGAAGCCCCGGTGATGGTGGTAAGAACGGATGGCCCGCCCGAGAGCCTGCCGGGCGGCGCCGCCAACGTGGCAAACAACGTTCGCTCGCTGGGAGCCGGGGCGTGGTCGTGGGTGTCTTGGGAGATGACGAGGGCGGCCGGATGCTCATCAGAAGCCTCGCGGATGCCGGCATGGATGTCAGCGGGCTGGTTGTGGACAAGTCGCGTCCCACCACGCGCAAGACAAGAATCTGGGCCTCGCACAGGCAGCAGGTCGTGCGAGTGGACAGGGAGAGCACTCGCAAAGTTTCGCCGGACGTTGTTGGGCAAGTGTTGTTTCACATCGACCGGTTGGCGTCCCAGGCAGACGCAATCGTGATTTCCGACTACGACAAAGGTGTCATTACCAGCGAGATAGCGTCCGCCGCGATCCTCGCCGCATCCGCCCGCGGTAAGGTCTCCATTTCCAACCCCAAGCCGCGAAATCTCGCCTGCTTTACGGGTGTCTACGCGATGACCCTGAATCAGTCCGAGGCTGTCGCGGGTTCGGGCGTCGAAATTCACGGCGCCCACGATGTGGAGCGGGCGGGCCGCAAGCTCCTCGGCGAGGTCGGCTGCCAGTGCCTGGTGGTGACGCGCGGCTCGCATGGTCTGACCGTGTTCGAGGCCGGGGGCGCGGCGCGCCATATCTCGGCGGTCGAAAGCGAGGTCTACGACGTGGCTGGGGCGGGGGGATACCGTCGTCAGCGCGCTCGCCCTGGCGCTTTCGGCGGGGCTCGATCCCGCGAGCGCGGCGCTGATCGCCAATTGTGCCGGAGGGGCGGTCGTCCGTAAGGTCGGCGTCGCGACGACCTGCGTGGAGGAGATCGGCTCATTTCTCGCGGGCGCGGCCGACCTGGTGACCTAGTGTCTACTTGCATAAATAGCTAATAGTATTCTTGCCGGTGTATCGGGAATCTTGTTCCCGATACGCACTTAGTTTCGGGAACAAGATTCCCCGAAACACCCGTTACAATCTCCGCCGCGCTCCAAATCTAGGTCGCCGCAACCCGCTAGCACGCACTCGTTTTCCTCTCGGGAACCAAGCATGAACCGTTGGCTTCACAACTGTAGATGGCGCCGAAATGACAGCGTATGCTCGCGGGTTGCAAACCCGGGGAACTGCGTCCGGCGTTCGGAAACGCCGGACCATCGGAATTATCAATTATCAATTAGAACCCTATCGCCCCTCGCCCCCGTGGAAATCCTCCGGCTGGTGGCGGACGATGTCGCCCTCGACCATGTAGATGACGTCCTCGCAGATGTTTGTTGCCTGGTCGGCGATTCGTTCGAGGTGCCGCGCGGCTGAAAGCAGGTGGAGCGATTCGGCAACCTTATCGGGATGCTGCCGGATGTAGCTTTCGAGCAGGTCGTACATGTGCCGGTTGATCTCGTCGATCTCGTCATCGGCCAGGCGCACCTGCCGCGCCAGCGCCACGTCAAGAGTCACCAGAGCATCCAGGCTGTTCTTGAGCATTCGCTGGGTCCTGTCGGCCATTCCTCGGAAGTCCAGCGGCAGATCGATCCGGCTGTGCGTTGCCAGGTAGCCCGCTCGCTCCGCGATGTTGACCGAGAGGTCGCCGATGCGTTCGAGGTCGTTGTTGATCTTCAGAACGGCAACCACGTAGCGCAAGTCGGTGGCAACGGGCTGGTGGAGGGCTAGAATCTTGAGGCATTCCTCTTCGATCTCGACCTCCAGGCAGTCCATTTCCTCATCGGCGGCGATTACCTGCTCGGCCTTTTTGGCGTTGCGTTCGATGAGGGAATCGACGGCGCTGCGAACCGCGTCCTCCGCCTCGGCGCCCATGTAGAGTATCTTCTTCTTGAGATTGTCTATTTCTCTTTGTAGATGTGTGGTCATGGTATTGCTCCTCGGGAAGTCGAAAGTCGAAAGTCGAAAGTCCTTCGTTCGGGAAGCGGGTGCGGATCGCAAGTGCGCACCAACATAGCCCCGACGTGCGGGGCGAAGTTCCGGGCTTTCCACTTTCAGCTTTCAGCTTTCCGCTGAATGCCGCACCCATCACCAGAGACCTATCACCCCTCCGCCGGCTTGCGGCACGCCGCCGAGTCCAGGTAGATAACGAACGTGCTCCCCTCGCCGGGCATGCTGAAAACGTCTATCCTAG
>CAWGNL010000127.1:0-10140 GCA_963823885.1 uncultured bacterium
GATCAACAAGCTCACTGTCGTAGCGAATGAGAGCTATCGGGAGTTTGCGGAGTCCTTGCAAAAAGAGATTGAAGACGAGTGCGGCGTGAAGTTCGACTCTGGCCGCATAAAGAACAAGCGCGATAGAGAAAAGGTAAGCCTCAAGAAAGGATGGCGGCTCGATCCGTACTTCGTGGAGATATGGGAGCGGATCAAGCACAAGACCCGCTACACCGTGAACTTCGCAACCCAAGCCCTCGTTGAAGACGCGGCCAAGCTGCTAAAAGAACAGCCGCCTATCGAGAAGCCATCGTTTGCCATCGAGATAGCGGAGGCGCGAATTACAAAGGAGGGGGTTGCGACAACCGTTGTATCCGTGGATGAGGAGCGGATTAAGGAGTATAACGTGTCCATCCCCGACATGCTCAGCTACCTCCAGCGCGAGACCGAGCTAACGAGGTCAACTATCGGGGAAATCCTAATCCGCAGCGGGCGCCTTGGCGAAGTAGCCAACAACCCACAGCAGTTTATGGATCAGGCCCTGAAGTGCATCCGAACCAAACTCCACGACCTGATGGTGGATGGCATCAAGTACGAGCGCATAGCCGACGCCCAATACGAAATGATGCTCTTTGAGGAAAAGGAACTGGAGAGCTATCTCGACAACTTGCTGCACGTTGACCATTCCATTTACGACTATGTGATCTACGACTCCCAGACCGAACGGGAATTTGCAGAGGCGCTAGACAAACGGCGCGACGTAAGGCTGTTCTTCAAGCTCCCGTTCTGGTTCACGGTCAAAACGCCGCTTGGCACATACAACCCCGACTGGGCCATTGTGAAGGAGCAGGATAAGAGGCTCTATCTTGTGCGCGAGACAAAGGCCACAAGCGATCATCTTGCCCTCCGCGAGAGCGAATGGCAGAAGATTCAGTGCGGCAAGAAGCACTTCGATGAGTTGGGAGTGGACTTCGCCTGGGTGCAGAAACCGGAGCAGGTGTAGGGGGCGGTATTAGGCTATCCCAATGCCACCGAGAGTTGAATCCGGCGGGAGGGGTTGGGTTCCGTTTCAGAAATCGCCGCCCAGGGAGACTGCACGCGCGCCGGGTGGAAGCTCCGGGCTTTCCACCTTCCGCTCTCCGATATCTTCTGAGGAAAATACCATGGTCAACGTCGTAACCGGCGCGTCCGGTTTCACCGGGAAATATATCGCTCGGCGGCTGATGGCGAAGGGCGTTCGGGTAATCAACCTCACCGGCCACCCGGACCGCGAAACCGAGTTCGGGGAGGCGGTAACCAGCGCCGCGTTCAATTTCGACCGGCCCTCGCGGTTGGTTGAGTCGATGCGGGGGGCGGGCGTCCTCTATAACACTTATTGGATCCGGTTCGCTTCTCGCGCGCTGACGTTTGAACGCGCCATCGAAAACACCAGGACGCTCATTAACGCCGCCAAGGAGGCGGGTGTTCGCCGGATTGTCCACGTCAGCATCGCCAATCCCTCCGAAGACTCGCCCCTGCCCTACTACCGCGGGAAGGCGATTGTGGAGAATGCGATCGTCGATTCCGGACTCTCGTTTGCGATCCTCCGGCCCGCCGTTCTCTTTGGCGACGAAGGTATCCTGATAAACAACATCGCCTATTTCCTGCGGCATTTCCCGATGTTCGGCATTCCGGGCTCCGGCAAGTATCGAATGAGGCCGATTTATGTGGATGACCTCGCCGGCCTGGCCGTAAGCAAGGGAGAGGAAAGCGAGGATGTTGTTCTCGATGCTGGTCGGGCCTGAATCTTATCCCTTCGAGGATTTGGTCAAGCTCATTGCCGGCGTTATCGGCAGCCGGGCGATCGTTATGCATCTGCCCGTCCGTCTGGCCCTGCTCGCAACAGGGGGTATCGGCAAACTCCTCGGCGACGCTGTTCTCACTGCCGACGAGGTTGCCGGGCTTACAGCCAATATTCTTTCGTCCGATGCTCCCGCCACCGGCTCCACGAAGCTCTCCGATTGGCTCCGGCAGCACAAAGACACGATTGGAACGAGCTATTTTTCCGAGATGAAAAGGCGCCTCCACCAGCGGGTTGCAGGTTAAAGAATGAACTATATGCAACGCCGTTAATACGTTCGGTCGCCACACAAGGCACGGAAGAATATTGTGCGCAATTACATAGGGCGTTCTGTATAGAACACTAGACACTAATACACTAACACTAAAACACTAAACACTATCTTGCTCCCGCAGCCCGCAGGATGGCGACGCAACCAGACCTAGCCGACTGAGCCAACGCGAGCGCCGTTTTGCCATGCGTGTCCTTTGCGTTCAGATCCGCCCCTGCGGCGACGAGCGCTTCGACGCAGTCAGGCCAGCCCACCTGAACGGCGCCGCCAATGACGACGTTGGCGTTTTCGGCGGCGGCTTCGGCGGCGGTCGTCTGGACTGTGCGGACCTGCCCGCCTGCTTCCGTGGTGGCAGCCAACATCAGTGCCGTCTTGCCGTTTTTGTCCCTCGCGTTCACATCCGCGCCGGCGGCGATGAGGGCCTTTACGATATCCGCGTTGGTATAGAAGGCGGCCTGCATGAGCGCCGTTATGCCGTCTTCGTCCTTCGCGTTTACGTCGGCGCCGGCGGCGATGAGGGCCTTTATCCTATCCGCGTGGCCGACTCTAGCCGCCCGTATGAGCGCCGTGTCGCCGCGTTTGTCTTTCGCGTTTACGCCATGGCCAGCGTAGGATGGCGTCCAAAAGCACATCAAAAGCACCGCCGCCACGAGGGAATGTCTGGTGATAGTATTCATGTCGGTCTTCTCCATTGATGTTGACCGGGATTTCCCATATCAGATTTGGATATCCCTGCCTGTTGCTGATTTCTCAGCTTACTTGCCTCTGCATACAACATTTCCTTATCAATATCCTCCTTTTTCGGACGCTGAAAGCTGAGATCATCTGTCTCTGAAGCCTCGACAGTCACATCTGCCTCAGAGAGCGGCTTTCAAGACATAGTGGGGCCTTCCCTTCGGTCCGAACTCGTGTTCTTTTGGCTGTATCACGAGGCGACAAGACCAAAAGTGCGGGTCTCACTGCGTTGTCATTGAACCCTTGGCAGGAGGGTCTCATCCAATCCAGAGCATAGTTGACTTCGTTGGTCCGAGAGTTCCGAACCTTGGGATGGGTTCCCCGGGTCTGTAACCCGCGGCACGGCCGACGGAACGGTCACCTCTCCCCGCCAAACAAGTTCTTCTCTGGGGTAACGATCTTGCCACAGCACTTTCGGGTACACGAAGGCGCAAGTCCTCACCTCGTAACGAGCATCGAATTGTGGGGGCCTGTTTGGGGTTACAAACCCCGGGAACTGGGTCCGGCGTTCGGAAACGCCGGACCATCGGGAACCCGCGCCGCGCCTGTGCGCGGGTTGCGTGTGGAGTTAGCTGATTGCAAGCCGGTAAATGCGCTTCCAGGAGGCTGATTCGTGTCGCGGGGGTTGTCCAGGGCGTGGGGTTCAGGCCTTTTGTGTACAGCCTTGCACATCGAATGGGTCTGAGCGGGTGGAGCGTGACCGGCGGCACGTCAAGCTTGAGTTCCCCCTACTTCGTGGTGAACACGGATTCTTCGGGCGAAGCGACGGCGCAAATCGCCAACCTCCTTTCTCAGAATATACGGCTCACCGGCACAAGATTCGCCAAGGTCCTCTGGTCTGCATCGACCAACGGTGCCCAAGCGGTCCTTTCGTTGGGCGGTGACTCCTGGAATCTCCAGGCCGGTTCGCCGGGGGCACAGACCACGATGATCGACCTCTGCTCGCCCGACGTGTCTACCGTGCCAGGCAATACCAGCACAACGACGGAAGAAACTGCCACCTTGAACCAGGTAATCGAGAGTCCCCATCCGGTGACGGGATCGTATTACGACCCGGCCTGGACCGGCACGTTCTCGGCCCCGAGTAATGCGCTCAGCGTCACGTTCCACGTCGATTCTGTCGGCGCCGGCTACGGAATAAACGTTTACAATGCGGACACGACTGACTGGCTAGGTTATATTTCAGAGTCGGGCTATACGCAGTCCTTCGACGCGACAAGCTGCACGAACTTCGAGTTTGAAATATGGCTGTATCCCGGCGGCCAGGAATATGGCCTCAAAATCACGCAGGAACAATACACCTATGACGCGCCGATCACTATCGAAGCGTCTAAGATGCAGAGCATTATCCCCTTCGAGCAACCGCTGGACATGGAGCTGTGTCTCGACCGACCCGGACAATCCTGCTGGAACGCGCGAGCCGGACTCATACTATTCCTGGGAACTTCCTGCGGGCTGGGGCGTCGGCCGGGTCGTCAGCGCCAAGCTCGAATGTAAGACTCCAAATACCCAGGTACGGCTTCCAATGCGTTCAGCTTTACCGCAAGACACCCGACGAGGGCGGATTCGCGAAGCTCTACGTGCTGCCGAACCAGCCCTCTTGGAACGACACCCGGCAGGTGAACGATTGGTCCTGGTTCGACACTGGCTATATCGTCGTCCAAAACGGCGACAACCCCTACACGAACTATCGCCATCTGATCAGAAAGGCCCATCTGGTCATAGATGGGGCGGTGGTGTTGGAATTTCCGGCGGGAACATGCGAAGAGGACAACAGCCCGGATGCGCAGCAAGACCCCAATCATCCACCCCCGTGGTATAAATACACGCCGTGGAAATTGCTCCCTGACGATGGCGCAACCGGAATGCATGTGCTTGCCTATCCGACTGACGATTACACCACCTGGCTCTACCCGATCACCGATTACTGCGATCCGGCACGCTTCGCCACAAATGGCGTGGCGACAGCGTCCATCGGCGCTGACCTCTCACAGGCCAGCGATTTTATCCAGGAGAACTGCTACGTGAGCTACCTGGTCGGCGGCACGTATTCCGAGGGGCCGAACAATACGATCACGGTGCCGTTGGATATTACCCCCGACGGCATAAGCCCGCACGTCGGCTCCCTTGGAACCGTCGCACAGGGAATGACCAAAAGACTTCGGGGCGGGGTGCAGGGCCTCGCATTCGACGAAAACGGCAAACCCGCTGCCAATCGACAGATAGAAGTGACCACGCCCGGAGCGCCTTCCAACCAGATGACCGATACAGCCGTTACCGCCAATGACTTGGGGTGGTTCGAGACCCCAGCAATTAACACCAAGGCCGACGCGGCGCTTGAAAGCTGGGGCGGTACAATGAATATCACAACAAGGAACCGGTTCCTATCAAGACTCGTAATGACTTCGGTGGGGCTTGGCAGTACCGACTTCGAGATTACAAACCTCAACCCGCTTGCCGTCGAACCCGCCTATAATGACAGTGTTCAGATCAACTGGCGGTCGACGAGCGCTCAGCCCGGCGTCCAGAGCATTCTGGTACTCTTTCCCGACAGCGCCGGGGCCGTCCAAGGCTCGGACGGTGTGACTTACGACCTGATCGCTACGCTTGATTCGGGCGGCTCGCAGGCAAACCCGGCGTACAATCCGCCCGCAAACCCGTATCAGTACATCGGGTCCACCACCTGGCAGCCGCCCAGCACTCAGGCGGTAGGCCATTAACAGTGTCGGTGTGCAATACAGCGGCGGCTCCGTGCAAACCAAGTGGACCAGCAATGGTAAGGACTGCTGGCCGGGGTTTGATGTGGCAGTATCCATATACAACGTGTAACCCTGACCAAAACGCACCGTCTATCCTGGCAGCGCCGTGCAAGGCGCCACAAATATCTACTATACACTAAGTGAGCCTGTTGATGCCTGCACGGGACTTGCCGGAGGCGCATGTATCCCAGGCAGCACTCTCACCGGGGACAATAGTGTTAGCTGGGATGGGGAGGACAGCACTGGCGTCTTCCTCCAGTCCGGGCAGTACCCCGTCAGTTTCTCCACGACTCCCCTTTCCGGCCCCAGGCTATCACTGTCCAACATTCAGTGCGCCGCGTCTTTCACTCCAGAAAACGACCAGACTCTGCAGATCAGTTATACGCTCGCAGAGCCAGTGGTTAGACCGCAAGCCACGGGAGCATATCTCTATGCTTTTGTTTTCGACGACCTGTCTGGCGATGTCGTTAAGACCTTGTCAAATGGGGATGCCGTGAGTATCAACAATCTATCGGGGTCAAGCTCAGGGCAAAACACTTTGTCCTGGGATGGCACAGACGAGTCCGGTGAGGACCTTGTGGAACCTGGTGGCTACACGATAACGCTTACTGCAAAAGACAATGCGGGAGTCGGATGTGAGTCCCCGCTTTGGACGGTGCCGATTGAGGTGCTACCGGGAAATTCTGACTGCTTCGTTGAGATCAACGACTCGGATGACGACAATCAGACATCAGTTGCTGGGTCCACAAACTCCGGCAGCAGCGTCACGTGGAGCGACAGCCTTGGGGGCGGCGGTACCGTCGCGCCGGACGAGAACGGTAATTTCAATTTCGAAATTGACAATGCACCTGGCCTCCATATCATAAGTCTGACCACGTCTGACCCACAAAGTCATCAGGCAGTCCAAGGCACCGGAGAGATATTTGTCAATAACGTAGCACTAACCTCACTTAGTGCAGTTCCCGGGCCGACCTCACCAGAAGACAATAGTCGGTTCGACACAACTCAGGGCCAATCCTTGTGTGTCGCGTTTACCTCGGGCGCTGACGACACATTTAATGTCACTGTGATTAACTTTCTTGACGCACGAACCTGCATAAGCAGCGCTGATCCGATACCAGCGAGCGATTTGCTTAATGGCAGTCTGGTGCCTGCTGTGATTCGGACGATATGGGATCATCATCAGGTTTCCGCTGGGTCGATGACCGTGACCTGGGATGGCAAAGATGACAATGGTAACTTCGTGGCTGCTGGCCCGTACTACGTGGAGGTGAGCCGGAGTAATGACGATGGCTTAAGATCGATTCAGTTTGAGACTGTTGCGACTGTCACGAACTCCGGTACACTACCTGCCATCTCGAATGTCAGCGCATCTCTCGTAAACACGACTGCCGCAGTGGCATGGATGACCAGCGTACCGACTACTGGATATGTGCTTTACAGTGATGCAGATTCCCCTGTGGCGTGTGCGGAGTCTGCCCAATCAACCTACTTCCATACAATTTATTTGCCGGTTGCCACGCCAGCTACGACCTACAACTACTGGATAGTGGCAACAGACAGCGCTGGTAATGTCTCGGTTTCGCCGAAAGAGACGATCACGACCGCTAGCGGCGAGGCATTTTCAGATGTATCGTTGAGCGCCGTTTCTAGCGCAGGCTGCAGCGTCAGTTGGTCTACAATCGCTATCGCGAACGGCAAGATCAGCTATGCGATAGTTGGCCCCTCGGTGGAGACCCTTAACTGGCAGGTGGCTAGTGAACCTTCACCCACCACGAACCACCTTGTGTCCCTGACAAACCTGTCTCCCAACGCCGAGTACATATTCGAATAAGTCCAACCTATTGATCGTCGGCGAACGCGGGAAGATATCTCGCGGTACGACTGACTTCGTGACGAAGGTTGAGGTGCATTCTATCGAGATTACCAGCCCTTCGGAGAACGACGTCTGAGGGCGTTGTTATGTAATATCAACGATCACCCATTCATCGGTGGTCAGCAAATGGCATTAGCAGCGTCAGTCTGAGTATCGACGGGATATCAGTCGATAGCGACGCTCAGCCGGACAACTCTGGCGACTACGTCTTTCAGGTCGACTCCTCTCAATTTCAACCAGGGATTTCATCAACTAGTAGCCTACGCCACCGATGATTTCTGGAATACATCAACCTATGTGACCGACGTATGTTTTTCGACAGGAACGGGCGGACAACAAGTGGAATCCATCAGCCCGATGGGGGTGTTGAAAGCCAAGGTGCAATATCACGCTGCGCATCCCGCAGCCACCTCGCACGCGTTCATGCTGACAAATATGCGTCTGTTCAGTTGCCACTCCCGGTTCCCCTGCACTGACCCAAACACGCATCGTCCTGTCAGGTTATCGCTCGAAGCCCTAACGGTGGGCCTATGCAAAGCGCCAAAGAAGACCGTGACTTTTGGAACCAGGACGTTTCCGCCATTTTTGTTGATTCAAGTGCAAGCTGCGGGGATATTAGCAAACTCAAGCTTTCGCGAGGAGTGTGGATGAGCAGTAACGTTCGCTGCACACTAGGATTTCGCGAACGCGGTGAATCTATCTTATGATGGACACGGTAGGTCGATACAACAGAATATGGCAAATCGTTGGTTGGTCGACCATCACGTGCGTCATCGTTGCCGGATATTGTGTCAGACACGTGCCGATGTACTCTCGTGCACGGGCAGTCTGCGAAACAATTCATCGCCAGTACAGGCTTCTTGGCTTGCCTGCACCGAAATCGATGCCTCAGTTCTATTCGTCCATTCTCGAAGACTATTCCGGGGTTCTTGCGGGCAGGGTGGAAAGGTGATCTGGCGGTGAAAAAGCAAACAACATCAGAGTGCGCTCCGAGACGAACACAGATATGGTAAGAATGATTCTGACGGCGGACGTGTCTACTGCTCCATCTACGACGGCTCCTGTACGCCGATTAGCGTTCCACTATCAGGACAAGTGGCCAAAGGAGCCGCTCAAACAGACGGAACGTATTATCTCGGCGGTAACTTCGGGGACGGCGCCGTGGCTCAGCAACCTGCCCGAGGACATCACGATCGACAACGCGTTCCCGGAGAGTCACTTGGGTCCTGTGCCGACCGTCCCTTTTGACCGTCCGCAAACGCCGAAAGAAATTTCAGTATCGCCGATTAAGCCCCTCATTGCAATGGTATCTTCCGATAGACTTCGGGACGGCTGGGACCACGGGATTCGCATAAACCTGGAAGTGAGGAATGGGCACCCATTACTCGTGGCCACCAGCGCCGGTCCGGATGGTAAGTGGAATACGAAGGACGACCTGGCGGTCGATACGTGACACGAGGACAGGAAGGATTCTGGAGAAAACCGGCTTCTGATTGACATTCAGCGGAAGACACGTATGATTGGCACTATTATTGCACCCAGCGTTTCTCGTATGTTGTGGATGATACACATCAAACATCCGGGAGGAGATAAAGATGAATAAGATCAAAGCGTTTGCCTTTTGTTCCGCAGTCGCTTGCTTGCTGGCGCTATCCAATGTGGCGGGGGCAGTGCAGGACCAATTCGCGTCCTTAGCACGCCGCAGGGCCAGGCTGGTAGTGAGGCATGGGAGATCAACGACGAGGGTGTGGTAGCCGGGGTGGCAGGGACTCAGTCGGGCGGCACGAGCATTTACTACTGGGATGCCGGAGGCACACCGCACAATGCGGGGTTTCCACCCGGCAGCGCCCCTAATGCAATGGGCTTAAATAACTCAGGAACCATCGTAAGCGGCTATTTTGGGAGCACGAACGGCACCCTGACAACGCTGCCGGAATTGATCCCCAACGGCGGATACAACAATTATCTCTATGACATAAATGACGCAGGCACTGTTGCCGGAAAGTCGGTCTGCAGCCCCTCCAATCCGGACGGCACCCACGCCACCATCTGGGACAGGACCGGAATCCACGACCTGACGACTTCCCCCGGCGCTCTTTCCAACACCGCTGCGAGCGAGGCGTTGCTCATCAATGACTCAGACCAAGTTGTGGGCATCTACGGCGGCGATGTGAACCCCGAAGTCTTTTTCTGGCAGAGCGGGAGCATGACCCACATCGGCAACTTCTTGCCATGGGCCATGAACAACCTGGGAGAGGTGGTCGGTATCAGCTATAACGAGGCGGACTATTATAGCGGCGCTTACGCGACGGCCTACCTGTAACCAGGGCGGCCAACTAACCAATCTGCTCGGCTGGACCGACAGGAGCACAGGGGCCACCGGCATAAACAATCGCGGGCAAGTCGCGCTCACCTCTTGGACATTTGACACTGAAACCCTAGCGTACGTGTGGGATAATGGAACTCTAACCGCACTGCCTGATTTCGGATATGGCGCTACAACCGAGGGAATCAATAACAACGGTTGGGTCGTCGGCACAGCGTATAACAGCGCCGATGGGCATTGGGATGCCGTGGAGTGGATACCGGTTCCGGAGCCATCATCTGTTCTGGGGCTTGTTGGCGGAATGATCGGAATGGCGGGATTTGCGCTAAGACGGAAGAAGCTATAACTGAATAA
>CAWGNL010000128.1:0-10708 GCA_963823885.1 uncultured bacterium
AGATGTCCGGCTCTGCCCCACGCGGGTGCCATGCGTGCAGCGGGAACTCGAAGGACTCTGTTCCAGGGACTGCTTCGAGTTGTCGTTCCCGCCGCATAGTGGGGTCGTTCCCCGCTGCACACGTGGGTTGCGCAAGCGCGTTTCGGGAAAGGGGTTTCCCGAAACAACAACCGAACCCGGCGAGACGTTGTGCGGGCCCTTCGGGCCCGGCTTCGGTCGCGGCGCTTCGCTCTGCGGCCGAAGCAACCCGTGCGGGTCGAAGTTCCGGGCTTTCCACTTTTCCGCTAAACGCTGCTTCCCGACTGACGAGCCTCGACTGACGCCTGACCGTCTTCCGAGGAAAGAAAACTGAACTGCACGTCGTGAAGCCTGCGGTAGAGGCCCTTCTTTTCGAGAAGCTCGTCGTGGGTCCCGCTCTCGGCGATCCGCCCCGCCTCGATCACGAGTATCCGGTCCGCCTCCGCGATAGTCGAGAGCCTGTGCGCCACCACGAACGATGTCCGCCCGTCGAACAGGCGGCGGAGCGCCTCCTGAATGACCATCTCGGTGTATGTGTCGATGCTCGAAGTCGCCTCGTCCAAGACCAGTATCCTCGGGTTGGCCAGCAGCGCCCGCACGAAGGAGAGCAACTGCTTCTGACCGGTGGAGATATTCGCCCCGCCCTCTTGTATCTCCGTCCGGTAGCCGCGCGGAAGGCCCTGTATGAACTCGTGCGCTCCAAGCTCTCGGGCGGCGGCTTCGATCTCCTGGTCCGTGGCATCGAGCCGGCCGTAGCGGATGTTGTCTTTGACCGTGCCGGGGAAGAGGAAACTGTCCTGCAGGACCATCCCTACCTGCCGGCGCAGAGATATCATCGTGGCATCGCGAATGTCGACGCCGTCGATCGTTATGCTTCCCTCCTGGATATGGTACTGGCGCGGGATCAGGCTGGTGATGGTGGTCTTGCCGGCGCCCGTGGGGCCTACCAGGGCTATCGTCTCGCCCGAGCGCACGGCGAAGCTGAGGTCCTTGAGCACCGGCTCCGCGCCGTAACCGAAGGTCACATTCCGAAACTCGACCTCGCCCCCTATCGGCGGCAGCGGATGCGCGCCGGGTTTGTCCGTGACGGTCGGCCCGGCGCCGAGTATCTCGAAGATGCGCTCCGCCCCGGCCATGGCGCTTTGCATCGTGTAATAAAACTGGCTGATGTTCTGCAGGGGCTGGAAGAACCGGTCCACATACCCTATAAACGACCACACAATGCCCGCCGTCAACAGGCCCCGCAGCACCTGGCTGCCCCCGACGCACAAGATCGTCCCCACGGCAATCGACCTGACCAGCTCTATCGATGGCCATATCACCGCGGACACCCGCACGGCCTGCATCACGGCCTGATTCTGCTCGCTGTTTATCTGCTTGAATCTTCGCAGGTTCTCTTTCTCGCGCGAAAAGCTCTTGACCTCGCGCACACCGGAAACGTTCTCCGCCACCGTCGCGGTCACGGTGGCCACCTTTCTTCGCACATCCCTGTACGCCAGGCGGGCCTTTCCCCTGAAGATCATCATCACTACCATGATGACCGGGATCGAGAGGAACGTGAGCGTCGCAAGCCGGCAGTCCAGCATCAGCATTATGATGACGACACCTACGAGCGTCAGCAGATCGGTCAGCATCGAGAGCGACGCGGACGTCAGGAACTGGTTCACCGCGCCGACATCGCTGGTCAGGCGGGAGATAAGCCTGCCGATCTCGCGCCGGTCGAAAAAGTCCAGTGACATGTTCTGAATGTGCTCGAAAAGCTTGTGGCGGATGTCGAACAGCACCGTCTGGCCGAGCTTGGATATGAGGCGCGTCTGCACGAACTGCATCAGCCAGTAAAACAGCCAAATGGAGACGTAGAGGCCGGCGATAATGACGAGCAGGCGCATGTCGCCATGCACCGTTTTCCCGTGCACGACATATTTGCGCAGAATGCCCTTGTCTATGGCGTAGCCCTGGAGCCACGGCGAAGTGAGGCCCGCCGCCGCCGTCAGCAGCATGACGATAAAGCACACGAGTATCTGCTTCCAGTAAGGCCGCACGAAAGAGGCGGCCTTTCGGGCCAGTCCGGAATCCCATGCTTTGCCCAGCAGTTCATCTTCATAGACGGGTGGCGGCAATCCTGACCTCCGATTCGTGACCGGTGAGCTGCAGGCGGAATATCTCGGAGGACAAGCCTCCGCGCGAAAGCAGTTCTTCGTGAGTCCCGGTCTCGGCTATTCGCCCCTTGTCCAACACCACTATCTTATCCGCGCGCTTTACTGTGGAGACCCTCTGAGCGATAACAAACGTGGTCCGCGACTTCGTAAGCTCCGAGAGCGCCGCTTGAATGAGGTTTTCCGTCTCAGTGTCGACGCTCGCGGTGGCATCGTCCAGGATAAGGATGGGTGGATCTTTGAGGATCGCCCTCGCGATGGCGATCCTCTGTTTCTGACCGCCCGAGAGGTTCACTCCGCGCTCTCCGATCCTGCTGTCGTAGCCGCCGGGCAGGCGGGATATAAAGTCATGCACGTTCGCCGCCTTCGCGGCGGACATGACATCGTCCAGAGCAGCGCCGGGCCTGCCGGTACGAGATGTTTTCGTAAGCGGTATCCCCAAAAAGAAATGTCTCCTGGGAGACGATCCCGATGCACTTCCTGAGCGACTCCAGCCGATATTCGCGAATGTCCCGGCCATCGATTGTCACCGCGCCCTCGGTGACGTCGTAGAACCGCGGCAGCAAGTTGATGATGGTGCTCTTGCCTGATCCCGTGGAACCCATTACCGGCGACCATCTGTCCCGGCTCGACCTCCAGATTGATACCCGATAGCGCCCGGCTGCCGTCCGCGTAGCTGAACGACACGTCCTGAAAACCGACGCGCCCCACGCAATTCCTGAGCTCGATCCTGCCGTCTTTCATGTGGGTTTCGGCGTGCGTATCCAGGACCTCGAAGATCCTGCTCGCGCTTATGACGGCGTTCTTGGTCAACTGGGTTACGTAGCCCGTGACCCGGATGGGCCACACAATCCATCCTACATAAATATAGAACGCTATGAAGTTGCCGACCGTCAGGCTGTTGTGAATGACGAGATAGCCGCCGTAGCCGATCACCAGGGTTATTCCGAACGCCGCCATGAAGTCCATCGCCGGGAGGTAAATGGAGGAGATCCTGGCGGACTCCAGGTTATAGTTAATCATCTTGCGCACTTCCGCGTCGAATTTCTTGATCTCGTGGTCTTCGCGGGCAAAGGCCTTCACGACGCGGATGCCCATCAGGTTCTGCTGGGCCGTCGTGGTCATATCGCCGAACTGGTTCATGGCCGCCGCGACCACCGGCCCAATTGCCGTGCTGTAGCGGATCACAACGACCAGAAGCAGAGGCAGAGCGGACATGAAGCGAGCGTCAACCGCCAGTTCGTTTCGAGGCATATAATCGATATTCCGATCACCAGCGCGGGGATGATGACTATCCACATCATCCCTTCGCTTAGAAACCCCTGCAGCGCCTCGACATCGGCGGTCGACCTGGAGATCAACTGGCCAGTCTCCGCTTCGTCGTGATAGCTGAAAGAAAGGCGCTGGATGTGGTCGAAGAGCTTATTGCGGATATCGTATACGGTCCTTTGGGCCGTATACTGCACGAGGTTGGACCTGGCGAATATAATCAAGCCCTTTATAACGTGCATGCCGATCAAGAGCAGCGCGAAATTACGCGTCAGAACATAGTTGCGCCGCATAATGCCGCTGTCGAAGGCGGTACTTGATGATCTGCGGCGAGATGAGCGACAAAGACTCGACCGTCAGGATCGATAACAGCGAGAGCAGCGCCCAATTCCAATACCTTCTATAGAAGCCTAGAAGCCTCCAAATCATTCGCATAACAACCACCCGGGCCCGGATACTTGGGTTAATAGGGTTTTAGGGTTGGTAAGGTTAGTAGGGGGCGGGCGGTTTCCCACGGAACAAGGCTCCGTACCCCTATCGACCCTATCATCCCTACTAACCCTGAAACCCTTACCAACACGTTTACCCTTCCACCCTCCCCATCTAAAGTCCTTGCGGATCGGAATTTTTATCCGAAGTGATTTCGCCCGCCGTGCAACCCACATATGCGGCGAACGACAAGTAGAGGGTCCGCTTTAACCCGGCGCCTTCGAGTTCCCGTCGCATAGTGGTGGCTGCCGTTCTCATGAAGACTGAGTGGTACATCTTTTTGTGCTCAGGTCTGTTGGGTATAACAATCGCAGATTGTCCCGAGAGCTTTTCGGAAAGCGGACAGCAAATCCGGCGGGAACACGTCGCTATGCAGCGGAAGGCTGGATAGTTTCGGGATTTCCGGAGCGACTACGAGGTTTGCGCCCTACTCGAACGAATCGTTCGCTGCCTCAAATCCCGAAACACCAGCAAACGGACGCGGCGCGGGGGCGGTATGTGCGGGTGATGACCGGCAAGGACTGGGCGGATGCCCGGCGGTATCATCTGTGTCTGGACACCGGTGCGCTGGGCTTCGAAGCCGCGGAGGAAATCATAATCAGCGCGGTCCGAAGCCGGTTCGGCGGTGATGGGTGACGGGTGATGGAAGGGAGAGGCAGTTCCCTTCCATCACCCAACACCTATCACCCGTAACCCGTCCCGTTAGGCCGATGCCTTAGGCATGTTCGCCGGCCTCATTCCGGTCTTGGCTGTGCGGGCGGCGGCAGGCTGCACGAAAGCAGCCATCTCGTCCTCGAACTGCGGCGGGCACTTAGGCGGACTCGAAGATGAACTGCGAGCCTTTGCCCACCTCGCTCTCGACCCAAATCTTTCCGCCGTGGGCCTCCACAAGGTGCTTGACCAGGTAAAGCCCGATCCCGGTGCCGCCGACTTTGCGGGTGTCGCGGTTGTCGATGCGGTGGAACCGATCGAACACCTTTCCCAGGTGTTCCTTGGAAATCCCCATTCCCTGGTCGGCGACGACCATTCTTATCAGGCCGTCCAATATGCGGCCGCTCACCGTAATGGTACCGCCGTTGGGCGAGTGACTTCACCGCGTTGTTGGTGAGGTTGGTAAGTATTTGGTCGACTTTGTCCCTGTCCGCGACGATCGTCGGAATGTTGGAATCCAGATCGACCTTGAACTCATGCTTACTCGTGTATGACTTCTGCGCGGCGATCACCTTGTCCACCACTTCCCCAATCTCCACCGGCACGGGGTTGAGGTCCAGCGCGCGGCCGGCCTCGATCCTGGACACATTGAGCAGATCGCTGATAAGTCGGGTCAGCCGGTCGCATTCCTGGTCGATGATCGTATAGAACTCGTGGACTGTGTCCTTGTCGTAGAAGCCTTCGGTGTCCTGCAGCAGAGTGGAGATGAAGCCTTTGATCGAGGTAAGCGGGGTGCGAAGCTCGTGCGAGACCGTGGAAACAAACGCCGTCTTCATCCGCTCGATGCTCCGAATATCCGTGATATCGTTGAAGATGGCGACTATGCCGATATTGCTCTGGTCCTCGCTCTTGACAAGGGCGGTCTGAACCTGATAAATGCGCTCCGCGTCCTCTTCCTCCGAAGCGTGGTCGGGCATGCTAATCTCTTCCTGGACGTCGGTGCCTTCTTCAAGTGCCCTCTTGAGGACGTTCACGACAGGGACGCTCGCGATGCACTGATGAAAATCGCCGACGAGTTTATCGTCCTCTTTCATACCCAGCATTTGGCGCGCCGAGGGGTTCATCTGCATGACCTTGCCGGAGTAGTGGACCATTATTATTCCGGCGTAGACGCTCTCGATAACGTGTTCGAGTTCTTCCTTTTCCTTTACGACCTCGCGATACATCTGCGCGCTGGCTATGACCGACGCGGCGTTTTTGGCCATGCGGTCGAGGAGGTTGAACGTCCTCCTGAATGAACACGTTTCCGTGCCGCTTATTGTAGACCCACAGTACGCCGATGACTTTCGCGATCGGTGACCTTATTGGTATCCTCGTCGCGTTTCTCGATGGCCAGCGGAACGCAGACACCGTTGTTGATGCCGAGCAGGCCGACGCTTTCCTTCACGGTGCGCGGGTCGTTGACTGCGTCGTAGAGGATAACGGGTCTCTGTCCGCGAAAGACTTCGCCGGAGACTCCCTGCGTGGCGGACACACGAAGCAGCTTGACTTGCTCGTCGGTGAGGTTCAGCGCGGGTTTGGCGGCCTGCAATTCGCCGCTGTCCTGGTCGTAGAGCATGAAGACGCACTTTTCGGCCTGCAGGATCATCGCGATCCTGTAGACCAGTCGTTTGAGCGTCTCTTCCAACTCGGTAAGCTGGGTCGGACCTGTAGACTGGGACTCGTATTCCTTAACTTTATCTTCCAGCCGCTTGTTCGCTTGTTCCAAAGCGGAAACAGCAACTTCTTTCTCCCGAAGCCGCCGCTCAAGTTCCTCAAGGGATACTGGGAGGTCCTCGTTCAACTCAATTACCTCGCTTACGAAGAAAAACGGCGCTGCCAAGCCTAGCGCCGCGCACAGCCATACCGACAAGCCCCCAGTGGGGGTTGCCCGCTTGCATCGACTAGCAAACTGTCCCGTTCCAATACGAGATTCGCTCGTCCGGAATGGACAGTTTCTCAGGGGGCTAAAGTGCCTGCTTTACTGCTCGAATTATATCACGGCCAAAGAGAATGGGTCAACGCCGCGCTGTCGGTGCTGAGTAACGAGTGCTGAGCGCCCAGCACTCGGCGGCACTCGTCACTGATTCGTTATTCCCTCGTTCCTCATTTTTTATGACGACAAATCGAGCCGCCTGGTTTCCCATGCCTGCTCCCTTAGCCCCCGCCGAACGAAAACGGGCACGCGTCCCGGCCGCGGGGTCCCTTTGAACTTCGAACCTCGAACTTCGAAAAAAAAACTCTGCCGAACCCGGTTGAGCTGTCTCACAAAATGGGTATAGCTGCTGCGGTAGATAGGATTGACTCACGCTGATGGAGGCAGGAAGTTTGGGTTCGACCCTCCGGCCAAAGAGCATTCGGGGCAAGGTGATCTTGGCGTTCTTGGCCACGGTGGGGCCTCTGGTTTGCATGCAGGTCAGTCACGAGATCTGGGAATGCATCTCTGGGGAGCGCGAGGCCCAGCGGCAGACCCGGATCCTGGCAAATGCCGTCGGAGACGAGTTGAGCACGCGTCTGGACCGGCTGCTCACCGCTCATAGATCCGCCGCCCAAACTCTGGCTGCGGGAGACCTTTCCAAGACTTCAGCCCAGCAAGTCTGCAGGCGTCTGGACGCGTCGGAGAAAGACGGGCTCGTGTCGGGACTTCGGACCATGGCGCCGGCGGGCATTTTTTTGCGTCCGGGATCGATCGGGCAAACCAGGATCACCAGCGTTTCGTCGAGAGACGGACCCGCGCTCGAAATAGCGACGCCAATCGCCGCGCTCCGTGGCGGCTCGGCGGTGCTGGCGAGCCGCCTTTCCGGCAGGGCTCTGGCGTTCGACTTGGCTCGTCTTCGTGGGAGCTTGGAGTGCGGCTTGTGCGCGGTGCTCGATGCCCGCGGCAGGGTGATCTGCTCCAGCGGGCCGGCGGCGCGTCTCGACCCGAGAGCCTCGGTCGGATACGCGGCGATGACCGGGTTGCCCGGCGCCGACCTCCGCGTTGAGGTAGCTCAGCGGGAAAGGAGCACGTTCGCGGATTGGCGACTGGAGTTCAGGTGGGTTTTCGGTTCGATCTTCCTGGCTATGGGTGGCTTGATCGCGGTGTATTCGCTGGGCAATCGCCTTTCGCGCAGGGTGCGGGCCATGCAGCACGCAGCGCACGCCATGGCGGTTGGGGACTACAGAAGACGTGTGAAAATCGTCGCGCGGGACGAGCTGAGCGGCCTGGCGGAGTCGTTCAACAAGCTCGGGGAAAGTCTCATGGAAATGGAGGCAAGCGCCGGCAGGCAGTCGGAGATGCTTTCCGGAATGGTCGAGGCGGCGCATTTGGCTTCTTCGTCGCTGGATATGGAAGAGTGTGGGAAGGCCATCGCCAGGGTGCTGTGCACCCAGCTTGGGGCTAGAGACGCCACCGTGTTCGTCACAAGCACCGAGAACGGCGGCCTTAAGGTCATAGGGCGTTCAGGCAGGCAGCACAAGGCGGAGTGGAAGAGACTGGCCAGACACGTGGCGGTCTCGGGCGAGTATCTGGTGATAAGCGAAATCGGCCCGGCTGGCCAGGGCGCCGGCCATCCGCGGGAGGCAACCCTGGTAGGCATTGCCCTACCGGCAAGCCCGAACCCCGAATCCGGCGTGACAAACCCGGCAGGCGCTATCGTCGCCCGGTTCGACGCCGGGACAAGGCGGCAGGACTTGCAACTCGGCAGCCCAATGGCCGATGTTCTTAGAGCGTTCGGCATGCACGCAGCCGCGGCTGTCAAGAACGCGCAAGTATATTTGCTTGCGGAGAAGTATTCGGAGGCACTCGAGGGCTGGGTCGAGCATCTGACCGTGATTATGCATGTGACGGACAGGATTTCACCGTCTCTGAACCTCGACGAAACCCTGGTCGCACTGGCGCAAGCCACCAAGAGCGCGCTCGACGCCGACGACTGCACGATATATCTGCCGGGTCGCGATGGATGCCTGACCATTAGAGCGTGCTGCAACACGCTTTACAGCCGGGAGCAGGCGGCAAAAGTGCGAATCCTGCCAGGCGAAGGGGTGAGCGGGCTGGCATTTGCCCGAAAGCAGCACGTGGTATGCCCGGACGCGCTCAAACAATCCGACCCTAAGTTCAAGGAGTCCGCGAAGACCAATGGCATCAGGGGTGTTTTGAGCGCGCCGCTGATCGCCCAGGATACGGCGATCGGCGTTATCACCATCTACACCAAAGAGGTGCACCATTTTACGCCTCGAGAGGTGTTGCTGTTGACTTCGATAGGTCTGCACGCGGCGGTGGTTATCAAGAACGCCGATCGTTACACGACGCAGTCGTCGATCGCGCACGTGCTGCAGCAGGGCCTCGTCTCGGAAGCCCCCGCCAGGTGCGCAGGCTGTGGCTTCGCGTGCCGGTACATTGCATCCACGGACGAAGCCAGAATCGGTGGAGACCTGTACGACGTCACCGCGCTGCCCAACGGCAAAGTCGGTGTGTTGATAGCCGATGTTTCCGGCAAGGGATTGAAGGCGGCTATCCACCTGGCGGCCTGCAAGTATATGATGAAGGCGTTTATGTACGCCCATCCGGACTATCCGGGCCGGGTTGTGCGGTCTATTAACGACGCCATCAACTATTATGCGGGCATGAGTTATTTCGTGACGTTGTTCTATGGGGTAATCGACCCCGTGGCGAAAACGATCACTTACGCCAACGCGGGCCATCCGCCGCCGCTGCTCGTCACGGACGGCGGAATGGTGCACACCCACCTGAGCGGCAGAGGGATACCGGTCGGATCGGGCTATTACTGCGATTACGAGACCCGGACTATCGCGTTCGAGCCATCGGATTTGCTGCTGCTGTATACGGACGGAGTCATCGACACCAAAATTCATGGCTCCCTTATGGATGTGGAAGGACTTGACGAGATAGTTTTCGAAGCTGGTAAGTGTACGGCTTCGGAATTAATAGATCATGTATGCAATAGGCTGAGCCTGGAAACCGGCTCGCCTGCGAGAGACGACATAGCTCTGCTTGCGGTCTCATTCGAGGAAATCGGGGCTGCATTGGAAAGCGGAATGGTCGGAGGGACAATTGGAAAGGAAAGTCCTATCGCAGTTGACAATGCTTGATCCCAGCGAGGGCTCGGATGGGCACTTGGTTCTCAAGTTTCCCAGCGACCTATCATACGATAATGCGCAAGGCTTAGCTGACGAGATAGGGATGCTGGTCACGCACCGACCCGACAAGCTCATCCTGGACATGGCCAATGTGGACAGTGTCGATAGTAGCGGGCTCAGGACGCTGATTGGAAGCCGAGGGCTCTGCGAGCAAGCCGGAATCGGCTTCGAACTGCGGTCGATAACACGATGCGTTGCCCGCACGCTGCACGTGAGCGGATTATCACACACGTTTGGTCTGCCCCGTGAAGACTCCGTCGTCCGGATCAACGTGCCCCCGGCGGACGATCTGGACACGAGCCCGTGGAGGACTTATGAATACGTCGCCGCGAGCGAGCCGGCTGTTATTTCCGTTCTGAGGGATAAGACTGCGCAGGCCGCCGCGGAGGCGGGCGCGAGAGATGACCTGCTCTGCGATGTGCAAATCGCGGTGGGCGAGGCCTTGACCAATGCATACAGGCACGGCTCTCCGAACAAGGGGACCGATAAGATCAGGCTGCGGTGCTTGACCTGTCCCAAGGCTATGGTGGTGGAAGTCGAGGACGAAGGCGAACCGTTCGACCCGAATGCGACCGCCGAACCCGACCCGAAGCAGATGCGCGACCACGGATGGGAATCTACCTGATGCGGCAGGCTATGGATGTGGTTGAGTTTGCATTCCGCTGCCCCGGCAACAAGGTCCGCATGGTTAAGTGGCTGGAGGAGAGCGGATAGCCTGATAGCCGATGGCAGATAGCGAAAGCCGGAACCTCCGCCGGCGTCTGTTCGGGCAGATTTGCAATTTGGCCCGTAAACGGCAATCCGAGCATCTCCGATGCCCAAACAAGGCCGTAATTCGAGCGGTTGCTCGGGGATTGCAAATCTACCTCGAATAGTCGGCGTTTGGCAAGCCCCAGACCCGGTTCCCCGGTTTGCAACCTGCGAGCACGCACCCGAATGAGCAACCT
>CAWGNL010000129.1:0-6171 GCA_963823885.1 uncultured bacterium
ACCCTTTGAACGCTTCCAGGGACCCGGCGCACGTGCAGATCGTTACGGTGTCGATGGAACCCTTTTTGGGGAGGTCGAATGTGCCTTGTGGGATTGCGGCGTTATAGCGGATTTGGGTCATTTGCGTGCCCCCGCGCTCGGCGCCGGATGCCGCGTAATCGATCGACTTCAGCACTGCGAGGTGCTCCTTGTCGATCCACACCCTTTTGCTGGGGCGTCCCTGGCGGCGCGAGAAGATATCCACCACGAAACATCCGCGTCCGGCGATTGTATCGTCGCCGTCGCTCACCGCCCGGTAATTTTGGGCAAGCAGCGTGCCGCGCTCCGCGCCGGAAAGCGCGCCGCCGGTCTCGCTTACGAGCAGCTTGTTCTCCTTGGGCAGGTAGGTGTACAGACTTTCCATCCCGCGTGAGCGACCGACCCGCCGCCCTCCCGCGCCTGGGTAATCCACCCTTTCGATGCTGCCGTGGTGGTAGACCGTCGCCTGGGTCTCGATGGTCTTTCCGTTATAACGGGTCTTGGTAATGACGCGGGCCACATAATCCGTGCCAGCGTCGTGCGACAGCGCGCGCGCAACAAGCTGGCTCATGTCCTTGCGCGGGGCTGTCGTGCGGCTGTAGATCGCGCCGGCGGCTATCGCAAGCAGCAAGACCAGTATAACGGCAAGTAATGTTCGTCTTTGCATCGTGATCGACCATTATTTTCCGGATTCGGAAGATGCGGCCACCACCGTCAGGTATACCCGGTCCGCAAGCGGGGCCTGCCCGGCGTACAGGGCGTGTCCCTGGACGTATTCCACGTTCGACGCGACCTGAGCGGGCGCATTCGCCTGGCGTGGGCCTATGCTCACGATAATGCCGATTGCCAAAGCAGCCACCGCCAGCCCGGCCCCCGCGGCCCGCACGGGCTTCGCCATCCATCGCCTGAAACCACCGAACAGGGTAGATCGCCGCGATTCGGGAGATGTAATCCGGTTATAAACGCTATTCCACAGGCCCGCGGGAGGCTCGTATTCGGCGGCGTTGGCTTCCACCAGGGCCAGCACTTCGTCCAGCGCGCCAAGCTCGTTCGCGCATCCGGCGCACTGCTGAATGTGCCATTCGAGCCAGGCCGACTTGCGCGCGGTCAGCATGCCGGTCCTGTAATCGGCAAGCATATCCCGCACCTGTTGACATCCGTCCATATCATTCACCACTTACGAACCATCCGAGCTTGCGCCTGAGTATGGCCCTGGCCCTGGAGAGCCTGCATTTTACCGTCCCTTGAGGAGCCGCCGTAATTCTGGATATCTCGGCAATATCCGCCCCGTCGATATAGAAAAGCGTCACGACTTCGCGGTAATGCGGCTCAAGAGAGCATATCGCTTTCCGCACCAACTCCCGCAGGTTTCTTGTCGCAGCCGCCTTGCCCGGGTCCGTCGAGGAGTCCGCTATCTCCCTGCATCCCAAGCTGCCGTCCTGGCATCGCACCGGGGCGTCCAGGGACTCGAATCTGACCTTTCCCCGCTTGCGCAGCACATCCCTGCATATATTGATGGTTATGGTCTTAAGCCAGGTGACGAACGCCTCATCGGACGCGAGCTTACCTATGGATGCGTAAGCTTTCACGAACACTTCCTGAGTCGCATCGGCCGGCTTCACTCTCGTCCCGGAGCATATGCAGGGCTATGTTATACACTCGCTTGTGTCGCCGGTTAAACAGCTCCTCGAACGCCGCCAGATCGCCCTGCCGAGCGTTTCGCGCGAGTTCGTTATCCGCGTATGTGCCGGTGGTATCTCCCGGTGCGGTTTCCCGGGAGCCACACTCGGAAAGACGCGAATCGATGTCTTTGGGTTGCAGGAATTTGGGGTCCATCTTCTAACATGATACAGCGTGGCGCCGCATGGCACAAACGCCGTAACAGATCACTCTTGATAGGTAATTTGCCATGCTGAACTCGATTCAGCATCCACGGCACGAGCAAATGGATTCTGAAACAAGTTCAGAATGACGTGGTATGCCATGGAAGAGTGAGCACTTACCAAACGCCGCGCGGGGAGCACGGCGGATTTTGAATTTAGAATTCTACCTCGACGCCACGGTCTGCGCCTCTATCGACCAGGATACTATGTCCAGGTCCGGGTCGGAAACCGTTGGGCCGTCCGAGTTATCGCCGGTGTAAGTGCGATTGTTGGTGGTGTCGACATTCACATAGTTCTGGCCGCTGGGGCCGAGAGCGTCCCAGATTCGCCCCGTCACGATTTGATTGCCTACGGGAAGGGAGTTGGTGAGGATAAAATTGACGTTGAGTCTGCTTGATCTGGGCGACGGGGATGGCCGCGGTGGCGATCTGACTAAAGTCTATGGTCACCTGCAAAGTGGAACCGCCGTTTATGATTTGAGATGAAATGGGCAACTGAGGAGCCGTCGTGTTCAGAAAATAGCTGCCAGGTAGGATATTATACACATAGCAGTTGGGGTTGTTGCTATCGTATTGGACGTAGGAGGTGAGGCCGACGCTGTTTTGCGCGTCGGAGGAAGTGACCCATCCGTTGCCTCCGTACGGCGGATAGATAGCCGCCCAGGGGCCGATATTCGGGTTGTTCTGGTTGTCGATGGCGATGAAGTAATGACGCTGAATAGTCGGGTCGGTGGGGTCGGTAGGGCTGATCGTGCCTCTCACTGTGAGGGTCAGCACCGTTGTTGGCCGCTGACGCCCCCAGCCGGAAACTTGGCGCAGCCCGTAGCCGTAAATAGAAGAGCCGCAACTGATATAATAGTTATGGTTACACTGCAATGGTGATTCATTTCGTGATTTCGTGATGAGAACTCAGCTTCCCTTTTGGCAATTATAGCGCAAACAATGAAAAGACGGCAATATTTACTGGCTGTGCTCTCGGGATCGCTGCTGGCTCTATCCATGCCGCGGCCCGGGATTTGGCTGCTGGCGTGGGTGGGGCTCGCCCCTATGCTGGTTTCGCTTCGCCGCGCCCGAGCCCGCGATGCAGGCTGCGTATGGGCTGGTGGCGGGGGCGGTATATTTCGGGATTATCCTGTTCTGGATTTCGCTGTTCGGATACCTGCCGTGGGCGCTGGTGACCCTTGCCGAGGCCGTATTTGTGGCGCTGTTCGCGGTGATTGCCGCGCGGCTAATGCCGTCACGCATCGGATGGCTGGGCTACATGGCCGTTCCCGCCGCGTGGGCAGCCATACAGTGGGCAAGGTCGCTCGGCCCTTACGCATTCACCTGGGGCAGCCTGGCGCACACGCAGGCAAACAATCTCTCGACGGCTCAGATGGCCTCCATCACGGGACCCTGGGGAATCGACTTCCTCGTCTGCCTGGTCAATCTGGCTGCCGCCGAATGGCTGGCATCGAGCAATCGCAAACAAGCCCGTCCTTTGATGGCGGTCCTCGCTCTGGCCGCGCTGGCGGGCCTCGCCGGGTGGTGGCGCATCGAGCCGAGACCGTTCGACGCGAGAACCGGGGTCGCCATCATCCAGGGCAACACCGCGCAGGACGTCGTGCCGGTCGGATTACCTCGCGCGGACATTCGCGACATATCAGGAAATGAGCCGCGAAGCCGCCCGAAAGTGTCCGGACCTGATCGTCTGGCCGGAGACCACCCTGCCGGTGAACATCACCACCGAGGGGTGGGGGGCGCTGATCTCGCGCCTGGCGGCCCAAACCCGCGCAAACTACGTGGTCGGTGGATACGACTCCTCCCCGGCCCCCTCCGTCATCGAGAGTTACAACAGCGCCCATTTTTACGACCGCGCCGGGCGCAAGCTTGGGGTCTACCACAAGGTCCGGTTAGTTCCTTACGGTGAGTTCGTGCCGATGCGCGGCCGGCTGCCATTTCTCAACCGATACGGGATCAGAGATGTCGATGTGCTGCCCGGCCGCTCGCATAATCTCGTCACGACCGATATAGGCGAGCTGGGGACGAGCATCTGCTTCGAGTCGCTTTTTCCGCAAATCTCGCGGCTTGAGACGGCCGACGGGGCCTCGCTCTTATTGGTGATCACGGACGATGGCTGGTTCGGGCGCACCCAGGCCGCCCGCGGGCACCTCATGATGTCGAAGCTGAGGGCCATCGAGAACGGCAGATTTCTGGTAAGGGGAGCGGCGACTGGGATATCGACAATAATCGACCCGTACGGAAGATCGCTCGGAGAACTCGGCATTTTCAGGCGGGGGATCGTGACGGGACGCGTAAGACCCTTGCGGGATCTGACCCTTACACGCGCCTGGGGGACTACTTCGCCTACGCCTGCGCGGCGCTTGTCCTCGCGGGATTGGCATTGCCTTCGTCACTAAGGATGAAGAATGAAACCGGCGGAGCCGGAGCCGAATTTAATCGCGAAAACGCGAAAGGGCGAAAACGCGAAAGTGTCCGAAATGGAAGCTCGTAGCGGTTCCGTCAACAAACATTGTAATATGTCATTCCGAGCAAGTGACGGCGACGCTGTCGCCGTTACATTGGAAAGAAACCGACCCCCGGTGTTTCGGGAATCTTGTTCCCGAAACTGGGGAGTTTATCTTAGGAGCAAGTGACGGCGACGCTGTCGCCGTTACATTGGAAAGAAACCGACCCCCGGTGTTTCGGGAATCTTGTTCCCGAAACTGGGGAGTTTCTTGGGAGCGTCCCGGACTGTGGACAGGCACACAGTAATTTCCTTAAAGAACCCCCCCGGCAGGCTATGCTTCCGCGGGCGACTGCCCCGAAGCCGCCGGCATGGGAGGTTTCTAGGAGCAACTGACGGCGACGCTGTCGCCGTTACATTGGAAAGAAACCGACCCCCGGTGTTTCGGGAATCTTGTTCCCGAAACTGGGGAGTTTCTTAGGAGCGCCCGACCGTGGGACAGGCACACGGTAATTTCCTAAAGAACCCCCCGGCAGGCTATGCTTCGCGGGCGACTGCCCCGAAGCCGCGGGCATGGAGGTTTCTTAGGAGCAAGTGACGGCGACGCTGTCGCCGTTACATTGGAAAGAAACCGAGCCCCCGGTGTTTCGGGAATCTCTGTTTACAAAACCCACCTTCTTAGGAGCGCCCGACCGTGGGACAGGCACACGGTTGAATCTCAACGTTCCGGCAGGCTATGCTTCGCGGGCGACTGCCCCGAAGCCGGCATGGGAGGTTTCTTAGGAGCGACTGACGGCGACGTTGTCGCAGTCACATCGAAAGGACCAGGCCCCCGGTGTTTCGGAATGTTGTTCCCGAAACTGGGGAGTTTCTTTCAGGAGCGCCCGACCGTGGGACAGGCACATCCGTAATTTCCTAAAGAACCCCCCGGCAGGCTATGCTTCGCGGCGAGCTGCCCCGAAGCCGCCGGCAGTGGGAGTTTATTGCGAGGCGATTTGACGGCGACGTTGTCGCCCGTACAGTGGAAAGAAACCGACCCCCGGTGTTCAGGAATGTTTTTCCGAAAAATTGGGGAGTTTCTTCGGAGCGCCCGACCGTGGGACAGGCACACAGTAATTTCCTAAAGAACCCCCCGGCAGGCTATGCTTCGCGGGCGACTGCCCGAACCGCCGGCATGGGAGGTTTCTTAGGAGCAACTGACGGCGACGTTGTCGCAGTCACTTGGAAAGAAACCGACCCCGGTGTTTCGGGAACGTGTCCCGGAACAGGCAGTTTCTTAGGAGCGCCCGACCGTGGGACAGGCACACGGTAATTTCCTAAAGAACCCCCCCGGCAGGCTATGCTTGGCGGGCGACTGCCCCGAACCACCGGCATGGGAGGTTTCTTAGGAGCAAGTAACGGCGACGCTGTCGCCGTTACATTGGAAAGAAACCGACCCCCGGTGTTTCGGGAATCTTGTTCCCGAAACCGGCAGTTTCTTAGGAGCGCCCGACCGTGGGACAGGCACACAGTAATTTCCTAAAGAACCCCCCGGGCAGGCTATGCTTCGCGGGCGACTGCCCCGAAGCGCCGGCAGGGGAAGTTTCTTAGGAGCAACTGACGGCGACGTTGTCGCAGTCACATTGAAAGAACCCACCGCCCGGTGTTTCGGGAATCTTGTTCCGAAACTGGGGAGTTTCTAGGAGCGCCCGACTGTGGGAAGAGCCCACAGAGTAATTTCATCAGACCCCCCCGGCAGGCTATGCTTCCGGCGATTTTGCCCGAAGCCGCGGGCCTGCGAAAGTTTCTTCGGAGCAATTGACGGCGACGCTGTCGCCGTTACATT